>CAZSNG010000001.1:0-127915 GCA_964608345.1 uncultured Thermotogae bacterium
CCCTGGGAAGGTCACGGCGTAGTAGAGGGCTCGGACCCGATACGAGTCGTAGGTGTAGCCCGACTCGGCGGCCGGCGCGTACGGCAGGCCGTTCGGTGCGGTCTCGCCGGTGTACGTCGGGTAGACGATGCAGGCGTTCTCGTAGACGTGGCCGTTGAACAGCGCGTGCACCGTGCCGGTCTCGTACGGCGGGTAGAAGGTCGAATCGGCGACGACGTGCTGACAGACCGTCTTCAGCGGACACTCGAGCCGGATCTCGATGACGTGCCACTCGCCGTCGTAGACGACGCCGGTCTCCGGACCGGACAGGGACGCCTCGCGATGCGAGAAGTCGATCAACGTTCGCTCGCGCGGCTCGAGGGACCACGTCTCCGGGTTCCCGCCGATGACCGGGCGGCGAATGCGCGGCGCGGCATTTGACCCGGTCGCCGTGGCGGTATCGGTGCGCACATTCTGCCCGTCGGTCCACGTGACGGAGACATGCCAGGAGAGCGAATCGATGACGACGGCGAGCTCGTGGCTCGACTCGGTCACCGCGGATCCATCGGGAAGCTCGTAGGTGTACGTGCCCCCGAGCGGTGTGCACACGATCTGCGCCTCGAACGGCACGTGCCCTCGGGCCGGCTCGATCCGGACATGGAACTCGGCCGGTCCGCCGTCGTGGAGGCATCCGCCAACGAGCAGTAGGATCGCCAGCAGACCGATCACGTAGATCGTGCGTACGGTTCGTTTTGGCATGCCTCGGCTCCCCTCCGCAGACGAGTATAGGATATCGATCGCCGCCGGAACGGCGGGATTGAAGAGCAGGTTGTCCCTTCGCCACGGTCCGGGCATCCTGTTGGCGGACTGACCACTAGAAGGAGGCACCGTGGCCGTGATCGCGCTGACGCGTGAGGTGGGCGACGCCATCGGGCGCTGCGAGTTGACGCACATCGACCGTGCGCTGATCGATGTCTGCCTGGCGCGCGAGCAGCACGCGGCATACGAGGACGCGCTTCGCGAGCTCGGCTGCCGGGTCGAGCGGGTGCCCTCTGAGCCGGACTGCCCGGATGCGGTGTTCATCGAGGACACGGCCGTCGTGCTCCCGGAACTCGCGATCGTCACGCGTCCGGGAGCGCCGTCGCGCCGCGCGGAGACGGGCGCCGTCTCCGATGCGCTCAGGTCGTATCGGCGGATCCTCACGATCCAGGCGCCGGGCACCCTGGACGGCGGGGATGTCCTGACGATCGGACGCACCCTGTTCGTCGGGCGGACGGCGCGTTCGAACGCGGCGGGGATCGAGCAGGTGAGGGAGCTGCTCGCGCCGATCGGGTACACGGTCCTCGGGATCCCGGTGGACGGCTGCCTGCACCTGAAGTCGGCGGTCACGCAGATCGCGGACAACATGCTGCTGATCCAGCCGTCCTGGGTCGATTCCGCCGTCTTCGACGCGTTCGAGCGGATCGAGGTCGATCCGAGCGAGCCGTACGCCGCCAACGGCCTTCGGGTCGGCACGCAGGTCGTCTATCCGACTGCGTTTCCGAGGACACGCGCGCGCATCGAGACGCGTGGAGTCGAGGTCCGCGCGGTGGACGTCAGCGAACTGGCGAAGGCCGAGGGTGCCGTGACGTGCTGCAGTCTTGTCATTGACACGAGCGGCCCGTGAACCGCGGACGTCTCCCCGGGACCGGCGCCCTAGACGAACAGCCCTTCGACAGTGAGATACCGTTGCCCGGAGTCCGCGAAGATCGCGACGATCAGCTTGCCCCGGTTCTCTGGACGATTCCCGACGTGAAGCGCCGCCGCGGCCGTCGCGCCGGACGAGATGCCGACGAGCTGCCCTTCCTCGCGGGCGAGTCTGCGACAGGCCGGATACGCCTCCTCCTCCGGATCGATCGGGACGATCTCGTCAAGTAGAGACGGATCGTAGAGCTCGGGCACGAAGCCAGGACTGGTTCCGGGGAGCTTGTGGGGGAGCCAGTCTCCCTGAGAGAGCATCGGCGCCGTGGACGGTTCGACGCCGATCACCTGAAGCTGCGGACGACGCGGCTTCAGCGCTCGGGAGATACCGCTGGCCGTGCCCGTCGTGCCGAGCGCGGCGATGACGACATCGACTTGCCCTTCGGTGTCTCGCCAGATCTCCTCCGCCGTCGTACGGACGTGCGCGTCGACGTTGGCTGGATTGGCGTGCTGATTCACGTAGAAGGCGTTGTCGATCTCGTCTGCCAGCCGAATTGCTTGGCGCTTCGCGGCCAGGGTGTGCTCCTGTGGCGGGGTCAAGACGAGCTCGGCACCGAACGCGCGCAGAACCCGCTTGCGCTCCTCGCTCATCGCTTCGCTCATGCAGATGATCAGGCGATAGCCTTTCAGGGCGCAGATGGTTGCCAGCGCCATGCCGGTGTTCCCGCTGGTCGCTTCGATGATCGCCGTGTCGCGATCGATCAGGCCGCGCCGTTCGCCATCCTCGATCATTGCGAGGACCGGCCGGTCCTTCACGCTGATCGGGTTGAACATCTCCAGCTTGGCGACGAGGTGCGCCGGGCAGTCGCGCCCGAAGCGGTCGAGCCGGACCAACGGCGTGTCGCCGACCAAGTCGAGGATCGAATCGAAGATCATGAGCCATCACCCGGCCGGATGGTGGCGAAGACCGGCGGACTTGGCAAGCGCCAAGCCGCCGGCCCCGGCCCGTGGCCGTGTCGACGGGTGGGCTATTTGTGGATGTCGGGGTATTCTTTGCCCATGATCCGACGTCCGCTGGCTCGTGGCCGCGTGCTTTGCTCGGGCCTTGTCTTGCTTGTCTTCGTCTCCGGCTGCTTCGGGCCGGACGGCCTCCCTGTGGCCCTGTTCACGCTGACGCCCGAGTCGGGAGCCAGTCCGCTGGTGGTCACGTTCGATGCGTCGGCCTCGTTCGACGCGGACGGCGCGATCGTTCGGTACGACTGGACGTTCGGCGACGGATCCGCGGGGATCGGGCGCTCCCCAGCGCACACGTACGCCGTCGAGTCGGAGACGGCGTTCACGGTTCGCCTCACGGTGACCGACCACGACGGGAATGAAGCGAGCGTGTCGCGAGCCGTCACCGTCCACCCCCCGGAGCCACCGCCGGACACGGCGCGGGTCGAGTTCATCTGGCCGTTTCACTACGACGCCGACGGCGACGACGCGGCGAATCTGAACGACGAGTACTTCACGCTGGAGAACACCGGGACCGCTCCGGTCGATCTCGGCGGATGGACGGTGTCGAACGAGCGAGGCGAGGTGTTCCAATTCCCCGATGGGACAATCCTTTCCGTCGGGGCCATCGTGTTCGTTCACAGTGGGGCGGGCGTCGATACCGCCGACATTCTGTACTGGAACGCCGATGGGCCGGTCTGGCACGACCAGAGCGGCATCGCCGTGCTGCGGGATCCAACCGGGCTGATCGTCGACATCTACGTCTACGTGGCGTGCTAGGCGTCTCCCCCAGTTCTCCGTCCCGGCGGTTGGATGCGGGTATCCTCTGACCTCCCAGACACCGCACCGAAGGGGGCAATGCCGATGGAAGCCGCAGGATTGGACCGCTTGAAGCCGATGCTCGATGGGATCGAGCCGATCACGATCGCGGAGCGCGAACGAAGGATCGAGAAAGCCCGGCGACTGATGACGGAGAACCGGCTCGACGCGGTCTATCTCGAAGCTGGATCGACGCTCGACTACTTCACCGGCGTTCGCTGGGGCCGTAGCGAGCGGATGGCGGCCGCCGTCCTCCCGGCGCGCGGCGAGATCGCGTACGTCTGTCCGGCGTTCGAGGAGGCGCGCTTCCGCGAGATGCTGCTGTTCGGCGACGACGTGCGTGTGTGGGAGGAGCACGAGAGCCCGTTCGACCGGGTCGCCGACATCCTGCGCGATCGCGGCGCGACGGAGCGGATCGGCTTCGAGGAGTCCGTGCGCTTCTTCCTGTTCGACGGCATCCGCCAGGCGCTTCCCGGGTTGGAGATCGTCAGCGCGGAGCCGGTGACGGTTCCGTGCCGTGGGGTCAAGTCGCAAGCGGAGATCGCGCTGATCCAGAGAGCAATGGACATCACGATCGAGGCGTACAAGGTGTGCGTCGCCGCGCTGCACGAGGGGATGTCGCAGGCCGAGTTCGCCGAGCTTTCGGTTGCCGCCCACCGCGCCCTCGGGACGGAAGGACACATTTCGGCGCAGTTCGGCCTGTCGACGGCCTTCCCGCACGGAAGCCGCGAGATGACCTACCTCAAGGACGGCGACGTCGTGCTGATGGACGGCGGCTGCACGGTCGAGGGGTATCACTCGGACATCAGCCGGACGATCGTGTTCGGACAGCCGACGGACCGTCAGCATGCGGTCTGGGACCTCGAGCAGAAGGCGCAGGCGGCCGCATTCGCCGCGGCACGAGTGGGCGCTCCGATGGAGGCGGTCGACGCGGCGGCGCGGAAGGTGATCGTCGACGCCGGCTTCGGCCCCGGCTACCGGGTCCCCGGACTGCCGCATCGGACAGGACACGGGATCGGCCTCGACGTCCACGAGCACTACTACGTCGTTCAAGGGAACACGACGCCGCTCGCGCCGGGAATGTGCTTCTCCAATGAGCCGATGATCGCGATCTACGGGGAGTTCGGCGTGCGGCTGGAGGACTGCGTCTTCATGACCGAGGACGGTCCGCGCTACTTCACCGAACCGAGCCCGTCGATCGACCGGCCATTCGCGGCGTAGATCGATCCCTTCGGATTGGGTGATCCGCTGCTCAGTTTCGCGTCGGGAGGTCCGGGACCCCGTCCCGATCGAGGTCGACGATCGCGGCGAGGCCGCCGAGCGACGTCTCCTTGTAGCGGCTGCGCAGGTCGAGTCCGGTCTGGTGCATGACCTCGAGCGTCGCGTCGAACGAGACCCGATCTCGACCGCCGGAGATCATCGCCAGGTTCGCCGCGTGGAGCGCCGATGCTGCGCCGACGGCATTGCGCTCGATGCACGGGATCTGCACGAGGCCGGCCACCGGATCGCAGGTCAGGCCGAGGAAGTGCTCGAGCGCCGTCTCGGCGGCGCGATCGACCTGATCGGTCACTGAACCGCCGAGGAGGTGGCAGACGGCAGCGGCGGCCATCGCGCTGGCGACGCCGATCTCCCCCTGACAGCCGACGAGCGCCCCGGCGATCGACGCCTTGGCGACGGCAAGCCCTCCGATGACCCCGGCGACGAGGAGTGCGTCGAGGATCCGATCGTCCGACAGGTCGAGCGCTTCCTGCGTGACGCGGAGACACGCGGGAATCACCCCGGCCGATCCGCAGGTCGGCGCGGTGACGACCGTTCCCCCGTCGGCGTTCTCCTCGGCGACTGCGATCGCGTAGATGGAGGCGCGGGTGCTTGCATCGGAGACGACGCCCGGCGTACCGCTCATGTCGTCGAACCGCGCGAGCATCGCCGCGGCTCGGCGCTCGACGCCAAGCGGACCGGGCAGGACGCCGGAGGCCCGCAGCCCGCGATCGATCGACCGAGTCATGAGCCGCCAGACTTCCCTCAGCTGGTCGAGGACGCGATGGCGAGGATGTCCGTGGGCGGCCTCCTCCATCCCCAGAGCGTAGTCGGCGAGCGACTCGCCGCGCTGCTCGCACGCGGCAACAAGGCTGCGAGCGGAGACCGGATCGGTTGTCCGAGCGCCGGCCGGCGTGTCGAGCGCAGCCCTGTCGGCGATTGCCCCGCCGCCGATCGAACAGATGACGGACGACATCAGGACGCGGCCGCCGTGATCGAGTAGCGCGAAGCGCAGCGTGTTCGGGTGCGGGCCAGGCGGCGTCTCGGTGTCGAACCGGATGTCGGTCTCAGCGCGAAAGACGACGCCGTAGTCGGGCAGGAGGAGGACGCCGGTCGCTGCGGCCTCGTCGTAGATCGACCGCAGCGACCGGTCGGCGATCGCCTTCGGACCGTACCCGGCGAGCCCGGCCACGACGGCGAGGTCGGTGAGATGCCCTCTTCCGGTGTGGGCGAGGCTCCCGTACAGCGTCACTTCGACGCGTTCCCCGGGCTGCGGGTCGGACCGGCGCGCCAGGTCGGCGCGGAACCGCAGCCCCGCCCGCATCGGTCCGAGTGTATGGGACGAACTCGGGCCGACCGCCGGCTTCAGGACGTCGAGCACGCTCGGTAGGATGACAAGCTTCTGCGGGTTCACGGATCGACTATCCGACACGCTGGCTGGGAGGTCAACCGGGGCAAGGCGCGCGCCCTTGCCCGATCCTCCGGAACGCCGGCTTCCCTTCAGCCCAATGCCGGTGTGTTCTCCGTTGGAGCACGATGCGCGGACCGGAGACCTGCGCTGGACGATCGAGATCGATCACACGGAGCCGGGGGTCCTCCTGTTCGACCGGGAAGGAGGACTCCTTCTCGCCAAGACCGAGGATGCCATAGGTGTCTACCAGGCCGGGGACGGCGAGCGGCTCCGGACGATCGACGTCGGCACCGCCGTGCTGTCGCACGACGAGGAAACGCTCGTGACGACGACGCGGACGCACACCGCGCTCACGCTCCGGCGACACCTGTTGGCCACGGGCCAGCAGGTCGATGCGTTCGAGCACGACATGTACTCGGTCGAGATCGCTGCCTTCTCCGATGATGAACGCCTGCTTGCCACCGGCTCTCGAGACGAGGTACTCCGGTTGTGGTCGGCGGAGACCGGAAGATGCCCTTCGACTGGAATCCGTCACTCGACGGTGCGATGGAGTCGTGTGGTGCATACATCACGGTGCTCGGCTTCTCGTCGGATGGCGGGTCATTGGCGGGCGTGGCTCGGCCTGGAGTGACGGGCCGAGCCGGAACCCGCGGCCCGTAGCGGCCTCCGGCTCCGGTGTGATGTGGATCTCTTGACAGTCGCAGCGGGCCACCCTATGATCCATTCCAACATGCACAGGGAAACGGATCGAGACGCGAGGCAGCTTCCGAGCCGAACCCTGGCTGCATTTTTCTACTATTTTTGGTGCTGACTTCCCTGATCCGATCTAGCGGTTCGTAGATCGAGGAGGGAAGTCAAGAAGGACTGCAGGCAATCGCCTGCGGTCTTTTTCTTTTGGCTGCGAGGGCCGCCGACGCGGCGGCCGAAGCGAAGGGGCAGGGAGTTGTCATGAGGTGTTTCGGGATTCGCGGAGCCGTCGACGTGCCGCGGAATGGTGCTGAGGAGATCGTCGATGCGACGCGCGGGCTGCTCGAGCGAATGGCCGCGGAGAACGGGGTCGGGCCGACGGACATCGTCAGCGTGACCTTCTCCGCGACGAAGGATCTGGACGCGGCTGCGCCGGCCCAGGCGGCCCGCGATCTGGGGTGGATGCACACGCCGCTCCTCTGCGTGCAGGAGATGGAGACGCAGGGCGCTCTGGCACGGTGCGTCCGTGTGCTGATGCACGTCAACGGAGATCGGTCGCCGGACGAGGTTCGGCACGTCTATCTCGGCGCCGCGAAGGCCCTGCGCCCGGATCTGACGAAGGAGGTGGCGGCATGACACGCGTGGCGTACCAAGGGATCGCCGGAGCGTACAGCGAGGAGGCGATTCGCCAGTACTTCGGACAGGAGGCCGAGGCGGTGCCGTGCGAGTCGTTTGCCGAGGTGTTCACCGCCGTCGAGCGGGGGGACTGCGAACACGGGATGCTCCCGGTCGAGAACTCGATTGCCGGATCGGTCAACTGGTCGTACGAGCTGCTGATGGAGCACGATCTGCGGATCTCCGCCGAGGTGATCCTGCGGGTGCGCCACCTGCTGTTGGCGGCGTCCGGGACGTCGCTGGATGACATCGAGGTCGTCCGGTCGCATCCACAGGCACTCGCCCAATGCTCCCGCTACTTGGCGCGGCACGGCTTCGTCGGTGAGGCGACCGAGGACACGGCTGGCGCGGCTCACGAGCTGCGCGAGAGCCCGGCGTCGAACGTCGCGGTGATCGCCGGCCAAGGGGCGGCCGATCTGACCGGGCTCGACGTTCTCGAACGGACGATCGAGGACTCGCTCTCCAACTACACGCGCTTCTTCGTGCTGTCACTTGATGACGCGCCGCGGGCTCAGCGAAGCAAGACATCGATCGTGTTCACGACGCCGCACCGGCCAGGAGCGCTGCACGAGTGCCTCGGCGAGTTCGCCTCGCGCCGCGTCTCCCTGTGCAAGATCGAGTCGCGCCCGCGAGCCAGCCGTCCGTGGCAGTACATCTTCTACCTCGATTTCGAGGGGCATTGTCAGGATCCGGAGTGCGAGGCCGCGCTGATGGGGCTGCTGCGACGGTCGTCGTTCGTCAAGATGCTCGGCTCGTACCCGGCAGCGACTACGCCGATCGACGACGCGAGCGGGGAGGTTCGATTGTGATCGTGATCATGAAACGCGATGCGACACCGGCGCAGCTGACCAACGTCGTCGCCCGCATCGAGCAGATGGGGTGCCAGGCGCACATCTCACGTGGCGAGCAGCGAACGCTGGTGGGGATCATCGGCAACGGGCGGCCGTTCGAGACGGAGCACCTGGAGCAGATGGCGGGCGTGGAGAAGACGATGCCCGTGACACGTCCGTTCAAGCGCGCCAGCCGGGACTTCCATCCGCAGGACACGCACGTCGTGGTCGGTGACGTGACCGTCGGAGGCGCAGAGATCACCCTGATCGCCGGTCCGTGCGCGGTGGAGAGCCAGGAGCAGATGTCGGAGATCGGTCGCGCAGTCAAGGAGGCCGGCGCGCAGATGCTTCGGGGTGGCGCGTACAAACCGCGGACCTCGCCGTACTCGTTCCAAGGAATGGGCGAGGAAGGACTGAAGATCCTCGCCCGCGTGCGGGAGGAGACCGGCCTTCCGATCGTCACCGAGGTGGTCCAGCCGGAGTTGGTTCCGCTGGTCACCCGCTACGCCGACGTGCTGCAGATCGGGGCCCGGAACATGCAGAACTTCGCGCTGCTGCACGCCGTCGGGCAGGCGCACGGCCCGGTGCTGCTGAAGCGGGGGATGATGTCGACGGTGGAAGAGCTGCTGATGGCCGCTGAGTACATCCTCAGCCACGGCAACGACCGGATCATCCTGTGCGAGCGTGGCATCCGAACATTCGAGCCGTACACCCGCAACACACTCGACATCAACGCCGTGCCGCTGTTGAAGTCGCTGACCCATCTGCCCGTGATCGTCGACCCGAGCCACGGCACCGGGAAGTGGGAGCTGGTCGAACCGGTGTCGCGGGCCGCCATTGCAGCCGGCGCCGACGGGCTGATCGTCGAAGTGCACAATCATCCGGAGGACGCTGTCTCGGATGGCGCGCAGTCTCTTCTGCCGAAACGGTTCGTGCAGCTGCGCGAGTCGGTGAACGCGATCGCGGCGGCCGTCGGGAGGTCGACGTGAGACGTCTCGCCGACTGCCGTGTGGTCGTCATCGGCCTCGGGCTGATGGGCGGGTCCCTCGCCGGGGCGCTGCGCGGCCGATGCCGCGCCGTGGTTGGGCTGGCGAGGCGGTCTGCGACGGTGGAATGCGCACGTCGCCGGGACCTGATCGACGAGGGAACGACCGACGCGGAGGTGGCCTTCCGCGGCGCCGACGTTGTCGTCTTCGCGACGCCGGTCCGGACGATCGTCGAGCAGCTTCGCGCGATCGGGCCGAGACTCCCTCCCGGTTGCCTGGTCATGGACCTCGGGAGCACCAAGGGGGGAATCCTTGCTGCGATGGAGGAGCTTCCGGCAGGAGTCGAACCACTCGGCGCGCACCCGATGTGCGGCAAGGAGACGAGCGGCGTGGACGTTGCCGATCCGGCGTTGTACGAGAGTTGCACGTTTATTCTCTGCCCGCTCGGGCGGACGTCCGACGAGGCACTCTCGCTCGGCCGTGAACTGGTCGACGCGATCGGAGCCGAATCGCTGGTGCTCGACGGCGCACGGCAGGATCGGCTCGTCGCGACGCTCAGCCATCTGCCGTATC
This sequence comes from uncultured Thermotogae bacterium, assembly GCA_964608345.1. Taxonomy (GTDB): domain Bacteria; phylum Bipolaricaulota; class Bipolaricaulia; order UBA7950; family UBA9294; genus JANQEA01. The sequence goes on from CAZSNG010000001.1 coordinate 9,891, forward strand.
TCCTCGCCTGTGCGCTGGTTCAGACGGCGGATGCGACGACGTCGGCCGACCCTGCGGCGTGGACGATCGTCGCCGGTGGCTATCGCGACACAAGCCGCGTGGCGGGAAGCGACGTGCAAATGATGCTCGATATCTTGACGACGAACCGGGCTGCCGTCCTTCGTTCGGCGGCGACGTTCCGCGAGCAGTTCGACCGGCTCGTCGAGCTGATCGAGTCTGGCGCGGAGGACGAGCTGTCCGAGGTCTTGAGCGGCTGCCGCGAGGAGCGAAGGAGAATGTTCCGATGAAGCGATCGATCGAACCGCTCCGGCGACCGCTACGAGGGACGATTCGGGTCCCCGGCGACAAGTCGATCTCGCATCGGGCACTGCTGCTGCCGGCGATTGCGGACGGGGAGAGCCGGATCGACGGTCTGCTGAACTCGCACGACGTGCGCGCGACCCGCGGCTGCCTCGAAGCGCTGGGAGTCGAGATCGGCGATCGGGACGGCGGCGTGGTGGTCGTTCACGGGGCCGGCACACGCGGCCTGCGGCGGCCCGTGTCTCCGCTCGACTGCGTGCGCTCGGGCACGACGATGCGTTTGCTCGCCGGCCTGCTCGCCGGCCGGCCGTTCCCGTCCCTGCTCACCGGAGATCGGCAGCTCCTTCGCCGGCCGATGAGCCGCATCGTCGATCCGCTGCGTGAGATGGGGGCACGGATCGAGTCGGAAGACGGACACGCGCCGCTGCTGATCCATGGCAAGAGGCTGCGCGGGGTCTCCCATCGGCCGGCGGTGGCGAGCGCGCAGGTGAAGAGCGCGCTGTTGCTAGCGGGGTTGACGGCGGAGGGCTCGACCGAGGTCCACGAGCCGGGGCCGTCGCGGGACCACACCGAGCGGATGCTCGCCGCGATGGGCGCCGACGTGCGGGTCGACGGACGGACGATCCGCCTCGAGCCGGCGAGCCGGCTGGAGGCCGTCGATCTGTCCGTTCCGGGCGACCCGAGCTCGGCGGCATTCTGGCTCGTCGCCGGCGCGATCGTGCCAGGCTCTCGGCTGACGATCGCCGGCGTCGGTGCCAATCCGACGCGCACCGGGCTGATCGACGTCCTGCGTGCGATGGGCGCGTCGATCGAGGTCGAGGCGGAGCGAACCGTCGCCGGCGAGCCGGTCGCCGACCTCACCGTCGAAGCACGCGACCTGTGCGGCGTCACGATCGAGGGAGAGACTGTCGTGCGGATGATCGACGAGTTCCCGATCCTCGCGGTGGCTGCGACGCAGGCGAGCGGCGAGACCGTGGTCCGGGACGCCGGGGAGCTGCGGGTGAAGGAGTCGGATCGGATCGCGTCGACGGTCGAGTCGTTGCGGCGGCTCGGGGCGCGGATCGACGATCGGACGGACGGGTTCGTCGTCGAGGGACCGACGGCGCTTCGGGGCGCCGCGGTCGACGCGCGCGACGATCATCGGCTGGTCATGGCGCTGACGATCGTCGGCTGGATCGCCGAGACGCCGGTGTCAATCGACGGAGCCGAGCGGGTCGAGGACTCGTATCCCGGCTTCTTCGAGCAGATCGACCAGGCCGGGGGGGCGGGATGATCGACGGACGGACGCAGCTCGTCGGACTGATCGGCTGGCCGGTCGGCCACAGCCTCTCGCCGGCGATGCACAACGCCGCGTTCGATGCGCTTGGGATGAATTGGCGGTACGTTGCGCTGCCGGTCGTACCGGGCACGGTGGCCGAAGCGGTCCGCGGCCTCGCAGCGCTCGGCTTCCGGGGTGCCAACGTCACCGTGCCGCACAAGATGGACGTCTTGAAGGCGCTGGACCGATCGAGCGACGACGCGTGCGCCCTCGGGGCGGTGAACACCGTGTGCGTCGAGGACGAGGACGGCGAACCGGTGCTCGTCGGCCACAACACCGATCACGAGGGCCTGATCGACGCGCTGAGTGTCGCTGGGTTCGACCCCGCGGGCGAGGCGGCGGTGGTCGTCGGCGCCGGCGGGGTCGCGCGTGCAACGGTGCATGGCCTGCTTCGCGCCGGAGCCAATCGAGTCACGGTGCTCGCACGGTCGGTCGACCGAGCGGAGCGGCTCGTACGCGATTTCGACGATGGGCGCCTGCTCGCCGGGCAACTGACGGACGAGGCTCTCGTCGAGGTGGCGGGGCGCGGCGCGCTGCTGATCCACGCGACGCCGGTCGGGATGGGGGCGAACGCGGAGCGTTCGATCTGGCCGGACGGTGTGCCGTACCCCCGGGAGACGGTGGCCTACGACTTGGTGTACACGCCGCGGCGGACGAAGCTGCTAAGGCAGGCGTCGGCGTCCGGGGCGCTATGCCTCGGCGGCCTCGGCATGCTCGTCGCCCAGGGGGCGCGGTCGTTCGAACTGTGGACCGGGCGCAATGCGCCGGTCGACGTGATGAAGTGCGCCTGCGAGGAGGCGCTCGGGAGGGCTGAGAGATGACGCTGCGATTCATCACCGGAGGGGAGTCGCACGGACGATGTCTGACGGCGATTGTCGACGGACTGCCGGCCGGGCTGCCGATCGACGTGGAGGCGATCGATCGCGATCTGGCGAGACGGCAGTCAGGGTACGGCCGCGGCGGCCGGATGGCGATCGAAGCCGACCGCGTCGAGATCGTCGGCGGAGTGATCGACGGACACACGATCGGTGCGCCGGTCGTGCTGCGGATCGACAACCGCGATTGGGAGAACTGGAAGGAGCGGTGGGCGGCGGGGGATCTTGATTCGCTGACCGTGCCGCGGCCCGGCCACGCCGACTACGCCGGGATGGTGAAGTACGGGCTCGACGATGCCCGCCCGATCCTCGAACGGGCGAGCGCCCGCGAGACGGCGGCGCGGGTGGCGGTCGGTGCGATCGCGAAGGGGCTGCTCGGCCAGTTTGGCGGGAGGATCTCGAGCTACGTCGAGGCGATCGGCGGCGTCGCGGCGACGATCCCGGACGTGCCGGGGGAGACGCTGCACCGATGCGCGGAGGGAAACGCCGTTCGCTGTCCGGACGACGAGGCGGGACGCCGGATGATCGAAGCGATCGATGCGGCACGGGAATCTGGTGACTCGCTCGGCGGGGTCTTCGTGGTGATCGCGGACGGCGTGCCGATCGGTCTCGGATCGCACGCCCAGTGGGACCGAAGGCTCGACGCGCGGCTCGCTGCGGCCGTCGCCTCCATCCCGGCGATCAAGGGGATCGAGATCGGCCCGGCGTTCGCGAACGCGGCTTGCCGCGGAACGGAGGTCCACGACCCGTTCGTCCCGAGCGGATCCGGCCGACCGGTCCGCCCTTCGAACCGCGCCGGCGGAATCGAGGGGGGGATGTCGAACGGCGAACCGGTCTTCGTTCACGCGGCGATGAAGCCGATCCCCACGACGGTCGCTCCGCAGCCTTCGGTCGATCTGCGGGGAGGCGAGCCGGCGGAGACGGCGTACCAGCGCTCCGACGTCTGCGCCGTTCCGGCCGCATCGATCGTCGGCGAAGCGATGGTCGCCTGGGCGCTCGCAGTGGCACTGTGCGAGAAGCTTGGCGGCGACTCCGTGGCGGAGATGGCCGCTCATCGGGCGGCATGGGAGCGCGATGACTGCTAGGAACGTTGTCCTGACCGGGTTCATGGGGACCGGGAAGACGACGGCCGGGCGGCTGCTGGCCGATCGGCTCGGCTTGCCGTTTGTCGATGTCGACGACGAGATCAAGGCGCTCGCCGGCCAAACGATCCCGGAGATCTTCGCGGAGCAGGGCGAGGCGGGATTCCGCGCACTCGAAGCCGCCGCCTGCCGCGACGTGGCCGGACGGGACGGGGCAGTGATCGGCACCGGCGGCGGGGCGCTCATTGATCCGGTGAATCGAGCAGCACTCGAGGCGACGGGAACGATCGTCTGCCTGACGTGTGCCGCCGGCGAGATTCTGCGACGCCTCGACGGCGCCGACGATCGGCCGCTGCTGCGCGGAGGCGCCGAGGATCGGCAGCGGTCGATCGAGCGGCTGCTGGCGGAGCGGGCGGAGACGTACGCGGCGATGCCGCACCACATCGACACGACCGGCCGCCCGCCCGCGGAGGTTGTTGACGCAGTCGTCGGGCTGATCGGCGAGATCGCCCTGCCGGTTCGTCACGATCGCGGGATGTACGACGTGCGCATCGGTCTCGGCGGCCTGGAACGCCTCGGCGACGCGATGCGGTCGACGGGGATCGAACGATCGGCAGCCGTCGCGGTTGTCACCAACCCGGTCGTCGGGGAGATCTATGGCGGCACGGTGTCCGCTGCCCTGCAAGGCGCCGGGTATCGCGCCGAGGTCTGCGTCGTCCCCGATGGCGAGGAGCACAAGCGGCTCGCGACGGTCGAGCGGCTGTACGACGATCTGCTCGACGCGGGACTCGACCGGCACGGCGTCGTGGTCGGCCTCGGCGGCGGGGTGACGACCGACATCGCCGGCTTCGCGGCGGCGACCGTCCTGCGCGGGGTGCGCGTCGTGCAGGTCCCGACGTCGCTCTTGGCAATGATCGACGCCTCGGTCGGCGGGAAGACCGGCGTCGACCTGCCGCGGGGGAAGAACCTGGTTGGCGCGTTCTGGCAACCGGAGATCGTCGTCGTCGATCCGCGGGTCCTCAGGACGTTGCCCGAGGTCGAGTTGCGCTCCGGCCTGGCCGAGCTGATCAAGCACGCCGTTCTCGCGGATCCGGCGTTGTTCGCCGAGCTGTCGGTCTTCTGCGGCGGCGTTGGCGACTGGTGGTCGGATGGTGCTGTGGAGCGGATCGCGCGCGCCGTGCGGGTGAAGATCGCGGTCGTGGAGGAGGACCCCACCGAGCGCGGGCGCCGCGCGACACTGAATCTCGGCCACACGGTCGGCCACGCGATCGAGGCGACGAGCGGGTACGCGGTGCGGCACGGCGAGGCGGTGGCGATCGGGTTGGTTGCGGCGGCACGTCTGGCCGCGGAGGTCGGGACCGTCGAGGACGGACTTGTCGAGAGCATCGAGTCGACGATCGAACGGTGGGAACTACCAACGCGCTGCCCGGACATCGGCGTCGACCGGTTGATCGACGCGATGCGCCACGACAAGAAACGTGCGGCGACGGGCCTCCGGTGGATCCTGCCGCGCGCGATCGGGGACGTCATCATCGCCGACGGCGTGTCGGACGACGCGGTCCGACGTGTGCTGGTGGGGATGGGAGCGAGGAGCGAGTCATGAACGAAGAACGCGGCGCGAAGCGCCCGAGCATTCTGGTGCTGCACGGGCCGAACCTCAACCTTCTCGGGACGCGGGAGCCGGACGTGTACGGCCGGACGACGCTCGCCGAGATCGACGAGCGGTTGCGTGAGACGGCTGAGGCGGTGTGTGCGGAGGTTCAAACGATGCAGTCGAATCACGAGGGTGTCCTGATCGATGCGGTACACGACGCGGCAACGTGGGCCGACGGCATCCTGATCAATCCGGCGGCGTACACGCACACGTCCGTCGCGCTGCGGGACGCGATTGCCGCCGTCGGTCTGCCGACGGTCGAAGTGCATCTGTCGAACGTCGACGCCCGGGAGCGATTCCGGCGGCGGTCGGTGATCGCGCCGGTCTGCGTCGGCCGGATCTCGGGCTTCGGTCCGGCGAGCTACCGGCTCGGGCTGGAGGCGTTGCTCGATCACTTGAGAGAAGCGAGCTCGTGATCCCCTCGGCGCGGCTGGAGGCGGTGACCGAGTTTCCGTTTGCCCGATGGGCGGAGCAGTGCCGCGCTGCGGAAGCCCGCGGGCTCGACGTGATCCGGCTCGATATTGGGAACCCGGACATGCCACCGCCGGCCGCCGTCATCGAGGCCGCGTGCGCGGCGCTGCGCACGCCGGTGGTGCACGGCTACCCCGGGTACCGAGGAGCATCCTCGCTGCGCGAGGCGATCTGCGCGCGATACGAGCGACGGTTCGGCGTCGCGCTCGATCCGGAGAGCCAGGTGGTCTGCCTGCTCGGATCGAAGGAGGGGATCGTGCACCTCCAACAGGCGATCCTCGATCCGGGAGACGCGGTCCTAGTCCCGGATCCCGGATACGCACCGTACGCTGCGGGCGCTGGCCTGTCGCGCGCGATGATCGTCCGATTCCCTCTGCAGCGGGCGGACGAGTATCGGCCGGACCTCGACGCCATCCCGGCGGAGATCGCGCGGCGGGCGAAAGCCCTCTGGCTCAACTACCCGAACAACCCGACCGGGGCGGCCGCGGACCGAGAGACGTTCGAGCGGGCGGTCGCCTTCGCTCGTGAATACGGCCTGCTCCTCTGCCACGATGCACCGTACGCCGAGGTTCGTTTCGACGGGAGCGGTCCGGTGAGCGCCCTCCAGGTTCCCGGCGCCCCCGATGTGACGGTCGAGTTCAACTCCCTGTCGAAGACGTTCAACATGGCTGGCTGGAGGATCGGATACGCGGTCGGCCATCCCGACGCGATCCGCCTGCTGAGACGGATGAAGTCGAACGTCGACTCGGGGATGTTCCTTCCGCTGCAGCGGGCCGCCGAAGCGGCGTTGCGTACGGACGACGCGTGGATCGCAGAGAGGAACGCGATCTATCTCGAGAGGCTCGGTATCCTGGCCGCCGCGCTCTCCGCGGCGGGGCTCGCAACGGCGGTCCCGAAGGCGACGCACTACCTGTGGAGCCGGATTCCCGATGGCGAAGTCGCGGAGACGTTCGCGCTCCGGCTGCTCGACGAAGCAGGGATCGCCGTTGCGCCGGGAACCTTCTTCGGGCCGGGCGGCGAGGGGTTCGTGCGCGTCTCCGCCACCGCTGCGACCGATCGCGCCCGGGAGGCCGGCGCACGATTGCTCGACTGGGCGCGGGGTGCGCGGGCGTCGTAGAACCTCCAGAGTCGGGAGCCTAACCGTGGCTTTCGCGTCACGGGTGGACAGGCGCGCCGCTCGTCCGCGAGAATGTCGTACGATGCGTGACGCAGATCGCGTTCCCGGCGAACGGGAAGGCGCTCCGCGTGCGTGGGAACAGGAGGATTCATGACGCTACTGCTGGCGAGGGACGAAGTTGCACAGGTGCTCGGAATGGCCGACTGCATCGACGTGGTCGAGAAGGCGTTCGCCGAGTTGGCCTCCGACACGGCCGTGTTGCCGCTGCGGATCGGGATCAAGCCGCCGGGCGGCATTTCGCTCTACATGCCGGCGTATCTGAAGGACCTCGGCGCGCTCGCGTGCAAGGTCGTCACGGTCTACAAGGACAACCCGAGCAAGCACGGCATGCCGACGACGATCGGCAAGGTGCTGCTGCAGGATCCGGACACCGGAGACGTGACCTGCATCATGGACGGCGGGTATCTCACGGCCGTGAGAACCGGTGCCGTCTCCGGCGTGGCGACCAAGTACCTCGCGCGCAAGGCCGATGGTCTGGTCGCCGGTGTCTTTGGTGCCGGCGTTCAGGCACGGATGCAGCTGCGCGCGGTCGCCGCCGTGCGCGTGCTGGGCCGCGCCATCTTGTACGACCCGTCGCCCGAGGCGATCGACGGCTTCCTCGAGGCGCTCGCCGACCTCGGCCTCGACATCGAACGAGCGGAATCGGCCGAGGCAGTCCTCGATCAGGCGGACATCCTGTGTGCCGCAACATCGTCGCCTACGCCGCTGTTTGACGGGAGCCTCGTCCGGCCGGGAACGCACATCAACGGCATCGGCAGCCACACGCCGAACGCGCGCGAGTTGGACACCGAAATCGTCCGGCGATCGAAGTTCGTCGCCGATTCCGCCGAGGCTTGCCTCAGCGAGGCGGGCGATCTGATGATCCCGATTGAGGAGGGCGCGATCACCGCGGGTCACATCCACGCGGATCTCGGCGAGATCGTGCTCGGCCGGAAGCCGGCGCGCGAGACCGACGACGAGATCACCGTGTTCAAGTCTGTCGGCCTCGCGATCCAGGACGTGGCGACGGCCAAGCTCGTCTACGATCGGGCCGTCGAGGTGGGGATCGGAACCGAGGTCGATCTCTAGGTCTCCGGGCCGGGCGCTTCGTCTGAGGGCCGTGTCCTCGACAGAGCCGAGACGACGAGGGCCGCACGCCGGTTTGCCGCCGAATCGTGATTCGGAGATGCTGTAGATCGCGCAGAACCGCGTGAACCATCAGGGAAGTGGTGGGCATGCTTCGCGTCCTCGGACTCACGATTGCACTCCTCGCGCTCGGCGCGGCGCTCGTCATCTTCGACGTCGTGCACCGCCCGCTTCCGGACCACGACGGCACCCTCGTGCTAGACGGCCTTCGGGCGTCGGTTGAGGTCCTTCGCGATGCGCAAGGGGTGCCCCACGTCTTCGCGTCGAACATGCACGATCTCTTCTTCGCGCAGGGGTTCGTGCAGGCGCAGGATCGCTGGTGGCAGATGGAGTTTTGGCGTCACACGGCGAGCGGGACGTTGTGCGAGCTGGTCGGGCGTAGCGACGCCGCGCTGCGAGCCGATCTGCTCATCCGGACACTCGGATGGCGGCGGGTCGCGGAGGCCGAAGCCGCAGCGCTCGACGCGACCACCGGCGAGTGGCTCCGGGCGTTCTCCGACGGCGTGAACGCCTACATCGGCGGCCGGGCACCGAGCGAGTTGGCGCTGGAGTACCTCGTGCTCGGCCTCACCGGGATTGACTTCGACGTCGCACCGTGGACCCCGGTCGATACCCTCGTCTTCGCCAAGCTGATGGCGTGGGACATGGGCCTGGAAGAGAGCAAGGACGTGCTGCGCGCTGCGCTGTACGAACGGATCGGCCCGGAGATGACCGACGCGTGGCTGACGCCGCCGTGGCCGTACGACGAACGGCCGACGATCGTGCAGCCGGCAGACCTGCCGGACGCATCAAGTGCACCGGCCGAGTCCACCGGCCGAACGCCTCCGGCGGTCGGCTCGACGGCGTTTCGGAGGCAGGCGTGGGACAGCGTCGGGGCCACGATCGGCACCGGCCCGGGCGGAGGGACGAACGCGTGGGCGGTCGGCGGGGCCTGGACGGCGAGCGGCCGGCCGCTGCTGGCGAACGACACGCACTTGGGAATCCAGCTTCCGACGGTCTGGTACGAGATCGGTCTGCACTGCTCCGCCGGTGTCGATCCGGCGTTCGACGTCGTTGGCTTCGCCTTCCCCGCGTCGCTCGGCGTCGTTGTCGGGCACAACGGGACCATTGCCTGGGCGATCTCGAACGCGTTCCCCGACGTTCACGACGCCTACCGCCTCCGAATCAACCCGGACGACCCGCTGCAGTACGAGTGGAACGGTTCCTGGCGGGACGTGACGGTCCGCGAGGAGGTCATCGCGTTCGGCGACGGATCGGAGCCGGTCGTGATCCGGGTTCGCGAGACGCACCTCGGCCCGATCACGACGGACAACCGCCTCGATCCGGCGACCGGAAGGATTTCGGGCTTCGCAAACGAAGAGCCGCTTGCGCAGCGGTGGACGGCCCTCGATCCGGGGACGGTCTCGAGAGCCGTCGTTGCCATCGATCGCGCCGAGGACTGGGAGGCGTTCCGCGATGCGTTGCGCGACTGGGACGTCCCTGCGCAGCACTTCGTCTACGCGGACACGGAGGGGAACATCGGCTACCAGCTGGCCGGGCGCATCCCCATCCGCGCCGGGGACTTCGACGGGATGGTTCCGACGATTGGGTGGACGGACACGCACGAGTGGGCCGGATTCGTCCCGTTCGACCTCCTTCCCCACGTGCTGAACCCGGAGAGTGGTGTCGTGGTCGCGGCGAATCACGCAGCGGTTCCGCCTTCGTACTCAGGCTTCCTCGCGGATCACCTGGGAGAGGGGCTCAACTACGCGTTCAACGGCGAAATCGACTACGCCTACCGCGCGGCGCGGATCCATGAGCTACTGACCGCCGAAACACCGCACTCGGTCGAGAGCTTCCAGGCGATGCAGGCCGACACGAAGCTGCTCTCCGCCGACGAGATTCTGCCGGTTCTCGCGGATCTCCCGCTCGACGGTATCTCTGCCGAGGCGCGGGACTGGCTGCTTGCGTGGGACGGCCGCTTCGATCCGTCGAGCGCGCGTGCGCTCCTGTACGCGTTGCTGTGGGACGCGCTGGTCCGGAACGTCTTCGCCGACGAGCTCGGCACCGACGCGCAGCTCGTCGGTGGGGATCGCGAGATGTGGGCGATCCGATGCCTGCTCGACGTCCCGGAGCACCGTTGGTGGGATGATGTGGAGACCGGGGACGTCGTCGAGGTGCGGGACGACATCTTCCGGCGGTCGTTCGCGGAGGCGTGGGCCGCGGCGACCGAACGATTCGGTGCGGATCGGTCGTGCTGGTCGTGGGGATGCGTCCACACGGCAACGTTCGTCAGCAAGCCGCTCGGCCAGAGCGGCATCGGGATCTTCGAGACCCTCGTCAACCGAGGGCCGATCCCGGTGGGTGGGATGACTGACACGATCTCCAATACCCGCTGGAACGTCTCCGCCGGGACGTTCGATGTGAAGAGCATTCCCGCGATGCGGATGGTCGTCGATCTCGCCGACCTGTCACGCTCCGTGGCGATCCACTCGACCGGACAGAGCGGCCACCCGTTTTCAGTGGACTACGACGACATGATCGCGGACTGGCAGGCGGCCCGTGGGGCTCCGATGCTGTGGATGCGCGAGGAGATCGAGGACGCGGCCGTCGATCGCCTGATCCTCCGTCCGCCGAACCGAATCGGCTCCGGCGTGTAAGTCTCCCGAACCCACCCACGGAGGCGATACGCATGCAGCGCCGCATTGTCTGGTCCGTTTTCGTCGTCACGTTGGGATGGCTCGTCGCGCTCTCCGTCGGCACGTTCGCCGACGGGGTCATCCTTCCGGATCACCCCGAGCTCGGCTGGCTATCAGTCGTCTATCACGATGTGGAGGTGACGATCCGCGACGGAGTCGTCACGACGCACGTCGATCAGCTGTTCCGCAACGAGACCGGTCGGGACCTGGAGGGCCGTTACGTCTTCCCGCTCTCCCCGGGTGCGGTCGTGTCGAGCTTCACGATGTGGATCGACGGCGAGGCACTCGAAGCGCGGATCCTCGACGCCGACGAGGCGCGGGCGATCTACGAGGACTACGTTCGCCGGGCGATCGACCCGGCGCTCCTTGAGTACATCGGTCGCGACACGCTGTCGGCGCGGATCTTCCCGATCCCGGCCGGCGGCGAGCGTCGGATCGAGATCACCTACTCCGAACTGCTGTCGCCGGAGAGCGGAACGTACCGCTACCGGTATCCACTGGACACCGAGCGCTTCTCGGCGAAGCCGCTCGAGCGGGTGACGATCGCCGTCGACCTGCAGACGAGCGGGCAGCTGTCGGCGATCTACTCCCCGACGCACCCCCTCGATGTGGTCCGGTCGGCCCGGGACGCTGCGACGGCCCGGTACGTTGCGTCGTACGTTCGCCCCTCGCAGGACTTCCTCCTGTACTACGCCGTGACCACCGAGGCGATGGGGATGACGGTCTTGACGTACCGGATCCCCGGCGAGGACGGCACGTTCCTGCTGATCGCGACGCCGCCCGACCTCGACACGGCGACGATCCCGAAGGACCTGGTGTTCGTCCTCGATACGTCGGGGAGCATGAGTGGGCAGAAGATCGCCCAGGCGAAGGAGGCGCTCCGATTCGTCCTCGAGAACCTGAATCCGGAGGATCGGTTCGCGGTGATCAGCTTCTCCGACACCAGCGCCGCGCTGTCGACGCAACTCCAGACGGTCTCGGCGGAGACGGTCTCGCAAGCAACGTCGTGGGCTTCGAGGATCGTCGCGGCCGGCGGGACGAATATCGACGAGGCGCTATCGCTGGCCCTCTCCGTGTTCGAGGAGAACGACCGTCCGCGGTTCCTCGTCTTCCTCACCGACGGCGAGCCAACGGTCGGAGAGGTCGATCCGGTCGTGATCGCGAGGCATGCTGTGGAGGCGAACGTCACCGATGCGCGGCTGTTCGTGTTCGGCGTCGGCAACGACGTGAACACGATCCTCCTCGATCAGCTGGCGCAGGAGAACCGGGGGACGACGACCTACGTCCTCCCCGGCGAGAACCTCGAGGTCGCGATCTCGGGCTTCTACCGCAAGATCGCCTCGCCGTTGCTGGCCGACACGCAGCTGGTAATCGACGGCGTGGAAGCGTACGACGTTCATCCGACCGTCCTGTCGGACGTCTTCCGTGGGACCCAGCTCGTTGTGCTCGGCCGCTACCGCGGCGAGGGGGACGCGCGCGTTACCGTGTCAGGGAGCGCCGGCGGGGTTGCCACGGCGTACACGACGGTTCAATCCTTCCCCGGCGCATCGCTCGAGAATCCGTTCCTCCCACGGCTGTGGGCGGGACGGAAGGTCTCCTATCTGTTGAACCAGATCCGCCTGTACGGCGAGAGTGACGAGCTCGTCGACGAGGTCGTCCGCCTCAGCCGACGGTACGGCATCATCACACCGTACACGTCGTTCCTCATCGACACGGACGACTACGACGCCGAAGAGGCGGCCGACGCCGTTCGCGAAGCGGCCGCCGCTCCGGCCACCGGGACGAGCGCCGTCGCGGGGGCATCGTCGCTCAAGAACCTCTCCGAAGCGGAGACGGTGCAATCGGGTGTTGAGGGAGTACGCATTGTCGACGATCGGACGTACTTCGTCCGCGACGGAGCCTGGGTCGATAGCGAATACGCCGAGCAGCCGACGATCGACGTCGTTCTGTTCAGCGGGGCCTACTTCGAGCTGTCGGAGATTGTGCCGTGGATCGCCCCGCACCTGGCGATCGGGCAGAAGGTCGTCGTGCGCGTCGGTGACGTCTTCTTGCGGATCGGGGAGGAAGGTGCAACCGAGCTGACCGCGGAGATCGTCGAGGCCCTGTCCTCGTAGCCTCCTCGCATACCGAGCCGGGCTCTCGCTCCCCACGGCGGGGCCCGGCGCGGATCTCCCTCAGGCGGCGGCTCCCTCGAGTGCCTGCCCGAGGTCGGCGAAGAGATCGTCAACCGGCTCGAGGCCGACGGAGAGCCGGACCAGGCTGTCGGAGATCCCGGCCTCCGACCGCTCCGCTTCGCTCATCGAGGCGTGTGTGTTCGTCACCGACTGGTTGGCAAGCGTCGTGACGCCCCCGAGGCTCGTGGCCAGCTTGATCGTGCGGAGCCGATCCATGAACCGCGCCGTTCCCGCGTGGTCCGTCGCCAACTCGAACGAAACCATCCCGCCGAAGCCGCTCATCTGCCGCGCGGCGAGCGCGTGGTCGGGGTGGCTCGCCAATCCAGGGTAGTGGACGGCGCGAACGCCCGGCTGATCGGCGAGCCAACCGGCGATCCTCCCCGCGGACTCGTTCTGCCGCGCGACGCGCACCTCGAGCGTCTGCAGGCCCCGCCAGACGAGATACGCCTGTGTCGGATCGAGCACGCCGCCGAGCATCCGGCGCAGCATCCAGATGCGATGCGCCGTCTCCGTGTCGCAGCAGGCGAAGCCGGCCGTCACATCGTGGTGGCCGCCGAGGTACTTCGTCGCGCTGTGGAGCACGACATCGACGCCGAGGTCGCTCGGGCGCAGGTTGACCGGGGAGGCGAACGTCGCGTCGAGGAGGGCGATCGAACCGCCCTCGTGCGCGGCCGCCGCCAGCGTCTCGACGTCGAGGATCCGCAGTAGCGGGTTCATCGGCGACTCCAGATAGAGCACGGCCGCGCCGCGGCGCAGCCGGTCGATGCACGCCGGCGCGTCGTCGGGGGTAAACAACGTTGTCGGAACGCCGATCGCCGGAAGGAAGTCGGAGAGGAACCGCACCGTCTCGCCGTACGTTGCCGTCGCGACGACGTGGTCGCCCGGCGTGACGTGCGCGAGGAGCGACGTGGTGATCGCCGCCATCCCCGAGGCGAAGGCGACCGATTCCTCGGTGCCCTCGAGCATCGCGAGGCGACGCTCGACTTCGCGGACGGTTGGGTTGTCCCAGCGGGAGTAGACGTAGCCGCTGCGATGCTGCACGACGTCGATCAGATCGGCCGTGCTCTCGAAGCGGTACGTGGCGGAGTGGACGATCGGCGGAACGACAGGCTCACCCTTCATTGGAACCTCCGTGGACGGCTGACCTCGCCGGGGGGCTATACCGCACCGTACGTCTCCGCGGCGGTGTCGTCAATCGGGGCTGCGGGGCTTCACAGTCGGGGGCTGCCGATCAAGGCCTCACACGTTGCTCGCTGGACCGCCTGCCGCTGTTCGAAGCAACGGAAGCGATGCGAGGCGGGGCGAGAGGACGCGGGTCGGCTGCCGACCCGCCTGACAGTGAGCGTGCGGGTCATGCGGTCGTTGCGATCCGCTTCGTCGCCGAGGCGAAGTTGCTGCTCCCCGGTGCACTCGCTACGATGCGTGCGGATCCGCGATGCGAGCATCGCATCGCGGACAGGGGGCCAAGGGATGAGTGCAGGCAGGGTCGTTGGAGTGATTGTGGGAAGTTTGATCCTGGTCGTTGGGATCGGGCTGTTGTTCGGCGGAGGGGCACTGGTTGGAGTTGATCGTGGGTTCACTGACGCCGAGGGGTTTCTGACGGTACCGTCGTCCGATCTCGAACGGGACACGTATGCCGTGGCGGCGAAGGCGGTCTTCGAGGGGGAGTGGATCTGGTGGTACCGGCATCCGACCACGGTACGGATCCGGATGACCGGCGAGCAACCTGTCTTCCTCGGGATTGCCCCGCGCGCCGATCTCGAAGCCTACTTGTCCGACGTCTCCTATTCGGAGATCGAGGACATCGACTTCGACGACTATCACAAGGATCGTGTGTGGACGACCGAGTATGCAGATCACATTGGCCCAAACGCGCCGGCGTCTCCGACCGATCAAACGTTCTGGCACGCCAGCGTCCAGGGTGAGGGGACGCAGACGCTGATCTGGACGATCGAGCCCGGCGACTGGATGCTGGTCGTGATGAATGCCGATGGATCTCGGGGGATCGAGATGAGCGGGACCGTCGGCGCCGAGACCCCGTGGCTGCTCGCTGTTGGGATTGGCGTCCTCGCTGCTGGCGTCCTGCTGACCGCGATTGGGCTGGTCTTGGTGCTGTTCGTCGCGCGCCGTTCGCGGACCACGGAACCGCAAGAAGCGGCAGAACCGCAACCAGTTCCATCCGGCGGCTTCCCGCTCACGTTCAAGGCGGAGATGGACGCGTCGCTGTCCCCGGCGCTCTGGCTGGTGAAGTGGTTCCTCTTGATTCCCCATTTCATCGTGCTGCCGTTCCTCTGGTGCGGATTCGCCGTTTCTTGGTTCCTGTCGTTGTTCGCGATCCTGTTCACCGGTCGATATCCGCGGGGACTGTTCGACTACAACGTCGGCGTGATGCGTTGGTCGTGGCGCGTCGCCTTCTACGGCTACGAGGCGCTTGGGACGGATCGGTACCCGCCGTTCACCCTGAAGGCCGGCGGCTATCCGGCCGACCTCGACGTGCACTATCCAGAGAGGCTCTCGCGCGGACTGGTTCTGGTGAAGTGGTGGCTGCTGGCGATTCCGCACTACATTGTCACTGGGATCTTCCAAGGCGGCGCCGGCTTCGAGAAGTTCGGGCTCATCTTCATCCTGACGATCTTCGCTGCCGTCACGCTGCTGTTCACCGGCCGGTATCCGAAGGACATCTTCCGAATGGTTGTCGGCATGAACCGGTGGACGCTTCGTCTCTGGGCCTACGTCGCGTTGATGACTGACGAGTATCCGCCGTTTCGGTGGGAGGAGTAGCTGGCGCGGTCTAGGCGGAGGCGTTTCTCACGCTAAGGTCGACGCCGGGCCGGATCTCGAGTTCGTGCTCGTGTGACAGCTCCGCAACGCGCATGCCGACCGACTCGTACAGCTGGGTCGCTCCGGTCAGGCCCTGTGCATCGACGTGGAGCGCCACGGCGCCCATTCCTCGCCGGTGAAACTCCGTGAACGCTTCGAGGAGCAGCGCCCGGCCGAGCCCGCGGCGTCGCCACGCCGGGCGAACGCCGAGCGCCTGAACGTACCCGGTGGCTTCGTCCCCGGACTCTCTCGGAGAGCACGTGCAGAAGCCGGCGATCTCGTCCCCATCCCATAGCAGCAACCAGAGGGATGGGTCGGTGTTCGGGTCGGTCTCGATCCGATGCCGAGTTCTCTCGAGTTCATCGTCGATCGATCCGGCGACGAACCCGTAGTGGTCCTGGAACGCGTCCCACGACGCGCGGATGAGAGCCTCGAGGTCCCGCTTCGGGTCGCACCGGGTGAGGACGAATTCGTCCTTCCAGGCCGGCGACGCCGGAGGCCCGTCGAGATCGATCGTCATTCGCCAGTAGTGGCGCGACAGGGTGTATCCGGCGCGGTCGAGAAACGTCCTCGCTGCCTCGTCGCCGTCGAACAGGCTCTGACGGACGACCACCCGCATGTCGACGGGTGCTATGTCGACCGCGTCCTTCGATCGTTCCAGGATCCAGTCATGCAGGCACGCCCCGATTCCCCGTCCCTGATGAGTGCCGGCAACGAGGCCCCACACGTGAACCGTCACGTGCGGATCGCGGTGGAAGACGAGGCCGGCTGCAGCGAGTTCGCCCGTCAGGTCGTGCACGAGCCGCACGGATGTCGCCAAGTCGAGGCCCGGCGTGGACAGCATCGCGCGCAGCTGCTCCTCGGTCGACGTGTTCCGACCCGTCCAGCGTCGGGCGTACGCATTGGCGAGTCGAGTGAGGTGCGGGAGGTCGATCATCGTTGCGGTGCGGATTGAGTAGCCTGGCGGCACGATTTGCATTTACACTCCTTCGTCCATAGGATGTTACCAGATAACCCGGTTGACTCAATCCGGACCCGAGCCGGTCGGAAGCATCGATGACATCGACGGTACGCTGAGAAGAAGGCAGGGCGACATGCCTCGGTACTTGTGGGGACCGGACGGAAGACGGTGGGAGATCGTCTTCCATCAGGCGTTCCAGATGTGGGAGATCGTCGACTTCGATACCTGCCCGTTCTCGCTCCGATATCTCACGGACGCCGGCCTGCCCGCGGAGACCTGTCGCATTTGCGGTGGCGTCGCGGATCCCGCCGTCTTCCTCCGCAACCCCGCCACGGAGAGCGTGCTGATCGACACGGGCCCGATCTGCCTCTCGTGCGTCTGCAGGAATCGGGCCTGGTACACGCTGATCCCGATCTCGATCCCGAGGTCACTCCTGCTCGAACCGGGCTCGCCCTCTCCCGGGCGGCCGATGCCGATCCGCGCCGGCTGGCCGGCGGAGCCTGATGGCCGGGATCACTTGTAATGCGGCCCCCCTCGTTGTAGAGTGACGCCGGCAGGGCAAAGGCTATGCTGGTGGCTATTCGCAGGCGGGGTTCTGAGCTGACTCCTTTGTAGTCTTCTCGGGCAGAGCGCCCCGCCTGCATTCATTCTTCGGACGTCGGGAGACTGCGCGATGAACAACGTACACGGACACGAGGTTCTACGTTTGATGATCGACGCCGATCGTTCCTTCTCGCGGGACGCCCTGCTGGCCGAGATCGCGGAGCGCTTCGGCCCGGCCGTTCGCTTCCACACCTGCTCGGCCGAAGGGATGACGGCCGGGGAGCTGATCGAGTTCCTCGAGAGCCGCGGGAAGTTCCTGTCCGACGGCGGTGGTTGGCGGGTCGACGAGGGCGAGATCTGCAACGACGGCGAGTAACGAGGGCGGTCGAGGCACGTCATCTGCCCCTTCTACTCACCGCGCACGCAACATTGCGCGGACCCCCTGACGTCGGTACACTGGCGACAATGTTGGTAGGTGCGCAGTCGCTTTCTTGGAGTCCGGATCATTCCTGAAATCCAGAGATCGTTCTGTTTCGCTTAGGCATCCAGCATGGAGGAGGGTTTCACCATGTCCGAACGGCTGACGGGTACCGTCAAGTGGTTCAACGACGACAAGGGCTTCGGCTTCATCGAGCGTGAGGGCGGCGAAGACGTCTTCGTGCACTTCAGCTCGATCCGTGGAGAAGGCTACAAGTCGCTGCAGGACGGCCAGCAGGTCGAGTTCACGCTTGGACAGGGTCAGAAGGGCCCCCAGGCGCTCGACGTCGTCGCGCTGTAGCAGCACGAACGATCCAAGACATTCTTCGCGGCGCGCGGATTCTTCCGCGCGCCGCGTTTTCGTTGGTCGAACCTTGCTGTGGGCCTATACCGAGTCCGGCGCTGTCCGGCCGGCCCGGCGGTTGACTGTGAGCAGGATCAGCGTACCGACGATGAGGAAGCCGATGATCGACAGCAGCGCGTAGCGGTGTGCCGCCTGTTCGGCCAGGATCGCCGTCTCCCCGCCGCGCTCGAGGACGTTCGCGACGTGAAAGACGATCGCGCCGAACACGGCCGGGCCGACGGCGGACGACGTCCGTCCCGCGACGGCGAAGAACCCGTAGAACTCCGCGCTTCGACCCGATGGCGCCAGCAGTCCGACCGTCGCGCGGCTGACCGATTGCACGCCGGTCAGCGCGAAGCCGGCGACGGCTCCGATTGCGTAGAATGCGACGACGGAGCGCGTGAAGAACAGCCAGACGACGGCTCCGACCATTCCCACCAGCGACATCAACAACACGTTGCGGAAACCGAGCTTCTCGGTGAGGAGCCCGGGCACGAATGCACCCGGAACGCTCGCCACCTGAACCAGGATCATGAAGATGATGATCTGGTCCCGCGCCAGTCCGAACAGGGTCGAGCCGAGGATCGCACCGTAGCTCAGCGTGATCAGGATTCCTTCGTTATAGACGAGGAATGCGAGCAGGAACTTGCCGAACTCCCGATGCCGACGTGCGGCGCGCAGCGTCTCGGCGAGCCGGAGGAACGGGACCCTCAGCAGGTCGCGCCCGCGAGGGAGCGGGCGTCGATCGCCCTTCTCGTCCAGATGGAGGAAGAGCGGCACGGAGAACGCGGCGAAGTAGAGGGCCGTGAACACCAATGACAGCCGGACGATCAGAGCGCCCCCGATGAGCTTGACCGCCGCGAGGACGACGAGAAGACAGAGTACGCCGCCGGCCGAGCCGATCGCCCATCCGTTCCCCGAGACACGTCCCATCTCGCTCTCGCTCGCAATCTCCGGGAGGAAGGAGTTGTAGAATACCTGCCCGCTCCGGTAGCCGATCTCTGCGAGGATGAACAACGCCATGCCGAGTACGACAGCGTGCTCCGTGACGAAGAAGAGCGACGCGGTGAACGTGCATGCGATGACGGTGAACAGGAGGAGGAACCGCTTCTTGCTGCCCGACACATCGGCGATCGCGCCGAACATCGGAGAGATCACGGCGACGACCGCCGTCGCCGCGGTGACGGCGATCCCCCAGAAGAAGGATCCGAGTGCCCCGCCGACCACGCTCTCCTTGAAGTACGTCGCGTAGATTGCGAGCAGCACGACGGCGGCGTACGCCGAATTCCCTGCATCGAACAGGTACCACGCCCTTCGCGCCCGCTTCTCGGACCTCTCGCCCGTCATGTTCGGCCTCCTTCCTCTCTCTCTCGTCCTGTGGCCCACGGATACGCCGCCTCGGTCCGGGCCGCTTCGCGGACCGCGGCATCCTCCGAGTACACGCCCCGCCGCTCGGCTGGAATCAGCTCCGCGATCCGTTGCATCATCGTCTCGCCGATCCGGTCGATCGCCTCCCGCCCCTCTCGCCCGCGTGGCGCCGTCTCGAACGGTCCGAACGGCTGGCCGATCCGGATCGTCACGGAGGCTCTTCGGAAGTGGCGAAGGCTCGAGAAGAGGTCGGTTAGGCCATCGAGTCCGATCGGGAGGACGGGGACTCCGGTTCGCGCTGCGAGGTAGGCCGCTCCCGGCCGGGCTGGTCGGAGGACGGCCGCCCAGCTGCCTCCCTCCGGGAAGATCCCGAACACGCCGTCGCCCTTGAGAACCGCTTCCGCCGTCCGGAGCGCCTCGCGCGACGAACCTCCGCGCCGGACGCGCGTCGTCCCCCACAGTGACGTCAGCCATTTCACGCCTGTCGGAGCGTTCGGGAGTTGGGTGCCACCGATGAACTCGAGCGGCCACGGCATCGCGCGGATCACAGCGACGGGATCGACGAAGTGGAAGTGATTCGCGACGACGAGCAAGGGACCCCTGTCGGGGAGGTTCTCGAGTCCCTCGATGCGCAGTCGAGCGAGCACGAGAAACGCGACCCGAATCAACTCCCGGAGGACGGCGCGGAGCGGGCGATGCGTCGGCTGCCAGCGCGGAGCGTCCATGGGCGAATCATACCCGCTGGTTCCGAACCTGCGGGAGTCACCCGCCGGCGTCCGGTTCACCTCGGCGGCAGGCGGCCGGGATGGCGGAGATTGCCTCCTGCGCGGCGGGCTCCGGATCGAAGAATCGCGCCTCGAACGAAGGCATCGGATGGTGTCCCTGTGGCCACTGCCACGACGTGGCGAAGTCGACGGTGTCGATCGCGCACATCCGCCGGAACGTCTCGCTGTCGATCGGGTTGGTGTTCGCGTTCAGCGAGGCGACGTAGAGGAGGCCGTGGTCGTGCGCCAAGGCCGATTGATGGCGATGGACGTCGATCGGATCGGAGAAGCCCGCCGGCAGCCTACCATGCACGACCTGACCGGAGGCGAAGCCGGCACCGGGCACACGTGCCATGTACGACGGCGGTGCGGTCGAGCCGATCGGGACGTCGCCAAACGCGGCGCGGATCAGCGCGAAGACGTCCGACAGTTCGTCGGGGTCCACCTCGAAGTCCGGTGGAAGCCCGGCCGGATCGTGCGGCTCGTCGAGGAACCGCACGCCCCAAACCGTCCCATCCTCGATGAACGGGGCAATCTGCTCGGAAGCGGCGAAGAACGGTTGCAGTTCGCGATGAACCGTCTCCATTCGAAGGTGTCCGGCCTCATCGAGGTAGGTGTCCGATGAAACGCTGCCGAGGGACAGGATCAGGCGCACGCCGCGCTCGCTGGCGAACGCAAGATCCGCTACGAGCGCCGCGGCGCCCCGCTCCCCGCGGTAGTGCTTGATCGCTCCGGTCATTCCCTTCGTGGTGAGGTGCTCGTTCGGGGTGTACATCGCGCCCCACGGAATCGCCGCGGACCGACGGTCCACAGATGCCGCGAGGAAGGAGCAGGCGGTCGCGAGCGCGATGGCTAGGAGCAGCGCCGATCTCCGCCGACCCGCGGTCATCTTCGAGCTTCCAGCAGCGCGGACGTCAGTCACGGAACAGGGCGTCGTCGAGGTTCGGCGACCAATCGTCTGCCCGGACCCGATCGGCCATCTCCGCGATCCCGGCGAGCGGGACCGTCCGCGCCGTCGGTCGTCCGGCCAGGCGGTCTGCGAAGCCCCAGGCCGCGGCGTCGGACAGCCAATCGGCAGGCTCGGCGTTCGCGTCGTGATCGGGGAAGCCCGTGGCGAGCGACGCGCTCGGATCGATCTCCGACCGGACGTATGCGATGTCGCAGTTGAGGCGCGTCCACAGCCCGGCCGTCTTCCGAAAGCCGTCGTACGCTTGGCGGATGTGCGGCTTGTCCGGCGCCGCCTGGACGTGGTCGAACGTGGCGAACGGGAGAAGAACCTTCATCTCGGGCAGCTTCCGCCCGATCGACGCGTAGTTGTGCACGGTGACGCGGTACGGCCAGAAATCGGCGGTCATCTGCGGCGTGGCGAGATCGTCCGGCCACGTGGCGAGCGTGAAGGCAGCGTTGTCGAGCAGCGCCTGGGTCAACGCGGGCGAGAACCAGCGGCGCCCTTGGATGTGCGGGCCCTTGTCGTCGAGAACGTAATCGGTCCCGCCGGGGACGCGGAAGACCGGTCGCCCCTCGGGAAACTCGCTGTTCTGGATCCAGTCGAGTGTCGAGTAGTCGACGGCGATGCGCGTCGGCTCGTATCCGGCCGGATCGTAGAACGGGTTGAAGACCGGCCGGCGAAGCGGATCGAAGTGGCCGATCTCGAGCGGGTACATCTCGGCCATCGTCGGGTTCTCCCGCCCGACGAAGTACCGCAGGCCGGGGAATGCCTCGCCGTGATACGCCATGACGTTCGTGGCGACGACCCCGGCGTGCGACGAGGCGAACAGGCCGACGTTGTCGTAGAGTGGGATCACGTCGAGCAGGTCGTGCAGGTGGGCGCCGTTGACGTCGGGAATGTCGCCGAGGCCGAACCGAATCGTATCGCGTAGCGCCGCGAGGGAGTCCGGGCCGCCGTAGTCGTAGACGCCGTCGCTCGAGATCCCCGTCTCGGGATCGGTCTTGCCGGGCCAGAGGTGGGAGATCGCGATCGCGCCGACGTCGACCGGGTTGTAGACCAGGTGGAACGGTGTCTCCGCGAGCTCGTACTTCTCGACGAACCAGGTCGACGCGACCACGACGATCGGGGCGGCTGCACCGTACCTGGGGGATTCGGGAACGTCGATGCGAACGGCGATCCGTCCGACCTCGGGGCAGTCGATGTGCGTGGTGACGACGAGATTCCCTCCGCAATCCTCGGGGCAGAGTCCCTTCTCCCGCTCCACGTCGTCGCAGATCCCATCGCCGCACGGCGTCCCGCACGTGCCCGAGAGCGCGATCCACAGGAGGAGAGCGAGCAGCGCTGCCGCAGTTCCTCTCATGCGCATCTCCAACCTCCTTCGGGCCATCATACAGGCAGTCCCCCGCTGGCTGATGGGATGCTCGCCGGGTAAGGTAGAGCGGGAAGGGGTTGGCACTGCATGCCGCGAGACCGCAGCAATCTCGTCTGGATCGACCTCGAAACGACGGGTCTGAGCGTCGGGAACCGAGCGATCCTCGAAATCGCAAGCATCGTCACGGACAAGGACCTGAGCGTTATTGGCGAGGGCCCGGCACTCGTGGTCTATCAGCCGGACGACGTCCTCGCGCGAATCGATCCGTGGTGCGAGCAGCAACACGGATTCTCGGGGCTACTCGAGGCGTCGCGGGCCTCCGACGTGTCGCTGCGCGACGCGGAACAGCAGACGCTGACATTCCTGCGCAAGCACACTCACCGAGGTGTGGCACCGCTGTGCGGGAACTCGATCCTGCTCGACCGGCGATTCCTGATGCACTACATGCCCGAGTTGAATGGACATCTCAGTCACCGCAACATCGATGTGAGCGCGATCAATGAACTCGCCTATCGCTGGTTCCCCGGCGCGATCGCGCGGCTCGACAAAGGGGTCAGGCATCGCGCTGCCGATGACATTCGCGAGTCGATCGAGGAGCTGCGACTGTATCGTCGCCTGATCTTCAAGGAATAGCACGGCCGCTGTCGACTGGGGAACCCGACTACAATCGGGCATGAGTGCCCCGGAGTCTCAGCCGCTGACGTCGCTTCCTCTCGGAAGGATCGCCGCGCTGCTGGAGACGGCGTACTCCCCGTACCTCACCGAAGATCCCGGCGTCGAGGCCGATTGGCGCGCGAACTGGGCGGCGTACGATGCGGACGTGCATGCCCATCCTGCGACGGTTGGCGCGGCCGGCTTCGCGACCCTCTTGAACGGACGCTCGATCGGCCTGATGACGTGGGATCCACGCGAGGCGCCGGACGTGATCCGGATCGGCCACAACTGCATCGTGCCGGAGTTCCAGGAGCGTGGATTCGGTGAATGGCAGCTTGAAGCGGCGATGCGGCACTTCGCCGACGAATCTGTCGTCCGGGTGCGCGTGACGACCGGCGAGGGCGGATTCTTCGCCCCGGCCCAACGGATGTACGTGACGCGAGGCTTCCGGGAGGTCGGACGGGAATGGAGCGACGCGCCGTCACGGATTCGAACGATCGAGTACGAGTGGTCTGCGGACGCGGAAGGGACAGGAAGATGACGTGCGCGTCCCGTTTGATCCGCGCTTGCTCGTGACCGGCGTCTACCTCGGAGCCGAGCGGGCGCACCGCTTCGCGTTGCTCCATCCGGACGAGGTCCGTGCTGTGGCGCCGGTTTGCGGGAACGTCCATACGATGCCGATCGGAGCGCTCGACGACGGACCGCTCCCGTGGCCGCTTGGGTTGGAGGGATTTGATGCGCTCGACCGCGGTTCCCACGCGTGGGACTCCTGCCTGAGCACTCCGCACTACGTGACCACTTCAGTGCACGAGATCCTCTGGTACAACAGGATGACGCAGGAGGAGCAGGGGATCGGAACGGACGAACTCGACCGCTACGTTGAGCAGTTCGGCGCCATCCCACCGGAGCGAGAGGTGTCCTTTGCGCGGGAGCTCCTCTCGGCCGGACTCGACGTGCAGCTCGTGTGGTCGGATGGCGGTCACGGTTGGATCGATCCGGTCAGGCTCCGTGTCTTCGAGTTCTTCGCCGGCTTCGAGCTGGAGGCGGCTCCGTCTCAGCGCGGCCCGTGAGGGGCGGCTCCTCGGCCCGAACCATCCACAACCGAAGAACACATCGGGCACACGTGCGCATCACGGGGGCGCCTACCCTCGATGTGGCGCCGGATGACCGGCTGCCGTGACGTCGAGGGAGGTATCGTGACGTACTTCAGAGCTGGGCTGCTGATCGCTGCTGCGGCGACGGCTCTCCTCGTCGGCTGTTCCCCCATTCGGGGGCCTGTCGCGGTGGGAACCGCCGACCCGCGCGAGGGGCTTCCGCCGCTCGAGGTGACGTTCGACGGGGCTCGTTCCTCGGGGTGGTCCTCGCCGATTGCGTCCTACCGATGGGCATTCGGGGACGGAATGACGTCGAGCGAAGCGACTACCGCCCACACCTTCGAGGAGAAGGGCGACTACGTCGTGACCTTGAGTGTGGTCGACGAAGACGGACGGGCGGCGGTCGATGAACTGATCGTTCGGGTATTGAATCGCGTTCCGCACGCGGAGTTCCACTACTCCCCGTACGGTGCGCCGCGTGATCACCCGATTGCCTTCGACGCATCCGAATCGTTCGATCCGGACGGGAGCATCGTCGAGTATCGATGGGACTTCGGTGACGGGTCGACGGCGCTCGGCGTTCGCGTCGAGCACACCTTTCCACAACGGCTCGAGTACCAGGTGACACTGACAGTCGTCGACGACGACGGCACGGAGAACCGTTCCGTTCGCACGGTGCTCGTCGCCGGCTGCGACACGTGCGGCTGACAAGCGGTCCTCTACGGTCGGGGCGGGACCGGCGGTGGGGCGGCGGGCTTCTCGTCCGGCCATTCAGGCGTCTGCTGTAGGCAGAAGGCGCGCGCGACGGTGATGGCCTTGGAGATCTCGTCGGGATTGATCACGATGCGCCCCGCTGATCGCTGAAGCCAGGAGCAGTTGTCGACGGCACGGCTGGCGTGCTCGTCCCCGGCGGAGATCGCGCGAAGAACGGCCATTCCGTCGCGAAGCGCGACGCGGTCGAGGTTGATCTTTTCCGCCCACAGCAGCAGCAGCGTCATCGCGAGAACGGCGTTGCTCACCGAATGGCGCCCCCGCTCGGGGGTTTGGCGCTTGAATGCCTCCCAATACCGGCGATTGAGAAACAGGTACGGCGGCATGGTCCGCGGATGGCAGGACGCGAGAATGTCCTTGACGGCAATCCCGAGCTCCGTTGCGAGCGATCGAATCGCCACGCGCTCCTCCTCGGGAACCCACTCGGCGAGTTCCTCCTCCGATCTTCGCAGGGGGCTCCCACCGAGTCCGGCCTGAATCGCCTCGAACGCCGCCTGCCAGATCTCCGGATCGTCGGACTCGGCCACCGTGACATCATCGGCCTTAAGAATCAGTGTAAGTCGCGCTTTGATCACCATAGAGTCTCCTCCTAGGGGTTCGGGCTCTCCTTGTATTGTAGGTCCAAAAACTCTTGTGTCAAGGCCGTTCCCTGTCTCTCCGCCCTCTCAAGTGGCGTATAGGGTTGACAAGGTGCACCTTATATGTATACTAAGGCACACCTTATCTCCATTGTGGAGAAAGGGCCGCCTGAGGAGGTCACCGATGTTGACAATTACCGTGGGAAGCATCGCAGCACAGGACACGTCGTGGGGAGGCCCGCACGTGCTCCCTGTCCCGACCGCGAGGTCGCGGCGCGCGGCGCAAGCCCGCCACGGCGCAGCGCGGGAGGGCGCCCGTGCTCCCGCAAGCGGCGCGGTCTCCCTTGTGTCCCTGCGGTTGCTCGGATTGGTTGAGATCACCCGAACGAGGGAGCTTCGTCGATCCCCCTGACATCATGCCGCCCGGTGTCCGGGCGCCTCGCCTCGGATAGACTGGCGGCGGGAGGCCGACATGCGGGACACGCCGAAACGGAGGACCCGGATCGTCCTTCTCGGGTCGGGCACGCCGAACGCCGATCCGGAGCGGGCGGGGCCGGCGGTCGCCGTGGTAGTCGACGAAACCGCATATCTGGTCGACTTCGGCCCGGGCGTCGTCCGACGCGCCGCGGCGGCGTGCGGGAAGGGGATCGTGGCCCTCGACCCGCCGCGGCTCGAGTGCGCCTTCTTGACCCATCTGCACTCGGATCACACCGCAGGGTATCCCGACCTGATCCTCACTCCATGGGTCCTTGGTCGGGACCGGCCGCTTCGAGTCTACGGGCCGACCGGACTGAAGCAGATGACAGAGCACGTGCTGGCCGCGTATCGGGAGGACGTGCGGGAGCGGCTCGACGGGCTCGAGCCGGCGAATCGGACCGGGCACCAGGTCGAGGCCGTCGAGATCGAACCGGGTGTCGTCCTCGAAGACGGCCGCGTCACCGTCGAGGCATTCGCGGTGCACCACGGATCATGGCCGGCCTACGGGTATCGATTCACGACCTCCGATCGGGTGATCGTGATCTCCGGTGACACGGCGTTGTTCGACGGATGGGAGAGAGCCTACGCCGGGTGTGACGTTCTGGTTCACGAAGTGCAATCGACTGCGGGACTGGCCCGGCGTGAGCCGGCATGGCGCGCGTACCACACGGCCGTTCACACGACGGCAAGGGACTTGGCCGAAGTCGCCGCGATCGTGAAGCCGGAGCTGCTGCTGTTGGTGCACCTGCTGTTCCACGGCGATTCGCAGGCGGATCTCCTGCGCGAGATCCGAGAGCGATACGACGGCGAGGTCATCTGCGGAACGGACCTAGGCGTCTACTGATCTCGAGCGCATGCCAGGATGGCGCCCCCCGTTGACCGGAGTATGATAACGCCGAGGTGATGCCGCGTGGAGAGACTGCAGATCGTCGAGCGGATCGTCCAGTACCGTTTCGAGCCCGAGTCGGGGAAGCACTACGGGTTCAATCTCACCGCCTTGCTCGATGAGGAGGCCGGGCGTGCTCTCCTGATCGACACGGCGTACGAGGAGCAGGCGGCAGCCGCGTATGCCGATCTGACGCGCCGCGGGTTCGAGTTGGCGACGGTGGTCCTCTCCCACTTCCACCCCGATCACGTGATGGGCCTGAAGGTGCTCCCGCGATGCACGACATACGGCAGCGTGCGGTGCGAGGAGACGCTGCGGCTGTACACCGAGGCCGAGGAGCGGCTTGCGTTCACGCCGACCGATCCGGTCGGCAACGGTGCGACGGTCACGTTCGGACCGTTTGGCCTCACCTTTCGGCTCGCGCCGGGCCACTCCCCGTGCTCGATGTACACCCTCATCGACGATCGCTTCGTCCACGTGGCGGACAACATCATGACGTCGAACGCCGGGCAGGACATCTTGCCGTGGGCTGCGTACGACCTGATCGAGGATCACATCCGGTCCTTGGGCGCGCTTGCGGAGATCGGTTCGCGCACGCTCCTGCTCAGCCACGGTGTCGCTCTGGCGGAGGAGGATGCGATCCGGGAGGCGATCGACAACCGCGTCTCCTACTTCCGGGCGGTCCTTGCCGGCGAGGGGCGACTTCCGTACGAGGAGGCCGTCGCCGGCTGTAGTTGCGACTTCCTGCACAAGGAGTGGCTGATTCGGACGGAGTAGCCAGGCACGTAGCGACTTCCCCTGAGCACGTCCGAAGACGGCCGCCGCCCTGGCCCTCTTGTCCTCATCGTAACGATAAGGTATTCTCAGATGTGTGATGATCTTTCTTTCGCGCGCGGACGCGCTTCCCGGCCGGTCGCCTCGGGCCCTACGGCTCGGATACCTCTTTGGAGGCCTCCTACTCGTTGCGCTTGGAGCGGTGGCGGTCGCGTTCGAAGCGGATTGGGAGATGCTTCTGATCTACGACGCCGGCGCGGCGAAGTGGGAGATGGAGGGAGAGCTGGCCGTTGCCTGGTCGCGCGTGGGGTGGGATATCGGGTGCGAGATAGCGTTCGAGGAGTCGGTGTGGGATCGAGTCGAGGTCGAGGCGTCCTTCGAAGCGGAATTGGGCAGGATCGGCGCAGCCATCCGATGGGATCCGGTCATGCGTACGTTCACCAAGCTGTCGCTCGAGGCCTGGATCGAGGCGGCGGGGATCGACGCGAAATGCGACTTCGATCTGTACGCCACTCGCTGCTGGACCGATCTGAAGACGGCGTGGGAGGTCGCCGGCTGTGAGATCGATATCGCTGTGCGCCTCGGCGCGTCGAAGCGGTTCTGCGTCGACTTCTACCGGCTCGACGCCGCGGTGTCCCTCGAGGTCGAGGACATCCCGATTGACGTAGATGCGCGCTTCACCGCGAAACGGGGATTCGAACGGCTCGACGTCGAAACGGCCTTCACGGTCCCGCCCTGGCTGGCGATCGATGTGGACGCTCGCTGGACGGCCGACGGTCGCACCGTGTCATTCGAGTCGGAGATGGAAACGCTGGCGTCTTGTGAGGGAGCCTCAGCCTCGATCGAGCTACTCGGAGAGGCCGTGCTGACGGATTTGCTGCACCTCGAGGGACTGCGCGTCACCGGCTTGGGGTTCGAGGCGGCGTGGAACGGTGTCTGGGTCGAGAGCCGGACGAGCTTCGATCCGGGACGAAACAAGTCCGTGACCGGGCACAAGGCGTACGGTCGGGCCGTCGGAGTCGGGTGTGACGTGGACGGTCGATGCGATCGGGAGGTCGAGGTCGCGCTGTGGGCGCTCTCCGTCGATCCGTCGAGGGTCCGGGATTGGGATCGGACGGTGGCCGAGATCTCCGTCCGTCTCGACGCATCGTTGGAGTTCTCCCTCGCCGCGTCCCTCGAGTCCGGAGCGCTCCACGCAGTGGAGTTGGAGGTCGAGCTCGGAGGATAGGGCGGCTGCGAGTATCGGGCGAGAGCGTTCGAAGTGCCTTGGTTCGGCGCCTTGCGCCGGTCCGCCTCGTGCGGATACACTCCATGTTGTTGGTAGTTTGCAGTCGCTTCCATGGAGTCCATGTTGCGAGGTCCAGTGAGAGCGCTCTGCTTCGCTAAGGCTCCCAACATAGAGGAGGATTGGTAGGAATGTCCGACCGCGAAACCGGTACCGTGAAGTGGTTCAACGACAGCAAGGGCTTCGGCTTCATCGAGCGTGAGGGCGGCGAGGACGTCTTCGTGCACTTCAGCTCCATCCGTGGCGAGGGGTTCAAGACCCTGAGCGATGGCCAGAAGGTCGAATTCACCCTGGGGCAGGGCCAGAAAGGCCCCCAGGCCCTGGACGTCGAAGCCGTCTCCTAGGGATCTCAACAGACGAACCGGACATCCTGTCCGCAGAGAGCGCGGCGCGCGGAACCCCGCGCGTCGCGCCGTTTTGCATCCGGGCTCCCGTTCGCACGATGGATTGACCCGCGCCTTCATACTCCCGTCACACGGTCGCCCCCTCTCGCCCACATGGAAGCGCAACACTGTAGGCGGTCCAGAAGGACGGTGATGGAAATGAAGCGAGTCTTGGGTGCGATCTTGATCGTTCTGGCGGTCGGAGTGACCGCCCTTGGTGGAGTGGAGTCGAAGGCGGAGGTTCTCTCCGCCGAGCCGATCGGGGGGGCCGCTGTCGAAGCCCTGGGAAGTGCCGCGGGCGGCGGAGCGGGCGCGATCGACTTCGGAGACGAGGTGGCGAACGCTGCGGACGACCTCGCTGTGTCGCTCGAGTCCACGCACGCCTCGGTCGAGACGGGCGTCGTCGTCACCCTGACCGCCTCCGCGTCCGCCGATGCGTCGGTCGTCCTCTACGAGTGGGATCTCGATGGAGATGGAGCCTTCGAGGAAGTGACGGAGCACTCCAAGTTCTCTCGGGTGTTCGAGGAGGACGGCGTGGCCGAGATCCGGGTCCGCGTGACCGACGACCGCGGTCAAGCTGCCGTGTCGGATGCCGTTGAAGTCACAGTGATGAACCGACGACCGGTTGCTGGGTTCTCGATCATGGGCGACCCGGGAAGCGATGTGGGACTCGTCGAACTCCGTGATGCATCGGATGACCTCGACGGCGAGGTCACGCACTGGGCGTGGGAGTTCGGAGACGGGACGTCTTCGGAGGAGCCGAATCCGAGCCACTCCTACGACGACGATGGTACCTACATCGTGACGCTTGTCGTGACGGACGATGACGGGGCAAAATCGGCCGCGTTCAATCGGACGGTGGATGTCCGAAACAGCGATCCGGTCGCTGCCTTCGCGCCGCCGGCCGACCTGATCGGCACTGGCGAGTCGGTGTCATTCGTCGACGAGTCGGTCGATCCGAGCCCGAGCGGCTCGATCGTCCATGTTGCGTGGGACTTCGGCGACGGGTCGTACCAGGCCGGTGGGCCGGCTAGGGCCGGTGTCTATTCGCACACCTACGCCGTGGCGGGGACTTACGTCGTTACGCTATACGTCATCGATGACGATGGCGCCATGAGCAGCGCGCAGCTGGTCGTCCTCGTCACGTAGCCGCCGCGGCTCTCAGGCCGCTCCGGTTGGTCCGATTGGCGATGCCGCCACCGGGTGATATGCTTGCGATCCGTCGTTCCGGCGGATCCGTGCCGACCAGGAGGTGGCGCTTGCGATGATCGAAGCCGTGGTTCTCGACTTCGATGGGCTGATTCTCGATACCGAGACTCCTTGCCGCCGCTCCTGGGAGTCGGTTTACGCGGCGCACGGACTCTCCGTTGCTGCGGCTACCTGGGCAGAGATGGTCGGATCCTCCGCTGACCCGGTGGAGGCGTACGAGCTGCTCGAGGAGCATCTCGGCCGATCGATCGATCGGGACGCCCTCCGCGAACGAAGAACGGCCCGCGAGCTCGAACTCCTGGCCGACGAGACAGCGATGCCCGGCGTTCGCGAGCTGATCGACGATGCCGCGGAGCGGGGGATTCGCTTGGCGGTCGCGTCGAGCTCGGAGCGCGCGTGGGTCGTCGGTCATCTGGACCGGCTCGACCTGCTCGATCGGTTCGAGGCGATCGCGTCCGCCGATGACGTGGCGGCGACGAAGCCCGCCCCGGATCTCTACCGGCTCGCTCTCGCCCGGTTGAGCGTCCGACCGGATCGGGCCCTCGCGTTCGAGGACTCCGGCCACGGCGTCGCGTCCGCTAAGGCCGCGGGGCTGTTCTGCGTTGTCGTTCCGAACCGCGTGACGAGGCACTTAACGTTCCCCGGGGCCGACATGAAGATCGACACGCTCGCTGGCCGCACGCTCGCTGAGTTCATCGAGGCGGCCGACGCCCACTACCGGGCGCAGTGATCGGACGCTGTCTCCAGCGGCATCGGCCGGTTGACAGGCCCAAACGGCTCGCCCTACGATGGCGACCATCTGCTCGATGAGGGGGATGGTATGGTTCGAACCAAGGTGGTGTTGCTGTTGTTCGTCGTGGTGGCGGCCGTAGGAGTCGGCGGATGGGCGGATGAGGAAACGGGGCTTTCCGGGGCCGTCGGAGCCGAACTGGCATTCCTGCCTGCATTCGCAGGCGACCTTTGGGTCGATCTCGACTGGAATCTGGGCGGATGGAGCCTCGGTGCCCTGACGGAGATCGGGTTTCTTCCCGCGTTCACGGCGAGGTGCACGGGCACGGTCGAGGCCACGCTCAGCGTCTTCGACCTGCGCGGCACAGCGATCATCGACGTTGTCCCATTCGACTTCGCGGGCCTGAACCTGTTTGCCGGTGTCGGGCTTCTCGACATGAGCGGGGAGGGCTTCGCGGTTGCGGTCGACGCGGGGGCTGTCTTCGAGATTCTTCCGGCGCTCGACGCCGGGCTGTCGCTCGACATCGACGCCTCCTACGGGATCTTCACTGCGT
Source organism: uncultured Thermotogae bacterium (assembly GCA_964608345.1). Classification (GTDB taxonomy): domain Bacteria; phylum Bipolaricaulota; class Bipolaricaulia; order UBA7950; family UBA9294; genus JANQEA01. The sequence goes on from CAZSNG010000001.1 coordinate 41,736, forward strand.
GGGGAGCGTTCGATTTGGGGATTCCCGGCTTCGGCACCACCGTTTGGGCCGGAGCGGAGATCCGCGCCCTCGACCTCGAGCTGGAAGACGGGCAGTTGACCGTCGACCTCGGGGCCTCGACGTTCATCCTGCCGGCCGGCGATACGCGGCTCTGGCTCGACGTAGCTCTCCGTCTGGGGATCATCACGGTGACTGCCGAAACCGATTTCGAGCTGAACCCGTTCGGCCTGGCTCAACAGCGGATCGAGATCGAGGTCGGGTTCGACGGGTTGACGCTCTACGCCTGGGGAGGTTTCACCGGCGTCGGCGACCTGACCGCAGGAGTCGGCGGGACGTACGAGTTCCCGTAGCCGATCTCGGCAGGTTCGGACTCTACGACGCGTCGTGCCGTGACCGCATGCGCGGCAGGGCGGCGCGTGCACCGTCTGCTCCGCGGACGATCTCGAACTCCATTCCGTAGGCCGTTCGTAGGGTTTCCTCGGTGACCGCGACGCCGGGAGCTCCGCGAACGGTCGATACTCCGTTGACGAGGAAGGCGACCTCGTCCCCGTAGAGGAGGGCGTTGTTCGGATGGTGCGAGGTGACGGCGAAGGAGAACCCCTCATCCGCGAGCTGCCGGACGACGTGGAGGACGTCGTGCTGATGATGCGGGTCGAGATGCGCTGCCGGCTCGTCCATCAGGAGACAGCTGGCCCCTTGCGCGAGACCTCGCGCGATCAGGACGAGCTGTCGCTCGCCGCCGGAGATTCCGGTGTACGGGCGATCATGCAGACCCGCAGCGCCGACCACGTCGAGCGCCCGAGCGACGGCGTTCCGGTCGGCGCGCCCGGGGCGGGCGAACAGACCGAGGTGCGGAGCCCTTCCCATCAGGACCGCTTGCCCGACCGTGTAGGAGAAGACCGGCTCGTGCAGCTGGGGGACGACGCCGATCCTCCTGGCCCGATCCCTGGCAGTCAGATCCGTCAGACGATCCCCGCCGACGGTGACGTGCCCGGAACGGGGCGTACGCACTCCGCTCAGGCAGTCGAGGAGCGTCGTCTTGCCCGATCCGTTCGCACCGAGGACGAACAAGCACTTGCCCGTCTCGACCGTCAGCGAGACGTCGCGGAGGACGTCGGTTCCGCTGCGGTACGCGTAGCAGATCCGATCGGCGACGAGATTCATCGGACCTCCCCCCGCGCCCGAAGGAATCGAAGGAAGAGGAGGAAGAACGCCGGAACGCCGATCAGGCCGGTGAGGATCCCGAGCGGGATCTCGCTCGGCAGCGCCGTCCGCGCGATCGTGTCGAGAGCAAGCAGGGTCGCCGCCCCGATGGCCGCCGATGCCGGGATCAGCGCCTTGTGATCCGGTCCGACCCAAGCCCGCGCGACGTGGGGGACGAACAGCCCGACCCACCCGATCATCCCACCGACCGCCACCGACGCGGCGACCATCACCGTTCCGACCACGATCACGACGATCCGAAGCGGGCGGACACGGACGCCGAGCGTCGTCGCCTCGGCGTCGGACAGTGTCAGGAGGTTCAGCCGCCACCGGAGGAGAACGAAGAACGCGATCCCGACGCCGGTGATCGCGATCAGCGGCGGGAGGATCGCCCACCGGCTGCCGTTCAGACCTCCGAGGAGCCAATACGTGATCGCGGGGAGGTTGCTGAGCGGATCCGCGACGTACTTGACGAGGCCGAGGAGGGCGTCGAACAGGGCGGACACGAGGATCCCGCCGATGACGATCACCAGTGTCGAGGAGCCGAACCGCCAGCCGACGGCGGCGACAAGACCGACGGCGGCCAGCGCGAACACGAACGCCGAGCCTTGGATGGCGGCGACGCCGGCGGAGAACAGCAGGGCAAGCGCGGCGCCGAACGCCGCGCCTGAGCTGACGCCGAGGATCCGAGGATCGACGAGCGGGTTGCGGAACAACCCTTGGAATGCGGCGCCGCAGACGGCGAGGTTCGCGCCGATGCAGGCGGCGGCGAGCGCTCGCGGCAACCGAACGCGGAGGATCAGCGAGCGGAGGACATCATCGACCTCGCCGAGTCCGAAGAGGGCGCGAAACGCGTCGCCCGGATGCACGCCGTATCGCCCGATCAGCAGGGACACGAGGAACAGGATCGGTGGAGCGAGCACGAGGATCCATGCCGCCCGCCGCCGCGAAGTGCTCATCGGCCGGTCAGGTGTTCCAGCTCGGCGTCGGTCAGTGCGATCTCGTAGTAGATCGAGTAGAAGCGCTCGACCTCGGCCGCGAGATCGATGCTGATGAGGTCGGGATGGAACAGGGTCGCCATCCATGCGACGCCGAGCAGCGATTCGGGCACCGGTGTGTCCATCGGGGCGATCACCCGCGGCATCCGGTGAACGCGGCCGTTCCGCACGGCGCCGACCGCCGCCCAGTCCGGGTTCTCCAGCAGGTCGGCCGGTTGGACCGGACCGTACGGGGGAATGACGACGACGTCGGGGTTCCACAGCAGGATCTGCTCGAGGTTGACCTCGTTCCAGTAGCCGGTGAGCTCGCGGGACACCGAGATCCCTCCGGCCGCCTCGATCAGGTGGGTCTGGTACATGTCGCCGCTTGCCACCTGCAGCGGATCGGTCCCAAGGAAGAGGACGCGGGCTCGTCGGTCCGGGGCAACACCTTCCAGGTCGTCCGCCACCGCGTCGAAGACCCGGGTGTAGTCACGGACGAAGCGGGTCGCCCGCGTGAGGGCGTCGGCTCCGAGCGCCGCTCCGGTGATCATGACCGACTCCGCCAGTGCCTCGGGCGTCTCGACGATGTAGCGGATGACCGGAACGCCGAGATCGGTCATCTGATCGGCGAACGCACCGTGCCTTGAGCCGTCGACGAGGATCAGCTGCACACCACGTGCGAGGACCTCCTCGACGTTCGGATCGCCGAAAGCGAGGAGGTCCTCGATCCGCGGCTCGAGCCGGAGCATCGCCTCCGACGCCCGCTCGATCGCCTTCACACCGACGTACCACGCCATCACCAACGGGTCCGCCGCGCCGAGCGCGTAGACGGTGAACGTGCCCGGCCCGTAGACCGAGACGAGCCGCTCGACCGGTTGCTCGATCCGGACCGTCCGTCCGGTCTGATCGACAACCTGGGTTGCGCTCTCAGCCAGTGCTGGCCCTGCGCCCGTGGCACATGCGACGACGAGCGTTCCGATCAGCAGCCAATGAAATTGGCTCCTTGAGTGCTTCCTCACGTGTTCTCCTCTCCCGCTACGAGATCCTGCTCGTGCTCTTCCAGCCAGCGGATCGTTCCTGCGATCTGGCTCCGCCGATACGATGCGGCGAGCCGCCCGAGGTCCGCCTCGTCCGATCCGACTCGCTCGCGTCCGCTCAGATGTCCATACAGCTCCCGAAGAACGTCGAGTTGACCGTCGATGAGGGCGCCGATCCGATCCGGGGCGAGCCGGCGGAGGAAGTAGACCTTCGCCAGGAACTCGATCCGGATCTGCCGGACGTGCCGAACCGGGGACGTCGCCCAGTCCCAGAACGCCACGTCCCCCGTGCTTGTCGAGCGGTAGACGTTTCTCGAAGGCCCGGCCGAGGGCGTCTCGACGGTGCACGACACCCAACCCTGCTCGTCCAACCGATGGAGGACCTGATACAGCTGACTCGAGGCGATCCGCCACACGACACCGAGCCCGGCCGCCAGGCGGTCGCGTAGCTCGTAGCCGTGCATCGGCGCTTCGACGAGATGCCCGAGGACGGCGAATTCGACCGCGAGACCGCGCGAGCGATGCCCATATTCCATGATGGAATAGTCTACCGCGTTGTCCGCTCGAAGACCACTGCCTCAACGGAGTGGAGCCTGTCTCAAACGGCGGAGGAGCCGAGTTATCGAGGGACGTCGAGTGCTACTCGGAGCAGGTCAGTTCGACGATCCGGACCTCGACCTTGCTCCCGAGTTCGAGGAACGCGAACGTCGACCGACCTTGCGTCCGGAGCACCGAGCCCGGGTTGACGAACAACCGATCGCGCCATTGTTTGACGAGCGGCTCGTGGAAGTGGCCGAAGACGATGATCTCGGCGTCGGGCAGCTGCTCGGCCATCGCTTGGTAGAAGAGATCCATCTCCGGCGTGTCGTAGCCGAGGCCGATGTAGCGGTCCTGGAGCGCGTGACGCTGATGGCCGTGCTTGACGCCGATCGTTCGTCCGGCGAAGCGGACGAACGCGCGATCGGGGACGACCGCCGTGACCTCGGGCGGATCCATGTTCCCCGCGACGGCGATCGTCGGCGCGATCTCTCGTAGCGTCTCGATAAGGTCCAGACTGACCAGATCGCCGGCGTGCAGGATTGCGTCGACCGCTTCAAGCTGGGTGAGGAGTTCGCTCGGCAGGCGGTCGAGCGACGCCGGGATGTGGGTGTCGGAGACGAGGGCGATCTTCATCGGGGGTCCTTTCGGCCGTTCGGTGAGTTGGCGTCACGGGTTCGCGCGGCGTACTCGCTGTAGCCGCCGACATGACTCGTCAACGTCCCGTCCTCCAAATCGGCGATCCGGTCGACGACGCGATCGAGGAAGTACCGGTCGTGGGAGATGACGAGAACGGCCCCCTCGAACGATTCCAGCGCTTCCTCGAGGATCTCGGCCGACCGGATGTCGAGGTTGTTTGTCGGCTCGTCGAGAAGGAGGAAGTTTGCGCCGGAGAGGACGATCAGCGCCAGCTGAAGACGGCTCCGTTCGCCGCCGGAGAGATCGCCGGCCGGCCGGCGTGCCTGATCGTAGGTGAATGCGAAGCGAAGCAGCGTCCGCATCGCCGACTCCTCCGAGACGCCGGCGGCGTACCGGAGGTGGTCGATCAACGACCGCGTGGGTTCGAGCGTCTCGTGCTCCTGGGCGTAGTAGCCGGTTCGCACGCTCGGTCCGAGGGCGACCGAGCCCCGCGTCGGCCCCTCTTCCCCGAGGATCGTGCGGAAGAGGACCGACTTCCCGGAGCCGTTTGCTCCGACGAGACCGACCCGCTCCCCGTGCCGGACGAGCAGATCGAGACCGCGCAGGATTTCGTGAACCGGGCCGGGCTCCGCGGTCGACGGGAACGACTTCTCGAGCCCCTTGATCTCGAGGACCTTCGTGCTCCCGCGCCAGCCGGCGAGCCGCAAGTGCATCCGGCGCTCCTGGTGCGGCCGCTCGACGCGATCCATGCGCTCGAGTCGCTTGAGGATCGCCTTCCCACGCTTGATGAACTTCTCGTTGTCGTAGACGGCGCCCCAGGTCATCAGCCGCTTCGCGGATTGCTCGAGCCGGTGGATTTCCTTCTGCTGGTCGGCGAACCGCTGCTCCTGGCGCGCGTAGAGGTGTTCCTTCTCCACTGCGTACTCAGAGTAGTTGCCCGGGAAGCGAGTCAGGCTCTCTCCTTCGAGTTCGACGATCTCGTCGACGACAAGGTCGAGGAGGTACCGATCGTGCGAGACGAGTACGACCCCGCCCGGATACGCGCGCAGGAACTGCTCCAAGTACTGCTTGCCGCTCAGATCGAGATGGTTGTCCGGCTCGTCGAGGAGGAGAACGTCCGGCTGGCTGACGGCGCGCGCGGCGAGGCCGACAAGCTTCCGCTGACCGCCGGAGAGCTCGTCGACCGGACGATCGAAGTCGGGCTCGCGGAATCCGAGGGCGCTCAGGATCGAGCGGATCCTCGCCTCGAGGCCAGGCCCGCCGAGGTGGTCATAGCGTTCGAGCAGCTCTTCCTGCGCGTGAAGGACTGCCGACAGTGCCTTCTCGTCATCGTAGACGGCCGGATCGGATAGCCGACGTTCGACCTGGCCGAGCGCCTCCTCGACCTCGATCAGTGGCTCGGCTCCGCTGCGGACCGCGCCGAAGACGCAGCTGTCCGGGGGGAACGCGAGTGCCTGCGGAAGGTAGCCAATCGTCAGGCCGCTTCGGCGGGCGATCGTGCCTCCGCCGGGGGAGACCTCACCGACGATCGCTTTGAGGATCGAGCTCTTCCCGCACCCGTTCGGCCCGACGAAGCCGACGATCCGATCGTCGTGGATCTCCCACGAGAGGTCGGTCACGACGGGCGTGGCGGAATACGAGATCGTGATGCGGTCGATCGTGACGGCGATCATCGGCCTACATCAACAACAGGAGGGCGACGGTCAGAACAATGACGGCCATGATCGCGACGGTCGTGAGCGGGAACGGCGCCCTTTGCAGCCGCGACAGCGGCGAGGGGCAGCCGTCGAAGATGCACGCCCGGACGGCCGAACGCAGCTGCAGCTCTCTGTCGCGGCCGACGCCGACGATGACCTGATCGCCGACGAAGATGACGGGGAACTTCGTGGGGAAGATGCCGTACTCCGCCGACAGGGCCCACATCAGGTCAGATGCCCCGGGTTCCGTCTCCTCGACGTGTGTGACGTACAGCTCGGGGTAGAGAACAAGCAGCTCGTCAAGGAGTTCGTCCATGTGGCGGCAGTCGTTGCACTCGTCGCGGTAGAAGACGAGGACGTCCGGTTGCTCCTCGGCAGTGGCGAACGCAGCGAACACGGCGACAAGAATCAGGGCGAGCACGGCAGCGGCGGGTCTGCGAACGATCATCGAGTCACCTCGAAGAGGATGATGCCGCATCGGACGGCATGGCGGCAACCACGGCCTTGATCGCCGGATCGGCTACATCCTCGGCCGGCTCGCTTTCTCCGCGAGAAGCCGACGCAGCTCGGGCATCGCTGCTTCGGCCGCCTCCTCGCCGCGGTCGATCCCCTCGGCCGCCTCGAGATAGCCGATGAACGACATCGACAGGTCGGGGCGGATCAGCAGATCGGGGGGATCGAGAATCAGCTTCTGCCGCAGGATCTCCTGCACGAGGATCGAGATCGATTGGTTGAGGATGCTGTACAGCCCGGGCAGCGGCCGCTGTTCGCGCGACGGCTCCCGGAAGACGGATTCGAGCAGCTCGGTGAGGCTGTTCGGAATCCATGTTCGTTGCGAGAGCCCGTCGTGAATCTGCTCGCCGATGCGGGACCACGCCTTCTGTACCGACGACGTGGTCGGCTGGGGCGTCGGCGTGATGTCGACGGCGATGATGAAGTCGGCGCCGAGCTCCCGGCACGTCTGGATCGGGACCGGGTTGACGAGGCCACCGTCGACGAGCAGCCGTTCACCGCGTCGGACCGGGTGGAAGATGCCCGGGATCGCTGTCGATGCGCGGACCGCGTCGACGAGCGGACCGCGGTCGAGAACGATCGTCTCTCCCGTGTCGATATCGCATGCGACCGCGGCGTACGGAATCGGGAGATCTTCGATCGTTCCCTCTCCGAGGAGGTCGCAGAGCAACCTGTGCAGCTCGTTCCCCGTGCTGAGCCCGGCTCGCGGAAACGTCGGCAGGAAGGTGCGAAACAGCCGGTGGGCATCGGTCTGAAGCCATTCTCGCTCCATCTGCTCGACCGGGATGCCGGCGACGTGCGCCGCGCCGACCAGCGAACCGATACTCGACCCGGCGACGGCGGAGACTTCGATCCCCTCACGCTCGAGAACACGCAGCACTCCCGTGTGCGCCGCACCGCGGGCCCCGCCGGAGCCGAGGGCGAGGCCGATTCGCAGCTCTTCGTTGCGTGATTCCGCGTGCATGGACCGATCGTACCGGATGGACGGACGAGGTGGTACCGAGCGGTGATGCGCTGCCGGCCCTTTCCGTCGTGCGAGGAGAAGTAGGAACCACTCTCAGCCCGTGGGCGAAGGCGCAGCGGCCGGTGGGCGAACGACCAGGCAGCCGACGGCGAGCGCCAGCGGAAGGAATGCGGAGAGGTTGAAGAAGGTCGCATACGTGCCCATCAGATCACGGGCCAGTCCCATCGCCAGCGGCCCGAGGGCCGTGCCGACGATCGCAATCGAGACGGCGGCGCCGGTGATACTGCCCAGGTGTAGGCGGCCGTAGTACTTCGCCCACATCACTGCGCCGGTGGCTCCCCAGGCGACCTGCATCGCCCCGAAGACGCCGCCGTAAACGAGCGCGCTTGTCGTCGTGGTCAGTCGAGGCGCCATCCAGAGGACGATGGCCTGGAGAACGAGGCCGACGGCCAGAACGATCTTCGGAGAAACCAGATCGACGACCACGCCGATCGGGAGCCGGAGGATCGCCTGCGTGAGGCCCAACGGAACGAACACCGCCGCGGCGATCGACGCGGCCAGCCCCTGATCGGTGACGATGCTCGCCATGTGGAAGATCAGTCCCGTCCCGAGCATCGACATCGTGGCCGTGCCGCAGGCGAGCATCCAGAACAGCGGCGTCCGGAGCGCTTGTCCCAGAGTGAAGCTGGCTTCCGTACCCGCAGACGATTCTTCGTCAAGCCCCTTGCCGGCGGTGCGCCCGTCGGGCAGCAGTCCGTGATCCTCCGGGCGCCGGCGGAACAGAAGGAACGCGATCGGCGCCATCAGCGCGATCGATGCTCCACCCAAGACGACGTACGCCGATCGCCAGCCGACAGCACCGATCAGCGCGATGACGAGCCCCGGCAGGACGCTCGTGATAGCCGCCGTCACGCTGCCTTGCAGGCCGCGGATGGTCCCCCGTCGGCGGACCCACCACTGGTTGATCATCGTGCTGCTGGCAAGGCTCAGACTGCCCTGACCGAAGAAGCGCAGTGCGACGAAGCCGATGACGAGCATCATCGCCGTCGAGACGAACCCCATGTAGATGCAGGCGCCTCCGAGCAACACCGCGCTGAGGAGGGCGACGACGCGAGGCCCGCGGCGGTCGATGATTCGACCGACCCCGATGACCTGGAGCAAAACGGCGTTCCCGACTGTCCCGATCATGTACAGCGTACTGACCACCGAACGGCTGAGTCCTAGGTCTCGAATGATCGGCTCGATGAACATCGAGACGATGTACGTCTGCCCGGGCGACGTCATGGTCACCCCGACGGTGCCGGCGGCGAGGATCGCCCAACCGTAGTAGATGGGAAACCGCGTCACCCAATCCGCGCCGGTCGCCGGTGCGCTCGTGGTCTTCGGCACGCGTTCGTCCCTCCGACTAGTCGTCCGTCCGCTCGATCTTGAAGATGACCGGGCGAAGGCCGTCGTTGCAGCACGTGATCGTGAAACCGGGATCCGCGACCCACGGGATCGACGCGCCGTACATGACCATCGCGACCTCGTGGCGGATGTCCGGCCACGCCCGCTCGCAGAAGCCCTCGGGCATCGTGGGCCAGTCCGTCGAGACGAAGGTCTGCCCTTCCTCGAACACAAAGCACTTCCCAAAGCTCGCCTTGAACGCCTCGTCCCGGATGTGCTCGTCGAGGATGTCCTGCTGGAATGTCCGCTTCAGGACCGTGATCTTGGCCTTCGGCATGCCTAGCCCTCGATCCGCTGGATCCGGAACGTCACCGGCCTCAGGCCGTCGCTGCAGCAGGGGAACTCGGTGCCCGGGGTCGGGTTCGCGCCCATCATCGTCAGTGCGACGACCTTCCGGATGTCGCTCCACGCCCAGTCGCAGAACCCCTCAGGCTTCGATCCGAACGGGCCTTCAACCTCGAATGTCTGCCCGACCTCGAAGACCGAGCAGATCCCGGCTTCGCCGCTCAGGTGTGGGAGGTGCTCGTCGATGACGTCTTTGTGAAACGCCTTCTTGATCACGGTGATGCGTGCGCTTGCCATGTCGCCTCCTTGAGGGGGAAGTGTACCTCTCGGTGCTCCGGTCTTCCGCCGAGCCGCTACGCGTTCGGGTCCGCCGCGAGCAGGCGCTCATCGAACCACGGCTTGACGTGAACCAAGTGCTCGCGCGGGAAGCCATGCCCGGCCCCGTCGATGACGATCAGCGTCGAGTCGACGCCAGCGGCGCGAAGTGCCTCGGCGAACGCGATCGACTGCGCGATCGGCACCGTCGGATCGTCGCCTCCGTGCATGATCAGGAACGGAGGATCGTCCGCGTCGACGTGATAGATCGGACTGGCAAGCCGCGCCAGCGCCTCGTTCTCCTCGACCGATCCGCCGAGGAGCAGGTCCTCGGGCATCGGACGGCGCGTGCTCGCGCCGCGCTGCTCGAGCAGGGCGAGGAAGTCGGTCGGTCCGAAGAAGTCGCACACCGCCTGGACGCAGCTCGACTGGTCGAGGTGCTCGCCAACCGCTCCCTCGAGATCCTCGTCGTCGCATGTCGTCCCGAGCAGCGCGACGAGGTGCCCGCCGGCCGACGATCCCCACGCGCCGAACCGGCTTGGATCGATGCCGTAGGTCTCCGCGTGCGCGCGCAGCCAGCGGACGGCCGCCTTGACGTCGTGGATCTGGGCCGGGAAGACGGCTGTCTGGGAGAGCCGGTAGTCGATTGACGCGACGGCGTACGACTCGCTGAGGGTGTTCGGCGCGTACGTCCCGTCCTTGCTCCCGGCGCGCCACGCGCCGCCGTGGACCCAGAGCACGAGCGGAACCGGATCGGTCGGTCGTGGATCGGGGAGGTACAGGTCGAGCTTCAGAGAGATCCCGTCGACGACGGCGTACTCCAGATCTCGAAGCACCGTGTGTCCGGCCGACGTCGCACCGGCAGCGACCGCCGCGGTCGACACGAGGATGCAGATCCACAGACTGCGTCTTGATAGGCGTCGGTTCATGCAATCATCCTAGGCGCCAACCCGCGTTGCGGCAACCGTCAGTGTCTTCACGATTCTGCCACAGGTCTGGACGACGGTGTCCAAAGGTCCCGTCTACGCTCACGGTGCGGGATCGGACGGGGAGCAACTGCAACCGAGGTTCCGCCAAGCTACTGCGAGAGGACGGGAGGGTTCCGATGACGCGCAAGGGTTTGATTCGGCTGGCGGTGGGGCTGTTCCTTGCTGCCAGCGTGACCGGCTTCGTGGTGACGGAGACGGTCGCACAGGTCCAGATGAGCGGCATGATGTTCGGCTTCGGGGGCTACCCCGGCGGGACACTGCACGAAGTGTTCGAGATGCAGCGCGGGGGGCCGAACGCACCGGTCCGGACGTACACGATCGACATCGTCCCCGATGGAGACGGCTACCACATGACCGAGACGATCGACGCGCCGCTGCTGATGCGCGACGACATCGGATCCGGCCTTGGCCGAAGCGGCGCCGCCGGGACGGCCGGCGCTCGATACGACGAGGAAGGGGTGCGGCAGAACATCGACCTTACGCCGCTCTCGGCGCTCGAGGAGCGTGGCGTGATCGTCGAACCGAACCAGAACTACTACCTGCCCGACGGCGCGCGCCTGGTGACCGGCGATGTCGAGACGATCGCGGGGATCGAAGTCGTGATGGGAACGTTCCTCCATCCGAGCTACCCGAGCCAGAAGGTCACGATGTCGTTTGCCGATCCGGAGATCGAGGCGCTGCTCCTCTTCCCGGTCTATATGCTGCGCGAAGTGGACGGAGAGCAGGATTACCTGGTGCAGTTGGTCGAATTCAGCCACGAGCTGTAGGGAGGCGCGATGATCGAGGTGAAGGGCGCATCGCGCACGTTCGCGATGGGTGCGACCCAGGTGCACGCCCTGCGTGGCGTCGACCTGAGGATCGAGGACGGCGAGTTCGTCGCCGTCATGGGACCGTCCGGCTCGGGGAAGAGCACGCTGATGTACCTGCTCGGGGCGCTCGACCGGCCGAGCGCGGGGAGCATCCTGCACGGCAACGAGGATGTCGCGGACTGTGATTCGAACGGACTGGCCGACCTTCGAGGCCGAAGGATCGGCTTTGTGTTTCAGATGTTCAGCCTGATGCCGACGCTCTCGGCGTTCGACAACGTCGAGCTTCCGATGGTCTTCCAGCGGATTCCGCGGAGTGAGCGAAAGGTCCGCGCGAAGGAGCTCCTCGAGTTGGTCGGAATGGGAGACCGGATGGGGCACCTCCCGAGCGAGCTGTCCGGAGGAGAGCAGCAGCGGGTGGCGGTCGCCCGGGCGCTCGCGAACAAGCCGGATCTGCTGCTGGCGGACGAGCCGACCGGGAACCTCGATTCAGCGACCGGCGAGCAGATCATCGGCCTGCTGGAGTCGCTGAACCGCGGCCGAAGGACGACGATCGTCCTGGTCACGCACGACACGGCGGTGGCGAGCCACGCCGACCGGATCATCAGCTTGTGGGACGGCGTCGTCTTCTCTTCCGGTGAATCCGGAAGAGAAGACGTGGAAGAAGGCGCAGCGGCCACGCCTTCATCTGTTGATGGAGCGAGCCAACTGGAGGCCCGGAACGCCGATGCGCCAGGTCAAGCCGGAGGCGAAGACGAGGAAGACGGCGGGAGCGCAGCCCCTTGCGGAGGAGGTGGTTCCCAGTGATCCGGGACTACCTGAGGCTGTCGATGAAGAGCCTGCGGCATCGGTCGCTGCGTTCGTGGCTGACGGTACTTGGCATCGTCGTTGGTGTAGCGGCCGTCGTGGCCCTGATCGCGATCGGCGAGGGGATGCAGCGGTCGGTGGAGAAGCAGTTCGAGACGATCGGGTACAACACGGTCATCGTCCTCCCGGCGCCCGAAGGGGCCGGCGATCGACTCGCGGAGGGTGCGCCAGCCGCCGAAGGAGTCGGTCAAGGGCAGGTGGGAGGCCGGCTCGGCGGCATGATGGGCGGATTCATGGGGATGCGCGGCGGTGCGGGGGAGGCGTCTCCGGTTGACATGACGGCGCTCGAGGCGCTCCCGATGGTCGTCGCGGCCGGCGCACAGCGGACCGAGACGGCGATGGTCACGTCGGAGGGCATGGACGGGCAGGGGTTCCTCCGTCTGTCTGGAATGACGCCGTCGATGCCGGAGAGCTTCCCCGGGTACTTCGGCGGCTACGTCATCGCCAAAGGCCGCACGTTCACCGATGAGGACCTGCACGTCGTCGTCCTTGGAGCCAGCGTCGCGAACGACCTGGTGGTCGGAGTTGGCGACCACATCGTCATCGAGACGACGCCGTTCGAGGTGATCGGCATCCTGGGTCAGCCGGACGAAGAAGGGCGTGGAGGGTTCACGATCGGCAACATGCGCAACAGCCTGTTCGTCCCAATCGCCGCGTTGGAGAACCTGTACGAGGGCGTCGGGACGATCACGCAAGCGTTGGTCGAGGTCACCGACGGGACCGGCATTGAACAGGCGAGCCAACTGATTCGTGCCGCCTTCACCCAAGCAGGGACGCCGGTGATGACCACGACTGCTTCCGAGCTGAGCGCGCAGATCAAGGGCGTGCTGTCGAGCCTCAACATGACGTTGTCGGCGATCGCCGGGATCTCGCTTCTCGTGGGCGCAATCGGCGTGATGAATACGATGTACATGTCGGTGCTCGAACGGACGCGCGAGATCGGGATCATGAAGGCCGTAGGCGCCAAGGATCGTGACGTGCTCGGGCTCTTCCTGATCGAATCGAGCGTGCTTGGCATCGTCGGCGGTGTGCTGGGCATCCTTCTCGGCGCCGGCATCAGCGGGCTGGCAGGCCGCTTCATCTCCGGCTCGCTGACCCTCGGAGCGGTGAGTCGAATGGCCGGGTCGGCCGGTCTGCAGCCGGCGTTCAGCGCGTGGTTGATCTGCGCCGCACTCGGCCTGTCGTTGGTCCTGGGGGCACTCGCCGGCGTGCTGCCGGCGCGGCGTGGGGCGAAGCTGCCACCGGTCAAGGCGTTGCGGTACGAGTAGGGAGGCGCGATGCATTGGGTGCTCTCGTGGATTCGCAGGGTTTACGGACCGTGGTTGCTGCTGCCGTTCGCGGCGGCGGGGGCGCTGCTTCTCGTCGCCTGGGCTGCGATCGGGGCGGGCTCGATCGGCTGGGAGGCCGAGCTCGTCGCGGCCCTCTCGGGGCCGACGTTCGGGCTCGACGGCTCATCGACGGTCTTCCGAGGCGAGTACGCCTGGGGAGACGTTGGCGGCGGAATGGGAGGGGCGAGTCAGACGTTCGGTGAGAACGGATCCCGGGTGGACGGGACCCTCTGTCTCCCGCTGCCGAACGCGACCACCGGGACGGTCGCTGTCGGCGTCTACCACAGGACCGATCTGGTGATCGACTGGCCGGTCGGCACGTGGGGCATTGCCGCGGACGCTTCCCTCTCGCTCGACACCTCACGGATGACGAGTCTCTCTGCGACTGCGAACGTGACGGCGTACGGAACGTCGACGACGGCGACGTTCCACCTCAATGAGGATCACGGCGTGTACCGGAGCGGTCTGACGCTCGAACTGGCCGGAACAGCCCTTTCGGGGATGGGCGTCTCGATCGCCGCGTCGTTCGGTGCGCTGCTCGGTTCGGCACCCGCAGAACCATGTGGCTTCGAGTTCCGGGGATTCGCTGTCGGAGTGGAGGGCCTTCCGTGGTGTTGCGTTCACACGGACGTCGATCTGACCTTCGGGCAGGGCGGGTTCGAGCAGGTGGAGATCGACGTCGACATCGACCTTGCAGAGGGGCTGCTGACGTTCGACGGGTCGCTGTGGTTCGAGATCGATGAGAAGCGAGTGAACCTGATCCCCCGCATCCACCTGAATCAGCAATGCATCTGGTTCAACGTCGGGATCGAGCCGCAGGGAATCGGCTCAGGGGCACCGAACGTGATTGAGTCTCTCGTTGTCCGCGGCTTCGGCGTCACCGCCTGCGACATCGGCACGGCGGAATTCAGTGCGATCGCGACGCTCGGCACCGGCCTGTACAGGGCGAAGCGCTCCTCCGATCTGGAGCTCCACGCCGGTGGCTACTACATCGCGCTCGATCCGACGGCCAATCCAGGGCAGTACGTGCAGACGAACTTCGCGATGGTGTGGACGGTGGCACAGGGCTTCATGAACGCCGAGTGGACGATCGACGCCTACTTCAGTGCGGGCGGGGCGACCCTGTTTGACCTCGCGCTACTCACCGCGGAGTGGGCGCAGCAACTGGGGTCGGGTCTTGATGTCCGGCTGGCGCTCCAAGTCGATCCGACCGGCGCAGCGCACAAGCTGCTGTTCGGCGTCACCACCGAGGCGCCACTTCCCTAGCCGGACTCGATCGTGGCGAGCGGGTACCATGGCTGCGACCTGAGAGGAGATCACGAATGCCTGAGCAACCCCAGCTGGGTCCCGATGCCGTTGTTTCGCTGCGCGAGATCACCGGCGAGACCGTGACCACGGTCTGCAAACTAAGCGACACGATGCCCGAGGAGCAGAACAAGATGGTCGCGCCGAACGCGGTGTCGATCGCCCAGGCACACTTCTCTGAGCACGCGTGGTTCCGCGCGATCTACGCCGCCGACGCGCCGGTCGGCTTCGTGATGCTGTGGGACGACGGAGAGAAGGGCGAGTACTTCCTCTGGCGGCTGATGGTTGCTGCCGAGCATCAGCGGAAGGGATACGGGCGTCGGGCGATCGAGCAGCTGATTAAGTACGTGAGGACGCGGCCGAACGCGGCCGAGCTGAAGGCGAGCTACGTCCCGATGGATGACGGCCCGGAGGGCTTCTACCACAAGCTTGGTTTCGAGGAGACCGGCGAGGTCATGCACGGCGAGCACGTCATCCGCCTGCCGCTGACGTAGCGAAGCGTGGCTGCGGAGCGCTGGGATCGAGGTGGCATAGGATCCGACGCCAGGCCCCGAGCTTCCGCTCCGCCGGGATTGCGTGAGCAGGGCTCGTCGATGGGAGCCGGAACAGCTCGAGCGGCCGGCGACCATCCTCCGGCAGCGCCCGAAGCACACGCCGGAGAAGCGCCCGTTCGGCCTTCGCCTCGTTGAAGGCGATTGCGCGGATCGTCGGGCGCTCTCTCAGCAGATCGGTGATGTCGTTCGGCGTCTCGGTCGCCTCGACGATGTCGGCATCCAGGCTCCCGGACTGTTCGCAGCTCTGCAGGATGTCCCACAGCCCGATCCAGCGGTCGGCTCATGCGTAGTTGTCAATCAGCGATCATCCCTTCTAGTATCTCCGCAGCTCTCTCATGGAAACCGACGAAACGATCGGCCGGTTCGTCGAGGAGAGGCGGCTGCAAGGGAAGAGGAGGCGAAAGTGAAGCGGATTCTACTCTCCGTGCTGTTGGTGATGGGCATCTCGGTCATGGCGGTGTGCGGGGGTCTGGAGCTGTGGAGGTCGCAGCAGTTCCACATCGTTGACAATCAGATCGCTCGGGCGGCCCTCTTGACGACGGACGGCTACTACATCTTGGCCGGTGACGGCGACATGCGTTCCGATGCCGTGCTCATCCGAGCCAGCCTCGACTGCAACTACCCCTTGGTCTGGGCGAAGGTCTACACAGACACGTTCGCCCGGATGTTCAGCGACGTCATCGAGATTGCCGACGGTGGAGTCGTCGCTGGAGGGTCGGCGTTCTACTCGATCTATGCGGGGGATGAGAACGTCTGGCTCGTCAAGGTTGACAGACAAGGAGACACGATCTGGGAGAAGCAGTACGGCCGGACGAGCGAGCAGAATGACGTCTACGCGATGACGGCTGCGTCGGACGGCGGGTTCGTCGTCAGTGCGCTTCGGCTGCCCCACGCTGGAGGCTCGGCGGCGACGTGGCTGTTGAAGCTCGATGCGGACGGGAATCTCTTGTGGGAGAAGACCTTCGCGAGCGGCGTCGGGCTGTCGATCATCGAGGCTTCCATAGGCGGATTCCTGATCAGCGGACTGCAGAACATCGCCCAGAGCCTTAACAGCTACGTCTGGGCGTTGCGAGTCGATGCCCAGGGGAACCCGATCTGGGAGAAGACGTACACCGACCTCGAGATCTACGCGCAGCTGTCGAATCAGGTCGTGGAAGCTCCGAACGGGGACTTCGTCATTGCCGGGAAGCAGTTCCTTCTCAGGGTCGATCCTGCGGGGCAGGTCGTGTGGGACCGGTCACTCCCTGGCCGCTTTCTCGACACGGTTGCGTTCACGGACGACGGGAGGCTGGCGGTGGGCGGCGCCTACAACGACAACTGCTCCTACGATCACCTCTACGTCGCGCTCCTGTCTGACGATGGCACCACGACCTACTGGGAGGACATCGAGCTGTTGTTCAACAGCTCGGCGGCCCAGGTGCTGCCAGATCCGTACGACGGGATCGCGGTCGCCGGATGGATCCAGACCGTACCGGGCACAGGCCCAATGGATCCGGGAACGATCGACTTCGTCCTCGCCCGCTTCCTCGAATAGGTGAGGCGATCCTGCGCCGACGGTACTCCGATGGCGCCGCCGGCGTGGGGCCAGCCAGTCTATCCGCGGAGCATGAAGATCAGCGCGCGAAGCACCTCGAAGAAGTCGTCGGTCTCGTAGCGGACGGTCGTCGCGTCGGCGAGGGTGGCGCCCGGGTAGAACGACGCGCCATAGGCCTCTCCGTTGCAGCGGAAGACGATCTCGACGGAGATGTGTTTGGGCAGCTCGATCCGGCAGGATGCTCGGTCGCCGGCCAACGCGGTCTCGGCCGCTCGGCGGATTCGCTCGCAGGCGAGCTCCGGATGAATCGAGATCGTCGACGCGCCGGCACCTCGTTTCACCGGGACGGCCGTGATCCCGGGAACGATCTCCGGTGCCTCTGCGCAGATTCCTGCATCGCCGGAGACCAGAGTCGTCGGCACGTCGTACAACGCGGCCGTGTAGGCGGCGAACGCGAACTCGGAGAACGGCTGCCCGTTGACCCGAACTTCGGTGAGTCGACCGGTGAACGTGTGCTCGAGCGGGCTCGCCCCGGCGCGTGCGCGTGCGTGGTAGCCGATCAGCAGAACCGCGTCGAAGCTCTCGTCGATCTCCTGCAGCATCGCCAGCGGATGCTCGCTCCACCCGCGGATCAGCTGGACGCTCTTCGGCAGCATACTCGGGAGCAGGTTGATCGCCAGATGGTGGGCGTCCTTGACCAGGACTTCCTTGGCGCCGGCGGCGAACGCCCCTTCGCACGCCGCGGCGACCTCGACGGTCATCTGCCTTCGCGCGGCCTCGAACCCGGCCTTCTCGTGATCCGTCTCATCCCACGTTGTTACCCCGGTGATCCCCTCGATGTCCGCGCTGACATAGACCTTCATTGATCGGTTCCTTCCTTTGGTCTGGATCATCTTCGCCGGCGACTGCCAGCGGCTTCCGAAACGCTCCTAGGTTAGGAGCTTCTGAGCGTGGCGTCCAGATCAGGTTCCCACACGTCGTAGTACGTGCGGTCGCACATCTCGGCGACGGCGGCGAGGGGGACGAGGACGTTGGTGTTGACGCCGGCCGGTCGCGGGTATCCCCACGAGCGAATCGTCATCCACGTCGACGGCTCGCGGTTCGCTGCGTTGTCGGGGATCGCTTTGCCGGAACTGTCTCCGCCGATGAAGGCGTCGACATAGGCGCGGTCCGGGTTCAGACGGCACCACAGCCCGGCGGTGTGGTGGAAGCCGTCGTATGCCTGGCGGATGTGCGGCTTGTCGATGGCGGTTTGCACGTGGTCGGCGGCGGCGAAGACGAGCATGACCTTCAGGTCGGGCAAGACCTGCGCGAGCCGCGAGTAGCTACCGACCGTCTCGCGGGATGGCCAGTTCGCCGCGGCCTCCTCCGGCGTGGCGAGCGTCGCGGGCCACGTGTCGCGGGTCAGCGCTCCGTTGTCGAGCAGCGCCTGGAGCAGGTCGGTCGACCAGTAGTCCTTGCCGTACATCTGGGGATGCTTGAACGAGCAGATGAAGTCCGCGCGGCCTTCGACCGCGAACGCGGGGCGAGCATGCTCCGCTGACCAGTAGACAGTGGAGTAGTCGATCGCGATCGAGGTCGGCGTGTAGCCGGCTGGGTCGTAGAACGGGTTGTGCACCGGACGCCCGCTGTCGTCATCCCAGTACCCCGGTTCGAGCGGGTAGAGCGCGTCGATCGTCGGGTTCTCCCGTCCGACGAAGAACCGGACCCGCTGGAGATCCTCGCCGTGGAGGGCGAGGAGGTTCGTCGCGGCGATGCCGGAATGCGAGAAGGCGTACAGGCCGGCGACGTCGTACAGGATCGACACGTCGACCTGTTCATCGAGCATGTGACCGTTGACGTCCACCGTCTCGCCGGTCGCGAACCGGACGACGTCGCGCAGCGCCGCGAGGCAGTCGGGACCGCCATAGTCGAACGTTCCTTCGCTGGCGATGCCGGTTCCCCGGTCATCCTTGCCCGGCCAAAGATACGTCACGTACACCGCGCCGAGCGCGTCGGGGTCGAGTTGGTCGTTGAAGCCGGACGATGCGGTGAAGAAGCCGGAGACGTTGACGACGACCGGTGCGCCGTTGGCGTACCGCGGCGCGCTCGGGGCTCGGATGGCGACGGCGATGCGGCCGATGCCCGCTGATTCGATGAACGTGATGGTCGTTCCCTCGGGGGATCCTCCAGCGATGGCGGACTGGAGCGCGATTGCGATGACCAAGGCAGCGAGGAGAAGGAACCTGATGGTGGGCGCAGCGCGATGAGACGGGGCGTTCACGACGACCTCCTTGCGATCGTGGGCTTCCCTCCATCTACCACGGTCACCGGCCGACGTTCCCGTTGTGTCGTTGGCAGCCCGGCTACTGCTCGAGGATCGCTCCCTCGCAAGCCGGGCCGACGGAGGATGCGTAGCGGGCGAGGAGGCCGGTCGTCGCCCGGGGAGCCGGCGCGTGCCACTCCTTGCTGCAGTCGTCGAGCGTTGCGGCGTCGACGTCGAGCGTCAGGGTTCGCGCTGGGATGTCGATCTCGATCTCGTCTCCTTCGGAGACGAGCGCGATCGGTCCGCCAACGGCGGCCTCGGGTCCGACGTGGCCGATCGCCGCGCCGCGGGTGGCGCCCGAGAAGCGCCCGTCGGTGATTAGCGCGACACGGTCATCGAGCCCTTGCCCCGAGATCGCCGCCGTGGCGAGGAGCATCTCGGGCATCCCCGGTCCGCCACGCGGTCCCTCGTAGCGGATGACGACGACGTCGCCGGGCTCGATGTCGCCGCCGAGGATCGCGTCGAGCGCCGCCGGCTCGCCGTCGAAGACGCGTGCCGGTCCGCGGTTCCGGAGCATGCCTTCGACGACCGCGCTCGCCTTGACGACGCAGCCGTCCGGCGCGAGGTTCCCTCGTAGGACGGCGATCCCCCCTTCGGCGTGGTGCGGATCGTCGATCGACCGGACAACGTCTCCGACGCGCTGCGCCCCGGCGACCGTCTCCGCGATCGGTGCCCCAGCGACGGTGAGTGCCGAGCCGTCCATCAGCTCGGCCCGCAGCAGCTCGGCCGCGACGGCCGGGATGCCGCCCGCCTCGTCGAGGTCCTCCAGGTGATGCGGGCCGGACGGGCTCAGCTTGACGAGCGATGGCGTGCGGCGGCTGATCTCGTCGAACCGGTCGAGCGTCAGCCGGATCCCGGCCTCGCGAGCGATTGCCGGCAGATGCAGCGCGGTGTTCGTCGATCCGCCGATCGCCATGTCGACGGCAATCGCGTTGTCGAACGCCGTTTCGGTGAGGATCGTGCGGGATGTTGTGCCGCTCTCGATCAGCCACAGGACGGCGGTTCCGGCTCGCTTGGCGAGGCGAAGGCGCGCCGCGTGGACCGCGGGGATCGTCCCATTCCCGGGCAGCGCCATCCCGAGCGCCTCGGCGAGGCAGTTCATCGAGTTGGCGGTGAACAGCCCGGCACACGAGCCGCAACCGGGGCAGGCGGCGAGCTCGAGTTCGGTCAGCGAATCCTCAGACAGGTTCCCGACCCGCACCGCGCCGGCCGCCTCGAACATCGTCACCACGTCGATCGCTTGGCCGCGATGCCTGCCGGCGAGCATCGGCCCGCCGGAGACGAGGATCGCAGGCATGTCGAGGCGCGCAGCGGCCATCAGCATGCCGGGGACGATCTTGTCGCAGTTCGGCACGAGGGCGAGGCCGTCGAGCCGATGCGCCGAGGCCATCGCCTCGACCGAGTCGGCGACCAGCTCCCGGCTGGGGAGGGAGAAGCGCATCCCCGCGTGCCCCATCGCGATGCCGTCGCAGATGCCGATCGTGTTGAATTCGAGCGGCGTCCCCCCGGCGGAGCGGATGCCCGCCTTGACCGCCGCGGCGATTCGATCGAGATGCGCGTGGCCGGGAGCGATCTCGTTGTACGCGCTCGCGACACCGATCAGCGGCCGCTCGAGTTCCTCCGGTGTCAGCCCGGTGGCGTAGAGGAGGCTCCGGTGGGCGGCTCGTTCGATCCCTCTCTTGACCCGGTCGCTCCTCATCCAGCCGCCTCCTTCGATGCGCAGACCATCGCGGCGATCCGATCGCCCATCTCAGCGGTTCCGACCGTCGAGCGGGACGGCCCGGCCAGGTCAGGTGTCCGAACTCCCTCTGCGAGAACGCGATCGACGGCTCGCTCCACCGCGACCGCCTCATGCTGCAGGTCGAGCGAGTGCCGAAGCAACATCCCGACCGAGAGGATTGTACCGATCGGATTCGCGATGCCTCGGCCGGCGATGTCCGGCGCGCTCCCGTGCACTGGCTCGTAGACGCCCGGTCGCCCGTCGCCGAGCGATGCCGAGGGGAGCATGCCGAGCGAGCCGGCGAGCATCGACGCCTCGTCGCTCAGGATGTCGCCGAACATGTTCGGGGTCAGGAGCACGTCGAAATCGGTCGCCCCGCGCAGGAGCCGCATCGCCGCGGCGTCGACGAGGACGTGCTCGACGCGAACCTTCGGGAACTCCTCCGCCACGTCGGTCACGGCCCGTCGCCAGAGGCGGCTGCACGCCAGCACGTTCGCCTTATCGATCGATGCGACGGAGCCCCGGCGCTCGCCGGCGATCCGGAACGCAACGCGGGCGATCCGGACGATCTCCGCTCGGGTGTAGCGCATCGTGTCGAACGCGATACCGTCGGAGCTCGCTTCCCGGCGGTCGCCGAAGTAGATCCCCCCGGTCAGCTCGCGAACGACGATCAGGTCGGTTCCCTCGATCCGCTCCGGGCGGAGCGGCGATGCGTCGAGCAGGGCGGGAGACAACCGGACTGGGCGGAGGTTGGCGTACAGGCAGAGCTTCTCTCGCAGCCCGAGCAGCCCCTGCTCCGGGCGGATGGCGGCGGTCGGATCGGCCCACTTCGGGCCGCCGATCGCGCCGAGCAGGACGGCATCTGCGGCGCCGCAGGCGGCGAGGGTCTCCTTTGGCAGCGGAGAGCCGGTCGCGTCGATCGCCGCGCCACCGATCGGGTGCTCGGAGCAGTCGAAGTTGTGTCCGTACGTCTCTTCGACGGCGAGGAGCACCTTGATTCCCTCGCCGACGACCTCGGGGCCGACCCCGTCCCCGGGGAGCACGACGATCTTCGCGTTCATGTGGTGTGTCCTTTCGATGGGGCGCCGACTTCGGCCGGCGCCGGGCAGAGGGCGTACTCGAGCGCGTCGGCCAACGCGATCCAGCTTGCCTCGATGATGTTGTCCGAGCAGCCGACGGTGCTCCACGAGCGAGCGCCGTCGCTCGACGTGATCAGCACGCGGGTCTGGGCGGCCGTCCCGACCGTCCCGTCCAGGATGCGAACCTTGTAGTCGGTGAGGCGGACGGAGCCCAGTTGCGGGTGGGCCGGCAGCAGGGCCTTGCGGATCGCGGCGTCGAGCGCGTTGACCGGGCCGTTCCCGTCGGCGGCGGTGTGGACGGTCCGCTCGCCGACCCGCACCTTCACCGTCGCTTCGGCCGTCATCGTGCCGTCATCAGTGCGGCGGATCAGCACGTGGAAGTCGACGAGCTCGAACGGAGGGCGGTAGTCGGACTCGGTGCGTCGGATCATCAGCTCGACCGAGCCGTCGGCCCCCTCGAACTGGAATCCGCGTCCCTCGAGTTCCTTGATCTGGGAAAGGACGGTCGTGGCGATGTCGCGATCACCGAGCGCCAGGCCGAGCTCTTCGGCCTTCTGCAGGACGTTTCCGCGGCCGGCGAGTTCGGAGACGACGATCCGGGTTCGGTTCCCGACCCGATCCGGCTCGACGTGTTGGTATGTCTCGGCGCGCTTTCGGAGCGCGTCGACGTGCATTCCGCCCTTGTGAGCGAACGCGCTCGATCCGACGTAGGCGTGGTGCGGATCGAGCCGCTGATTGGCCAGCTCGCTGACGGCGCGCGCCGTCTCGCTGAGCCGGGCCAGCTGCTCGTCCCGAACGCAGTTGGCGCCGAGCTTCAGCTGAAGCGTCGGGAGGACCGAACAGAGATCGGCGTTTCCGCACCGCTCGCCGTACCCGTTGATCGTCCCCTGCACGTGAAGCGCTCCGGCCTCGACTGCCGCAATCGTGCCGGCGACCGCGGTCTCGATGTCGTTGTGCGCGTGAATGCCGAGCGGCATCGAGACCGATCGTCCGACGGCTTCGACGACCGCTCCGATCCCCGATGGGACGGTGCCGCCGTTCGTGTCGCAGAGCACGACGACATCGGCGCCCGCCTCGACGGCGGCGTGCAGCGTCTCCAGTGCGTAGGCCGCATCGGCGCGATGCCCATCGAAGAAGTGCTCCGCGTCGTAGATCACGCGCCGGCCCACCTCGCGGAGGTATGCGACGGTCTCGCCGATCATCCGCAGATTCTCGTCCGGTGTCGTCCCGAGCACCTCGGTCACGTGAAGGAGCCAACTCTTCCCGAACACGGTCACCACCGGGGTTCCCGCCTCGATTAGTGCGGCGAGGTTGGCGTCGTCCTCGGCGGCGACACCGGCGCGGCGCGTGCTGCCGAAAGCGGCGATCTGCGCGTGGGCGAGCGGGAGGTCAGCCACCTGCCCGAAGTACTCGCGGTCCTTCGGATTCGATCCGGGCCATCCGCCCTCGATCATGTCGATGCCGAGACGATCGAGCCACCGGGTGATCTTGAGCTTGTCCGCCAGCGAGAATGAGAGTCCCTCACGCTGGGCACCGTCGCGCAGCGTCGTGTCGTAGAGGGTGATACGCCTCATGGTCCGGCCCTCCGCTGCGGCAGGTCGCCTGCCGCGATCCGTGCCCGGGTGTGCGCCGCCAGGCCGCCGGCCCGAAGGATCTCCGTCATGAACGGTGGGAACGGCTCGAACGCGGTCTCCGCATCAAGGGTCAGGTTACGGATCCGCCCGCCTTCGAGATCGATCTCCCACTCCTGCCCGGCGACCGCCGTTGCGACGGCGTCCGGGCAGACGACGATCGGCAGGCCGATGTTGATCGCATTGCGGTAGAAGATCCTCGCGAAGCTCGCCGCGACGACACAGCCGACGCCGACCGCCCGGATCGCCAGCGGCGCGTGCTCTCGCGAGGAGCCGCAGCCGAAGTTCTCCCCCGCGACGATCAGATCCCCCGGTCGAACTGCGTCGGCGAAGCCGGCGTCGATCCCCTCCATGCAATGCCGTGCCAGCTCGTCCGGATCTGACGTGTGCAGATAGCGTGCCGGGATGATCGCGTCGGTGTCCACATGGTCGCCGAACCGCCAGATTCGTCCCTTCATGTCACGACCTCCTCGGGGTGCGCGAGTCGCCCGGCGATCGCTGATGCGGCAGCGACGGCCGGCCCGGCGAGAACGACCTCGCTATCAAGCGAGCCCATCCGGCCGCGGAAGTTGCGGTTCGTCGTGGACACCGCCCGCTCGCCCGCCCCGAGAACCCCCATGTGTCCGCCGAGGCACGGCCCGCAGGTGGGCGTCGAGACCGCCGCTCCCGCCTCCAGGAAGACGTCGACCAGGCCTTCGCGCACGGCGTCGAGCTGAACCGTCGGGCTGCCGGGGATGACGATGCACCGGACGTCGGGATGGACTGCCCGTCCGCGCAGAACCTCGGCCGCGGTCCGCAGATCCTCGATCCGCCCGTTGGTGCACGATCCGATGACGGCCTGATCGATGCGGATCGATCCGGCTTCGCGGACCGGCCGGACGTTCGAGGGCAGATGCGGCAGCGCAACGTTCGGCTCGACCGACGCGACGTCGATCTCGATCGTCTGGGCGTACGACGCGCCGTCGTCGGCAGCGAGTGCGCCGGCGTCTCGCACCGCGCGCCCGTCGAGGTAGGCGAGTGCCTCCTTGTCGGCCGGGAACAGCCCGGCCTTGGCCCCCGCCTCGATCGCCATGTTCGCGATCGTGAACCGCGCGGCGATCGGCAGACGGTCGAGCGTCGATCCACCGAATTCGAGGGCGGCGTAGGTCGCGCCGTCGACGCCGAGTCTCCCGATTGTCTCGAGGATCAGATCCTTGCCTCCGACCCACTGCTGTTGATCCCCGCGAAGCGTGACGCGGATCGTCTTGGGGACGCGCATCCAGGCGCAGCCGGTCGCCATCGCCACCGCGATGTCCGTCGAACCCATCCCGGTGGCGAAGGCGCCAAGCGCACCGGCGGTGCAGGTGTGCGAGTCGGCGCCGACGATCACGTCGCCGGGAAGGACGAGCCCGAGCTCGTGCAGAAGGACATGCTCGATCCCGGCGCGTCCGACATCGTAGTGATGGACGATCGATTGCGAACGGGCGAACGATCGCAGGATCGAGGCCTGCTCCGCCGATGCGATGTCCTTGTTCGGGGTGAAGTGATCGGCGATCAGAACGATTGCCTCCGGGTCGAAGACGGCCTCCACGCCGAGGGACCCGAATTCGCGGATCGCGATCGGCGCGGTGATGTCGTTGGCGAGTACGAGATCGACGGCGACCTCGATCAAGTCGCCGGGGCGTGCCGGACTGTGTCCGGGGGCGGATCCATCGCCGTCGACGATTCGGTGCGACGACAGGATCTTCTCGGCGAGGGTCTGCGGCGTCATTGGTTCACTACCCTTCGCTTGATGCTTGCCGCAGCTTGCGCATTGTCCTCGCCAGGCTCGCCTTCCTCAGGGCGGTGGGATCCCAATGAAGCGCCCATCCCTCGATCTCTGCCTCTTCGCGGTGCGACGGACCGGTCGGCCGCTCGAAGCCGGCGGGCGCCGTCTCGGCGTCCTGCTCGGTTCGCGTCTCTTCGTCTCGTTCCTGCATGCGATTCTCCTTTGCTGCTCGTTTCCGTTTGGGTTCTCCCGCCGCGCCGTCGTGCGGCGCCGCGGCTTGTTGTTCGACCAATCGATTCAACGCGTTGATGTACGCGTGCGCGCTGGCCACGAGGATGTCGGTGTCGGCGCCGTACCCGCCGATTCGCATCGGAAGCCCGTCGGCGCTGATGCGAACCGACACGGCTCCCTGCGCGTCGACCCCCTCGGTGACCGCGTGAATGCGGAACTCCTCCAGCCGGCTCGGGGCGCGGACGATCGCGTCGATCGCGCGATAGATCGCATCGACCGGTCCGGTGCCGACGGAGGCACGGACGTGCTCCTGTTCGTCGGGGCCGAGGAGACGGGCGGTTGCCGTCGACAGGCCCGGCCGCCCGGCGACAACCTGGAGATCGACCAGCCGGTATGCGTCGTCGGACCGATGCACCAGGTCGGCGATCAGTGCCTCGACGTCGGCGTCGCTGACCTCGCGCTTCTTTCCGGCCAGCTCTTTGAACCGGTGGAACGCCGCCTCCAGCTGTGCCGGTTCGAGCTCGTATCCGAGGTCACGAATGTGTTCGGCGAAGGCATGCTGGCCGGAGTGCTTCCCGAGCACGAGGCTCGAGTTGGCGAGGCCGATCGCTTCGGGGCGGATGATCTCGTAGGTCGCCTGGTTCTTGAGGACGCCGTCCTGATGGATTCCCGACTCGTGGGCAACCGCGTTTGCCCCGACGATCGCCTTGTTCGGCTGGACCGGGAGGCCGGTGTAGTGGCTGACCATCCGGCTGGCCCGAGCGATCCGGGTCGTGTCGACGCGGCTGCCAAGGGCGAAGTGATCCTGCCGCGTCGCAAGCGTCATGACGACCTCCTCGAGCGCCGTGTTTCCGGCACGCTCGCCGATCCCGTTGATCGTCACTTCAGCCTGACGTGCACCGGCGTGGAGGCCGGCGAGTGTGTTCGCGGTGGCCATCCCGAGGTCGTTGTGGCAGTGGACGGAGATGACGACCGACCCGTCGGACGGCGCTTCGGCGACGATCCGCCCGATCAGCGCCCCAAACTCGTCTGGGACGGAGTAGCCGACGGTGTCCGGGACGTTGATCGTCGTTGCGCCGGCGTCGATCGCCGCGGCGACCATCTCGCACAGGAAGTCAGGCTCGGCGCGGCTGGCGTCCTCGGGGGAGAACTGGACGGCGTCGCAGTACGACCGCGCTCGGGTGACTGCCGCACGCGTTCGCTCGATCGCTTGCGCGCGCGTCATCCGCAGCTTGTGCTCGAGGTGGAGGTCCGACGCGGCGAGGAAGGTGTGGATTCTCGGCTGCTCGGCGTCGCGAACCGCCTCCCACGCGACGTCAATGTCGGCGTCGGTGGCCCGCGCCAGGGCACAGATTGCTGGGACCCATCGACCGCCGTCCCGGCCGACCTCGCGCGCCACCCGTTTGACGGCGAAGCGATCATCGGGAGAGGCGGCCGGAAAGCCGGCCTCGATCACGTCGACCCCCATCCGGGCGAGCCACCGCGCGATCTCGACCTTCTCCGCCGCGGACAGACTGACCCCGGGCGACTGCTCGCCGTCGCGGAGCGTCGTGTCGAAGATCCGGATCCTGTCCGCCTGCTCTCGATGCACGCGTGCCTCCCTCGGACGGCCGCTACGGACCGTCCGCGCCCTCGGGTCGGAGAGATCGAACGACCTCCCCGGCCTGCCACATCTCGGACTCCCGCATTTGCCGGAGCTCCTCGCTCAGTCGGTCCTGGTAGTCGGGGACAGAGTTCGCTTCGAGAACGACGCGCGTCTCCTCGCCGGAGACGACGCGGGCATACAGATCCTCGAACACCGGCGCGACGGCCGCCTTGAACCGCGGCAGCCAGTCCAGTGCACCACGCTGCGCGGTCGCGCTGCAGTTCGCGTACATCCAGTCCATTCCGTTTCGGCCGACGAGCCGGATCAGGCTCTGGGTCAGCTCCTCGACAGTCTCGTTGAACGCCTCGCTCGGCGAGTGGCCGTGCGCGCGCAGCGTCTCGTACTGCGCCTCCATGACGCCGGCGAGGGCGCCCATCAGCACGCCACGCTCGCCGGTCAGGTCGGAGTGCACCTCCTTCTCGAACGTCGTCGGGAAGAGGAAGCCGGAACCGATCCCGATGCCGATCGCCACCGCTCGCTCGGCCGCCCGGCCGGTGGCGTCCTGATGGACGGCGTAGCTGCTGTTGATCCCGCTACCTGCCAGGTAGTTGGCGCGAACCGACGTACCGGACCCCTTGGGGGCGACGAGGAAGACGTCGACCTTCGGCGGCGGAGCGACACTCGTCTGGTCGCGATACGTCACCGAGAAGCCGTGCGCGAAGCAGACGGCACTCCCGTCGGTCAGGTGCGGTTCGATCGACGGCCACAGCGCGCGTTGGCCCGCGTCCGAGACCAGGAAGAGGACGATCGTCGCGTCGACAATCGCGTCGGCAAGCGGCAGGAGCGTTTCGCCCTCGACCCAGCCGTCGCGAAGCGCCTTCGTCCACGACCGCGTGCGCTCCGGCGGGAGACCGACGCGGACGTCGAAACCGTTGTCGCGCAGGTTCAGGCCCTGCGCCGGTCCCTGGACGCCGTAGCCGACGACGACGATCCGCTCGTCGCGGAGCGTCTCGCGGGCTCGCTCCAGGGGGTACTCCTCGCGGGTCACGATCTCCTCTACGACGCCGCCGAAACTCATCTTGGCCATCAACTGCCTCCTTCGTTCGCCGCCGGGTCCGACCTGGTCGGGGGCGACGCATCGATTCCGCTCTCGATTTCTCCGCGCAGCATGGCCACGCGGCCGGTGCGCACCAACTCCAGGATTCCATGCCCGCGGAGCGCCTCGACGACCGTGTCGATTCGCCGCTCGCTGCCGGCGATCTCGACCATCGCGGTGTCCGGGCACATGTCGACGAGCCGCGCTTGAAAGCCGTCGGCGATCCGCAGAATCTCCGACTTCGCCGTGACGTCCCGAATCCGAACCTTGATCAGCGCCAGGTCATGGAGAACGGCCGGACGGTCGGTGACGTCCTCGACATCGAGAACGTCGACCAGCTTCCGCAGGTTCTGGGCCACCTTGTTCGCGTCGGTCCTGCGGCTGTCGACGACGATCGTCATTCGCGAGACGCCGGCCTGTTCGGTGTGCCCGACGGTCAGAGACTCGATGTTGAACGCCCTGCGTCGGAACAGGCTGGCGACTCGATTGAGGACGCCCGGGCGGTCGGAGACGGTGGCGATCAGCGTTCGGTCCAAGACGACCTCCCTGAGGACTCGGCGGCCGCGACCGGCGTGCGGTGGATCATCTCGTCCAGCGCTGCGCCGATCGGGACCATCGGATAGACGTGGGAGAGTTCGCCCTCGCGAGCGACCTCGAACTCGATCAGAGTCGGGCCGCGCACGTCGCGTGCCGCGGCGATCGCGTCCCGTGCTTCGTCGAGGCTGGTCGCGCGCCTCCCCTCGATCCCGTACGCCTCGGCGAGCCGGACGAAGTCCGGGTTCACCAGATCGGTCGCCTCGTACCGGCCGTCATAGAACATCGTCTGCCACTGCCGGACCATCCCGAGGCATCGATTGTTGATCAACGCGATTCTCACCGGCAGTTGCTCCTGCACGAGGGTCGCCAGCTCGTGGAGACTCATCTGGAAGCCGCCGTCGCCAACGATGGCCCACACCTCGTCGGCGGGGCGCGCGAACTGCGCCCCGATCGCGGCAGGCAACCCAAAGCCCATCGTCCCGAGGCCGCCGGAGGAGAGGAACGGCCGGTTGCTCGCGGTGGCGTAGTACTGGGCGGCCCACATCTGGTTCTGGCCGACGTCCGTGACGATCACGGCCTCCCCGCCGGTCGCGGCGTGGATCGCGTCGATGATGTGCGGCGCCGGGAGATCTTCGCACGGCGGCTGATGGAGGGCGTCGCGGCCGACCGTCTGCGCGTGCCACGCTTCGATCCGTTCGACCCATGCGTCGTGGTCGGCCGGTCGAACGCGGTCGGCAATCTCGTCCAGCACATGGTCAAGGTCGGCATGGACAGCGACGTCCGTCGGGATGACCTTGTCGATCTCGGCCTCGTCGATGTCGATGTGGATCTTCCGCGCTTGGACGGCATACCCCGATGGGTTGCCGGTCACGCGATCGTCGAACCGCATGCCGAGCGCGATCAGCAGGTCGGCCTCCTGGATCGCGTGGTTCGCCGTCGGATGGCCGTGCATCCCCATCATCCCGAGGTAGAGGCGGTGCGACGGCGCGAAGGCGCCCTTGCCGAGCAACGTCATCGCGACCGGCGTGTTCGTCTTCTCGGCGAATCTCGTCAGCACGTCCGATGTCCCTGACAGCAGGACACCTCGGCCGGCAAGGATGACCGGTCTGTGGGCCCGATCGATCAGCTCGATCGCCCGGTCGATCGCCTCCGGATCGGGAACCGGCTGTGCTTTCGGGGCAAACGTCGTCGCACCCTCCGGCGGGACGAACTCGATCTCGGCCTTCTGCACGTCGGACGGCAGATCGATCAGCACAGGACCGGGCCGCCCGGACCGGGCGATCTCGAACGCGTCGCGGATCGTTCCGGCCAGCTCGGCGACGTTGGTCACGAGGAAGTTGTGCTTGGTGATCGGGAGGGTGATCCCGGTGATGTCTGCTTCCTGGAACGCGTCGGTTCCGAGGACCGAGGTACTGACCTGGCCGGTGATGCACACGATCGGAGAGGAATCCATCATCGCGGTGGCGATGCCGGTGACGAGGTTCGTCGCGCCCGGCCCCGACGTGGCGATCGCGAC
Organism: uncultured Thermotogae bacterium; assembly: GCA_964608345.1. GTDB lineage: Bacteria > Bipolaricaulota > Bipolaricaulia > UBA7950 > UBA9294 > JANQEA01. The sequence continues at coordinate 72,182 of CAZSNG010000001.1, forward strand.
GCCGACCCTCCCGGAAGCGCGTGCGTAGCCGTCGGCGGCGTGGGCTGCCGACTGCTCGTGGCGGACGAGCACGTGGTGGATCCCGTACTCCTGGCGGGGATGGTAGGTATGCATGATCCCGCCGCCCGGAATGCCGAAGACGACCTCGACGTTCTCCCTTTGAAGCATCTCCCAGACGATCTCCGCGCCCGTCTTTCGCACCTCACACCTCCTTCTTCGCTTTCGTGCACATGCCGTCGGCCGCTCCGGGCCAAAAGAAAAGGGGCCGCCCTGTTGGGCGGCCCCTTCTTTGAGCCTAGAGGTTTATGCCCAACAGGTCATGGCCCTCCGATTAGGAGGACGACGATAATGACTAGGATCACAAGAAGAGCGCTCGAAGGAAGTACTCGACTCGGATTCATGGTCGCTATCGCTCCTACATGTTCCTGTTGGATTGGGATCACCTATATACGAAGTCGGAGCGATTGTCAAGGGCGTCTGTCTTCGGAACGCGCGCGGTCGAAACGACTCAGGATGCCTGTAAGCTCGATTGGCACGAATGATCCGGCTGGATGCGGTACCAGTACGGATAAGCGATCGTGAAACCGAACCGCTCGTACAGCCGAACCGCCGCCTCGTTCTCGGAGTGAACCTGGAGGAAGGCCGTCCGGGCGCCGTAGCCGGCCGCCCACGCGAGGATCGCCCCGACCACGGCCGAACCGAGAACTTGTCGTCGATGCTCCTTGGCGGTGAACAGGTCGAACAGACCCACGGCATCTTTTACGAGGACGCCGAGGCCGCATGCGACGGGCCGACCGGCTTGCTCGATCAGCGCGTACAGCCGCTCGCCGTCGGCCGCCTCGACGATCTGTCGATGGACCCTTCGTAGGGTGCGGTCGGGGGTCCGCAGCAGATCGAACGCGGCGAACCACGCGTCCGCGGAGACGCAGCGGACGTCGTGAAGCGTCCGATCCGGGGGGCGATCGAGCGATGCGCGCAGGACGAGCGACCGGTCGAGCTCTCGATAGCCGGCCTCCGCCAGGACGCGATCCAGTTCCCTCGGCCGCGAGAACGATGTCAATCGGAAGATCGTCGGCAGCCCTCGCTTCGCGTACTGCGCCTCACAATGGGCGATCTTCTCAACGACCGACCGGGTCGAGCCGAAATGCGGGTTGACCGAATTGGCCCGCTTCGTGTACCCGTCGGCGAACCGGAGGACCCATCCGTCGTCTTCGATCGATTCCAGCGCCGGCCGGGCGACGAACATCGTCCGTTCGAGCCGCTGACACTCCGTTGCCGATCGGTTCATGCCGTGGCCTCCGGACGGAGCTCCATCATGAACAGCCCTCCACAGAACGAGATCTGCTCGTGCCGAACGCTCAGGCCTGCGCTCTCGATCCGTTGCTCCATCCGATCCGCGACCCAGTAGTGCTCCGTCTCGTCCCACACTGACGCGCAGGTGTTTCGGCAGGCAGCGAGTTCCCGGTCATCGGGAAACGTGATATCACCGATCACGATCCGCCCACCGGGTGTGAGCCGGTTCCGAGCAAGTCCAACCAAGAGGCGCACCTTGTCGTCGTCGTCGAACTCGTGGAACACGTAGGTCGACACGATCCGATCGAATCGGTCCGGCAATTCGGACGGCCATGGATCCTGCAGATCGAATCGTACGAACCGGGCCGTTGGTACCTTGGCTCGCGCCTGGCGGAGCATCTCCTCCGAGAAGTCGATCCCCCAGACCTCAGCGGACAGGGCCACGAGATGTGCCGTCAGATTCCCCGTACCAGCTCCAAGATCGAGTACATGAAGGTCCGGCTCAATCTGCGCTGCGGCGATCACTGCAGCGATGACGTCGCCGTATCCGGCGAACGGATACCCGTCGGAGGAGAGACTCTCGTCGTAGCCCGCGGCCCAGGCATCGAACAGATCCCGTCGGTCTCCGTCCGAGGACTGTGTCATCGCGCCGGCGCCTCCCGAATCGCGCCGCGTTCGCGAAGGATCGACACGACGTGCTCAATCGACAGCGCCTCGACAGTCCGTCCGTCTCGTCCGGCCATCGTCTCGGCCATGAGGAGCGAGTTGCAGACCGCCTCTTCCGTTGCGTCGATCACGGCTTCGAACAGCGGGGAAACGCGCTCGTTTGGGATCTCACTCAACGCCGATTCCCCCTCCCGGCGTGCGGGGGTACGGCGGACCGACTCGGCGGTGGCGAACGCGATCGCGTAGTCGCCGGACCCGTTGGAGAACGTCGCGCCGGCGCGTGCCAGCCCGGCGAACGCGCGGCGAGCGAGCCGCGTCAGGTTGCGATCGGAAAGCGGCGCATCGGTGGCGACGACGATCATGATCGATCCGCCGGCATCGGCGCAGGCGGCATCCGACGAGAGATCCCAGTGCCCGAGAAGCCGTCCGACGGGGACACCGAGGATCCGCACGCTCCCTGGGATGTTCGACTGAACGAGGACGCCGACGGCGAATCCGCCGAGCCCCTCCGTGAGGACCCGGGAGCTCGTTCCGATGCCCGCCTTCCATCCCATGGCCACCGTGCCGGTTCCCGCGCCGACGCAGCCCTCGGCGATCGTCCCTCCCGAAGCGGCGTCGATCGCCTTCCGGATGGTGTCGATGGAGAGCGGCCGACGCTCGATGGCGTTCAGCTTGCAGTCGTTCGTCTCACCGACGACAGGATTGATCGAACTGGCTGATCCGTTGCCAGGTCGTTCGAGTGTCCAGTCGAGGATCGCTTCGGCGGCGCGCGACACGGCAAGAGTGTTGGTCAATACGATCGGCGTCTCGATCTCGCCGAGTTCGACGATCTGAGTCGCCCCCATCATCTTTCCGTGCCCGTTGGCGACGGAGAGGCCGGCCGGGACGCGGTCCGTCCACAGATTCCCTCCGTGGGGGAGGATCGCCGTGGCGCCGGTGCGGATCTCGTCGCCCTCGATGACGGTGACCTGCCCGACGCGGACGCCGGCGACGTCGGTGATCGCGTTCAGTGGCCCGGGGGAGAAGGCGCCGGGCCGAACGCCGAGGTCTCGGGCTCTTGCGCGGCCCTCGCTGTGGCTGCAGTTCTCGTCCATCGATGGCTCCTTCCGGCGGCTCGCCCAGATAGTACAGAGCGAAGGGGGTGCTCGCGATCGACAAACCGGACCGGATCGTGTGGTTTGACCGGTGGATGGACAGCCTGTACTGTTGACTGCTGCGGACTTCCAGGCGGCGCTGGCTGATGTGGGCGTCCTTCGGAGCAGGGTGAGGGCGTTGAGCAAGGAGGACCGGTTGCCCGGAGAGCGCGCTCCGTTCGTTTCCGAGGGGAAGGTCGAGCGCCGACGGATCCTTGTGTTGTCGGGAATCCTTGCGTTCGTCGTTCTCGCCATTACCACGGTCACCGTCCACGTTCTCTTCTGGGCTGCACTTGGCGAGGAGTTCGATCGGTTGCTCGAGACGGCGCGGATCCAGGCACGCCTGATCGAGGCGATCGCGCGCCATCATGCCCAGCAGGTCAGCTCACCGGAGGACGTTCTCGCAGCGACGCTCGTGCAGGTCGCGGATGCTCACGAGCGTAACGAGGGCTTCGGCGAGACGGGCGAACTCGCCCTGGCGCGGCTCGATGTCGATCGGATCGTCTATCTCGTCAACCTGCGGCATCACGATTCGGAGGCGCCCCAGACCGTCCGCCTCGATTCGGAGCTCGGCGAGCCGATGCGCCGGGCGCTGGAGGGACGATCGGGCACCCTCCTCGGGCTCGACTACCGGGGAGCGCGGGTGATCGCGGCTCACGAGCCTGTCGGGGAGCTCGACTTAGGAATCGTTGCGAAGATCGACGTGGCCGAGTTCCGACGGCCGTTCGTCCTGGCCGGCCTCCACAGCTTCGGCCCGGCGATGGCTGCGGTGTTGCTGGCCGCGTGGATCTTCACCCGTGTGACGCGGCCGATCGTCCGGCGGATCGGAGAGGGGGAGCAGCGGTATCGCGACCTTGTCGAGTCGATGAACGACGGACTCGGCGTGCAGGACAGCTCGAGACGGATGGTGTACGTGAACGACCGCTTCTGCGAGATTGTCGGCCGATCGCGTGCCGAACTGGTCGGGCATCCGAGCGACAAGTACCTGACCCCAAGCAGCCGAGACGAGTTTGCACGGCAGATGGCGCACCGCGAACGCGGGGCGGCGCAAAGCTACCAGCTGGCGTTCGTTCGATCCGACGGATCGACCGTCGACGTGCTGCTCTCTCCGAGGCCGGTCCTCGATGCGAAGGGGCGGTTTGCCGGCAGTTTCGCGGTCATCTCGGACATCACCGAGCTGAAACGGGCCGAGTCGCAGCTTCGGCGAGAGAAGGAGCGTACGCAGCAGTACCTCGAGACAGCCGGCATCCTCTTCCTCGTGCTCGATCGCAGCGGCTCGATCGAGCTGATCAACCCACGGGGCGCGGAGATCCTGGGCTACGACGATCCGAGCCAGCTGATCGGGAGGAACTGGGTCGAGACCTGCATCCCCACCGAGCGCCGAGAGGACGTTCGGGAAGCCCTCCGCCTATGGACGACCGGGGAGGCTCCCACGCCACCCGAAACTGAGCGCTCGGTCCTCACGCGCGACGGAACGCTTCGATTCATCTCCTGGAGGAACTCGGTCCTTCGGGACGACGAGGGGAACGTTGCGGGTGCGCTGGGCGCGGGGATCGACGTGACGGAGCGGCGCCGAGTGGAGGAACGCTTCCGCGTGATCGCCGAAGTGGCCAGTGACCTGATCTACGAATGGGACGCGGAATCAGGGGCGCTTCGCTGGTACGGCGATATCAACGGGACGCTCGGCTACCCACCGGGCACGATTGCCCCGACGGTCGCGTCGTGGCAGGCGTTGGTACACCCGGAGGACCTCGCTCGACTCGACGAGTGGGGCGAGCAGCTTCGAGCAAGCGTCCTACCACTCTCCCAGGAGTACCGGGTCCGCCACTTCGACGGCACGTGGCGTTACTGGATCGACCGAAGCCTGCCGATCGTCGACGGACAGGATCGGATTGCCCGATGGATTGGCGCGTGCGTCGACATCTCCGACGTCAAACGCAATGAAGCGGCGCTCGCGAGGAGAGCGGACCAGCTTCAGACCGTGAGCGAGGTCGGCCGCCGCCTCTCCTCGATCCTCGACATCGGGGACCTGTTCCAGGACGTCGCGCAGATGCTCCACGAGCGGTTCGGCTACTACCACGTCGATGTCTTCGTCGTCGACGAGGCGGGGGAGTACGCCGTGTTCCGGGCGGGCAGCAATCCGGCAATCGCGGCGGCGTGGCGCGAGCGCGGGCTTCGGTTCGCCGTCGGGCGCGAGGGTATGATCGGCTGGGCCGCTCAGACAGGCGAGCTGCTCCTGGCGAACGACGTGGCGGAGGAGCCACACTTCCTGCTCGACGAGCTTCTCCCGGAGACGCGATCGGAGATCGTCGTGCCGATCGCGTACGAGGGGCGTGTTACCGCTGTCCTCGACATCCAGAGCGATCGGCTCGGTGCGTTCCGTCCGGACGATCTGACCGTGCTGACGACGGTCGGAGCCCAGCTCACCGCGGCGATCGTCAATGCGAGGTTGTACGAGGAAGCGCAACGGGAGTTGAACGAGCGCAAGCAGGTCGAGAAAGCGCTCCGGTCGAGCGAGCAGCAGTACAAGTCGTTGTTCGACAACGCTGTGCTCGGCATCTACAAGACGACGCCGGATGGACGGATCCTCGCGGCGAATCCGGCCCTGGTTCGAATCCTCGGCTACGATTCGCTCGCCGAGCTGGAGCAGCGCAATCTCGAGGACAGGGGCTACGCACCCGACTATCCACGTGAGGAGTTCAAGGCGCGCATGGAGAAGGATGGGGCCGTCAGCGGATTCGTCTCGGGATGGGCGCGCGAGGACGGAACGACAGTTCACGTCCGGGAGAACGCCAAGGCGGCCCGGAACGAAGAAGGGAAGATCCTCTTCTACGAGGGGACGATCGAGGACATCACAGACCAACGGGAGGCCGAGCTCGCGAAGGAGGCGCTCGAGGCGCAGCTTGTCAACGGCCAGAAGCTCGAGTCGATCGGGACGCTGGCCAGTGGCGTGGCGCACGAGATCAACAACCCGCTGACCGGGATCATCAACTACGCACAGCTGATCGGGGATCGAATCGACGACGAGACGTTGAGCGGCTTTGCCGCCGGAATCGTTCGGGAGGGGAATCGCGTGGCGACGATCGTCAAGAACCTCCTTGACTTCTCACGCCAGGAGAAGCAGAGGCACAGCCTGGCCGAGGTGGGCGACATGGTCGACGTGGTCGTCTCTCTGGTCGGAGCCGTCCTGCGTCGGGACCAGATCGATCTGCGCGTCGAGATCCCGGCCGGTCTCCCAAAGATCAAGTGCCGCAGCCAGCAGATCGAGCAGGTGCTCCTCAACCTCGTCACGAATGCCCGGGACGCCCTGAATCGGTGCTATCCGGGGTTCGACGAGGGGAAGATTCTGCGGATCACGAGCAGTCTGCGGGACGTGGAAGGTCGGCCGTGGATCCGACTGACCGTCGAAGATCATGGCGCCGGGATTCCGGATGAGATTGTCGATCGCATCTTCGATCCGTTCTTCACGACCAAGTCCCGCACCGAAGGGACCGGCCTCGGGCTGTCGATCAGCCACGGGATCATCCGAGACCATCACGGGACGCTTTCGGTGGAGCGCGGCCCCGGCGAGCCGACCCGGTTTGCCGTCGATCTTCCGGTGGACAATGATTGGGTGACGACCAAGGAATCGGAAGGGCATGACGCGGAAGGCGAGGCACTGGAAGGGGAGAGTGCGTAGATGGCCAGAGTCTTGATTGTCGACGACGAACCGAGCATTCGCGACACGCTCTCCGAGTTTGTCAAGGAGGACGGCCACAACGTCGTTTCGGCCGAGGATGCAGCGGCGGCGATCGCCATCCTGCAGAGGGATCCACCCGATGTGGTGGTCACCGACATCATTCTTCCCCGGGCGACGGGCGTGACGCTCCTTCGACAGATCCACGAGATCGCGCCCGATATCCAGGTGATCATGATCACCGGCGAGCCGACGGCGGAGACCGCGGCCGAGGCCGTTCGGCTCGGAGCGTTCGACTACCTCTCCAAGCCGATCATGCGTGACGACTTCAAGTCGGCCGTGGCCAGCGCGCTCCGCGTCAGCGAACTCGCAAAGCGCAAGCGAGAGCTCGAGGCGGAGAACCTCCGCTATCGGGAGCATCTGGAAGAGGAAGTGGCAAAGACGTCGAGTGCGCTGCTCGCCAGTGAGGTGAAGTACCGCACCGTCGTTGAGCACGCCAATGAAGCGATCTTCGTTGTCGACGGAGGGGTGATTGCGTTTGCCAACCCGGAGACGTTGGAGATTGTCCAGCGCCCAATGGACGATGTCCTTGGTCGACAGTTCACGGACTTCGTCGATCCGCAGGATCACGAAACCGTAACGACGGCCTACCTCGATGCGATGGAGGACTCGAAGCTTCCACCCGAGATCCGGATTCGCATTCGCCGCCCGAATGAGGAGCAAAGGTGGTTGTCGGTTCGGGGCGTCAGCATCGAATGGGAGGGTCGCCGGGCGGTCCTCGGTTTCGCCAACGACGTTACTCTCCGGATCGAGGCCGAACTCGAGGAACGGGAGCGCGAGGAACGGATTCGCCGGGCCAACGACGCGCTCCTCCAGTTGGCCAAGCATCGCCTGCTGTACGAAGGAAACCTTGAGGCGGCGTTGGACCTCATTATCAGGCGGGCGGCCGACGTGCTGGAGGTCGATCAGGTCTTGGTCAGTCTGCCTGGGCCGGTCGGTGCTGAGTTCTCGCCCGAGAAGGTCTACGTCCGAAGCGAGGCCTCGTACCGAGACGGGCGGTCGGTGCCCCCCGAGGACATCCCAGCCTTTCTCGAGGAGCTGCGGAAGAATCGAGTCCTGGCCATTGCCGATATCTCCACGGATCCGTTGATGGAGGAGTTCGACGTCGAGACGCTCAAGGGCCGCGGCATCGCGTCCGTGCTCGACGCGGCGATCTTCGTCGGCGGCGAGGTGGTGGGCGATGTCACGTTCGAGCACGTCGGCGAGACGAGGGAATGGACGCACGAGGACAAGGAGTTTGCCGGGGACGTCGCGGCGCTTGTCGCTCTGACGCTCGAGTCCGCCCAGCGGAAGCGAACGGAGCAAGAGCTGCAGCGACGGGAGAAGGAGTACGAGGCGCTGTTCGAGGATTCGCCTGTCTCCCTGTGGTACGAGGATTTCTCGGACGTGAAGACGTACTTGGACAAGCTGCGAGCATCGGGGATCACCGACCTTCGTGCCCATCTTCGTGTGCATCCCGACACGATCGACGAGTGCATCTCGAGGATCAGGATCGTCGACGTGAACGAGACGACGCTGACGATGCACGAGGCCGACTCGAAGGAGGAGCTTCTGTTGGGACTTGGACAGGTTCTCACCGAGTCCTCGCGGATGTCGGTGGGTGAGCAGCTGATCGCGATTTGGGGCGGAGAGCGGTTCTTCGAGGACACAACGATCGACCGAACGATCAAGGGAAACAGCAGGCACGTCGCCATCCGGTGGGCCGTCCCGCCCGGCTACGAAGAGACGCTGGAGCGGGTCCTGTTGGCGAAGACCGACATCACGGCGGTCATCGAGGCGGAACGGGAGGTTCGGCGTGCGCTCGACGGTACCATCGAGGCGATCGGCCGAACGACCGAGACCCGCGATCCGTATACGGCCGGTCACCAGCGTCGCGTCACGGCGCTCGCAGTGGCGGTCGCGGAGGAGCTCGGACTCGAGAGTGTCTCAATCGAAGGGACCCGGGCCGCCGGACTGCTACATGACATCGGGAAGATGGCGATCCCGGCGGAGATCCTCAGCAAGCCGAGCCGGCTGACAGACATGGAGATGGCGTTGATCCGGGCGCATCCGCAGGTTGCGTACGACATCCTGAAGTCGATCTCGTTCCCGTGGCCGCTGGCGGAGATCGTGGTGCAGCATCACGAGCGGATCGATGGCTCGGGCTATCCCCAGGGACTGCGAGGCGAGGGAATCCTGACGGAAGCGCGCATTCTCTCCGTGGCGGACACCGTCGAAGCGATGGCGTCGCATCGACCGTACCGGGCCGCCCTGGGCATCGACTCCGCGCTAGCGGAGATCGAGGCGCAACGAGGTACCCAGTACGATCCGGACGTGGTCGACGCGTGCCTGGAGCTGTTCCGGTCCGGGCGGTTTGCGTTCGATGACACCGACGCGCCTCCGGGCTAGCGGTCGTCCGCATCGGTCTTCAGCGCTCTTCGATCGCCCAACCGCTGACCGTCTCGTTGTCCTCTGCGAACGTGAACTCCGCTCGGATCCGCTCGCCGGCGAGCACGTGAGGGAGCCAGTAGCGGTCGTCGTCCCACATCCGGTCGAACGGGATCGAGTCGATCGGGAACCAGGCCGGCGCCATCTCGGCGCTCTCCTCAGGATCGCCTTCCCAGTCGGACGTGACGAAGACATGAACGTGATGGTCCGACGACCGATCGAACGGGAAGTGGAACGTGACCGTCCCGGCGCTGCGCAACGTGTCCGGCGAGATGACGACCGCTGCCTCCTCCATGACCTCGCGAACGATCGTCCGGATCGGCGTTTCGTTCGCTCGGACCTTTCCGCCGAGGCCGTTCAGCTTGCCGCGGCCGAACCCGCGCTTCTTCCGACCCAATAGGATCCGTGACGGCGGTGATCCGTCGAGAATGAAGCACAACGTCGCCTCGATCATGATGGCTTGCGATCCCCCTGTGGCGGATGGTACGGGGCACGGGCGGCACACGCACGGGTCCGTCGAACCGGGTTCTCGATCTCTACCATCCCGCCGGCCGACTCGATATGATCAGCCGGGACGCGGAAGGGAGAGACACGATGGAGATCGCTGAGTTGAAACGGAAGGCGAACGAGCTGCGGGCCGACGTCCTGCGCATCGTCACGAACGCCAATTCGGGACATCCGGGCGGTGCACTCGGGATGGCCGACCTGCTGACGGTCCTCTACTACAAGTACCTGCGACACGACCCGGCCCGCCCCGATTGGGAGGATCGCGATCGCTTCGTCCTGTCGAACGGCCACGCCTGCCCGATCGTCTACGCGGTGCTCGCCGACCGCGGATACTTCCCGCGCGAGGAGCTGTGGACGTTCCGGAAGCTCGGCGCGATGCTCCAGGGTCATCCGTCGACAGCGTGGAACGTTCCGGGCCTCGAGTGCTCGAGCGGCTCGCTCGGCAACGGGCTGTCAGTGGCGCTGGGGATGGCGCTTGGGGCGAAGCTCGCGTCCCGCGACGCGCGGGTCTACTGCTTCGTGTCCGACGGCGAGCTGCAGGAGGGTCAACCGTGGGAGGCGGCGACGGCCGCCGCGCACCACAAGGTCGACAATCTGTGCGCGCTGATCGACTGGAACGGAATCCAGATCGACGGGCACACGCGAGACGTCATGGATCCGAGGGATCTCGCGGACAAGTTCCGCGCCTTCGGATGGATCGTTCACGAAATCGATGGTCACGATGTCGATGCGATCATGGCGGCGTTCACGTCATTCCTCGCGTCGCGGGGTTCGGGGCAGCCGACGGCGATTGCCGCGCACACCATCCTCGGCAAGGGCGTCTCGTTCATGGAGGACGATCCCGGCTGGCACCACGGGGCGTTGAGCGAGGTCCAGCTCGAGCAGGCCCTTGCGGAGCTCCTCGCCGAGCCTGCGCCCGCGCCCGACACCCTCTTCTAGGCAGGCACCTTGGCGAGCGTGGTTGTGCGTCGCTCTGCCTGCGCTATAATCGCTCGGACATGATCACGGCAAAGGCGAAGCGGACCGAGCAGGGAGTGGTCGTTGAGCTCTCGTCCGCTTGCGTGACCGTGATGATGATGCTGTCTCTCGCCTCGACCCGGTAGCCCCAAGGGCCCGGGATCCGAAGGCGAGCACGGACTGCAGGGAATCCTGCGGTCCGTTTTTCATTGAGAGCGACCGAGTGAGACGGATCGAGTGGAGGAGGTCAACGATGGAGCGTCGGCCGGAGACGGTGGCGGTGCATGGCGGCGAGGAACGGCGAGGCGCGCACGATGCGCTGACGACGCCGATCGTGATGAGCTCGACGTATACGTTTGCGGACACTCGCGAGATTCGGGCGTTCGTCGAGCGCAAGGCGGCGGGGGAACCGCTCGGACGATACGAGTACGGACGCTACGGGAACCCGACACAGAGCGTGGCCGAACGGAAGCTGGCCGAGCTTGACGGGGGAGAGCATGCGCTCCTGTTCTCGAGCGGGATGGCGGCGATCACGACGACGCTGATGACCCTCCTCTCGGCCGGGGACCATCTGATCGTCGTTGGCGGGGTCTACCGGAAGACGCGCGAGTTCGCCACCCAGTACCTGACACGGTGGGGCATCGAGACGACCCGCACGTCGGCCGAAGAGATCGAGACGGCGATCCGGCCGGCGACGCGCGCCGTCTTCTTCGAGGTGCCGACCAACCCGTACCTACGCGTCGCGGACGTTGACGCGATCGTCACGCTGGCGACCCGGCGCGGACTGATCACGCTGGTCGATGCGACCTTCGCGACGCCGGTGAACCTCCGTCCGCTCGAGCTCGGTGTCGACGTCGTGTTCCACAGCGCAACGAAATACATCGGCGGGCACAACGACCTGCTCGCCGGCGCCGTGGTCGGGTCGGCCGACCGGTTGGCGGCGATCGAAGGCGCCCGCGGCGTGTTCGGTGGCGTTCCGAGTCCGCTCGACGCCTATCTCGTCTTACGCGGCGCGAAGACGCTGCCGATCCGCGTCGATCGGCAGAACGAGAGCGCGAGCTGCCTGGCGGGGTTCCTCGAGGCTCATCCGGCGGTCGCACGGGTTCACTACCCCGGCTTGCCGAGCCACCCGGATCACGCGGTCGCGACCCGGCTGATGACGGGGTTCGGCGGTGTGGTCTCGTTCGAGCTGGCCGGGGGCTGCGACACGGCATCGGCCTGCATCGATCGTCTGTTGATCCCGTACGTGGGGCCGACGCTCGGCGGCGTCGAGTCCGTCGTGCAGCAGCAGGCGCTGTTCATCTCGCCCGACCCGGCCGAACGCGCGGCTTCGGGCATCGGGGACGGACTCATCCGCTACGCCGTCGGTCTCGAGGCGGTCGACGATCTGATCGAGGACCTGGATCGGGCGTTGGACGGACTGCCGACGACGGAGGTGGTCTGAGTGACGAGGGTGACGGTCCATAAATTCGGAGGCACATCGGTCGCCGACGCCGAGCGGTTCGCCGGCGTCGCGGCTATCGTCTCCGACCGCCGCGGCCCGAACCTGTGTCCGGTGATCGTCGTCTCGGCGATGGCTGGAGTGACCGATGCGCTGATCCGCGGAGCACAGCGCGCCGCAGCCGGGGACGCGGAGGAGCCCGCGCGGCTCCTGGCCGATCTCGAGAGCCGACACGATGCCGTCGCGGAGGCGCTGCTCGGGACCGAGGAGCGCGAGGCGTTCGCGGTGGGCCTCCGCGAGCGACTGGAGACGCTTCGTCGGCTGTACGACTCGCTCGCGGTTCTCGGCGAGCTGACTCCGCGGTCCCGCGACGCGGTGATGGGCCATGGCGAGCGGATCTCATCCGCTCTTCTCGGGGCGGTCCTGCGGGCGCGTGGGCTGCCGGCCGAGGCGGTCGACGCGACGGAGCTGATCGTCACGGACGACCGGTTCGGCGCCGCGACGCCTCGGATGGAGCCGACGCGTGCGCGGATCCGGCGCGTTGTCGCGCCGCTCGTCGAGCGGGGAACGATCCCGGTGATCACCGGATACATCGCGGCGACGGAGGCTGGCGTTCCGACGACGCTCGGCCGAAGCGGAAGCGATCGCAGCGCGGCGATCGCTGCCGCGGCCCTGGACGCGGACGAGGTGTGGATCTGGACCGATGTCGACGGGATTCTCACCGCCGACCCGCACATCGTTGCCGAGGCGCGGACACTGGAGGTCCTGTCGTACGACGAGGCGGCAAACCTGGCCCGCTTCGGGGCCGAGGTCCTCCATCCGCGGACGATCCGGCCGATCATCGCGAGCGGCATCCCGCTTCGGATTGCGAACTCTTTCCGCCCGGATCGCGCGGGGACGCGCATCGTCCCCGCGCCGCCGCCCGAACGGTGGGTCTCGCCGGCGATTGTCTCGGCGGATGGAATGCGGCTGCTGGCCGTTGGGGACGGTGACGAAGCGGGCCGGCTCCTGTCGGCGTCACGGACGCTGCGCCGGCTCTCGGACGCCGGGATCGACGTGCGCATGTTCTCCCAGGCGCTCTGCGACTCGAGTCTGGGCTTCGTGATCCGGGAACAGGACCACGAACACGTCCTTTCCGTCCTGCGACGCGGCTCGTCCGAGGCCGATGACTGGGTGAGCGGGAACGGAGCGCTCACCGTCCGAACCGAGGAGGATGTGGCGGTCGTCTCGGTGATCGGCAGTCCGGGAGACGACGAACGGGGAATTGCCTCGCGTGCGTTCGCGGCACTCGGCCGACACGCGGTCCGCGTCATCGCGGTGACACAGGCGGTCGCGGGCGACTCCGTCTCGTTCTGCATCCCGGCGGGCCGTGTTGCGGACACGGTCTGCTTCCTGCACCACGAGCTCGGGCTGGATGAGAGAGGAATGCCGGAGGGGGATCGGCTGTCCGATCGGTCTTCCGACAAAGGAGGCACGAGATGACGAGGCCGAGGATTCCAGCCGTTGTGCTTGGGGCGACCGGGACGGTGGGCCAACGCATCGTCCAACTGCTGGCGAAGCACCCGTGGTTCGAGTTGGGTGCCGTCGCGGCGTCAGAGGGGAGCGCCGGGCGACCGTACGCTGAGGTGTGTCACTGGACGCTGCCCGGTGCACCGCCGGAGGCGGTTGCGACGCGGATCGTCGATCGGCTCGACCCGAGCGCGATCGACTGCGGAGGACCGGCGATCGCGTTCTCGGCCCTTCCCGCCGGTGTGGCGCGGAAAGTCGAGCCACGGTTCGCCGAGGCCGGCTACGTCGTGTGCTCGAATGCGTCGGCGTTCCGCGACGAACCGGACGTCCCGCTGGTGATCCCGGAGGTGAATCCGGATCACCTCGGCCTGCTCGAGGTGCAGCGAGCGACGCGGGGATGGGACGGACTGATCGTCACCAACCCGAACTGCTCGACGATCGGGATCGTCCTCGCCATTGCCGCGCTCGACCGGGCTTTCGGGCTCTGGCAGGCCTCGGTCACGACGCTGCAGGCGGTTTCGGGCGCCGGCTATCCCGGCGTCCCGTCGCTCGACGTGCTCGGGAACGCGATCCCGTGGATCCCGGGCGAAGAGGAGAAGATCGAGCGTGAGACGAAGCTCCTGCTCGGCCGGATGGAGGACCGACGGCGGGTCCCTTCCGACGTGGCGGTCAGTGCGCAGGTCAATCGATTGCCGATCGTTGATGGCCACACGTTCTGCCTGTCGCTCGGATTCGACCGGACGCCGGATCCGGCGGAGGCCGCGGCGGTGCTGCGGGCGTTCCGCGGCGGCGAGACGGTACGGTCGCTGCCGAGCGCGCCCGGCTTCCCGGTCCGCGTCACGGAGGGGGTCGATCGTCCGCAGCCGAGGCTCGACTTGCTCGAGGGCGGCGGGATGGCCGTCTCTGTCGGGCGGATCCGACCGTGCCCGATCCTCGATCTGCGGGCTGTCGGCCTGGTGCACAACACGCTTCGCGGCGCGGCGGGCGCGGCAGTCCTCAATGCCGAGTTGCTCGTTGCCGAAGGATGGATCGGGTGAGGGAGGCAATCCAAGCGACGCTGGCAGAGTTCCTCGGCGACGCGGTCGTCTTCCGCAGCCTCGATCCGCTCGATCCGCGGCTTCCCCGGTACGCCGAGTCGGCGCGGCGTCGCGGCTTGCCGCCGGGCGCCGTGCCGCGGAAGAGCCAAGCCGGCTACGCCAGGGCCGTCGTTGAGATCGTCCGAGCCGCCGCCCGCCTTCGCCGTGACGAAGGCGCTGTCGAGCGGATCCTGTTCGTCGGCGACACGCGAGGCAACGACGCGACCGCGTTCGACCGGATCTGCGCTGCGGGCGGTTGGCCCGGCGTCGGCTTCATCGGCTGCGAAGACCCAGCTGCGCCTGCGGGGTGGGAGGAGGCCGGCGACGGCAACCGTGTGCTGCTTTTCGCAACGCGCTGGCGGCTCCTCGACGATCTCGACGGCCTCTGCGAGTCGCGCGGGTTTCCGATCGACGGACGGACCGCCGTCCTCGTCGACATCGACAAGACGGCGATCGGGGCGCGGGGACGAAACGACGGCTCGATCGATCGGGCGCGGATCGATGCCGTCCGGCGAACGATCGGCGAGCTTCTCGATGCGGCGCCGGATGAGGCGATCGTTCGTTACGCGTACATCCGGCTGAACCGCCCGGCGCTTCATCGGCTCACGGCCGACAATCAGGACGTCGTTGCTCTTCTTGCACTGGGGGTCGCTGCAGACGCGATCCCCGAAGCGATTCTCACCGAGGACGACGTCGCGGAAGACCTCCCGGAGTTGCTCGCCGGCGCCGCCGATCGCGCGATGGCCGCTTCACCGATGGCGTCCGGCGTGCTGCGTCGATTCGCCGAAGGCGCTCTGACCGGTGCGATCCCGGAGTTCGAGGCGTTCCGCCGGAACGAGTACGTGGCGACGATCGAGCGGATGGGAGTTGGTTTCCGCGACGGGCCACGCGAATCG
Organism: uncultured Thermotogae bacterium; assembly: GCA_964608345.1. GTDB lineage: Bacteria > Bipolaricaulota > Bipolaricaulia > UBA7950 > UBA9294 > JANQEA01. The sequence goes on from CAZSNG010000001.1 coordinate 87,823, forward strand.
CGGTTGGCGGAGGAGATCACGATCACCGCCGAGGTTCGCGACGCGGCGCTGCGATGGCTGGATCGCGGGGCGACGCTGCTGGGCTTGTCCGACAAGCCGGATGCGGCGACCCTGCCGACCGAGACCCAAGCTGCGGCCGGCTATCTCCCGTTGCATCGGACCGAAGCTGCCGTGCTTGGTTCGACGAGTTTCGTTGTTCGTGATCCGGCCGTAGGACGGGATACGACAGATAGATCAAAACCGCCTGGTCTGCACTAGGAGTGAAGGAAGCGGTTCTTCTTGTGCTTCTCAAATTCGCTCTGGCGCTTGAACCTGAGTCCACACTTGGGGCAGACGAAGTACCCTCCCTTCTTCTGTCCTCCGTCGGACTGAAGAAGCTGGGCTCGCCCACGAGCCAGGATCGCCTCAAGACGATCGTGCGAGGATCTCCGCGCGAGAGTGCTTGTGGCCCGTCTCTTGACGTCGAGTCCGCCGTATCGAGCGGGATTCAGCGGGCAGCCGGCGGCATGGCCTTTCACCTGAACGCCGGCACCATATAGCCTCTGACCGCAGAACAGACAGTCTCTCTGGAATCGTAGGTTCAAGCCGGCGGCTTTCGGTTTCGATGCTCCGATCCGCGAGACCACCTGCTGGGTGGCATCGCGTCCGAGCGCGGGCTTCGCACTGCAGTTCCAAGCGTGCCCCAGTTCGACGGTGCCATAGACAGAGATGGTCCGGCTACACGCCTTGCAGAAGCGCCGAGGGCCAACAGACTGAAGGCGGCGGAATACCTTCTCCCCGTTGGCAGCACGGCCGCCGATCCTTCCGAAGTCGGTCAGGAGGGCTTGTCGCTTTCTTGGGTTCGGAAGTTCGATCGAGATCTTCTTGGGTAAAGCGATTGTGCTGGTTGGAGATGCCTGTGCTGAATCCAGCTCTGCCACCACCAGGTTGGAGGCGGTTTGTCTCGTTCTGTAGAGGCCGCCCGCCAGGAACCGGCGTTCATCTCTGGCGGGCAAGTCCGCCAGAGTCTTCCGGACCATGAGGACAGAATACTTGAGCACGACCGACGATCGCGGGACCACGATCGCTACGGGACCCAGAGCAGCACGTACAGCTTGGTCGATCACCAAGCATAGCAGCTCAGGGATACCCTTCTTCGCCAGATCCGGGAGTCGCTGCTGGGCGTCCGCAACCACGGTCCGAAAGAGCGTCTGGAAGAACAACTGCGTTCGTGAAGCCATGTACCCTCCAAGTCCGACCCACAGTTGGGGATATGCTCGGCGCATGGGCCCACTCGAAGTATAACATGCGAGCCAAGTCCTCCGTTCAGGCAAGCCAAGTCCGGGACGGGGCGATTGCGCGCAGACGCTGTGACTCCTGCGAGTTCTGCTCCTAGTCAGCCACCCGGCGAATCACCAGCACGTCGGACATCGCCGCGGCGTCGACGGTGACCGCGTCTCCCTCGGAGATCTCTCCGGCGACGATCCGGCTCGCCAGCGGGTTCTCGACGAGGCGCTTCATCGCGCGTGCCAGTGGACGAGCGCCGTAGTGCGGATCGTAGCCCGCCTTCGCGAGGACTCGCTCCGCCTCGGAGGTCAGCGTCAGGGCGATCTGCTGCTCGGCCAGCCTGTTGTTGAGGTCGGCCACCTTCAGGGCGACGATCTTCCCGATCGCCGCCTCGGAGAGCGGGTGGAAGATGATCGTCTCGTCGATCCGGTTCAGGAACTCCGGACGGAAGGCGTTCCGCAGCTCCTCGCGGACGCGCTGGTGAATCGCCTCCTCGCTCGCGTCGGTCAGGAAGTGCTCGCTTCCGGCGTTCGATGTCATGATCAGGATCGTGTGCCGGAAGTCGACTGTCCGTCCGTGGCCGTCGGTCAGCCGGCCGTCGTCGAGCAGCTGCAGGAGCAGATTCATCACCTGGGGATGAGCCTTCTCGATCTCGTCGAACAGGACGACCTGGTACGGTCGCCGGCGGACCGCCTCGGTCAGCTGGCCGCCCTCCTCGTAGCCGACGTAGCCGGGTGGGGAGCCGATCAGCCGGGCGACGGCGTGGCGCTCCATGTACTCCGACATGTCGATCCGCAGCAGCGCTCCGTCGCTGCCGAACAAGAACGCGGCGAGCGTCTTCGCCAGCTCGGTCTTGCCGACCCCGGTCGGACCGAGGAAGAGGAACGTCCCGATCGGTCGCCGCGGGTCGGCGAGGCCGGCGCGCGAGTGGCGAACCGCCTCGGCGACGGCGCGGACCGCCTCGTCTTGGTCGATGACGCGCGCGTGCAGCGCCTCTTCCATGCTGATCAGGCGGGCTCGCTCTTCTTCGAGCATCCGCTCGGCCGGAATCCCGGTCCACTGGGAGACGAGCGACGCGATCTCGGCCTCGGTGACCGAGTCTCCGGTCCCATCGACGCGGAGGCGGCTGGCCGCCTCGTCGACGAGGTCGATCGCCTTGTCGGGAAGGAAGCGATCGGAGAGGTACCGCTCGGAGAGTCGCGCGGCGGCGCCGAGCGCCGCATCGGTGATCTCGATCTTGTGATGCTCGGTCAGCTTCTCACGGAGCCCTTCGAGGATGGCGATCGTCTCCTCGATCGTCGGCTCGCGAACGAGGACCCGCTGGAACCGGCGCTCGAACGCGGAGTCCTTCTCGATCCGCTCGCGGTAGTCGTCGAGCGTCGTCGCGCCGATCATCTGGAACGTGCCGCGGGAGAGCGGCTCCTTGAGCATGTTCGATGCGTCGATCGCCCCTTCGGCCGCACCGGCGCCGACGAGGGTGTGCAGCTCGTCGACGAACAGGATCGTCTCGCCGGCCTGCGCCTCGATCTCGCGGATCACCGCCTTCAGGCGATCCTCGAACTCCCCACGGAACTTCGATCCGGCGACCATCGACGCGATGTCGAGGGCGACGATCTCCTTCCCCTCGAGCGTCTCGGCAACGTTCTCGTCGACCATCCGCTGGGCGAGACCCTCGGCGATCGCCGTCTTGCCGACGCCTGGCTCGCCGATCAGCACCGGGTTGTTCTTCCGGCGACGGGAGAGGATCTGCTCCATCCGGCGGATCTCCTCGTCGCGGCCGATCACCGGGTCGAGCTCCCCGCGCTTCGCCATCTCGGTCAGGTTGCGGGAGTACTTCTTCAGGATCTGGTAGCGCTCCTCGCCTTCGCGGTCGGTCAGTCGTTGCTCGCCGCGCACGTCGCGTAGCGACGAGTAGATCGCCTCCGGAGTAATCTGATGCCGCCCGAGAATCCGGCGGATCTGCGGGTCGGTCGTCCGGCTGATGGCGAGCAGCAAGTGGTCGGTCCCGATGTAGTCGTCGTGGAGCCGATCGGCCTCCATCTGGGCCGCCTGGACGACGGTCTCGAGTCGCGGCGTGATGTAGACTTGGCCGCCGATCTGCCCGGCGACCGAAGGCTTGTCGTTCAGGAGGACGTCGAGATCCTTCGCCAACCCGTTGAGGTTGACTCCCATCGTCTGGAGGATCTCAAGGCCGATCCCCTCCTTGCTGACGAGGATCATCGCGATGTGCTCGACGTCGAACTGGTTGTGCTTGTAGCGGGTCAGCAGGTCCTGCGCCTCGCGGAACAGCTCCTGCGCTCCCTCGGTCATCTTGTCGAATCGGATCATGGCGTCTCCTGCGATTAGCAGTTAGCTATCTAGATTGCTAACGCAGTGTACGCAGCGATCCTCACCAAGTCAACAGGCCGTGCGGGAAGCGGGCTACAGGCTCTGAATCCCCTTGATCGCCATGTTGACCGCGGCGTAGAGAAGGATGATGCCGAACAGCTGCCTGAGGCGCTTCGTGGGGATCCGCGCTCCGACTCTCGGTCCGATCTGGGCGCCGATGATGATGCCGAGGATCAGCGGCAGGGCGAACTCGAGGTGGAGGTTCCCCTGCACGTGGCTGAGGACGGAGCCGATGATGGCGGTCGGGACCATCACGAACAGGCTCGTCGCGACGGCGGTGACGATGTCGAGACCGAGGAAGAAGACGAGCGACGGGACGAAGACCGTGCCGCCGCCGATCCCGAACAGCTTCGTCACCGTGCCGGCAACGAGCCCGAGCACCGCGGCGAGGACGTAGAAGCGGACGCCGGTCGATCGTTCCTCGGCCGCGCCCTTGACGTCCTTCGTCGTCTTGCCGGCGAGCATCACCAGCCCGGGATAGAGGAGGAACGCGGCGAAGGCGAGCGTCAGCCAGGCCGCGGCGACGACGTTGCCAACGTAGAAGCCAAGGAAGACGCCGGCGATCGCCGGAACCATGAAGGTCAGTCCGATGCGGAAGTCGATCGCGCGTCGGCGATAGTAGGCGATCGACGCCGACAACCCAGTGAACACGACTGCGGCGATGCTCGTGCCCGCCGCTTCGGGCTGCGTGACGACGAATCCTCCGAGCAGGAGAAGCGGCGTCATGAACACACCGCCGCCGAGGCCGAGCAAGCTGGCGAGAAACCCGATGGCAATTGCCACGAAGAACAGCGGGACGAACGTTCCGACTTCGATCATCGAGGAGTACCTCCGGCGCGGAATGATACCGGATCGACTCGAAGCCGGCATCGGAAGGGCCGCCCGGATGGACGGGATCCGGGCGGAGCGGTAGAGTAGCGTGCATCTGACACCACACATCGCAGGGAGGGATTCCGATGCAGGTTCCGACGCGTGAGGACGCCTACGCGCTGCTGACCGAGTTCAATCAGAACGACCGTCTGGTCAAACACGCGCTGGCGGTCGAAGCGGTGATGCGCTACATGGCCGCGAAGCTGGGCCACGATGAGGATCAGTGGGGGATCATCGGTCTTGTCCACGATCTCGACTACGAGCAGTTCCCCGAACAGCACTGCGCGAAGACCGACGAGATCCTCCACGAGCGGGGCTGGCCGGAGGAGTACATCCATGCCGTCCTGTCGCACGGGTGGGGCATCTGCACAGACGTCGAGCCGGATCACGAGATGGAGAAGGTTCTCTACGCGATCGACGAGTTGACCGGTCTGATCATCGCCGTGGCGCTCGTTCGTCCGTCGAAGAGCCTGGACGATCTGAAGGTGAAGTCGGTGACGAAGAAGTGGAAGGACAAGGCGTTCGCCGCGGGAGCGGATAGCGACATCATCCAGAAGGGAATCGACATGCTCGGAGTCGAACGCAGCGAGTTGATCGCCGACGTCATCGAAGGGATGAAGGCGGTCGCCGCCGACCTCGGGCTCGACGGATCGCTCGCGTAGCGGCCGGCAGGGAATGGACGACATGACAGAGAACGTGTACCGGTCGAAGCGGTGGTGTCTGGACGATCTGATTGCCGCTGCGGCGGGACCGGAGATGGAGGCGGCATTCACGGAACTGGACGAGGCGGTCCGCCGGCTCGGGGAGCAGAGAGACACTCTCACGCCGGCGATCGCCGCGGACGTATTCACCGGGATCCTGTCGCTGATCGAGCAGGTCGGCTACGCGGTGCGTCGGCTGAACGGGTACGCGAGGCTGCTCCTGTCCGAAGAGACGAGCGATCAGGCGGCGCTTGCCCTCCGCGGCCGCGTCAACGAGGTGCTCGCCGGGGCCGAGAACCGAACGCTGTTCTTCGATCTGTGGTGGAAGGAGCTGGACGACGCGAACGCGGCACGTCTGCTCGACTGCGCCGGCGACGTCCGGTACCACCTGGAGACGCTTCGCCGGTTCGCCCCGTTCACGCTCTCCGAGGGGGAAGAGAAGGTGATCAACGTCAAGGACGTCTACGGCGCAAGGGGGCTGGAGACGCTCTACGACATGATCACCAACGGGCTGACGTTCGAGATGGAGATCGACGGCGAAACGCGCACCGTCACTCGAACCGAGCTGATGGTCGAGGCGCGAAGCGCGCGACCGGAGCGGCGCGAGGCCGCGTATCGTGCGCTGCACGGAGTCTTCGGCGAGCACGGCGGCGTCCTCGGCCAGGTGTACACGTACCTGGTCGGTGACTGGAATGCCGAGAACATCGGTCTGCGCGAGATGCCTTCGTCGATCTCCGTTCGCAATCTGCGAAACGACCTGGACGATGATGTCGTCGATGCGCTGCTCGCGAGCTGCCGGAAGAACGCCTCCCTCTTCCAGCGCTACTTCCGCCTGAAGGCGGAGTGGCTGGGGGTTGAGCGGCTCCGGCGCTACGACGTCTACGCGCCGGTCACGGACGCCGAGCGGGAGGTGTCGTTCGAGGACGGCGCGGCGATCGTCTTCGACAGCCTGCGCGGCTTCTCCGCGACCCTGGCCGAACTTGCCGAGCGAGTGCTCGCCGAGGACCATCTTGATTCCGAGGTGCGGCCCGGAAAGGACACCGGCGCGTTCTGCTATGGTGTCGTCCCCGATCGAACGCCGTGGGTCCTCGTCAACTACAACCGCCGGCTGGACGACGTCTCGACGCTTGCTCACGAACTCGGGCATGCCGTCCACTCGATGCTCTCCGCTGACCACTCGGTGATGACCTTCCGCTCGTCGCTGCCGCTGGCGGAGACGGCGTCGAACTTCGCCGAGATCCTCCTCCTGAAGCGACAGCTGAGGACCGAGACCGATCCGGCGGTTCGTCGTCACATCCTGGCGAAGTTCGTCGACGACGCGTACGCGTCGATCCTCCGGCAGGCGTACTTCGTCCTGTTCGAGCAGGAGGCACACCGCCTGATCGTCGACGAGGGCGCAACAGTGGATCGGCTGTGCGAGCGGTACCTCGAAAGCCTGCGGGATCAGTTCGGGAACGCCGTTGACGTCTCCGACGAGTTCCGCTGGGAGTGGGTCTCGATCCCGCACATCTACCAGGTGCCGTTCTACTGCTACGCCTACTCGTTCGGGCTCCTCCTCGTGCTGGCGCTGTATCGGCAGTACGAGCGGGACGGCGACGCGTTCGTCCCTCGGTACGAGCGGATGCTCGCCCGCGGTGGGTCACTCGCCCCGGTCGAGGTTCTCCACGAAGCGGGGATCGACGTGCGCGACGAAGCGTTCTGGCAGGGAGGGTTCGACGTCATCGCAGAGATGATCGAAGAGCTCGAGCGCGGGTAGCCCTGCTCAGCCGGTTCGAATATCGGCGACGGACGCGTCCAGGGTGCGGATCAGGTCGGACGCTGCCAGGCGGACGAGCGTTCCGCGCGCCCCGGCGTTGAGCACCAGGAGCCGGTGCGCGGCCGCCGCCCCGTCGAGGACGACCGGGAGTGTGTGGCGCGAGCCAAGCGGACTGATGCCGCCGACCCGGTAGCCGGTGACGCGCTCGGCGTCTCGGGGAGCCGCTGCCTTGACGTGCTTGTGGCCGGTCGCGCGGCCGAGGGACCGCGTGCTGACATTCCCATCGGCGCCGATCAGGGCGAACAGGAACGATCCATCGTCGGCCCGGAAGACGAGGGACTTGAGCACGATCTCGTGCGGCAGCCCGATCGCGTCCGCGGCGATCCGCGCTCCGATCTCAACGTAGCGATAGGTGAGGATCTCATGCTCGATCCCCGCATCCCGCAACGCGTAGATCCCTCGTGTGGTCACGGTTCGCTCCTAGGCATCGAGACTCGCACCGAACCCGATGACAGGCTCTTCCATCCCTCGGCTGCGTCTTTCCTTCACCTTGGGTGACATTTCACCTGCCGAGAGTTCGCGAAGCAAACTCTCCCGCCTTGGGGTACTGAGCTATGCTCAGTACCCCAAGGCGATCCCGTCCTTCCTCGACTCGGTGCCCCCGTGCAACACTCCGATCTCCGGGTCGATCCAGATGCCCTGGTAGCCACCGAAGCCGGTTCCGACCGGCCGGAACTCGACTTGGTGGCCCTTCGCCCGGAGCCCGTCGAACGTCGACTGCGGAGTGCCGGATTCGAGCAGCACCGTGCCACCGTCGACCATCTTCCCACCGGTCGGCGTCGACGACCCGACGTGTCTCCACCGAAGGGCGTCGCCGGCCGCCTGGACGTCCAATCCGAAGTCAAACCGGTTGACGAGGATCTGAACGTGCCCTTGCGGCTGCATGTCGCCGCCCATCACTCCGAACGAGAAGACCGGTTGGCCCTGTCGCGTGACGAACGCGGGGATGATCGTGTGGAACGGTCGCTTCCCCGGCTCGAGACGATTGGCATGGTTCGGATCTAGGCTGAACAGGCTGCCGCGATTCTGCAGTGCGAACCCGGTCCCCGGTGGGACGACTCCGGATCCGAAGTCGTTGAAGATCGACTGGATGAACGAGATCGCGTTGCGGTCCTCGTCGACGACGGTCAGGTAGACCGTGTCTCCGACCGCGAGACGGGGATCCCCCGCCGGGACGCGGGTCGTAGCGGCGGACCTCAAGATGTGGCTGCGTCGGCGAGCGCAGTACTCGGGGGAGATCAGCCCGTCGACCGGGACGTCGGCGAACGACGGGTCGGCGTAGTACCGCGCCCGATCCTCGTAGGCAAGCTTCTTCGCCTCAACCTGGAGATGCACCAGCTCGGCGCCATCTCGCCGCATGGCGCTGACGTCGAACCCCTCGAGGATCCCGAGCATCTGGAGGGCGGCGATCCCCTGGCCGCTTGGCGGCAGCTCCCAGACGTCGTATCCCCGGTAGTCGATCGACACCGGAGCGTCCCACGTTGAGACGTGATCGGCGAGGTCGCCATAGGAGACCAGCCCGCCGACCGACTTGGCGCATGCGGCGATCCGCTCGGCGATCGGGCCGCGGTAGAACGCGTCGCGGCCGTCGTCGCAGATCGAGCGTAGCGACGCGGCGAGATTCGGGTTGCGGACGATCTCGCCGACCTCCGGCGCTCGGCCGTCGAAGAGGAAGGTTGCCGCGGCGCCCGGATCGGCGCTGAGCCGCTCCTCGGCCGCCTTCCACATCCGCCCGATCACCGGCGAGACAGGAAACCCGGACTCCGCGGCGGCAATCGCCGGCGCGAGGAGATCCTCCATCGACAGCCGGCCGAACCGTTCGTGCAGGGCGAACCAGCCGTCGACGCAGCCGGGAACCGACCACGACAGCGGCCCGCGATCCGGGATCCGATCAAGGTCCCGGGACGCGAACAGGTCGCGGGTCATCGCGCGCGGCGCCCGCCCCGACCCGTTGAATCCGACGAGATCGCCGGCACCGTCATCCCAGACGATCGCGAAGAGGTCGCCGCCGAGGCCGCAGCTCATCGGTTCGACCAGGCCGAGCATCGCGTTCGTCGCGATCGCCGCGTCAACGGCGTGCCCGCCACGCTTCAGGACATCAACGCCGACCTGCACGGCGAGCGGCTGGGACGTCGCGACCATCCCGTGATGCGCAATGGCTTCCGATCGTCGACCGTGCGATCCATTCCTTTCCATCCGGCCTCCTGCGCTGGCTGGCGTGCGCCGCCGGAAGGATACGGGCGCCCGGAGCCGACGACCAACCGGCCCACGATCTGTCCAGGCTTCGGGCCGACACCTATAATGGGCGGCGTCTGGAGAGGGGGGGGGAGCCATGGACGAACGGAAGGTGGTGCTGCGCGAGCTGCTTGCCGCGGATCCGGCAGACATCGCCGAGGTTCTGGCGGGCCTGTCGCCGGAGCAGGCGACCGATCTCGTGCACCGGCTGTTCCTCCGGCACGCCGCCGCCGAACCGCTCGGCGAGATGGATCCGGACGAGTCGGCCGAGCTGGTGGCGCAGCTCGACCGGGCCGAGGCCAGCGAGATCCTCTCGCGGATGGATCCCGATGACGCCGTCGACCTTCTCCTCGAACTGCCGGAGGAGACGCAGGCCGAGCTCCTGTCGCGGTTGGACCGGCGGGACGCCGAGATCCTCACCGAGCTGCTCGCCTATCCACCGGACACCGCCGGCGGACTGATGTCGCCGGAAGTCGTCCCGCTCTCTCTGTCGATGTCGGCTCAGGAGGCGATCGACACGCTCCGGCGTCGCCAGGAGGAGGCGGAGACCGTCTACTACGCGTACGCCGTCGACGATGCGGGGTGCCTTCAGGGCGTCCTGTCGCTTCGCGACATGGCGCTCGCCGCGCCGGGGAAATCCCTCAGTGACTTGGTCGTCCGCGACGCCGTGAAGGTGCTGGTGACGGAGGATGTCGAAGAGGTGGCGCGGACGTTCGACAAGTATGACTACTTCGCACTCCCGGTCGTCGACGAGAACGATCTCCTCCTCGGGGTGATCACCGTCGACGACGTGATTGACGTCATCCGCGCGGAGGCGACCGAGGACATCTACGGTCTCGCCGGCGTCCCGATCGAGGAGGGGGTTAACACCGGCTGGTGGCGGTCGCTGCGGCTCCGCCTGCCGTGGCTGTACGTCCGGCTGCTGACTGCGCTTGCTGCGGCCGTCGTCGTCGGCCTGTTCGAGGCGACGATCGTGAAGGTGGCGGCGCTTGCCGTGCTGATGGGCGTCGTCGCGGGACAGGGAGGAAGCGCCGGAATGCAGACGGTGACGATCATCACCCGCGGGATCGCGCTCGGTGAGATCGCTCCTCGCCAGGGGTGGCGGTTGCTGGCGAAGGAGTCGCTGCTCGGCGCGGCGAACGGCGTCGTGATCGGGGCGACGATCGGGCTCATCACCTACGTCTGGAAGGGGGACTTCCTGATCGGGGTGGCGGCGTTCCTGGCGATGATGCTCAATATGGTGGTTGCCGGCGTGTGTGGCGTGATCATCCCCCTGGCGGTTCGTAGGATGGGCAAGGACCCGGCGCTCGCGTCGGGGATCTTCCTGACGACGGTGACCGACGTGGCGGGCTTCGGGCTGTTGTTCGTGATCGCCCGGTGGTTGATTCCGGGCATCTAGGGATGGGACATCGATGAAACCGACATTGCCGATCTGGACGATTCCTCTGCTGCTCGCGCTGCTCGGAATCGTCGTTCTCGTCGGGAACCTCGGCGTGGCGGCCAACGTGATCGTTGCGGTCGAGTCGATCGCGTATTGCGGTTATCTGATCGCGCGGGCCCGCGCCGCCGGAGACGCGCCGCGACCGGTGTCGAACCTGCTCGCGCTCTTCCCCGGACATCTCCTGCTGTTGCTGGCAATCTCGTCGCTCGAGGCGCCGGATAGCCTCGTCTACGTTTGGGCGGTCGTCCCGCCGGCGACCGTGCTGTACGACCTGATCGCGTGGAGGAGTCTGCTTCGGGTGCGGGTTCGAACGTCGATCTCGGCCGTCCTCTACGCTATAATCTGGGCCGATCTCTTCTTCCTGTTGGAGCGGTTGATCGCTTTGACAAGGGAGTGGGACGAAACGATCCTTATCGTGGTGTTCGGGCTGATCGGGTGTGTGTTCCTCGGTTTGGGGCTCTACCGGCATCGGCTCGCCGCCAAGGAGTGATGACATGAAGCGATGGTTTGTTGTTTTGACAGGTTGGTTCGTGGTTGGCAGTCAGTGGATCGCGCGCGCGCAGGAAGTGAGCGGCAGCGGCGACGGGGCGGCCGAAGGCGGGACCTCGGCGCTCGGCGGGATGACCCCGCTGTTGATCATGCTCGCGGTGTTCGGCGCGATCTTCTACTTCATGCTGATTCGGCCGCAGCGCAAGCGCCAGGCGAAGATGAACGAGCTGATCGGCGGCCTCAAGCGCGGCGACCCAGTGGTCACCGCCGGCGGGATCCACGGCGAGATCGACGCGGTCGGCGACACGTCGTTCGTGCTCACCCTCGAGGACGGCGCGAAGATCCGCGTCGCGAAGGCGAGCGTCACCCAGAAGCGCGACAAGTAGGAAAGCAAGACGAGCAAAGGAGATCGAATGGCCCAGCATCATCACCACCATCACATGACTCGCAATGACTGGATCCGGTTCGGCGTGGTCCTGCTGGTTGCGGTCGGCGCGCTGTACCTCGTCTACCCGTTCTGGCCGTTGGGGGACGTCGTACAACTCGGGCTTGACCTGCAGGGCGGGGTCCGGATGGTGCTGGAAGGCGAGGGTGTCGACGAGATGGGCACCGATCTCCGCAACGAGACGATTGATCGGCTGATCACGATCATCGAGAACCGCGTCAACCAATACGGCCTCGCCAACACGGAGATTCGTAGGTTCGGCGGCGACCGAATCCTCGTCAGTCTCCCCGGTGCGAGCGATCCGGAGGAGGCACGGCGGCTGATCGGCCAGACGGCGCTGCTGGAGTTCCGGCGTGTCATCGAGGCGGGGACGAGCCCGCTCGAGGATCTCGCTCCGACGTCGAGCACGCAGGAGCTGCTGCGCAATCGGGCGGGCGTACCGTTCATCGTCGATTCGGAGATCCTCCTGACCGGCGCGGCGCTGTCCGATGCGTCTGTCCGGACCAGCACGTCGCTGACCTCGTCGGGGCAGTATCAGATCTCGCTCGAATTCAACCAGGAGGGCGCACAGGAGTTCGCCCGCATCCTGATCGGTCTTGGCGCCGGCGAGCGGCTGGCGATCATCCTCGACAACACGGTGTACTCCGCGCCGGTCATCCAGGAGAGCATCGTGCAAGTCGCGCGCAACCAGGGTTGGCGTGGCGTCCAGGACGGATCGAGCATCTCCGGGATCAACGACTCGGAGGAGGCGAGGATCCTCGCCATCGCGTTGCGCGCCGGTGCGCTGCCCGTCGCCGTCCAAGTCGTCGAGGAGTCGACGGTCGGACCGACGCTTGGAACCGACTCGATCAGTCGAGGGATCATGACGATCGCGATCGGGTTCCTGCTGATCCTCGTCTACATGATGGTCTTCTACCGAGTGCTCGGCGTCGTCGCGAACCTGGCGCTGATCCTGAATATGCTGATTGTGTTCGGGTCGCTCGTCATCTTCCGGGCCGTCCTGACGTTGCCCGGGATCGCCGGCATCATCCTGACGATCGGCATGACGGTCGATGCGAACGTGATTGTGTTCGAGCGCGTCAAGGAAGAGCGGCGGACCGGCAAGTCCCCGCTCGCCGCCGTCCGATCCGGCTTCGAGAAGTCGCTGTCGACGTTGCTCGACGCGAACATCACGACCTTGATCACGGCGGTCATCCTGCTGCTGCTCGGAACCGGGCCGATCCGCGGGTTCGCGATTACGCTCGGTATTGGTGTCGTGGGGAGCCTGTTCTGCGCATTGGTCGCCAGCCGGTTGCTGCTCGAGAAGGCGGGCTTCTCCAACTTCATCCCCGTGCGCGTCGCGAAGGCCGAAGCGGGCGAGTAGTTCCCTCGTCCGAGTTCGCTGCGGTGAGCACGAACGTCATCAGCGCGTTCGCTGGGCGAACGCGGTCGCCCTTGGTCACCGGATCGAGGTCGATGTCTCGGAAACGGCGGAAGCCAGTACCAGTGTCATCAGGGCGTCGTCGGGGCGAACGAGCCCGGTCTTGATCTCCCGATCGAGGTCGACGCCGACGCGGAGTGCGTCGGCGAGTTGCGGCATCGATCGACGCTGAGCCTGACCGACCAGACGACGTAGCAGCCAATCCTGCACGCCGACAGCCGCGGCCATCTCCGAGCGCGGCGTCCGTCGATCGAGCAGCGTGCGGATCATCGTGAGACGGGCCAAGTGGCGGAGGATCCCACCGACGATCCGCCCCGGGTCTTCCCGGAGGCCGCGCAGCTCCGCCAACGCCGCCGGGAGGTTTCCCTCGCCGAGACGGTCGTAGAACGGGTAGACGGTCCGCTCCGCGCTCGGAAAGACGACGCGCATAATCGTCCCCTCGTCGATTGGTCCCCGCTTCGCCAGCGAGCGAAGCTTGTCCGCCTCGCTGGCGATCGTCAGCAGGTCGTTGCCACATCGATGGAGGAACTCCTGGAACGCGGGGCCGGTCAGCTCGACTCCGCGTTCGACCAGGATCTCCTTCGCGCCCGCTCGGATCGCGTTCCCGCGTGGCGCGGGGAGGGAGACGAGCGCGTCACGAGTCTTCGCCGCCCTGGCGATCGGGCTCGTCGCGCGCAGATCGGTCGCGATCAGCGTGAGGTACGTTCCATCGGCGAACGATCCCTCGAGAATCGGGACGAAAGACTTGGGGGCCCGAACCTTCTCGATACGACGGACGACGAAGTGGCGACCGAGGGCGAAGAGCGAGAGCGACGTCAAGTCGAGCTCCAGCGAGCCGACCTCGACCTCGTCGGCGAAGTGGACGTGCCGTTCGAGGTTCGGATCGTCCGCTCGGAGAGCCGCTTCGCGCTCCGCCAGGGCGTGCGCACACCGGTACGGATCACCGGAGAACAGCCTCAGGATCGGCTCGGTCATGGATGTCTCCCATCGACGGAATCATCGGACATGGTAGTGAGCCTGCCCCCGGCGATCAATGATCGCCGGGGGCAGGGCGTAGAACGCCGGGGCGTTCTACGGTCGGCTGCGAGACGAAGGTTGGTTGCTTGGCGCCGGATGTGATGGGGACTTGTCAATGGCGATCAATGATCGCTGGCGGCAGGGCGTAGAACGCCGGGGCGTTCTACGGTCGGCTGCGAGACGAAGGCTGGTTGTTTGGCGCCGGATGTGATGGGGGCATGTCAGTGGCGATCAGTGATTGCCGGGGGCAGGCGAGCGCCGCTTCGGATCATGCCGCATCGACAGGCCGATCCGCTTCCGCTCGACGTCGACATCGACGACGGTGACAGTGACCTGCTGCCCGACCTTCACAACCGACGAAGGGTGCTCGACGTACCGGTCGGCGAGCTGGCTGACGTGGACGAGCCCGTCCTGGTGGACGCCGACATCGACGAATACGCCGAAGTCGACGACGTTCGTCACAATGCCCGGCAGCTTCATTCCGGCCGCGAGATCCTCGATCGTCTGCACGTCCTCGGAGAACGAAAACGCCTCGAACGCTTCCCGCGGGTCGCGCCCCGGTTTGGCGAGCTCGGCGAGGATGTCGGTCAGTGTCGGCAGGCCGACGTCCTCGGTGACGTACCGCTCGAGGTCGATCTGCTCGCGTAGTCCCTCGTCGCGGATCAGGTCGGCAACGGTACAGCTCATGTCGGACGCCATCCGGCGAACCACGTCGTAGCGCTCGGGATGGACGGCGCTGCCGTCGAGCGGACTCTTCCCGTCACGGATCCGCAGGAAACCGGCCGCCTGCTCGTACGCCTTCGGACCGAGCCGCGGGACGTCCTTCAGCTGGTCGCGGCTGCGGAACGGGCCGTGTTCGTCGCGATGGGACACCACGTTCTCCGCCAGCCTCGACCCGAGTCCGGAGACGCGGGAGAGGAGTGGCGCGGACGCCGTGTTGACCTCGACTCCGACGGCGTTGACGCAGTGCTCGACGACGTCATCGAGCGCGTCATGGAGCCGCGTTGGGTCGACGTCGTGCTGATACTGCCCGACACCGATTGACTTCGGATCGATCTTCACCAGCTCGGCGAGCGGATCCATCAGCCGCCGGCCGATCGAGACGGCACCGCGGACGGTGACGTCGTGATCGGGAAACTCGCGCCGAGCGATGTCGGAGGCCGAGTAGACGGACGCGCCGGCCTCATTGACAAGCATGACCGAGATCTCGCGGGCGAGGTCGAGCGATCGGACGAGGGCCTCCGTCTCCCGGCTGCCAGTCCCGTTGCCGATCGCGATCGCCTCGATCGCGTACGTCCGGACGAGATCGACGATCGCCTGGCCGGCGAGCGCTCGCTCGTGCTCGGAACCGACGATTCGGACGACGGAGTGCGTTAGCAGCTGCCCCTGCGCGTCGAGGCAGACGACCTTGCAGCCGGTGCGAAGCCCTGGATCGATCGCCAGGACACGCTTCTGCCCGAGCGGTGGGGCCACCAGCAGCTCGCCCAGGTTCGCGGCGAAGACACGGACCGCCTCTTCGTCGGCGCGCTCCTTCAGCTTCGCACGGACCTCATTCTCGATCGATGGCGCCATCAGCCGCTTGTATCCGTCCTCGACCGCCTCGGCGACCTGAGCGGACGCCGCGCTTCGACCACGGACGAACCGGCGGCTCAGCTTCTCGACCGCCGGCTCGTCGTCCGGGCGAGCCGACAGGCGGAGCACGCCTTCGCGCTCGGCGCGGAGGATCGCGTGGATTCGGTGACCGGGCGCCACCGCGAGTGGCTCCTCCCACGCGAAGTAGTCACGGTACGTCGCGCCGTCCTTCTCTTTTCCCGTGACGACGCGGGTACGCAGGATGCCCTGGGCCTCGAACAGCTTCCGGATCTCGCCGCGGGCCTCGGCCGATTCGTTGATCGACTCGGCGACGATGGCGCGAGCCCCGGCGAGAGCTGCATCGGGATCGTCGATACCGTTCTCGGGATCGACGTAGCTCAGCGCCTCGGCTCTCGGGTCGGTTGACGGATCCTGCGCGAGCAGCACATCCGCCAGCGGCTCAAGGCCCCGCTCCTTCGCGATCATCGCCCGCGTCCGGCGCTTCGGTCGGTACGGGAGGTACAGGTCCTCAAGTTCCGTCATCGTCGCCGCGCCGTCGATCGCGGCCTTCAACTCGTCGGTGAGAAGCTCTCGTTCGATCAGCGATGCGAGGATCGCTTCCCGGCGCTCGTCGAGCGCGCGGAGCTGGGCGAGCCGGTCGCGGATCGTGGCGATCGCGACCTCGTCGAGCGAGCCGGTCCGTTCCTTGCGGTATCGGGCGATGAACGGAACCGTCGCTCCGTCGTCGAGCAGCGCGCCCGCCGCATGCACCTGACGGGGCGAGAGCAGCAGTTCCGTCGCGATTCGTCCGAAGTGCTCGTTCAGCATCCGTCCCCGATCCTTTCCTCTAGGATGAATCTCCCCGCAGAAGCCGCCAGACCGTACGAGGCGTGCCTGCCCGGGTCAAGGTCTCTCAACGCGAAGTGCCGGTCCGGGCGAGTCGCGTAGGGAGGCGGCCATGTGCCGCGCTCCGTCTCCCCGGAAGCGGAGACGGACGCGTCACAGGGCCTGTGGGCGGCGGATCACACGACGGGGCGGATCGGGCCGTCGACGAGGTCCAGGACGATGGTATGGAACTCGACGTCGAACCACTTCTTGAATGTGCGAATGCCACGCTTTGCGGGCCAGTCCGCCTCGTCCAACCACCATGCAGCGAGCTGATCCTCGAAGATCAGATCGAAGTAGCGGCTGAGGATCCCGTCCCATTCATGGTCCTCCTCGAAGTAGGGCAGGAGATACGATGTCGTGCAGCGATTCACCTCGTCCAGGGTGACATCGCACGGATCGGGCAATCCTTCCAGCCATTCCAAGAACGGTTCTCTCGCCTTGGCGATAGCGACGCATCGATTCAGCATGTCTCTCCTCTCCGGCTGTCGGTTGCGATGCACATGGGGACGACCTCACGACTCGTACACGTCGAGGGAGCCCTCCACGCGTTGAAGCCTGTCGTACAGCCCATCCAACCGGGACTCCAACGACCGCTCTTCCTCGTGATTCGCGGCGAGAGCGATCCACTCGAGCAGTTCATCCGGCCTCAGATGGATCGCAAGCTTGCCGGTGCCGGCTTCGTCGGCGGTCGCCAGCCGCGTCCGCAACTCCCCGTCGATGAGCGTATGGTCGAAGAGCAGTTCTCGCTCCCGCGCGTCGACCACCAACCGCATAGGTTCGTCGCTGCGGATCCTCTTCACGGTCTGGAGAGGCTAGCCGCCCGTGTCCTGCTGCACAAGCCGTCTTCGGATCTCCAACGACCTGCCCAGGCTGTTGCGTAGGACCTTTGCCTAGCTTCCATGGATTCGCTATGATCTCTCGAGCGAAAAACCATGCCTGAACTGACTCTGAGCGCACTGGAGAGCTGGCTGTGGGAGGCGGCGTGTGTCGTCCGCGGGCCGTTGGACGCGCCGAAGTTCAAGGACTACATCCTGCCACTCATCTTCCTGAAGCGGCTGTCGGACGTGTTCGATGACGAAATCGAACATCTGGCAGCCGAACTCGGAGGGGACAAGGCCAAAGCGCTTGAGCTATCGCAGATCGATCACAAGGTCGTCTGGTTCTACATCCCGGAGCAGGCGCGCTGGTACGCGATATCGAAGCAAACGACGGGGCTCGGCGAGCACATGACCGATGCTGTCCGGATGGTCTCACGTGAGAACCCGAAGCTCCAGGGTGTCGTCGACATTCGTGATTTCAATGAGACAGCCGCAGGGCAACGCATCGTCGACGACGGACGGCTGGCGCAGCTCGTGCAGGTGCTCAGTCGGCATCGGCTCGGGCTTGATGATGTCGAACCCGACATCCTCGGTCGCGCGTACGAGTATCTGCTTCGCAAGTTTGCGGAAGGGCAAGGGCAGAGCGCGGGCGAGTTCTACACGCCGCGGGAAGTGTCCGTGCTGATGGCGAAGCTCCTCGCGCCGGGACCCGGCATGTCGATCTACGATCCGTGCTGCGGCTCTGGCGGCCTGCTGATCAAGGCGCACCTGCAGCTGCTGGAGAGCCATGGCGTGAAGAAGAACGGCCGCTGTGAGCTACCGTCAGAGGTCGCTCCGCTTCGTCTGTTTGGGCAGGAGATCAACGCCTCGACGTTTGCGATGTCGCGGATGAACGCGTTCGTGCACCGGATGGAGGCCGAGATCGCGCTGGGTGACACGATGCACCGGCCCGCGTTCCTCACCGAGGACGGCCGGCTCCGGAGCTTCGATCTGGTCACCGCGAATCCGATGTGGAACCAGAAGTTCGATGCGGCTGCGACGTACGAGCACGACACGTACGAGCGGTTCGAAATGGGGATTCCGCCCGGATCGAGTGCCGACTGGGGCTGGATCCAGCACATGATGACGTCTCTGAACTCCGACGGCCGGATGGCGCTCGTCATCGACACCGGCGCCGTCAGCCGTGGCAGTGGCAATCGAGGATCGAACCGGGAGCGCGACATCCGCAAGGCGTTCGTGGAGAAGGATCTGGTGGAAGCCGTGATCCTTCTGCCGGAGAACTTGTTCTAGAATACGACGGCTCCGGCCGTGATCCTGGTGCTCAATCGAAAGAAGCGTCGCGCCAACGAGATCCTGCTGATCAATGCGAGCAAGCTCTTCTCCAAGGGCCGGCCGAAGAACTACCTCGAAGACGACCATGTCCTCCGGATCGCCGAGCTGTACGAGACGTGGCAGGCCGTCGAAGGTCTCTCTGCCGTGATCGTGCGCGATCAAGCCGTCCAGAGCGACTACAACCTCTCGCCGAGCCGCTACGTCCTCGTCGACAGTGAGGAAGAGGTCCTTCCGCTGGAGGAAGCTGTCGTCTTGCTCCGGGAGGCGGAAGAGAAGCGCGCCGAGGCCGACCGGAAGCTGAACGGGGTCTTGAAGGAACTCGGGCTTGGCATGATCGGCGAAGAGGCGGAATGAGCGGTATGAACGGATGGTTGAATAGGAGGACGGAGCATTAACGAATTGGGCGATTTCGTTAGCAAGAGTCATGATCGACATTCAAGAGCTACTTCAGACAGGTGAGAGCGAGACGGTCGAGTTCAAGCAGTCGTGGACTAACGACTGTCTTAAGACCCTTGCCGCATTCGCCAACACGAACGGGGGGACGCTCCTGGTCGACGTGAACGATGCTGGACAGATCATCGGATGGGACGGTGGGGACAAGCAGCAGCAAGCCATTGCCACGCGTATCGGGAACAAGCTTCCCATTCAGCCATCTCTCGCCGTCGAGGAAGCTGGAGAGCTTCCGGTGCTTGTCATTCGAGTCGACGAAGCGCAAGGCATGGCCGTCCCGTACGAGAGCCGATACTACCGGCGCGTCGGATGCACGACCCAGGAGGTGCCTCCGGAGCAGTTGGGACAGTTCCTTCTCGAACGCACCGGACAGAGCTGGGACGCGCTCGCGTGCGACGCAGCCTTCGATGAGATCAACGAACAGGCCGTTCACAGCTTCTGCCGGCGAGCGGCAAATCGGCTGCCCAACGTGAGCGATGACGAGCCCTTCGCATCCGTCCTGCAGAAGTTGGGTCTCGTGAATCAGGGAAGGCTGACCAATGCAGCGATCCTCCTCTTCGGAGCGCATCCACAGCGTCGGTTCATCTCGGCCAACGTTCACATGGGACGCTTCAAGGACAGCATCACGATTCTCGACGACCGAATGTTCGAGGGCACTCTGTTCGACCAAGTCGACGCTGTCATGCTGCAGTTTCGCCAGTACCTGCAGGTGCGCTACGACATCGGCGGGGAGGTCAGCAGCGACCCGGATACGCCCGTCGTCCACCGTCGCGAGGTCTGGGACTACCCGCTGGATGCGCTTCTCGAAGCGGTCGTCAACGCGCTCATCCATCGAACGTACTTCGGCTCGACAGAGTCGGTCACGATCCGCGTGTTCGATGATCGCGTGCTCATCCGGAATCCAGGCGGATTGCCCAGCGGGATCACC
Organism: uncultured Thermotogae bacterium; assembly: GCA_964608345.1. Lineage (GTDB taxonomy): Bacteria > Bipolaricaulota > Bipolaricaulia > UBA7950 > UBA9294 > JANQEA01. Next base: position 107,899 of record CAZSNG010000001.1, read on the forward strand.
GTCGAACAGTTGAAGCAGGAGCCGCATCCAACCATCCCGAGGAACCCGCTCCTGGCGAACGTCCTCTACTACGCCGAGCTGGTGGAGAAGTGGGGAAGCGGTACCACGCGGATCGTGGGGCTGTGCAGAGACCAGGGCGTTCCTGAGCCAGAGTATGAAGCGACCGACTATGCATTCGCTGTGTCATTCAAACAGGAAACCCTCGCAGAGCGCCTTCGAAGACACTCCATCAAGGAGGGTCAGCTTCGGGCGCTTGTGTTCCTTGAGGAGCATGGGCGCATCACGAACTCGGAGTACCAACAAATCGCTGGCGTGAAGGAGCGTCAAGCAAGCAAGGATCTCACTGATTTGGAGCGACGTGGCATGATGGTCCGTGTGGGGACAACCGGTAGGGGAACCTACTACATCCTCCCTGCCGGCACCGCATCGCCTGAAGAGGAGTAGCGACTGAAGGTGTTCTAAACGCGCACCAAAGGCGCACTCGGGGCTCAGTGAGAAAACAAGGGAGGTCGTGAACGGGCCAGCAGAACGTAGCTTTCACCCAACAGTAAACGCGCACCAAAGGCGCACTGAGGAAGATCGGCTGGCGGAGTGCAAGATGGGAATAGCGAGCAGGTAAGGATGACACGCCAAGATGAAAGGGGCACCGAAGGCGCATTGATGGGGCACTGTGGAAGATCGATCGATCGAAGCGTGCAGACGGAAGCAACGATCAGGTAATGATTAGGTAACGATTACGGAACCAGTAGCAGAGGGGCACTGAAGGGGCACTCAGTGGAAGAACGCGCCAGGAAGTGGCCAGAAACACGCCAAACGTGCCACGGCGTGACGATCGAATCGCGAACAAATGTATCGGACGTTTCGGACACGGTATCGGACATGCGACGACCGGAGAGAGCCTAGATGGAACACCTGAAGCTGGATGCCAATCGGACAACAAGAAGCCCCGCTGATGCTCCCGACGGATTCAAGAGGACCGAGATCGGAGAGTTGCCAAGTGAGTGGCACGTTGCCGAACTGGGTGAGATTGCTGATCTCGGTCTCGGGCGAACGCCTGCCAGGAAGAACGGTCCGTACTGGGAGAGCGATGATATCCACTGGGTTGCCATTTCTGACCTGAACAACGGGATTGTCACATCGACGAAGGAAAGCATCTCACACCTGGCGCATCAAGAGGTGTTTCGGGCTCGTACTTGTCTGCCGGGGACACTGCTCCTCAGCTTCAAGCTCACAATCGGCAGAGTCGGAATCCTAGGTGTTCCCGCTGTCCACAACGAGGCCATAGCGAGCATTGAGCCAGGAGAGGACGTAGTCCAGCCTTTCCTGTTCTACCTGCTCCAGGCTCTGAACTACAACGCATACCTGGATGACTACGTCAAAGGACGCACCTTGAACAAGCGGAAACTCCTCGCGATCCAGATCCCTCTCCCACCCCTCCCCGAGCAGCGGGCGATTGCGCGGGTGTTGCGGACGGTGCAAGAGGCGATCGAGGCGACAGAGCGTGTCATCGAGGCGGCCAAGGAGCTGAAGCGCTCGATGATGGAGTACCTGTTCACCTACGGCCCCGTGCCCGTCGATCAGGCGGATCAGGTGGAGCTGAAGGAGACGGAGATTGGTGAAGTGCCAACAGCTTGGACGCTAAGGTCGTTCAGTGACACTGTCGAGATCGAGCGGGGGCAAGTCGATCCAACAGAGGAGCCCTACCGCTCGATGCCAAACGTCGGCCCTGAGAACATCGAGAGAGAAACTGGGGAGCTGCTGCCTTTGAAGACGGCTGCAGAGCTTGGTCTCACAAGCGGTAAGTACCACTTCACTGGCAGAGACGTCTTGTATTCGAAGATCCGGCCATACCTCGCCAAAGCAGCGCTCCCGAACTTCGAAGGCGTGTGCAGTGCTGACATGTATCCATTGAGACCGACAGACACGGATCTTTCACGGGAACTGTTGTTCCACTTCCTATTGACTCGCAGATTCACTCGACAAGCGATTTCCTTCCAGAACCGGACCGGCATTCCAAAGATCAACCGGACTCAGCTGGGCGGGATACCAGTTCCGATTCCTCCGGATGATGAACAGCAGCTAATGGAGGAGTCTCTTAGCGCCGTGGCGAGCTTCACGCACGTCGTCGCGAATCGGAGAGACAGCCTGAGCGCTGTGTTCGACTCACTCCTCCACAACCTCATGACCGGCAAGCTCCGCGTGACGCCGACGAAGGAAAACATGGAGGGTAACGCATGACCCTCGGCAGCGAGCGCAAGGCGGTTCAGAATCCCCTCGTCCGCTACGCGACGGAAGTCGGTTGGACATCCATCGACCGAGACGAGGCGCTTCGGCTTCGGCGCGGCAGGGAGGGCGCCGTCTTCTTCGATGTGCTCGTCGCGCAGCTGCAGCGTCTCAATCCGGGCATCGTCGACGCGCTGGCGGCGGAGCAGATCATCTCGCGCCTTCTTCGCGTGCGGCCGCACATCGAGGGGAACCTTCAAGTCTGGGAGTACCTGAACGGCCTGAAGACGGTGTTCGTCGGGGCGGAGAAGCGCGAGCGCAACGTCCGGCTGCTCGATCCGAACCTCATAGAGAACAACGTGTTTCACGTGACCGACGAGTTCTCGTTCACCAACGGCACGCACACGATTCGAGCCGACGTCGTTTTTCTCATCAACGGAATCCCGATCCTGATCGTCGAGACGAAGGCGGCGACCGAGCTGGAAGGGATCGCCAAGGCGCTCGATCAGATTCGCCGCTACCACCGCCAGGGGCCGGAGCTGCTTTCGATCCTTCAGCTCCATTCGCTCACGCACCTGATCCAGTACTACTACGGCGCGACGTGGAACCTCGAACGCAAGGGCCTGTTCAATTGGCGCGATGAGCAGGCCGGCGACTTCGAGACGCTGGTCAAGACGTTCGTCGAGCCGCATCGAATCCTGCGCATGCTGACCGAGTTCATCCTGTTCGTGCGAACGGACGGCGAGCTGTCGAAGGCGGTACTTCGTCCGCACCAGATGCGGGCGGCGGAACGCGTCGTCCGTCGAGCGCGTGATGCCGACAGGCGCCGCGGTCTGGTCTGGCACACGCAAGGGTCGGGCAAGACGTACACGATGATCACGGTGGCCAAACGGCTGATCGAGGATCCGTTCTTCGAGAACCCGACGGTGCTGATGCTGGTCGACCGGAACGAGCTGGAGGCGCAGCTGTTCGGGAATCTGGAGGCGGTCGGGTTTGGTCAGGTCGAGGTGGCTGGCTCGAAGGCGAACCTTCGGAAGCTCTTGCGGAACGATCAACGCGGTCTGATCGTCTCGATGATCCACAAGTTCGACGACATCCCAGAGCGGATCAACGAACGATCGAACGTCTTCGTCCTCGTTGACGAGGCGCACCGGACGACGGGTGGCGATCTCGGCAACTACCTGATGGGCGCCCTGCCGAACGCGACCTATGTTGGGTTTACGGGAACGCCGATCGACAAGACAGCGTACGGGAAGGGCACGTTCAAGGTCTTCGGCACGGAGGATCCGAAGGGGTATCTCGACAAGTACTCGATCCGCGAGTCGATCGAGGACGGGACGACCGTGCCGCTTCACTACCAGTTGGCGCCGAACGAACTGCAGCCGGATCGCGAGACGATGGAGAAGGAGTTCTGGGCGCTCGCCGAACTCGAAGGGGTCAGCGAAATCGAGGAGTTGAACCGTGTGCTCGATCGCGCCGTCAACCTGCGGAACATGCTAAAGAACGAAGATCGTGTCGAGAAGGTCGCTGCGTTTATCGCCGAGCACTACCGGACTGTCGTCCGGCCGATGGGCTACAAGGCGTTCGTCGTCGCTGTCGATCGCGAAGCGTGCACGCTCTACAAGGATGCGCTCGATCAGCATCTCGACCCTGGCATGTCGCGCGTGGTGATCAGCGCCGGGCACAACGACCCGGAGCAGCTTGCGGCACATCACATCTCGGCGGCTGACGAGAAGGAGGTTCGCAAGGCGTTCCGGAAGCCGGACCAGCAACCGAATCTGTTGATCGTGACGGAGAAGCTGCTGACCGGATACGACGCGCCGATCCTCTACTGCATGTATCTCGACAAGCCGATGCGGGATCACGTGCTGCTGCAGGCGATCGCGCGCGTCAATCGTCCGCATGAGGACGAGGACGGGCGGCGCAAGACGCGGGGACAGATCGTCGACTTCGTCGGCATTTTCGACAAGCTCGAGCGCGCGCTCGCCTTCGACTCCGAGGACGTATCCGGCGTGGTCGAGGGTATCGAGGTCCTGAAGGCGCGGTTCGAGATCCTGATCGAGCAGGGGCGCACCGAGTTTCTCCCGTTGGCGACCGGTTCGTCGGACGACAAGCGAGCGGAGTCCGTGCTCGAGCACTTCCGCGATCGCGAGGAGCGGGAGCGGTTCTACAGGTACTTCCGTGAGTTGGAGGAGCTATACGAGATCCTGTCGCCCGATCCGTTCCTGCGGCCGTTCCTGAAGGACTACGAGGCCTTGGTCACGATGTACCGCCTACTGCGGTCGTGCTACGAGCCCAACGTGCCCGTCGATCGAAGCTTCCTTCGGAAGACCGCGAGGATCGTGCAAGAGCATACGACGACGGATCATGTCTCGGAGCTGGGCGAAGGCTACGAGATCAATGCCGAAGCGCTGAGCAGGCTGGCCGGCGAAGAGAAGCCGGAGACAGTCAAGGTCTTCAATCTCATCAAGGCGATCCACAGGTTGGTCGCAGACAAAGAGCACGATCAGCCGTACCTGATTCCCATCGGCGAACGAGCGCGGGCAATCGCCGAGGCGTTCGAGAAGCGGCAGATCACCAGCCGGCAGGCCCTCGAGGAGCTTGAACAACTCGTCGGCGAGTATCGAGAGGCCGTGGTGCAGCGTGAAGAAAGCGAACTCTCGTCTGAGGGGTTCGGAGTCTATTGGCTGCTGCAACGCGAGGGCGTAGCACAGGCTCAGGCCATCGCGCAGCGCGCGGCGGATGCATTTGCCCAGTACCCTCACTGGAAGCAGACCGACGAGCAGGAACGGCACGTGCGCATGGCACTCTACAAGGGCCTCATCGAGGCGGGCGTCGACAACCTGGAACTCGTCAATCAACTCCTACAGGTCCTGGAGAGGGCGGCGCGATGATGGAGAAGATGCAGCCAACCTGGCGGCCACTGGAGGAGATCGTACCAACCGAGCTGTTCAAGGCCGAGGTGCGATCCTGGGCACGCAAGATCGATGTCGAGCCTCGCGAGATCCACGTGCGCTCGATGGAACGCAAGTGGGCCAGCTGCTCCTCGCGTGGCCGACTGACCTTCGACACTGAGCTGCTCCAACAGCCCGCCTCGTTCCGGGATGAAGCGATTGTCCACGAGCTTCTGCATCTGAAGATACCGAACCACGGCAAGCTCTTCTCCGCGCTGATGAAGGCACATCTGCGCGGCAAGGTCGCGTAGGGGCGTTCTCCCACCAATCTGCGAGAGGACCGGTCCCGTCAGCATGCTCGACAGAGTCGCCGCACTGCGGTATACCTTCCTCACTGTGAGTCGAGTCACCATCCATACCGACGGCGCGTGCAGCGGGAACCCCGGTCCCGGCGGCTGGGGGGCGATTCTCGTCTCCGGCGCGCTGCGCAAGGAGATCTCCGGCGGCGAGCCGGAGACGACGAACAACCGGATGGAACTGACGGCTGCGATCGAGGCGCTCCGCGCGCTCAACGGACCGTCGGCGGTCGATCTGTACACCGACTCCACGTACGTGAAGAAGGGGATCACCGAGTGGATCGACTCGTGGAAGGCGAACGGCTGGCGGCGCAGCGGCAAGCGCTGGCTGCCGGTGAAGAACGAGGACCTTTGGCGGGCGCTCGACGAGCTGGTCGCTGCGCACCGGGTTGCGTTTCATTGGGTCGAGGGGCACGCCGGGCACGAGGAGAACGAGCAAGCCGACCGCCTTGCTCGCGATGCGATCCCCAGGAACTGAGGATCTCCGATGGCGAGAATCGTCTGCACGTCGTTCCTCTTCCGCGATGAGATCGAGCGACTCGCGGCCGCCGGCCACGTCGTCCAAGTTCACGACGCTCCCGGGCCGATGCCGCGCGATCGCCTACTCGCCCAGCTGTCCGACGCCGGGGCACTGATCTCGCAACTGACCGATCGGATCGACCGAGAACTCCTCACTGTGGCCTCGGGTCTCCGCGTGGTCGCGAACGTTGCTGTTGGCTACGAGAACATCGATGTCGACGCGGCGCACGAGCTTGGCATCGTCGTGACCAATACGCCGGACGTGCTGACGGAGGCGACGGCCGATCTGACCTTCGCGCTGCTGCTCGGCGCGGCCCGCCGGATCGCCGAAGCGGACGCGACCGTCCGGCGAGGCGAGTTCCCGGCGTGGGGGCTCGAACAGGAGCTGACCGGATCGGACGTCTTCGGTAAGACGCTCGGGATCGTCGGGATGGGACGGATCGGGACGGCAGTGGCGCGGCGCGCGTCTCGTGGCTTCGGGATGCGGGTCCTCTATCACAACCGGACCCGCAACGAGGTGGCCGAACGGGAGCTTGGCGTCGAGCGCGTCCCGCTCGCTCGGTTGCTTGCTGAGAGCGACTTCGTCTGCGTCCACGTGCCGCTGACCGACGAAACACGGCACCTGTTCGGACCGGACGGATTCGCGCGGATGAAGCCGACCGCCATCCTGATCAACGTCGCGCGTGGACCGGTCGTGGATGAAGTCGCGCTGGTCCACGCCTTGGAACAGGGTGAAATCGCAGGCGCCGGCCTCGACGTCTACGAGCGCGAGCCCGAAGTCCATCCGGGGCTGCTCCGGCTCCACGAACGCGTCGTCCTCGCGCCCCACCTCGGCAGTGCGACCCGCGAAACCCGTCGTTCCATGGCTCAGCTTGCCGTAGACAACGTTCTCGCAGTTCTCTCAGGGAAGCCGCCCCTCACGTCGGTGAACTAGAAGCAGCCGAGCTGGCAGGGCGAGACCTGCAGATCGAGCGTCTCAGCGGCGCAGGCGACGGCGCCGCGCGGCAGTCCGTGCTCCTCGGCGATCCGCCAGAGCGTCGCGCAGGCGATCCGGCCGTCGGATGTTGCGGCCCGGAGTGAGACGGTCACGTCGCCCGGGACCTCGGCGAACCGCTGCAGGAGTCCTTTCAGTCCGAAGGCGTCGTAGCCGAACAGCCCGAGCTGACAGCGCGAGATGCGAACGCCGAGCCGATCGGCCTCGGCGCCGATCTCCGCCGGCGTCCTTCGGTTCTCCTCCGCCAACCGGAACGCGAACGCGCAAGGAAGCCTCCCGTCGCGCAGCGAGCCCGACAGAGCCGTCTCGTTGTCGCCCATTCCGATCACCTCGCGTGCGATGCGTCAAGATACCTCAATCTGCCCCACCGAACGACTTGCCCGAACCGGATGCGCCTCGATCCGGATTCGAGGGTGACGTTCAGATCCAGTGCTTCGGCTGATCCGAAGAACGGGGCGGGGTCATGCTCGTCGAAGGCAGACTCCGATGCCATCGGATCCACGCGCCGTGCATGTCGTTTCGCGGATCATCCGTCTCATCCCGTGCGAGGCGCAATGTTCTCCGGGAATCCGCGAGAAGGGGCCCCATTGCTGATTGGACTGCTTTGGCCATCCCAACAGCGTTTTGCTCCTTGACAGACGTCGGAGAGCGCAATAGCATGCCCAAGTAGACCAGCCGATCTTCACTATGGGAGCGATGGGATATGAGCTACACCGGTCCGCGAATCGTAACGCCTCCGCCAGGCCCAAAGGCACGGGAAGTCATCGAGAGAGACCTCGACATGCTTTCGCCGTCGCTCACAAGAACCGCGCCTCTGGTGGGGGTCAAAGCAGAAGGCGTCTATGTGGAAGACATCGATGGGAACGTGTTCCTCGACTTCGGATCCGGTATCGGCGTCACGGGCGTGGGGCATCGCCATCCGAAAGTGATAGAAGCGGTGAAGAAGCAGCTCGATTCTCTCGTGTTCGTGAACAGCCTCGACTACTACACGCTACCGCAAGTGGAACTGGCCGAGATGCTCTTCAAGGTCACACCCGGCGACTTCCCGAAGCGCGTGTTCTACTCCAACAGCGGTAGTGAATCCATCGATACCGCAATTAAGATGGCCAAGTGGCACTCCCGGCGGGAATATGGCGTCGGCTTCATCAACGGATTCCACGGCAGGACCGTGGGCGCCATGAGTTTTACGACGACCAACCTCACGGCACGGAGAGGCTTCTCGCCCCTCTACCCCATCGCTCAGTTCACGCCGTTTCCCTACTGCTACCGCTGTTTGTTCAACCGGGAGTACCCGGGTTGCGGGCTCGAGTGTGTGGACTACCTTACGGAAGTTGTCTTCAAGAAGATCATCGCGCCGGATGAAACGGCGTTCATCCTGTTGGAGCCTGTGCAGGGGGCGGGTGGATACATCGTTCCCCCGAAGGAGTTCTTCACCAAGCTGTCCGACTACGCGAAGGAACACGGCATCCTCCTGGTTGCCGACGAGGTGCAGACGGGGTACGGACGGACCGGGAAGATGTTCGCCTCACAGCACTTCGGGTTTGAGCCTGACATCATCACGATGTCCAAGGCCTTCGCCAGTGGCTTCCCAGCCGCGGCCACCGTCGCCCGCAAGGAAGTCATGGATTGGGTCGACAATGCCCACGAGGGAACACTGAACGGCGGCCCGGTCATCATGGAAGCAGCCAAGGCCGTGCTGAGAGTGATTGACGAAGAGAACGTTCTGGAGAACGTCCGCATTCAGGGAGACTACTTCAGATCGCAGTTGGAGGCGCTTCAGCAGAGATACTCCATCATCGGCGACATCCGCGGGATGGGATTGATGATCGGCATCGAACTCGTCAAGGACGAGAAGAGAACACCTGCTCGCGAGGAGCGCAATGAGCTCATCAGCGCTGCCTTCTCGAAGGGCTTGCTCCTGATGGCCGCTGGGGCGTCTTCGCTCCGTTTGATCCCTCCGATGATCATCAACCGACAGCAGATCGACACGGGGCTGACGATCATGGAGGACTGCCTCAAGAAGCTGATGGAGTAGGCTGCACGAAATCGCTTCGGCAAACGCCGTTCCCAAGCTACGGGGATTGCAGATCACAGAGAAGGGGCGGGCCACAGGCCCGCCCCTCGTGGGTGGTCCTAGTACGCAGGTACCGTGGTGGCTACCCGTACACCGGTACTTCCATTTGAGCCTTCAACCACGTAGCGAAGAATGCCCGCAGATCAAACAGGAAGACCTTCATGGTGTTGAAGACGTCCGCCGAGATTGAGGTCTCGTACAGGATGTTCGTGTCCACGAAGTCCACGTAGCCATCGTTGATCCCGAGGATCCTGTACTCACCCCAGACCAGCTCGCCGGCAATGGCGGCCTTGACGCTCTCGTAGACGGCCTGCTCCTGCGCGAGGGCCGAGCAGCCGATGATGGTTCCAGGCGCGAGATCGTAATTGTCCTTGTCAAGATAGAGAACGTACTTGCCTCTCTCCTGAGCCGCCTGGATGACGCCCTGGTTCGCGCCTCCACATGCCGTCATGATCACATCGACTCCGGCATCGATCATGCTGTTGGCCAACTCGCCCGCTTTGTTGGCATCGTACCAGTTGCCGAGGACCCGGAAGTCCACTTCAATGCCAGGATTCGCCAGCTTGGCTCCCAGCTCGTATCCGGGCTTGATCATCGAATTCATCGCTTCGTACTCCTGACCTGCGATGAATCCGACCTTGAGATCCGGGGTCGCTCCTTCCATGTCGCTCGTGGTGACCAGTCCGGCCAGGTACCCCATCACCGCAGCCTGCTCCACCTGGTTGTAGAGCACGCTGTACATCTGGGGGTTGTCGGCGATGATCGAGTCGACAAAGAGGAACTTCTGATTCGGGAACTCCTCAGCGGCCGGCATCGACACGAAAGGCATGGCGCCGTTGGAGGAGACAATCAGCTCATACTCCTCGGTCGCGGCAAGGGAAATCATCTGCTCTTCCCACGTCGACTGATCGAACCCCGCCTCCAGGACCTTCACGGTGACGTCGGCGTTCTCTGCCGCCACCTTCTCCACGCCGGACACCAGCTCTTCGTACAACGGGCTTCCTGCAACCACGCCCGGCACGAAGATGGCGATGTCATACGCTGCCACAGCGATCACCGTTGTCGCAACCAGACACACCGCCAAGAATGCGCCCGCTAGGACCCTACTGCTCCGCATCATGCTGCCTCCTTTGAGACATCGACCGCCAAAGGAATCTGCTCTCTACCTTGTCAGTCCTTTGGAAACGATCACACTACGGCCCACCTCTCGGTGAACCCACTCTCCGACCATCAGTATTGCTCGCATGCTAGCACGAACTGACAGGGAATCCAACCACGAGGCTGGGACAGCCAAATCGCGTAGCTATGGCTGTTTCATCTCCATACTGCACCATAAGCTTCCATTGCTTTGCGCCCATCTTGGCCAAGGCAAGATTCTGGTTGTGCCGGCTGCGGCGTCTTGATATCTTGGTCGTATCTGGAGGACTCCTCCTCCTCGGTGTGCCACGCTGCGGAGGAGGACGCCATTTCCAGGTGGCGGCTGAGGCGGGCCGCTCAAGCGGAGATGCGCCGATAGCTGACGCGCGATTGTGACTGGAATGTCCGGAGCGATGCCTTCTCGCACCGACAGGAGGAAGCGCATGAGGCACTACATGGGTGTGGACACCGGAGGATGCGCATGAAGCTACGGATGGGCGTGGACACCGGCGGCACCTTCACCGACTGCGTCGTCATCGATGAAGCAGGAGCGGCCCACACCTTCAAGGAGCTGTCGACCCCGAAGGATCCGTCCATCGGCTTGTACAACGTGATCGAGAAGGCCGCGGAAGCTTTCGGCAAGTCGTTGCAGGACTTCTTGGGGGAGCTCGACTTCTTCGCGCATGGTACGACGGTGGCGACCAACACGCTGCTCACGGGAACCGGCGCGAAGACGGGCCTGATCTGCACGAAGGGCTTCAGGGACACCATCGAGATGCGACGGGCCCACAAGGAGAACATCTGGGACCTGTTCCTGAAGCCCCCCGATCCGCTGGTTCCGAGATACTTGCGAATCGGTGTCGATGAGCGAATTGACTACGCCGGCTCCGTCGTGACTCCCCTCAACGAGGAGGACGTGGTCAACGCCTGCTCGGTCTTCAAGCGGGAGGGCGTAGAAGCCGTTGCCGTCGCCACGCTGTTCTCGTTTCTGAACCCGGACCATGAACAGCGAATCCGGGAGATCATCCTCGGCGAGTTGCCGGATGTATTCCTGTCGATTTCCTCGGACGTGCTGCCCCAGATTCGGGAATACGAGCGAGCCTCGACAACGGCCGCGAACGCGTATGTCGGTCCCAAGCTGACCGTCTACTTGTCGACCCTGGAGGCCAAGCTGAGGACCGACGGCTTGCGTCGTGCCTTCTATGTTGTGGCCTCCAACGGTGGAGTCATGACCGCCGAGACCGCCATCCGGCATGCCTCGGCAACCCTCCTCTCCGGACCGGCAGCTGGCGCTGTGGGCGCGATGTACTTCGCAGAGCTCTTGGGCAATCGAAACCTCATTCTCATGGACATGGGTGGGACATCGTTCGACGTTACGCTGATCAACGACGCCAAGGTGACGTTGAGCACCGAGGGCGAGATTGCCGGCTACCGTGTCGCGAAACCGATGATCGACATCAACACCGTCGGTGCCGGCGGCGGGTCCATCGGATGGCTTGACAAAGGCGGAATGCTCAAGGTCGGTCCGGCTTCGGCGGGATCGGATCCGGGTCCCGCCTGCTACAGCCTCGGCGGGACGGAGCCGACGGTCACCGATGTCAATCTGCTCCTTGGCTATCTGAACAGCGAGTTCTTCCTGGGCGGCGAGATGCAGGTCGATGCTTCGGCCGCCGAAGCCGCCGTCAAGGAGCGAATCGCGGAACCGCTCGGAATGAGCGTGACGGATGCCTGCGCGGGCATCTTTAGCATTATCAATCAGAACATGGCGGATGCCACCAAAGTCGTCAGTGTCGAGCGCGGTCATGACCCGCGGGAGTACGCGATGATCAGCGCCGGCGGCGCCTGCTCCATCCATGCCTGCAAGATCGCCGAGGAGATCGGATCGAGCACGGTGATCGTCCCGAAGGCGGCCTCTGTGTTCTGCGCCTTGGGCATGCTGGAGTCGGACATCCGCTTGGACAGCGTCCGCTCGTACTCCGGACAGATCCCCGGGATCGGTCTCGCGGACTTCAACGAAGCCGTCGCGGAAGCCGAGAAGACAGCTTTGGCCGAGTTGCTTCAGGAGGGCGTCGAAGAAGAACGCGCCACACTGCTGCGATTCGCCGATATCCGCTACGCGGGACAGCACCACGAACTGACCGTGGAGATTCCGCATGGGTGCAAGATTGGGGAAGAGCATGTCGCTCAGATCGCGACTGCGTTTCACGAAGCGCACGAGAGGCTCTACACCTACGCAACCCCCGAGACACCCCTAGAGATCATGAACTTCCGGATCACAGCCGTGGGCGCCGTGGACAAGGCCGACATCTCGTCCGAGGGTGGCGCGGCCGGGGATCCCGAAGTGGCGATCAAAGGGGAGCGGGAGGTCTTTTTCGAGTCAGCCGGTGACTACGTCAAGACGCCCGTCTACGACAGAACGAGGCTCGGCCCGGGAGATGTCGTGCAGGCGCCCGCGGTCATCGAGGAACGGATCACGACCGTCATCGTCCATCCAGGCTGGTCCGCTCGCATTGATGGATTCGGCAACGTCATCATGGAGCAGAAGCAGGAGGAAACCGAGTGAGCCACGACTCGGAGAGGAAGCGAGAGTTCGAAGGCGCGGCGGACCCAATCACCCTGTCGGTCATCTACAACCGACTGCTGACGATCAACAAAGAGATGGGGATCACCATGATCAACACATCCATCTCTCCCATCTTCGCAGAGGTCCACGACTTCTCTTGCGCCATCTGCGACTGGGCAGACCGGATCGTCGCCCAAATCGATGGCGTTCCGTCGCACACGGCCTCTTCGATGGAGTCTGTGAAGGCGACGACCGCGTATTTCGGGGACGACATCCACGAAGGCGACATCTTCATCATGAATGACCCCTACACGGGGGGAACGCACCTTCCGGACATCACAATCATCAAGCCCATCTTCTTTGAGGGGGAACTGCAGTTCTTCGGAATCAACCGAGCTCACCACGGCGACGTGGGAGGAATCGAGCCGGGCTCCTACTCTCCGAAGGCGACGGAGCTCTTCCATGAAGGAATCCGAATCCCACCTGTCAGGCTCTACCGGAACGAAGAGCCGATTCTGGACGTGGTCGAGATGATCCGCATCAATACGCGCATGCCGGATGAACTCTGGGTCGACATCAAGGCGATGGTAGCCAGCTGTCGCGTGGCGGAACGGCGGATCCACGAACTCCTGCAGAAGTACGGTGTCGGCACGACGCGCGGAACGATCGAAGAGATCCACCAGTACGCGGAACGGAGAATGCGTCTCGAGATCGAGAAACTTCCCGATGGCACGTACGTCGGCGAGAGCTTCCTCGATTCCGACGGCTACCAGGAGGGACCAATCCGCATTCGCGTCGCGATCACGATCGATGGCGACGAAGCGCACGTCGATTTCGAGGGATCGGATCCCCAAGTGACGGGCTTCGTGAACTCGCCAATGGCCAACACTGCGACCTGCGCCTACGTCTCCTTCCTGACGACGGTGACGACCCCGGATATCCCACACAACGAGGGCGCTTATCGGCCGATTCAAATCACGGCTCCGAAGGGGAGCATCGTCAATTGCGAGTTCCCTGCAGCGGTGGCCTCCTGCACGCTCGATACGGCCTGCGCGATTTTGGAAGCCTGCTGGAAGGCACTCTCGGAAGTCCTCCCAGACCGGGTTCCTGCCGGATGGAACCGATGGAACGGACCCGCGATTACGGGCATCGATCCGCGGAGCGATGGTTTCTACGTCATGTTCGGATTCAACGGCTTCGGCGGCGCCGGCGGCATGAGCGGAATGGACGGACGCCACTACATCGGTGACGGAATCGACCTCGGCGGCCTGATTGCACCCAACATCGAAACCAATGAGATGGACTACCCGCACATCACCGACTTCAACGAGTTCACCACCGATTCCTGTGGCGCCGGCGAGTACCGAGGCGGCTGCGGAGCGGCTTACCGAATCAAAGTCTACGACGCTCCCAGTCTCGTGATGTTCGGCGATGGCCGCGACAACCCACCCTACGGCCTCTACGGGGGCCTACCCGGCACCGTCAACATGGCCTACATCAATGAAGGCAGCAGCGAGGAGTACATCGTCAAGGCGAAGGACTCCCTGCAACTGAAGCGGGATGACGTCTATACATCGTACCCCTCCGGCGGAGGGGGCTGGGGAGACCCGCTGGACCGGGATGTCGAGCGGGTACGTCAAGACGCGCGCAACGAAATCATCTCGCGCCAGAGTGCGGAAGAGATCTACGGTGTCGTATTCACGCAAGGCGAATGGGAAGTAGATACTGAGGCAACGGCAGCGTTGCGAAAGAAGCTCAAGTCCAACAAGAAAGAAGGAGCGGAATGGGTAAGGGGAAAGTAGCGGTTCTGGGAGCCGGCAGCGGAGGATTCATGTCGGCAGCCGACTTCGGGCTGATGGGGTATGAGGTCGCACTCTTCTCTCGCAACATCGACAAGGTTGCCGGAGTGAAGGAGAGGGGTGGCATCGAGATCCTCGACATCGACAGCAACCCCACCGGCGAATTCGGCAAGGTTGCCTGCGCGACAGACGACATCGCCGAGGCCGTGAGAGATGCGGACGTCATTGTGAATCCCATCCCCTACTTCGTATGCGAGGAGTACGCACGGCTGGTCGCACCGCATCTCGAAGAGGGCCAGATTGTCCTCTACCTCGGGAAGGGTGGGGCCTCCCTTACGTGGGCGCGAGTCCTGCGGGAGATGGGCATTGACAAGAAGGTCTATCTTGCCGACTGCAACACCCTCCCCTACGGGACATCCCGGAAGGGGGATACCCAAGTACGCCTTGAGAACCGTACACAGAACCTGATCATCGCCACCTTCCCCGGCAAAGACATCGATCACGTCATCCAGGTCGCGGAGGAGCTCTATCCTGAGGAGCACGGCTACACGCTGCGCGCCGGGCAGAACGCGATTGACAGCATCCTCGTTGACTACAACGCGATCACGCACACCCCCCCAATGGTCTGCAACGCTGGGAGGATCGAGCGGGGAGAGACGAACTTCTGCCTCTTCGGCAAGGAAGAGAACACACCGGCGATCGTCAAGCTCATCGGGAAGATCGACCGTGAGCGGATGGCCATCGGCGAGAAGTTGGGGCTGAAGCAGTACCCGCTCGAAGAAGAGATCATGATGGTGAAGTGGAATCCCAATGGAGAGGATCACGTCCTTCCGCTCTACGATGCCATTCACACCCCATTCCTGGAAGTTTGCGAAGGTCCCTTCAGCCTGGATGTTCGACATCTGACCGAGGACATCCCCTACGGGCTGGTGACGTTCTCTTCGCTGGGCAAGCTTTTGGGCGTTCCCACACCGTTCACGGACGCAATCATCACGATGGCTGAAGGGCTTCTGGATCGAGACTTCTGGAGCATCGGCAGAACGGCCGAAGTCCTTGGAATCGAGAAGGATTGGTCGATTGACGAAATCAAGACCTACCTGCACGAAGGGAGGAGGGCCTAGTGGAGGACCTAAAGGGCAGATCCATCAGCGGGATCACCGACGTCGACAAGGAACAGATCGAGATGATCCTGGAGGTCTCCAGGGACCTGAAGAAGGACCTGAAGCAGGGGAAGCCTCACCGTCTCCTTGAGGGGAAGAGCCTGGGAGGCATCTTCGAGTCGCCCTCCACGCGAACGAGCATCTCGTTCGAGACCGCCATGATGCAGCTCGGCGGCCACATGCTGTGGCTCGACCAAAGCCGCCTTTGGGTCGGAGAAGCCGCCGAGGAAGACTGGCAAGACACGATCAAGACGCTCAGCCGCTATCTCGACGGCATCGCGTACCGAGCCATGCGCAGGGAGCGGGTTGACTCAGCCGTCGAGTACGCCGACATCCCGGTCATCAACGCCTCCTGTCCGGTCGAACATCCGTGTCAGGCGTTCGCAGATGTTCTGACCATGCAGGAGAAGAGGGGCCCGGTCAGGAACCTCAAGGTCGCCATGTGCTGGGGCTACCGCACGGCCAACCCACCGGCCGGACTGGTGAATTCGACGATGCTCATGGCCGGGAAACTTGGATTCACACTGAGCATCGCGTGCCCCGAGGGCTTCGATCCCGACGCAAGGATTCAGGGCTTGGCCGAGCAGGCGGCAGCGATGTCGGGCGGAAGCATCGAAATCGTCCGATCGTACGAGGATGCCGTCAAAGACGCTGACTTCATCAACGTCTACTCGTGGGTGTCGCCCGAGGTCTTCGCTCGAGGATTGGAGACCCACTTCCAGGGAGACCCTGAGTTCATCGAGATGAAGGCGAAACTGAAGGACCAGTGGATGGTCGATCAGTCGATCGTGGACATGGCCAAGCACGACGTCAACGTCATGCATTGCATGCCCATCTCGAGGAACACTGAAGTGACCGACGAGGTTCTCAACTCGGACAAGTCGATCATCTTCGACGAAGCCGAGAATCGACTGCATACGGAGAAAGCGATGCTCGCCCTGACGATGGGCGGCTACCGCTAGAACACACCCGGAGAGCGTAAGGAGACCGACCATGGCAGATGCCGAACATGTCTATGAGGCGATGAGGAAGAGCATTGAGACTTACGACAGCGACGCTGCCGTCGCCGCTGCGGAGCAGGCGATCGCCGAGGGTCTCGATCTGCTCGAGGCTGTCGAGAAGGGATTCGCCAATCCGATTCGAGAACTCGGAGAGGCGTTCGACCGGATGGAGGTCTTCCTTCCCGAGCTGACGCTTGGGGCAGACGCCATGAAGGCGGGTGTGGCAGTGCTCGAAAAGGCGATCAACGAGCAGGGCGGGAAGCTCGAAGCGAAGGCGACCGTCATCATCGGTACCGTGGAGGGCGACATCCACGACATCGGCAAGAGCGTCGTCGCCACGCTGCTGCAGGCGAACGGGTACGAGGTGCATGACCTGGGTGTCGAAGTCCCTGCCACGCGAATCATCGAAGCGGCCGAGTCGCACAACGCCAACGTTATTGCCCTTTCTGCGCTGCTCTCGACCACCATGCTGTATCAGCGTGATGTCATCGAGCTTCTGACGAGCAAGGGCATCAGGGACAAGTACTTCATCCTCGTCGGCGGAGCTCCTGTCACGCAGGCGTGGGCAGACGAGATCGGCGCGGACGGTTTCGCCCATGACGCGTTCGAGGCAGTTCAACTGCTGGATGGCGTGATGGGAGGAGAGAGCCAGTGAACTTCCAGGAGATCGCGAAGCGATGCGAAACCGGTCCGTTGACGGAGTCGAAAGACTTCCTCATGAAGGCCGTGGCGGCCAACGCGATGAAGCTCACCAAGGAATACGACATCGCTTGGGATGGGAAGACACTCATCAATCTCGACGACGAGATGGCTGACCGTTGCTTCCAGGCCGGCAGAGAGCTGTTCATCAACTCGGGGCTGTACAGCATGAACAGCAACCGCGTAGTGAAGTTCTCAGCAAGCGAAGTCGATGACGCACTTCGCTACACACGAGACCAGGTCCAGATGGGAACGGGCAAAGACCGGGTCACGATCCACCATCGGCAAGTCGAGGATTCGCGGGTGCCGTTCGTTTTCTGCGGCCCCTTCAATGCCAACGTTCATGAGGACATGTTCGTGCGGCTCAACGAGGTCTTCAGTCGGGAGAAGATCGTGGACTGCCTGTTCTTCCCCGGCTACTTAAATGAGGTGGACGGACAGCTGATTCGACCGACATCGGCGTTGGCGACCCGCATGGCAATCCTCTACGGGCAGTGGGCCCGCGAAGCGGTGCGGCGCGGCGGCCGACCGGACATGCCGATCGCCGGCCACGCGGTCATGGCGCCTGGCGAGATTGCTTGCACGAACGAAGAATGGGGGCTTCGTTCGACGGATCCGCGGGCGATGGTCCTCATCTCCGAACTCCAGGTTGATGATGTCACGATGACGCGGCTGGCCTACTACTTGGCGTACGGGTGCCCCATCTACATGGCATTCACGCCGCTGATCGGAGGGTATGGAGGCAACGTGGCCGGGACCGCCATTGTAGCCGTCGCCTCGTTCATCGCTTCAATCATGCTCGGCGGAGAAATCGTCCACATCGGCCCGCAGCACATGAAGTACAAGCAGCAGACCAACGAGCATTCGTTGTTCCTTTCGAGCTTGGCGAATCAGGCAGTTGCCCGGAACAGCAACATCATCGCAACTACGAGCCATACCACATCGGGTCGTCCCGGATCGGCACAGTACGCCTACGAGTTCTCGGCTCTTGCGCTCGCCTCTGTGACGAGCGGCAGCAACGTGAGTGGCCCGCGGCCGGCGGAGCCGCTGGGGAACAACAACGTCAGCCCGCTGATGGGCAAGCTGTTCGCAGAGGTTGCGCATGCAGCGGCGGGCATGAGTCGAGACACAGCGGCGCCGATCGTCGGAGCCCTGTATGAGAAGTACAAGGACAAGCTCGACTTGGAGAATGCGCCGAAGGGGCAGCCCTTCGAGGAGCTCTACGACCTGCAGACGCTGACGCCGACGCCGGAGCACCAGGCGGTCTACAACCAGGTCAAGGAGGAACTAGTCAACCTCGGCGTACCGCTGGCTTGAGTACGAAGGAGGCAGTGCTTTGAGATACCAACCCACTCTCAAGGTTCTCAGTGACGGCCAGGTCTATCGGATTCATCAGGCCGCGCTTGCGATGCTGATGAATCCCGGCGTGCTGGTGAAGTCCGAGGAAGCCCGCCAGCTGCTGGCGCAGGCCGGAGCCCACGTCGATGAGAAGACGATGATCTGTCGGATCCCGGCACACATCGTCGAGGAGTGTCTGCGAAACGCACCCTCGTCGTTCACGGTGTACGCGAGGGACCCGGCGGACGACGTCCATGTATCGACGACCAGCGTGCACATCGAGCCGATGATCGGTCGGATCAACTGCTACGACTACGCTTCAGGTGAGGCTCGCCCCACGACGCTCAAGGACGTGGGGGATCTGATCAAGATCGCCGACGCGATGCCCAACTACCACCTTCTGCACTCGGGCGCCATCATGCCCCAGATCGAAGGCATCCCGATCCGAGCGACCCACGCGTACGGCTATCTGGAATCCGTCCGGAACTCGACCAAGCCCGTCAAGGCCACGTCGCGAGAGCGAATCATGGCCGAGGACTGTCTCCGAATGGTCTCCGTCGTTGCCGGAGGCGAAGCAGAGCTCAAGCGCAAGCCGTGCACGTTTACCACAGACAATCCGGTTGCCCCGCTTCACCACGACCGAGATCAGGTGGAAGGAGCCCTGCTGTATGCGCAATACGGGCTTCCGATCGACGTGACGTCCGAACCGCAGGCGGGAGCGACGAGCCCGGTGACGATCGCCGGCCTCCTCGCTCAGCAAACGGCCGACGTGATCAGCGGCATCACGATCATCCAGCTCAAGAATTCGGGAAACCCTGTCTGGTACGGAACCTGCGGATCGATCATGGACATGCGCGTCGGTCGCATTGCCATCGGGGCCGTCGAGATGGGGCTGATCAACGTCGCGAGTGCTCAGATTGCGCACTTCTACGACGTCCCCTGTCGAGGGACCGCCTCGGCGACGGACTCCAAGGAACTCGACTTCCAGGCGGGCTACGAGAAGACAGCCGTGATGACGATGGCCGTCCTCGGCGGCGTCAACAAGATCTTCTATCCGGGAACGATGGAAGGCGCCCTGACGGTCAGCAAAGAGGGCCTGGTCCTCGACAACGAGATCGCCGGCGCCATCTACAGGGTCTTGGACGGAGTCGACGTCCTGGATGACACGCTGGGCGTGCACCTTGCGCAGACCGTCGGCCCGGGTGGGCACTACCTCAACCAGCGGCACACGATGCAGTTCATCCGGCAGGAGCACTTCAT
>CAZSNG010000002.1:0-119426 GCA_964608345.1 uncultured Thermotogae bacterium
TGGAGGAGGCCGACGCCTTGGCCGACAGGATCGCGATCATGGATGAAGGGCAAGTCGTGGTCCTCGGCACGTCGAAGGAACTGAAGGAGGGCATTGCTCGGCGGCAGGTCATGCGCATCGAGGCGGACGGGCTGAGCGCCGAGGTAGTCGAGGGGCTCCGAGACATCTATTCGGAGATCGAGGTCGTGGACGGCGGCATCGAGATCAGCGCGGAGCAGCTGGACCTCTACGAGATCCAGGACTTCTTGCGCCCTCGGGGCGTCGTCGTCCGATCCACGGCTCTGAAGCAGGCCACGCTGGACGACGTCTTCCTCCACTACACGGGCCGGGAGCTGCGCGAATGAGATTCCTGGAACTGGCGAAGCGAAACCTCAAGGAGATCTTCCGAGATCCGCTGTCCCTCGGCCTCGCCGTCGCGTTGCCGATCGGCCTGTTCCTGATCCTGCAGACGCTCGGGAAGCTCGAGGCGATCTTCACGGCGACCATGTTGGCACCGGGAATCGTGCTGTTCGGCTTCGTGATGATTACGTTCAGCTCGGGATTCCTGCTGGCTCGAGATCGGGAGAGCGCCCTGTTGACGCGGATGCTGACCGCACCGCTGCGCGCGAGTGACTTCATCCTCGCCTACTCGTTGCCGTTCATTCCCGTCGGGATCCTCCAGATCGCCGGCATCTACGGCATCGGGAGCTTCTTGGGGTTGCGGGTCGCCGGAAGCGCGGCACTCGTCTTCTCGATTCTCCTCATCATGTGCTGTGGCTACATCGGCCTGGGCATGATCATGGGCGCGTTGGTCTCCTCGAAGCACGTCGGGTTCGTCTACATGATCGTCCTGTTCCCGACGATCTTCTCCGGGGCCTGGGTGCCGGTGGATCTCATGGGCGCCGGGTTCAGCCGTGTTGTGCACCTGCTCCCGTTCGCGCACGCGATGGACGCAACGCGCGCCATCATGCTCGACAGCGCCGGCTTCGCCGAGATCGCGGCCAGCTTCTTCTGGGTCCTCGGATACGCTGTCGCCTTCCTCGCCCTCGGCGTCTTCGCCTTCCGGCGGAGGATGGTGGAGTAGGCGCCCTGGCCCGTCACGCTTCTCTTTCTGCCGA
Source organism: uncultured Thermotogae bacterium (assembly GCA_964608345.1). Classification (GTDB taxonomy): domain Bacteria; phylum Bipolaricaulota; class Bipolaricaulia; order UBA7950; family UBA9294; genus JANQEA01. The sequence continues at coordinate 1,098 of CAZSNG010000002.1, forward strand.
ACTGCGGCAGTGCCTCGCACCGTCCCTACCGAGCGGCCCGCGGACTCGAGGCCGCCCTCGATGAAGTCTCGCGTGGAGCTGGTACCCGCTACGATCCCTCTGTCGCGGAAGCATGTCTGACCGTGTTCCGCGATCGAGGCTTCGAGTTCGATCGAGCGGCGGATGCTCTTCCTGAAGCGCCGATGGCCGCAACCGATCGATGGCTCGGAGATCGGCCTCTCGTCCGGCACGACAGCCACCGACACGGCTCCGTCAGCGCCCAGGCCACCGCTTTCTCACGGCGCACTCCTCCGCCTCCGCCCAAGCCGCAGGACACGCCCGATCCACGCCACCGCTTCTCGTTCGTCCGACCGTCTGATGTACCGCTCAGCGAGCCTCCGTCGATGCCGCCACATCCAGAGGAACAGGTCGGCGGCCGTGCTGCCGAAGAGACGTCTCGGTATCCCGGTTCGCTTGATCTCGGCGACCGCGGGGAGGAAGACCTCGTCATACCACAGGAGCAGAGCCTCTTCACGGCCGACCGTCTCGCCCCGTGTCTCCGTCAACGCCTCTCGAAACGCGTCGATCATGCAATCCAGCTCCCGGTAGCGACCGGGGGTCGTGAACAGAAGTTCGTGCCCGGGTCGCAGCCGATCGAGTCCCGTCTTGTTGAGGAACGCCGCCTGCTCCGACCTGATGATCACCTCGCGCAGGTCTGCCTCGGCTGACAATCCTACGGGGGTTTCGAACTCGCAGACATCGGCCGTAATCGTCTTCATGCGCTTCCGCCGCGCGCTCGAAACCCGGTGGTTCCCATCCACCACGAAATACGCGTCGCCAACCTTGTACAGCTCGACGGCGGGTACCTCCTCGGGACGATCCGATGCATGGACGCGCACCCACCGATCTCGCAGGTTCCCCTTGCGGGGTAGGAATGCCGAGGTGAAGTCACCGGGCCGTCCGACACTGCCGCGGATACGATCCAGATCGACCTCCTGAACTCCGAGGCACTGCCTTTGGGTCAGCAGCAGGCGCTTCCTGGCCTCTTCGAACGGAATGAGATCCACCGAACAGCTCTTGAAGGCGCACACGACCCGCTGCACCAACACGGCCCTACGGGCACGCACCCACTCCTCCTCCGACTCGTGGTGAGCCAGCAGACCGCCATCCCGATGCATGCAGCTATCCTCTCACGGCCGCCCTCTTCGCTGCAACCCAACCGCGCAGCTCGAAAGACACCAGCAGCCAAGCCACAGGTGGGATCCGGGCCGACCACCATCACGGGTGCCGTCTCCCTCGTTTCATCCGGCTCGCGCCAGTCGTCAGCCCGCGCCCGGAACGAGACCGATGCCATCCGGATGGATCCCGGCCTCGATGCGGCCGATCTCCTTGAGCGACTGCACGTCGATGACGGAGACGTCGTTCGTCTTGTTGTTGGCCACGTAAGCGCGTGCGCCCGTCGGGTCGAACACGATGCCTCCCGGCCAGCGTCCAACCGGAATCCGCTTGATCTCCCAATGCCGCTCGGTGTCGATGACCGACACGTCGTGCGATTCGCGGTTCGCCGTGAACGCGTACCGCCCGTCCGGTGAGAAGACCAGTCGGACGGGGAGCTCGCCGATCGGGTGCCGCGCGAGAAGGCCATGATGCTCCGTGCTGAGCACATAGAGGCTGTTCTCGTCTTGATTGGCGACGTACAGGAACGCGCCCGATGGATGCACCGCCGCGCCTTCCGGCTTCTTCCCCACGCTGATGTGCTTCTCGATTTCGTCCGTCGCAGTATTGAGTACAGACAGCGTGTTCGAACCGAGGTTCGGGATGTACAGGACCGTCCAATCCGGCGTCGGCGCCAGCATGTGCGACAGCCGCTGACCGGTCGGCAGAACCTTCAGCAGCCTGTGCGACGGGCGCTCGTAGATGAAGATCGTGTTGGCATACGTCACCGCCATGTAGAGCTTCCGGCCGTCCGGCGAGATCTTGAGGTCATGCGGGAACTGGAACTCATCGTGCTCGATTCGCCCGGTCTCCTCCATCGCGGCGGCGTCGATGATCGACACGCTGTTGCCCATCGCATTGGACACGTAGGCAGTGGCGCCGTCAGAGGTGATCGCGACCTCGTGCGGATGGCCTCCAACGGCGACCACCTTCAAACACCGACCGCTCTTCGCCTCGATGAACGATACGCTGTCCTCGTCCTTGTTCAGGACGATCAGTCTGTCTTCTGCCGTCATGTCCCTCCTCCGTTCGTCGATCGATCGTACGGGATTCGGGACAGGGATTCTCGATACGAGGTCTTCGCGGACTCCCGAAGGCGGCCGGACGCTACCCTGCGAGCTTCTTCCCGAGCCGGAAGGCCCGTTCGAGGTATCGGTCGATCCCGACCTTCTCCACTCCGCCGGCATAGAGCGTACCGACGAGCTTCGCGTTCAGTGAGTCGCCGATCGTCGATTTGATCAGTTTCGTCGCGTCGTCGCAGAATCGACGCAGCAGTGGGACGATGATCCCCGAACTCATGATCGCGATCGCTCGCTTTCGCTCGGGCGTTCGTGGCTCGGGGCAACCCCTGACGGGCCAGCGTCCGGGGCGAGCGAGCGTCCAGCAGATGCGCTCGAGGAACGTCTTTGTCACCGCGTTGACCGTCCCCTCGAAGATCGGCCCTCCGAAGATGTAGGCTTCCGCCTCACGCATAAGCGGAAGGATCTCCTGCATATCGTCGTCGATCGTACAGCGCGCAATCGGCTTCTCCGGCACGTCGTGCCGGCAGGCGCCGCAGCTGCGGCAGTACTCGATGTGTCGGTCGATCAGTGTGATCTTCTCGACCTGTGCTTTCGGTGCCACCTGCTTCACGCCGTCGATCGCCCGGTCGACGAGTGTGTCGATTGTCCTTCCCTTCCGGTAGCTTCCCATGACTGCGACGACCTTCATGCGCCGAGATCATCCTCCTTCACGCGCGTCAGTCGCTTCGCCCCAACGACCGCGATGAGAGCGATCGACGCCACGGCAAGTGTCCCTGCGGTGATCAGCGTTCCCTTCAACTCGGCCGCAGCGGTTGGATTCGGCAGCGCGAACACGATGAATCCTCCCGTGATGCTGACGTGGGTCAACACCATCATCAGCATGCTCTGCTTGGCGCTGCTGTGGATCCAGACCATTTGGATGGTCTGGACAATCGGCAGGATTGCCAGAGCGAGGAGGATCGGTACCGCATCCCAGCCGTGCTTCGACAGCCCCAAGTAGTTGATCGGCGCGTGCCAAAGCGCCCACACCCCACCGACGATCAGCGCCGACCGTAGTGCGCTTCGCTGCTTCAGCAGCCTAGGCAACATGAATCCCCGCCAGCCGAACTCCTCCATGACGGCAGCCAGCAGGGCGATCGGAAGAGCAAACGCAAGCTGCCCAACGACGTCCAGTTCCGTGAGATCCGCGCCAAGGAGGCCCCGAACCAGGACACTGGCACCGATCGTGGCCGGGATGAACAGCAGTGAGACGAGATACCAGATCGGGCGCACACGCCACCGTCCTGCTCGAGACAGGAGCTCGCGGACGCCCGCCTTGCCGTCGACGATCCGTGCAAAGACGAACCCGAAGACGCTGGGGCTCGCGACGAAGAACACGAGGGCCACGTGCACAAATTGCGGTCCGTCCACAGGATCGACCGGCACGAGCGCGATAATCGCCGCCATGATGATCCAGGTCCACACGACGATGAACATCGCGAAACTCGCCACCGGTCGCCGCCGAATGAGTTCCTTCATTGCGCCTACTCAGCCTCCTCCTTGAGCAGGTCCGCACCGCACAATCGCTGCGTCCGCTCGGTCACGCCGATCAGGCCCCGTTGCGGCCGGGGCACATCGCCTGCAGACGCGCGAACGCCGCGGCGTAGCCTTCGTTCTGCTTCGACCACTCGACCAACCGCTCGCAGGGGAACTCGTTGCACTGCGAGCAGAACTCGAGCCCCCTGCGATCGACACAGCAATCCAAGATCCAGCAGCTGGCCGTCCCGTCGTCGTTGACACTCCAGTGGACCGATCGGTCCCCTTTGCAGCCGTTGCAGTACATCCCCCGTTCGAGGATCTCCGTCCTCCCCTCGCCGGGCTTCAGCCATTCCATATCGCGGAACCACGCCTCGCATTCCTTCAGCGCATCGTCGTCGAAGGGGAGGCGCCTGATGGAACAGGACTCGCAATCCAGCCCGCACGCCGCGATCCACCCATGCGCCATGTTCCACCTCCAGATGCATTGTATCGGGAGTCACGCCGGTCCCGGATCCGCTTCTCGCCCCACCCCACCGCCGCCCCTTGACTTCCGCGGCACCTCGTTGTACTCTGAAACCGTTCTCAGAAATCGATTTCTGAAACCGATCTTATGGGCGAAAAGACGACCATCCGGGATGTTGCGGCGCTTGCAGGTGTCTCCCCCAGTACCGTTTCACGCGTCCTCAACGGCCAATCGGCCATCCACATGAAGGCCGAGACCCGCGATCGTGTTCTCCGGGCGATCGATGAGTTGAACTACACACCTGCGCGCTCGGCACAACGGATGCGTCGTCAGCGCTGTGACATCATCGGAGTTCTGGTTCCGGACGTCTCCAACCCGTACTTCTCTCTCCTCGCGCGGGGCGTCGAGAGTATCGCCTTCGATGAGGGCTACTCGACGCTCATCTGCGACAGCAACCATGTCGAGGACAGGGAGTCGCGGTACCTTGACCTTCTCCTTGCCGAGCAGGTGGACGGCATTGTCTTCGTTCCCGTCGGAGTCCCGGATTGGGCGAGAATCAACCGCCTCAGGGACCGAGGCGTTCGCGTTGTTGTCGCCGACCGCTGCGTCGAAGGGCTTCTGGGCGTCGAAGCGGACAACTGGCGCGGAAGCTACGCAATGACCCAGCACGTCATTGGCCTCGGCCATCGCCGGATCGCCTACATCGCCGGGCCAAGGGACGTGCGGACAACGCAGGAGCGACTCCGCGGCTTCCGGGATGCGATGGACGAGGCGTCTCTTGAGCCGGTGGCGATTCAGCACGGGGAGTACACCTACGATTCGGGCTACAACCTCGCCGCCGAACTCCTCAAGACGTTGTCGATCGACGCACTCATGGGCGGTGACGATTTGGTCGCGCTCGGCGCAATCCGAGCCGCTCAGGCCAACCAGATTCGCGTACCCGCCGAACTTGGCGTCACCGGATTCGACGCGGTTCCGCTCCTGTCGCTCGTCGAGCCGGAGCTCACATCCGTACGGATACCAGTCTTCGATATCGGGCGGGAGTCGATGGCGATGCTCATCCGCCACATCGGTTCTCCGGAGCTGAACGAGGAGCGAAAGGTCCTCGGTGTCGAGATCGTCCCCGGCGCGTCCTGCCTCTCCTGCGCCCAAGGGGATCAGCCGCTCGACAGACCTTTCGGCGGCGTCCGCGCCGATCGGGGAGGTGGTTAGTCGACGACAAGCATCGGACAAGGTGTGCGATGGGACGTGCAACGTCATCGATGGAGTGTGTCAAGGAGGTCAACGTGTTGAGATTGAAGATGCAGGCCGCGATCGGACTGGTCATCCTCCTGTCCGTGGGAATCGGTCTCGCAACGTTCGCAGACAAGCCGTATGAGGGGCAAGTACTACGTCTCGCCGCAATGGCTGACCAGTACACAGACTACCTGGTAGAGTTGGGCCGCCAGTTCGAGGAAGTCACGGGCGCCCGAGTCGAAGTCGACGTTCTAGGATACGTGGAACTCCGTGAGAAGCTCGTTCTTGACTACACGACCAACACCTCCCAGTACGATCTGGCGACGGTCGATATCGTCTGGACGGGTGAGTTCGCGAAGAAGGGATGGACCGTCGACCTCTCGTCGTACATCAATCGTGACTACACCGAGATCAACGTGCCGGACATCATGCCCGTCGCGTGGACCCAGGGTGAGTGGGATGGCAAGCAGGTCGCGTTCCCGATGGCCGGGTACGTCAACAGCCTGATCCATCGAACGGATCTCTTCGCCGATGCGGCCGAGCAGGCGGCATTCAAGGCGGAGTATGGCTACGACCTCGTCGTGCCGCGAACGCTGGCTGAGCTCGACGATGTGGCGACGTTCTTCACGCGTCCGGACGAGAGCATGTACGGACTCGTTGCGAACGGTGCCCGCGGTCCGGCGGTTGCTCAGGACTGGATGGAGTACATGCGCGCCTATGGCGGACAGGTTGTGGACCGCGAGGGCAACGTGTACGTCGACGGTCCGGAGGCCGTTGCGGCGCTCGAGCTGTTCGTGAAGATCTTCAACGACTGGGCACCTCCTGGCGCCCCGAACTACTGGTGGGATGACCGCGAGACCTCCTATCGAACCGGCATGTCTGTGATGCAGTCCTCTTGGAGCATCGCCCGCGCCGGCTACGAGAATCCTGAGATCTCGCTGGTCGTCGGGAAGACTGGCATGGCGATCACTCCGACGGCTGCCGGCGAGCGGCCCGCATTCGGCTTCGGTGGTTGGGGAATCGGCATCAACGCCGACATTGACTCTGACCGCCAGGACATCGCTTGGGAGTTCATCAAGTGGATCGCCAGCGAGGAAATCCAGAAGCAGTGGATGATGAACGATGGCGCGCCCATTCGTCTGTCGACACTGACGGATCCGGACCTCAACGAAGCGATGCCGTGGCTGTCGACGATGCTGACCATGTTCATCAACGCCGATGGCGACTATCGCCCGCGAGTCCCGGAGTACAACCAGATCCAGGACATACTCGGTCTCCGAGTCAACCAGGCCATCACCAATGAGTTGACGGCGGAGGAGGCCCTCCAACTGGCAGCCGAAGAGATCCGAGCTCTGTACTCGGACTAAGTGAAACGGAGGGGGATCGGGCTGAACCGTTCATCGCGAGATGAGCGCCTGGTCCCCCTCCTCCTACGAACGAAGAATACGCGCTAGGGGGCGTTGGTGCTAAGCAGGAAAGGCATCTTCTCTTCGAAGTACTCGCTGTACTGGTTGATGGCGCCGCTATTCATCTACCTTGCAGCGTTCTACCTCTATCCGCTCATCTACTCCATCTACATCGGATTCTTCGAGTGGAATATGGGGGATCCAACCAAGACCTTCGTTGGATTCTCGCACTACGTGAACGCATTTCGGGACAGCCAGTTTGTAGGGTCGTTCCTGAACACGGGAGTCTTCGTGGTCGCTGCCGTCGGAATCGAAATGCTCTTGGGGCTCTCGTTGGCGCTTCTACTCAACCGCGAGAACTGGCGAATGCGCATCATGCGGACGGTAGTACTGCTTCCAACCCTGCTAACGCCCCTGGTGGTTGCGCTCACGTGGAAAGCACTACTCAACCCGGATTTCGGGGCCTTGACCTACTACATCCGCGCCGTTGGCATCGATATCGGCCGCGGCATCTTCGTGGAACGAGGACTTGCCATGGCAGGGATCGTTCTGATCGATGTCTGGCAGTGGACATCGCTGATTACGATCATCCTCCTCGCAGGCTTGAAGGGGATGCCTATCGAGCCCTATGAGGCTGCATACGTTGACGGCGCCTCCCGCTGGCAGGCCTTCCGCTTCATCACGCTCCCTCTCCTACGACCGACCCTGCTGGTCGCTCTGGTCGTCCGGACCCTCGATGCACTGAAGATCTTCGACAGCGTGTTTGCTATCACCGGTGGAGGACCGGGCACAGCCACGACAACGATGAACTTCCACATCTTCAAGGTCGGCATCCAGCATCTCCGGGTGGGATATGCGTCTGCTCTGTCGAACATCTTCCTGATCATCAGCATCATCATCGGGCTGTTCATCATCCGCTCCGTCTTTCTGAGTTCACGCAGGAAGGGAGGCGCGGTATGAGCGGCGCCTCGTTTGCTAGCAGATCTCTCGCCATTCGATTGGGCACCAACACCACTCGGATCCTCGCAATCGCAGTCTTGGTTGTCTTTCTTGTCACGCCCATCGTCTGGCTTGGGATCACCTCCTTCAAGCAGAGAGTTGAAGTCTTCGCCATGCCGCCGAAGTGGGTCTTCACGCCGACGCTGTCGAACTTCCAGTATGTCTTTGACAAGAAGCCCATCGGCCGCTTCACCCTCAACAGCATCATCATCTCGTTCGGGACGACAGCGCTCTCGCTGCTGTTGGGTGTCCCTGCCGCCTATACGCTCGCGCGGCGCCGCTTCCGCGGGAAGAGCCTGCTGATTACGTCAATCCTTCTCATCCGCGCTCTACCGCCTGTGGTGATCCTCTTGCCATTCCGGGTGCTGATGAACTCGCTTGGGCTGATTGGCACACATGCAGCTGTCATCCTGATCGACACGATCTACAACGCTGCGTTCACGGTCTGGCTGATGGTCGGGTACTTCGAGGCCATGCCGGTTGAGATCGAGGAAGCGGCCTGCGTCGACGGCTGCAGTTACTTCCGGACCTTCCGAACGATTGCCCTTCCGTTGGCCAAGCCAGGGCTTGTCACCGCCGCGTTGTTCGCCCTGATTCTCTCGTGGAATGACTTCCTCTTCGCTCTGAGTCTCACATCCCCGGAGTCGGCCACGCTACCACTCGGCATCCTGAGCACCTTCGGCATGCTCAGCGTCGGATGGACGTACATGACGAGCATGTGCGTACTGGCGATCATCCCATTGCTCCTGATCGCCCTGTTCCTGCAGAAGTACTACGTCCAGGGTTTGACGTTCGGAGGAGTGAAGTGATGGACGTCCGCCTCGATCGTCTGACAGCGCCCGAAGCCGGCGAGCGGCTCCGTGAGGCAGACGCGTGCGTTCTTCCGTGCGGCTCGCTCGAACAGCACGGTGAGCACCTCCCGGTGGGGACCGACGCTTTCATCGCCGAGGCCCTCGCCGCCCGGTTGATCGAGCGTGCCCGCCCGGGTCTCGACCTGCTCCTCCTGCCTCCGCTTGCATACGGTCGCAGCCCGGAGCATACCGGCTTCCCGGGAACCGTCTCCCTGTCGCGTGTCGCCCTGATCGAGACCGTGACGTCGATCGTCGAAGCGCTCGCAGCACACGGCGCGCGTCACCTTCTCGTCCTCAACGCGCACGGCGGAAACTCCAACGCCATCGCCGCAATCCTGCGCGATGTTCGGGACCGAACCGCCGTTCTCCCCTTGCTGTTCGATGTCTACAGAAGCACCGCGGTCACGAGTACAGCCACCCCGGGCGACTGGCATGCCGGACGAACGGAGACGTCGCTGTACATGGCACTGGTTGGTCCGCCACCGGCTCCTGCCACAGCACCGGACTCCGAGGCCCCTCCTCCGTGGTCCGCCCTCACGTCCCTTCACTACCCGTGGCGGGCGGCGGAACTCTCCGCGGGTGGTGCTGTCGGAGACTCCGCGGGAGCCGATGCCGCAGTCGGCGAACAGCTTGCAGACGCCCTGATCGACGAGGCGTTGGGAGCACTTCGTACGATCCTCGCCTGGAAGAGGGGGACGCGATGACGACGATCTACAAGAACCTGACACTTCTCGAGGGCGAGGACCTCGTGCTTCGTGAGCGCGCGTATCTCGCGATCGATGCCGACCGCATCGTGGAGATCGGCAACGGTCGTTGTGCCGACGGGATCGACCTGGACGGGGCCATCGTCTTCCCGGCGTTCGTCGATGCGCACACCCACCTCGCGGACCGAGGGATCAAAGATGCCGCGATCGGCCGACCGACGGTGGAGGCCGTATCGCCCCCGAACGGCTTGAAGTATCGCTACCTGCGCGAACTGTCACCCGATCAGCTCGTGGAGACGATCGCAGCGGCGATCGATGAACTCCTCGCCTCCGGCATCGTCGCCTGTGGAGACTTCCGGGAAGGTGGCGCGGCAGGGGTCAACGCGCTTCACTCGGCTGCCGTCGGGAAGCCGTTCAAGGCGGTCGTGTTCGGAGATGCGACCGTTCTGCCGTCCGATCCGTCCTATGCAATGGAGATCCGATCGCTCCTGCAGCTCGCCGATGGCCTCGGCGTCGGTGATGTCGCTCGTTTCACCGATGAGCACATCGACGACCTTGCGAAACGCTATGATTCACCGAACAGCCGACTCGCCTGCCACGTCGCCGAAACCCGGGACGCCCAGGCGGCCTGCCTCAAGTCGCACGGCGAGACGGAGGCCCGCCGCATCCTCCGTGCCCAGCCCGATCAGCTTGTGCACTTCACGAACCCGCTCGGCGATGACCTTCGCGCCGTGGCCGAGGCAGGGGTGCCCGTCGTCTGCTGCGCTCGAACCAACGCGATTCTCGCCGACGGCCTGCCGCCAATCGCGGATCTCCTCACCCACGGCGTCCCGATCGCCCTCGGAACGGACAACGTCATGTTCACCGGCCCCGACATGTTCCGCGAGATGGACGGGCTTTCCCGCCTCGCACGAGCACAGAGCGGCCGAGCCGACATCGTTAGTTCGCGGAACATCCTGTCCGCGGCCACCCTCGGCGGCGCCCGCGCGCTGGGCCTCGCCAAGGACCTCGGATCCCTCGATCCGGGGAAGGCCGCCTGCTTCATCGCGCTGAGCACCCGTTCGATGAATCTGCACGGCAGCCACGATATCCATGCATCGATCGTTCATCGCGCCGGACTCCAGGACGTCCGGACAGTCGTATCGTGGGGTCGCGAGATCCCGCATGGGAGGTCCCAATGACGGATATCGGTATCGAGCTTCTCGGCCACCGGCTTCGCAGCCCGATTATCGCAGCATCCGGCCCCCCGTCGATGGACCTTCCGACCGTTCGCGGTCTGGCCGACGGCGGCATTGGCGGCGTCGTTACGAAGACGATCCTGCTCGAACCGTCCACGAACCCGCGACCGTGCCTGCATCGTGCGGGACAGTTGTTCCTCAACACGGAGCGCTGCTCGACGAAGCCGCTCGACGCCTGGCTTCGGGCGGACCTCCCGGGGATGGCCGAGCTGCCGATCCTGACGATCGCAAGCATCGGCATGACCCCCGAAGACGCGGAGACGCTCGCCGGCCCGGTCGTTGAGGCCGGCGCCGACATGCTCGAGCTGTCGATCTTCACCCCGGTCGACGACCCAACGCCGATGGAGGAGGCAATCCGCCGTGTTCGCAGTCAGGTCGACGTCCCCATTCTCGGCAAGCTCAGCTGCAACGTCTCCGACGTCGTCGGCTTCGCCCGCGCCTTTGCCGGTGCGGGCGCCGACGGCGTATCGGCGATCGATGCGCTGAAGGCGGCCATCGTTCTCGATCCTTCCACCGGACGGCCGGTCATGCGCGAGCAAGGCTTCGCCCGGATGTCGGGCGAGGCGCTTCTGCCCGTCGCCCTCTATCACGTCGCACAGGTGGCGCACTACACCGACCTCGCGATCATCGGCACCGGCGGCGTCAGCTCGGGGCAGGACGTCATCGACATGCTCTCCTGCGGCGCCCAAGCTATCGGCATCTGCTCCCATCTGGTCGTGGAAGGGCCATCGGCCGTGGAGCGAATCCACGCGGAGCTCCGCCAAGCCATGGAGACCCTCCAAGAGCCAAACTTGAACTCGATCCGAGGACGTACGCTACCCCAGATCGACTTCACCGCCGATGAAGAGGAGCGCCAGGAGTACGAGAAGCGGGCGTGGGATGGATCTGTGTTGACCGCCCGAATCGATACCGAAACCTGCATCTCATGCGGCCGCTGTGCCACGATCTGCCTGTACGATGCGGTCGATCCGTCCGACGGCTTTCGGATCCGAACCGACGTATGCCAAGGTTGCGGGCTCTGCCTCTCGACGTGCCCGGTCGACGCCATCGCCTGGAACGAGGAGGCAGCATGAAGCGGGCGTACCTGCACGGGACCATCCTCGCCTGCGATCCTGCGTTCGCCGTCCACCCCGACGGAGTACTCGCCGTCGAGGACCGCGACATCGTATCGATCGGCGCGACGCTGCCGGAGGGATTCGCCCCGGACGAGACCATCGACTGCACCGGTTGGATCTTGATGCCGGGCCTCGTCAACGCCCATGTACATCTCGGCGAGCACCTCTTCCGCGGCTGGATGGATGAGGTCGCGTTCGAAGGTCTGTTCTACTCGACGCTGTTTCGATGGGAGGCCGGACTCACCTCGGATGACGTGTATTGCGCCGCTCGTGCCGCAGCGGTCGAGGCGATATGCGCCGGCGTCACAACCGTCGCCGACATGTATCACCACGCCGATGCGACAGCTCGCGCCGTCTCCGAAGCCGGACTGCGCGGTCTCCTCGGACAGAAGATCCTCGGGTTTGCCCTTGAGCGGCCGCCCCGTGAGACCGCCAGTGGCATCGACTACCGATACGATGACGCAGCGTTCCGCGCGCAGCTCGACGCCGCCGAGGCGTTCGGCAACGCATGGCACGGGCAAGCCGCCGGCAGGATCGAGGCGGCGTTGTGCCCCCATGCGACGAATACCCTGACGGCCGAGATGCTGCGCACAGTCGGGCGCCGCGCGCGCTCTCTCGACCTGCCGATCCATATGCACCTGGCGCAGATGGCGAGCGAACAAGAGACAGTGCGCGAGCGAGACGGGCTCGGATGCGTCGACCTGATCGATGCGTGCGGACTGCTCGACTGCCGATTCCTCGGTGCACACGGCATCTTCGTCGACGACTGCGAGCTCCCTCGCCTGGCGCGTTCTTCGGCGGCGATCGTTCACAACCCGATCGCCAACGCCAAGGACGCCGGATTGATCGCGCCGGTCAGCGCGTACCTGCGGGCCGGTGTGCGGATTGCCCTCGGCACCGATGCGTTTTGTATGAATGTCCTCGAGGCCGCGCGGTTCGCCGCGTGCATCCACCGCACAACGATGAAGGACGGGACGGTCTTCCCAGCACGCGAGATCCTCCATTGGGCGACGCTCGGAGGCGCTGAGGCGCTCGGATGGGACGAGCGTATCGGTTCACTCGAAGTCGGGAAGGCGGCGGACTTCATCGCCCTCGACGCCTCCCGCATTGAATCCCTGGCCGTCGGCGACGTGCACACGCGAGTGCTCTACTACGGTTCTCCGGATGTAGTACGCCTCGTGGTCGTCGACGGCCGCCCGATCCTCCGCGACGGCCGGATCGCCACCGTCGACGTCAGCGATGTCCGGTCGGCGTTCGCGGAACGCCAGCGCTCGGCGTACGCACGCAAGGAGGGGCGCTGATGGAGAAGTCCGCGTCTCTGATTGTCAACGGCGCTCGCCACCGAGCTCTCGGCCCTCCGGGTTGGACCCTCTTGCGGTTCCTTCGGGACGAGCTTCGCCTGACCGGTGCGAAGAACGGCTGCGATGGCTCGGGGACGTGTGGGGCCTGCACTGTCCTCGTCGACGGAGCCGCACGGAAGTCCTGCCAGATCGAGGTGGCCGACCTCGACGGAGCCAGGATCGTGACGATCGAGGGTCTGGCCGACGGTCGCATCCTCCATCCGGTTCAAGAGGCGTTCATCGCCCGTGGCGCGGTCCAATGCGGATTCTGCACTCCGGGGATGGTTCTCGCGACGGTAGCGCTCCTCGACCACAACCCGGCACCGACACGCGAGGAGATCGTCCGCGGACTGAGCGGGAACCTCTGCCGCTGCACCGGATACGCGAAGATCGTCGATGCCGTCCAAGCCGTCGTCCAACGCGACACGAAGCCGTGTCTCGCCAGCGACATCGGCGCACCGCTTCGCCGACCGGACGCCCTCGGAAAGGTGACCGGGGCCACCCGCTACGCAGACGACTGCCGCACCGACGAGGATCTCGTCCTTCGCGTCGTCTGGGCGCCTGAGCCCCATGCCCGGATCGCGAAGGTTCGCGTCGAAGAAGCCCGATCCCTGCCAGCGGTCGTCGATGTGTTGACGGCGTCCGACGTTCCGGGGGCGAACGCCTACGGGCCGATCCATCGCGACCAACCCGTCCTCTGCGGTGAGGTCGTACGGTGTCTCGGCGATCCGATCGCACTCGTGATCGCCGAGAACGACGATGCCGCAACCGCCGCAGTCGATCGCGTCCATGTGGAGGTCGAGAGCCTGCCAACACAGTTCGATCCTCTGGACGCGCTCGACGATGCCACGGCGCCGATCCATCCTGACGGAAACCTCGCGTGCGAGTATCGACTCCAGCATGGCAACGTCGACGACGCCTTCGAGTCCGCTGACCTGCTCGTCTCAGGTCGATTCGAGACACCCGCCGTCGAACACGCCTATCTCGAACCCGACGCAGGTTTCGCCGAGTGGGACGAAGGGACCGTCGTCGTTCACGCCCCCTCTCAGTACCCGCAGACGATCCGCGATCAGCTGGCATCCGTGCTCGACGTGCCGAACGATCGCGTTCGCGTCGTCAGCCCGCCGACCGGCGGGGCGTTCGGCGGACGAACCGACATCTCCGTCCATGCGCTGCTGGCGCTGGCCGCGTGGCACACCCGGCGCCGTGTACGTTTGACGTGGTCGCGTTCGGAGTCCCTCCGTGCAAGTGTGAAGCGTCACCCGATGACGATGGACTACCGGATGGCGTTCGACTCGGAAGGAACGCTGCTCGCCGTCGCCGCCGACCTTGTCGCGGACATCGGAGCATACGAGTCCCTTTCTCACCCGTTGCTCGAGCAGACGGCCGCCTTCTCCTCCGGCCCGTACCGCGTTGCTGCCGTCGACACACGGGTTCGCGGGGTCTACACGAACGGTCCGGTCTCGTCCGCCTTCCGCGGCTTCGGGATTCCACAGCCGACCTTCGCCGTAGAGAGTCTGATGGACGAGGCCGCTGCACGGCTCGATCTCTCGCCGATCGAGATCCGCCGCAGGAATCTCCTGCGGCCCGGCGACCGCTCCGCTACCGGACAGCGGATGCACGACGACACGCACATCGTTGAGGCGCTCGAGGCGCTTGTGGACAGCTATGAGTCGATTCGTGCCATCGCATCGGATCACGAAGGGGTCGGCATCGCCTGTGGATACAAGAACATCGGACTCGGTCTCGGCGAGAGCGATCATGCGACAGCCACACTAACGGCTGCGCCGGATGGAACACTGACCGTCGCCGTCGGCGCCGTTGACATCGGCCAGGGAAGCGAAACGGTGCTTGGTCAACTGGCCGCCGATCGGCTCGGCACCCCGACGGAGCAAACGGTCGTCCGATGGGGAGACACAGCCGACACGCCGGACGGCCGAGAGACGAATGCCTCCCGGCAGACGGTCGTATCGGGAAACGCCGTCGTCGGAGCGGCGGCTCGGCTCGAGGAGAAGCTCTGCGCTTGCGCTCGCAACCTGTTCCCCGAGTTGCGTGAACCGGTGCGGTACGACAGGGGCTTGGTCGGCGCTGACGGCAAGCGCTTCGAATGGGATGCAGTATGCGCTGCGCTTCCAGCTCCGATCGAGGTCTCCGAGCGATACGTCGCGCCGGACACTCGCGCGCTTTCGCCTTCGCAGGTGGATGGTGCTTCCCCAACACACTACTTCGCCTACACCTTCTTCGCGCATCTCGCGCACCTGACCGTCGACGCGGCGTCCGGCCGCACGATGCTTCGGAAGCTGATCTCCGCCTTCGATGTCGGCCGCGTCATCAATCGTCAGGCGGCTGAGGGTCAGATCGAGGGCGGCGCAGCCATGGGTATCGGCTTCGCCCTCTCCGAAACGTATGTCCCCACAGGCGAGAACCGCACGACAACGCTCGCGGCGTGCGGACTCCCTCGAGCAGCAACCGTTCCGCCGCTCGAGACGCGGTTCCTCGAGTTCGAGGACTCAATCGGCCCGCACGGTGCGAAGGGGATCGGGGAGGTTGCGATGATTGCGATTGCCCCGGCGATCACCAACGCGATTCGGGATGCTGTCGGCGTTCGCGTGCACACCCTGCCCGCGGCACCTCAGCGACTGAAGACGCTGCTCGCCAACGACGAGAAGCGAGGTGGCGAATGATCACCTGCATCCGAGGGGGCACGATCGTCTTCGAGGGCTCGGCGAAGGAAGCGAACCTCTGGATCGAGAATGAACGCGTTCTCTCGATCGGAGACGGACCTGGCCGCACCGACCGGACCATCGACGCCGTGGGCTGCCTCGTTCTCCCCGGCGGGATCGATCCCCACGTGCACATGGGATTCACCGTCGGACCGTACACATCATCGGACGACTTCATCTCCGGTACCCGCGCCGCGGCGTTTGGCGGCGTGACGACAATCCTCGACTTCGCCGTTCCAGACGGTGATGAATCGTCCTCGGCTGCACTGCAACGTCGGATCGATGAGGCATCCGGTCCGTCCGCCGTCGACTTCGGCATCCACGCCGTCGTTTCGCGCGTCGAAGAGGACGTCGCCTCCGACATCCGGCGATGCATCACGCTCGGCGCGCCCGACTTCAAGACCTTCACGACCTATGACGATCTACGCCTGGCGTGGGACGACCTCGAACGACTGATGATGGCTGTTCGTGAGCGCGGTGGGCTGGTGATGGTTCACGCGGAGAGCGACGAGGGAATCCGGCTCCGCCGCGCTCGACTGGTGCGCGATGGCCGGCTATCTGCCGAATCCCACCTGCAGAGCCGGCCGGCCGAGGTCGAATCCGACGCCATCCATGCAGTCCTCGATCTCCAGACTCGGACCGGGTGCCCCGTTCACTTCGCGCACCTTTCCGCAGCGATGAGCGTGGATCTCGTCGCGGAGGCTCGATCAAGAGGCCGCGACGTTTCCGCGGAGACCTGTCCGCAGTATCTGACGAGGACAGACGAGGTCTACCGCGGCGATCGCGCAGCACTGTTCATGGTGTCGCCGCCGATCAAGGCCGCCGCCGACCGAGACCGACTCTGGGAAGGGCTTCACGAGGGGGTCATCCAGATGGTTTCGACGGACCATTGCCCGTTCACACTCGCCGAGAAGCGGAACTCCCGAGACTTCCGCGAGATCCCCACCGGGCTTCCGGGGGTCGAGACGACGCTTCCGCTGTTGCTCACGGAGTGGCAGTCCCGGGGCTGGCCGATCGAGCAGCTCGCCGATCGGTTGAGCACCGCCGCTGCGAAGCGTTTTGGACTCTACCCAACGAAGGGCAGTCTCAGGCCGGGCGCTGATGCGGACGTCGTGGTGTACGACACCGGACCCTGCCGGACGCTGCATGCGGAGGAACTCCACATGAACGTTGACTGGAATCCGTATGAGGGAGACAAGGTGGTGGGCGAGGTTCGCCATGTCCTGCTCCGAGGCGAGCCGCTGGTCGAAGAAGGCTGCTGGACGAACAAGCCGCCGTCGGGTCGGTTCGTCCACCGGCGGCAGTCGGCCGACATGAGCACCGGCGAATGAGATGGACTGCAAACCGGACGGAAGACAAGGAGGCTGATCGTGTACGAAGAGATCCACGACCAAAGGATGAGGCTGCGGCTCACCGAGGCGCAGATCGAGCAGCGCATCGCGGCTGCGTCGTTCGGTGAGAAGGGCGAGTCCTGGACCCGCCGATGGCTCGCCGTCGAGTCGCTGGGGCAAGTCGGGCTGGCGTTGTTCGACATACCGCCGATCATCGAGAGGGCGAAGGAGGACATCCTGATCGACGTCGACGGGAAGGAGTACGTCGACCTCCTGGCCGGTTTCTCCGTCTCGGCGCTCGGCCAATGCAACGAGGAGGTCTCGCGGGTGATTGCCGAGCAGGCGTCGAAGCTGATCCACTACTTCGATCTGCCCCATCCCGAGCGGATTCGGATGGCCGAGCGGCTGGCCGAGATCAGTCCGATCGCCGGTGGGAAGGCCCGCGTCCTGTTCGGCGTCAGCGGGGCCGACGCCGTGGAGCTCGCCATTCGCGCCGCCCGCTACGTCACCGGCCGCCCGCTGATCCTCAGCGCATTCGGCGACTACCACGGCGTGACCTACTCGACCATGGCGGTCACAGGCAAGGGCGGGATGTGGCCGTACTTCTATCCGATTCCGCCACTCGACACCGGCGTCGGATACTTCCCGTTCCCGTACCCGTACCAGAGCCCGTTCGGACGACCGCCCGCGGGCGTCTCCGATGAGCAATGGTGTCTTGACCGGCTCGAGGACTACTTCGAGTACTACTTCGGCAGCAAGGAGTCGCCATACCGCGAGGTCAAGGGGAACATCACGAACGTTGCCGCGTTCGTCGTCGAACCGTTCCAGAGTTCGGCCGGCTACATCATTCCCTCTCCGGGTTACATGCGACTGCTTCGACGCCTGTGCGACAAGTACGGTATCCTGCTGATCGTCGACGAGATCCAAACCGGGCTCGGTCGAACGGGGAAGATGTGGTGCTGCGAGTGGGACGATGTCGAGGTCGACATGCTGGTGACCTCGAAGGCGCTCGGGGGCGGGATTCCGCTCTCCGCAGTCGTCGCCCGCGCCGATCTTCTCGAGGCTTGGGGGCCTGGAGCACACGTGTCGACACAGTCGGGGAACGTCCTGGCCTGTGCCGCTGGAAACGTCGTGCTCGATCGGCTGACGGCCCCTGGTTTCCTCGACGGGGTGAACGAGCGCGGGAACTACTTCGTCGACGGGTGGAAGGAGCTGCAGGCACGGCACGAGCTGATCGGGCAGATCGATGCCCGTGGCATCTACATCGGTATCGAACTCGTGAAGGATCGTGAGACCCGGGAGCCTGCGCCGGACGAGTCGGCGTTCATCCTGCGGGAGTGCGTGAAGGAGGGAATGGTGTTCGAGAAGGGTGGCTACTTCCACAACCGATTCCAGCTGATCCCCCCGCTGACCATTCGAACGGAGACGATCGATCGCGCCCTGGGGATCTTCGATCGTGCGTTCGCCGCGGCAGAGAAGGAGTTCGACCGATCGTGACCGGCCCGAAGCGGAAGCCCCGGATCGCGGTTCTCGGCAGCGCGAACATCGATCTGGTCTGTCGCGTTCCGCGGCTCCCCCACCCCGGCGAAACCTTGCGTGCCGAGAGCGTCTCTCGGTACCGGGGGGGCAAAGGCGCAAACCAGGCCGTCGCCGCCGCGCGCTTCGGCGCAGATGTCCGCTTCTTTGGGATGGTCGGGCCCGACTCGTTCGGAGAGCTCCTCCTCGCGGGATTCGAGGAGAATGATGTCGATGCCACTGCCGTGGAGCAGCATTCGAGCTGTTCGACCGGCACAGCAACGATCTGGGTCGGCGAGCGGGGCGAGAACGCCATCGTCGTCGCTGCGGGGGCGAACGGACATGTCGATCGGACGTACGTCGACCGACACCTCGAGAGCCTCGTGGAAGCCGACGTCCTCCTCCTGCAGTTCGAGATTCCCCTCGACACCGTTTCGCATGTGCTCCGATCGCTTCCACCCGAACACCCACTCGTGGTTCTCGATCCCGCCCCTGCCGCCGCGCTAGAAGGGCTTGGCATTGATCGCACGACGTGCATCACGCCGAACGAGGAGGAACTCCGGACCCTTAGCGGAATGGAGGATACCGAGACCGGCGCGAAGGTTCTCCACGATTTGGGCGCAAACGTGATCGTATGCACGCTCGGCGAGGACGGTGCCGACTTGCTCCGCAGGGGAGAAGGGCCCGTTCGGCTTCCGTCGTTTCCGGTAGAGGCCGTCGACTCGACGGCGGCCGGCGATGCGTTCGCCGCGGCTCTGGCCGTCGGTCTCGCAGGCTGCGAATCGGCGGATCTCGCTGAGGTCGTTCGCCGCGCCTGCGCCGCCGGGGCACTCGCGGCCGCAACGGCTGGAGCCTGGCCCTCCCTACCGACGGCCGGCCAAGTCGACGATCTGCTCAGACGCTCCTAGGGGGTGATTCGATGTCCATGCTGACGTTCGCAGTTCTCGCGGCGCTGTGTGGTGGCGTCGCTGTAGCGCTGCAGGGCCCACTCGCCAGTCTCGTCGGACGACAGGTCGGCGCCGCCGGAAGCGGGTTCATCCTTCACGCCAGCGGCGCACTGATCGCCGGTCTCATCGTGCTCGCGACCGGTTGGCGCGCCTTGTCGGGATGGACGGCAATCCCGTGGTACGCCCTCGTCGGGACCGGTGCAACCGGGGTGCTTGTGATTGCCGCATTCAGCCTCGCCGTCCCACGAATCGGCATGACCGCGACGGCCAGCCTGATTATCGCCAGCCAGATGCTCGTCGCCATGATGTTGGATCACTTTGCGCTGCTGGGCCTCACACAGCGCCCGATCACCGGCCTGCGTGCTCTTGGCGTCGCCGTCCTCTTCGTCGGCGCCTGGCTGGTACTGCAGTACTGACTCCGAGAGCGTCGGGACGACCTCTCGTGAACACGGATGGAGGAAGAGCAAGATGGCAGAAGTCACGCTGACGAATATCACGAAGCGGTTCGGCGACTTCACCGCGGTGCAGTCGTTGGACATGGAGATCGAGGATGGCAAGTTCACGGTCCTCGTCGGGCCGTCCGGCTGCGGCAAGACGACCACCCTTCGCATGGTCGCCGGCCTCGAGGAGGCCACCGAGGGTGAGATCAAGATCGGCGAACGTGTCGTCAATCGCGTTCCTCCCAAAGACCGTGACATCGCCATGGTCTTCCAGAACTACGCCCTCTACCCGCACATGGACGTCTTCAACAACATGGCCTTCGGTCTGAAGCTCCGCAAGACACCCAAGCCCCAGATCAAGGACCGCGTCCACGAGGCCGCCGATCTCCTCGGCATCACCGACAAGCTCAAGAGCAAGCCGCGGGAGCTGTCCGGAGGGCAGCGCCAGCGCGTCGCCGTCGGCCGGGCCATCGTCCGCAACCCGAAGGTCTTCCTGTTCGACGAGCCGCTCTCCAACCTCGACGCCAAGCTGCGCGTCCAGATGCGGACCGAACTCGAGCAACTCCATCACACACTGAAGACGACGACGATCTACGTCACGCACGACCAGGTCGAGGCGATGACGCTCGGCGACCGGATCGCTGTGATGAAGGATGGCGTCGTTCAGCAGTACGCCCCGCCGCAGGAGACCTACGATCAGCCGTCGAATCAGTTCGTCGCCGGCTTCATCGGCAGTCCGGCGATGAACTTCCTGCCGGCACAGGCCGCGATCGAGAACGGCCGTACCGTGCTCAGCGGGACCGGCTACCACGTCGCGCTGCCGGCAGAGCGAACGGTGGAGTCGCTTCCGGCGAACGTCATGCTCGGTGTCCGCCCGGAGGACCTCGACGGACCGGCGCCCGAGGCGGACAACGCAATCCGGATGACCGTCTCGGTGACGGAGCAGCTCGGACACTCGCTGCTCGTCTACGGGACCGTCGACGAGGCGCAGGTTGTCGCGAGTCTTGACCCACACCGGAGGGTCGAGGTCGACTCGACGATCCACCTAACCCTCAACCTCGACACGCTGCACATCTTCGACCCGGAGACGCAGGCGACGCTCCTGTAGTCCGGAAGCGCCGGCGGCCGGCTTGGTCGAGTTGCGGACTCCATGTAGACTGCCTCCACTCACGTTTGGAGGTAGATGACTTGCTCACGACGAAGGTCCTGCCATGGATCATGATTGCGGCCGCCCTCGGCGTCTTCGCCATCGGTTCGGTCAGCTCGATGAACCGGCAAGCGGCTGGAGAGATCGAAAGCGGGGTCGCCATCCTGAACCCGGAGGGGAACGTCGGACGGGCCCTGCACGTCTACCATCCGGGCGTCACAACCTTCCAGCGACGAATGACCTTCGCCTTCGCGCGCGGCATGGCATCTTCCGGGTGGCGGTGCGACATCACAACCGCCTCCCACGTCGCACCGGACGACCTCGCCCCGTACGACCTCCTCGTCCTCGGCTCGCAGACCTACTACAACGAGCCCGCGCCGTCGATCGTTCGCTACCTCGATCGACTGGGAGATCTCGACGGACAGCCGCTCGTCCTGCTCGTCACCGCCGGCACGTCGCCGGAATGGGCAACGTGGCATCTGGAGAACGCCGTCCGCGAAGCGGGCGGTGAGATTACGCTGATCCTCGAGCTGCTGCAGTTCACGGGGAATGAGACCCCGGACGATGTCCAACCGCCGGAGGACATCGCACGACACGTCGGTTCGACCATGGCGCCGTAGCCACATCGCCTGCTCCCACCGGATCATGTTGCCCCCTGCGCGCCCTTCCCCCTACCATTCCATCAGATCGTTCGACAACGGAGTGATCATGCCATGGAACCAACCGCGACCATCGCCCGCTTCGGTCTAGCTCTCGTCATCGGCGTCCTCGTCGGACTCCAAAGGGAGTATGCGCACCAGCAATCGGAGCGGGAGCAGTTCGCCGGCGCCCGCACGCTTGCGCTGATCGCGCTGGCCGGGTGCGCATCGGCACTTCTCACGGATCTCGCAGGCACGGCGTGGGTGTTCGTCGCCGCGCTCCTGACCATGGGAGGCCTGATCACCGTCGCCTACTTCGTCTCCGCGTCCGACGGCGACGTCGGCCTCACGACGGAGGTTGCCGCAGTCCTCGTCTTCCTGATCGGCGCGCTCTGCTACTGGGGTCGTCTCGAGGTCGCCGCGGCGCTCGGCGTCGGAGCAGCGGTTCTCCTCTCCCTGAAGCTCGGCGTGCGCCGGTTCGTCGGGCGTGTGACCGCGCAGGACGTCCTCGCAACGCTGAAGTTCGCGGTGATCGCGGCGATCGTGTTGCCGCTCCTGCCGAATCGCACGTTCGGCCCGGCTCCGCTCGACGTCCTGAACCCACGGAACATCTGGCTGATGGTCGTCTTCATCTCGGGGATCAGCTTCGTCGGCTACGTGCTCATCAAGCTCGTCGGCCCCAAGCGCGGCGTCGGACTCACCGGACTGCTCGGCGGCTTGGTGTCCAGCACGGCCGTGACGCTCAGCTTCACGCAACGAAGCCGCGGACACGCCGCGCTGGCCAAGCCGTTCGCGCTGGCGATCACCGTCGCATGGACGATGATGTTCGCACGCGTACTCGTCGAAGCAGCCGTACTCAACGGACAGCTGCTCTCGGCTCTGTGGATCCCGATCGGCGGAGCAGGAGGGATCGGACTGCTCTACTGCGGGTATCTCCTGTTCTTCACACGGGACAAGGCAGAGGGCGAGGAGATCGCCCTGAAAGCGCCGTTCGAACTCGGTCCGGCGTTGCGGTTCGCGGTCGCGTACGCGGCCATTCTCGTCGTGTCGCGCGGCGCCCAGATGCTGCTTGGCGATCCGGGCGTGTACGTCTCCGCAGCCGTCTCCGGAATCGCGGATGTCGATGCGATCACGCTCTCGCTGGCGCGGATGGACGGCGCGGGAACGGTCGGAATCGACACGGCGACAAAGGCCATCGTGCTGGCAGCGATGGTCAACACGACCGTGAAGGGCGGGATCGTTTTGGTCCTGGGCGCCGCTTCTCTGAGGAAGTCGATCGTTCCGGCCATCGTGCTCATCCTTGCCGCCGGTCTCGGCCTCGCGTTCTTCGCCTAGCCAGGCCGCAGCGGCTCTCGATGGGCATCCTCGCCGCCTCCTCTCTACGGATCGCCGCCGATCGGCCGCATGTCGAACGACAGGCTGTCGAAGTATTCGATCCGATTCGGGATCGTTGTGAGGATCGTCTCCCTCAGCGAGTCGCTGATCCGATCCGCCCGGTACTGCACCGCCAGATACGGGAGGAAGCTCTCCGCCACATCCTCTCTGCGCGGATGATCCCGCGCGTAGATCGAGATGAACGATCCGTCCGCCTCTTGCGCGGCAATCCAGTTCGGTGCGGACGCATGCGCCGGATCGAGTGACGTATGCGACGCTTCGTGTACCAGCGTCTCCTCGAGGATGCCGTCCGCCTCGTACGCCAGCGCCTGGCCCGTGTGAATCAGGACGAAGTTGCTGCCGCCGGCGAACGGTTCCACTCCCCCGTGAATCGTCAGGATTGCCACGCGCGATCGAAGGACGGCCGGCAGCTGCCCAAGGGCTCGCCCGTACTTCTCGGCCATTCCCGCGGCAGCGGAGAAGCTGAACTCAGGATTGACCTGGACCTCAACGCTGGTGCCGTCGTCATACCGGACGGTGAATCGATGGGCGTTGACGGTGATCTCGCCGTCGACGCGCCGATCGAACATCCTGCGGGACGCCTGCCCGACGTACGAGACGTCGAGGAACGCCGTCGGGTCATCCGGCGTGATGATGTCCGGATCGATCGAGATCGTTCCCCAGAACGGCGGGCTTGGCGTCACACCGTCCGCGCTCGCTGCAAGAAGGACACAGAGTGAGAGCAGGACAAATCGAACCGTCACACGACCTCTCATCCCGCTCCATCCTGCGATCATCCAGCACCGCCCATGGTCTCGCCGCGTTTCCCCGCCCCCACTTGGACCGACGCACGCGCACGGACCATACTACCGGAAGCGCAGACCGGTGGCGCCTTGTCGCTGTCCGAGACCGCGTCGCCTGGGAGGTCGATCGTGGACTTCGAGAGACTGATTACTCACCTGGAAGCATGCTTCGAGCCGATTCGTGTTCGCGACTACGACGGCGAGTTCGGCATCGTCGCGAACTCGGATCGGCAGATCGCCCGCGTCGGCTACGCGACGAACCTCGATCCGATCACCGCCACGAAGGCCGTGGACGCGGGGGTAGATGCACTGATCACGCACCACGACGCGTGGGACTTCCTGCTGGAGCTGCGGCCGGAGGCCCACCGGATCCTTTCGAACGCAGGCATCTCGCATTGCTTCGTCCATCTGCCGCTCGATGCGGCGCCGTTCGGCACCACAGCGACGTTGGCCAAGCATCTGGAACTCGAGATCGGGGAACCGTTCGCGTTCTTCGACGGGCTGCCGTGCGGTCGGGTCGGACTGGCTGCGTCTCCGATCCTGCTCGAGGACGTGGCCGCCCGACTGCGGTCGTCGATCGGGTGCGACGTCCGCACGTGGCCGTACGGTTCCCCTCAGGCCCGACGCGTCGGCGTCACCACCGGTGCAGGGAACGTCACGAACGCCATGAAGGAGGCGGCCGACCTCAGATGCGATACCTACGTCACCGGCGAATCCTCTCTCTACTCGGTGCAGTACGCGCGGTATCGCAGAATCAACCTGGTCGTCGGCACACACACGCAGACCGAGCTGCCGGGGGTCAAGAGCCTCTGCGACCGCCTCCGAGATTCCACCGAACTCGAGTTCGTGGAGATCCCCGAAGGAGATTTCGAGAGCCGGTAGGCCATGCAGCTCCTGCAGCACGGCGAGTTCCTCTCCGTCGAGGGCTCACCGTAGATCCTTCGCCCTACCGAAGCCTTCGACCTCGCCCGCCGGAGTACCGCGGCCGCCGCGATGCGGTCGAGCTTCTTCGCGGGAACTGCCGCTCGGGATCGAACCCGCTGCCGTAATCGAAATCAGGAAGCCGTCGCCGCTCCAGGGAGGCTCCCAGCGTCTTCTCGATCTGCCGAATCATCAATCCGTCGCCCCGGACGGCAAGCGTGAAGGCTTCGCCGGAGCGCTCCGCGCGTCCTGTCCGTCCGATCCGGTGGGTGTAGGCGTCGACCGTGTTGGGCATCTCGTAGTTGATCACGTGGGAGATCTTCGATACGTCGATCCCGCGGGCTGCGATATCCGTCGCCACGAGCACGTCGATCTTCCCCTTGCGGAAGTCGCCGATCGCCCGCTGACGCTGGTTCTGGCTCATGTTCCCTTGGAGCGCGGTCGCGCGATGCCCTTGCTTCTTCAAGTACAGCGCGAGGCTGCGAGCCCGGTGTTTGGTGCGCGTGAAGACGAGGACTCGCGCAGTCGACGTGCGTCGAAGAAGCGCGATCAGTAGCTGTTTGCGGCGATCCTCAGGCACCGGATAGAGGGCATGCGAGACGGTCTCCGCAGGCGCGGTCCGTCCGATCTGCACCGTCTCCGGGGCATCAAGGATCCTGTCGGCGAGGGCTCGGATGTCCTTCGGCATCGTCGCCGAGAAGAACAGCGTCTGCCGCTTCTCGGGCACCTGCCGGATGATCCTCTTGATGTCGGGCAGGAAGCCCATGTCACACATGCGGTCGGCCTCGTCGAGGACGAGAACCTCCACGTGGGACAGATTCAAGGCGCCGGCATTGACGTGATCGAGAAGCCGTCCCGGACAGGCAACGACGATCTCCACCCCGCGACGCAGTGCCGCGAGCTGAGGTCCCTTGCTCACGCCGCCGTAGATCGTGACGCTTCGTGTCTTCGTCTCGCGTCCGAGCTTCACGATGTCCTGGTGGATCTGCTCCGCCAACTCGCGAGTCGGCGCGACGATCAGGGCGCGCACCTTTCCGCGCGGTCCCTGACTCAACCGCTGAAGAATCGGCAGCACAAAGGCGGCCGTCTTCCCGGTTCCCGTCTGCGCCAATCCGAGGATATCGCGTCCCTGGAGAACCACGGGGATCGCTCGTTTCTGGATCGGGGTGGGTGTGGCGTATCCGACGGACTTCACTCCGGCGGCAATCCGCCGGTCAAACGAAAACTGCTCAAAACTCAATAGAAACACTCCTTGGCTCCGTTGAGCCAAGTCGCACGCTCAGCTCGGGTTGACTGCAATTCGCGGTCTGGTGGTATGCGAGGGAATTGCCTACGAAACTGGTCGTAAGGATACCGGATTCGCATCCATTCCACCAGGCGAGCGCTCGGATCGGGGCCGCCGCGCAAGATCTCGACGACGAGGCCCGCGCGCGCATCGGCCTCACGAAGCATCGGGCCGAGTCCTGCGACCCGCGCCGCCCCGGCTCGGTTGCCCTACCGCTTCGCGCGCCGCCCCGGATCGGCCTGCCGGTTCGCGAAGAGGACGCCGACGCCGAGAAGGGCGAGCGACAGGCCGAGGAGGACCTCGATCACGACGGCGGCGACCGCTACGTTCGACACCGGGCGGATGTCCTCGTATCCGAGCGTCGAGATCGTCGAGACGGAGAAGTACAGCATGTCGACGACCCGCGTGAACCCGTCGTCGAGGTGGTAGGCGACCGCCTCGTGTTCCGGCATGGCGGCGATCGCGCGGATCTCCTCCGCCGTCAGGAGGGGATTGCCGAGGTTGATCTCGTAGGAGAATGCGTCGGTGTGAACGTGGAACGCGCGGCTTCGCATGCCGGCGAACGCGTCACGATTCGACTCCAGCTCGTAGGTCCCGTCCGGTCGCAGGTACGCGTCGATCCAATGGTCGTGATCCTCGTCCGCAATCGACGCGTCGCATTCAACATGCTCCGCGATCTCTACGCAGACACGATACGTTTCCTCGGCCGTGTGCCACTCGCCGTCGACCGAGATGATCGTGTAGAACGCCGCGAAGCAGGGCAGGGCCGCCACGTAGGCGAGGATGATTCGGACGATGCTCGGCGTCCCGCGGCGAAACGCGAAGATCTGGAGCCCGACGACGATTACGAGCGGCGTGAGCAGCACGACCCCGAGTACGCCGTACCACAACACGCGCATCGGCCCCTCACCGACGACGTGGTGAAGCGTCTCGCTCGTCGGCGGCAGCCACCACAGCGAACTGACGCCGACCGTGACATGGACGAACGCGATGACGAGAATCCAGATCGCGCCTTTGCTTTTCCGTATCCCGTCGGGCTCTCGGCCGCCTCCTGCGCGCGGTATAGCAGGCACGCGGGGGCAACCGAATCGGCGATTGACATCCACGGGCCAGCGACTGCAGTGAGAATCCGCGCGTCGAGGAGGTCGCAATGGATGGAGAGACCAGCAGCTCGGCCTGCTGCGTCACGCGACGGCGGCCGCGCTGGTGATCATCGGATCTCTCATCGGAATCCTGCTCGGTACTCCGATCCTCTTCCCGATCATCGCCCGTCGGAAGGGTTGCTCGCGTTGATCTACTTCGGCAGTGCGCTCATCGGGGCGGTCGTCGGCGCGGCAGTCGGCGCCATCCCACTCGGCTCAGGTCGAAACCGGTACGCCACCCCAGATCCGTAGCTGCGAGTCATGTCGATCCATCAGGCCGAGGCGCGCTTGTCCTCGTACATTCTCCGGTCCAGCTCTGCGAGGATGTCGTCCGGGGATTCGGTCGCCGTCTCCTCGATGTGCAGCACTCCGATCGCCAGCGTGACCGGGAAGTCGAGGAGCGGATTCGTCTCGTTTCGCCGGCGGACCACTGTTTCGATTCGATGCCGCACCTCGGAGGCGTCCCGTTCAGCCTCCGGCAGGACGACCAGGAACTCGTCTCCGCCGTATCGAAACACGTAGTCGCTCTCTCTCGTCTGATCGATCAGGATCTCGGCAATTGACTCCAGCACTCGGTCGCCCATCTGATGGCCGAATCGATCGTTGACCTCCTTGAACCGGTTGACGTCGATCATCAGGAAGCCGATCGGCCGCCTGTGGCGGACCGCGCGGGCGATCTCACGGCGAAGGATCTCGTCCAGTGAGTACCGGTTGAACGTCCCGGTCAGCGGATCGTGACGCGCCATGTACTCCAGCTTCGCCTCGGTCCTCCGCCGCATGCCGAGTTCGGTGTGGAGCCGGCGCCACAGGTCGCTCATCATGCCCGCGACCGAACCCACAAGCAGGAACACCGCCTGCGACATCCAGAAGTTGCTTCCAAGAAGCCCGGCAGGATGCGGATCGCCCGCGAGCAGGAACATCAGGAGGTTCGCCGGGATCGACAGAACGGCGACTGCCGCCGCGGGCATCAGGCCGAAGGACACGCCAACAACGAGCACAGGCAGCACCGCCAAGCCGATGCCCGCTCGGCCGATCCACGGGTAGAAGCCGATCGCGCCTCCCCCATAGATGATCGCCGCGATCGAGACGAGGGCTGCCCGAACCCGAATCGGTGCCGTACTCAGCTTCAGGACGGCCGAAGCGGGAAACGGCAGGCCGTGGCTCGTACGAGTGCGTTCGTCTCCCTTGTCCATCGCGGCTCTCACGGGAACAGAGTTTGGACGAGCGGCGGACTCCCTACGAACAGCAGAACCTCCGCGGCCGGTCGCGCGCGGCCGCCTACCAGCAGCAAGTCCAGTCGCTCGTGACGCTGCGCAACGTCCCCCACGTGTAGTCGAATCCGAGCAGGATCGTCTCGACCCCGTCATACCAGATCCACGTCTCGATGTACATGGAGAGCGAAGGCGTCACCGGAGACACGGCCCGGGCCCTCAGCCCCAGCCAGTCGAACATCACACCGTTCAGATCGGCGTCGAAGAAGCTGTACAGGCCGAAGAACATGTCTCCGCCGCAGCAACCTTCCCGATTGACCTCGATCGCAATGGCTTGCTCGGCGCCCCACATACGATCGACACACTGGGGCGGGATCATCCACCCTGTGAGCTGGTGCCTCGGGTAGATCGCTCCGTCGATGCCCATGTAGTAGTCATCGTCGGTGAACAACTCGGAGACCCGAGCCGTTACGTCCCCCAGCGTGCAGACCAACTCGAGCGCGTCGACTTCGATCCCCTCGATCTCCGCCGGCCCGTCCATGTCGAGCGTGATGAACGGCTCGATGCAGAGGACCTGCCCGATGTCCAGGTCGAACCAGAGCTCGAGGTCCTTCCAGTCAGCCTCGAACCACAGGTCGACCCACTCGAGCGACAGACCGGTCTCGCCAATGGGGATATCCCTCACCCAGAACTCGACGGCGTAGAATCCATCCCAGTCGAACGCGATCCACGCCGTCGCGTCGGCACAGCAGAACGGGAAGTCAACGTAGGCCTCGGCGAAGGAGAAGTCGAGTTCGCACGTCGGATCCAGAACGTCGATCAGATCGCAAGCAAGGTTCTTCTCGATGATGTACTCCAGCCCGTTCCAGTAGATCAGCGGGACCATCGCACCCAGGTTGAATTGGATCTCGGCCCAGAACTCGACGGCGCCCGCCGATCCATGGCCGCCGATCGCCAAGCCGGCTCCACTCAGGTGCCAGTCGAAGAAGTCGGTCGCCTTGATGCTCGAGAACGCCCACATCTCGATGCCGGCAATGTCCATCCAGAAGGCGTTGTCCCAATCGGCCCAGAGGTCGACTCCGGGATCCGGATTCATGCCCCAGAGCCCCGTCAGCCAGTAGAGGGAGTAGACATTGACCGCGCCGAGCGGTCCGGTCGTCAGGATGACAAGATCCTCGAGTCCATGCTCCTCGATATCGAGCAGCCCCCCGAACGACCAGTCGCCGATCGCGTACTCGATGCCCATCTCGAGGTCGTAGTCAATCCGCTTCGGCCACGGGCCATCGAAGTCGAGATCCAGCTCTCCGTGAACAAAGCCGGATAGGGTCTCGCCCGACGCAACGACACCGAACGCCACCAGCACGACACACAGACCTGCTAGCATGCCCTTCATAGGCACCTCCGCGCTTGCAGTAGACCAGGAAGAGGACGACGCGTCAAGTTGCAGTAGATCCTCCCAGAGATCAGCCGAGGAAGTGTCGTAGCCCGCCCGCAGGATCCCCTCGGCCAGCGCACCGCTCGGCTCTCCGTCCCGCAGGCAAGCGAAGATGCGGCGGGCCGCGTCGGCATGGTCGGGGTCCGGCGTGCACGCAAAGGCGTCGCGCGCAACCCGGACCTCTCGCTGCACGATCGCCGGGAGGTGCCGGAGGTTCGCCTCGCAGAGATAGCGGAGGCTGTCTTCCATATCGCGATCGATCGTCACGTACGCCTCACGCACACGGTCCAGCTCCGATCGGCTCAGCGCGCCGACGCCCAAGACCTCCGGCGGAAGGCCGATCGAGTACAGCGCGGCGCAGAACCGGATCGCCCGCGGCAGATGGACTCCCTCGTGCCCCTCGAGTCGTCGAGAGTAGCCGAACAGGCCGATGTGGAGCCTGCGTGCGCGGCGCTGCGGGACGTGTGCGGCGAGCGCGTTGACCACCGGCGCCAAGGCCTCGACGCACGCCGCGTACCGCGCGGACACCTTCTCGACCAGCTCGATGCAGCCCGCCGCGTCGACCTCAAGTGCCGCTCCGCGGAGGCTCTCGCTGAGCCGCACGATGGCACCTCGCGCCTCTTCAGCGGGGTAATCGTACTTGAACGCCGACTGGATCGTGAACGTCTGCACCGACGGATACTCCGTCAGAGTCTCGCCGATCCGCCCCGGTCGGAGGTTCCCGCGGAACGGCGCCGAGCCGGCACCGAGGATCGGGTAGAGGGGGATGCCCAACCGCTCCTCCAGCTTCGCCAGTCGCCGGAGGGCGACCTTCAGGAGGAGAACGGCCCCGATCTGCCCGTAATTCAGCGCCGGATCGCTGCGCGCCAGGAAGACCCGCTGCCAAGGGAGATCCTTCCCCACTAGGTAGCCGTCGACGATCCGGTCCGCCTCGAGCAAGTGCTCCCGGTCTTCGATCAGCGGGATCACCCGGATCGAATCCGGCTGAAACGCGCCGAGCCAGTCGCCGAGGGAGAGATCGTGGCACCGCTGCTGCTCCTTGCTCGCGACGAACCGGCGGTAGTAGTGATAGACGCGGTTCATCTCCTCCGAACTCGAGGTCATCGGCAGGATGACCTCGAAGATCGGTGCCGGCACTCCGTCCCCGTGGACCGTCCGCGCCGCGTCGTAGGAGCGCGGGATGCTCTCGAGCGTCTCGGCAAGCACCTTCGCCTCCGCCACCTCGACACGCGGATTCGGCACACGAAGCGTTAGGAAGAGCGTCTCGCCCAGTCGCCGATCGGCGAAGTACGTCGGATATCGCGACAGGAGCTTCTTCACGACGAACCCGTCGACCTCCTTGCCCTCGTAGTCCCACATTTGCTCGGTACACCCGAGATGGGAGTAGGCATAGTAGGCCTCCCGAATCTCGTCCTCGCCTCGAAGCACCGATCGATCGGTGAAGAACGGCCGCGCAACGTTGTCTGGATGCTGTGTGCTCATGCACCGAGGAACATCCATCTGCCCACCATCCTTCGCGCAATCAGTCGTCGACGAGCGCCAGCCCTTGCGAACGGAACACTCGCAGGGACAGCGGGTCCACGCCGACGACGTGAAGCCGCCGCTCGCACAGCCGACAGCGGACGACCTGGAAGAGCCGCACCGGCTGCTCGTCGACAGCCAGCGACTCCCGGCAAGCCGGGCAGATCGCACCGGTCGTCGCGCCGGCTTCGGGCGGGCCCCATGTTCGTTCAGATCGCATGGCAGTCTCCCGGCGACTTGGGGAAGAGGCGGGCGTCCTCGATCCGATCGAGACCGGCGGCGAATCGGGTGAGCCGCTCGACGCCGATCCCGAATCCGGCGCTGCGCGGGAGGCCGGCTTCGGCTTGCTCGAGATAGAGCGAGAACCGCTCGCGCGAGACGCCATCTCGATCCAGCCGATCGACGATCCGCTCGAACTCGAACTCACGCTCCCCGCCGGAGAGCGCCTCGCCGTACCCCTCCGGATAGACGAGATCCATGTCGAGCAGCACTTCAGGGCGATCCGGATCCTCGCGGTCGTAGAACTCGCGCACCCGCCGCGGGAAGTCGACGACCCAGCTCGGCCCGCTCAGCTCCGCCGACAGGGCGTCGTCGAACGGCTCTCCGTGTCGCGCCACGGCGGCGTCGAACGGGATCCGATCGAACGGCACCGAGGGGATCCGAAGCTGTCGCCCGAGCGCATCGAGTTCGCCGGCGCATCGCTCGGATACTGAGCCGAGGACGTGAACGACGAGTCCCTCCCCGAGCGCGATGACGTCATCGCGCGTCGCGTCTCGGACCTCGAGGTCGAGTTGGACGAATTCAGCCAAGTAGCGACCGAACGACGCTCTCTCGGCCGGCTCCATTCGAACGTTCGGGGAGAAGCAGAAGATGCGCGGCAGGGTGCGCAGCGCCAGCTGCTTGTGAAGGATCATGCTCTTCGTCAGCTGGTACGGCACCCCGTAGTAGTCGATCGCCCCTCCGTACGTCTCGTGGTGGAGCGGGTCGGTGATCGGCGACAGGAGTACGGGCAGGATCTCGATGAACTCCTGTTCGCGCAGGTACTCTCCGGCGGCGCGGACGATCTCGCTCTTGATTCGAAGCACGGCGACGCGTGCGGTCTCGGTGGCAACTCGCATGGTGAATCCTCCAATCAGGAATGCAGTGCATTCCGGTATTCGATCTCAGACGGATTGACTCAGGACAACCGGCCGGTCGGCCGAGGTTTGCTAGCGATGCGTCCCGTACGGGACGTCCTGATTGGAGTCGACGAAGAGGAAGGTACGATCGCGGTCCGTGGCTGCGAACTGCGGGGACACCTGCACATGTGAGCACGTTGTCATCATAACCACCTCTTGTCGTTGGTTGTACCGACCGTAGTCGGTCGAGCAACCCGTGTCAAGGCCAAAGGATCCACCCGGCCGTTCGATGCCTAGTTCTCGAGCCTCTCGATCGATCCGTCCGGTCGAACGCGAACCTGCTCGCCGTCGTCGAGCGATTCCAGGTCGTCCGGGCTCAGCAGCACGATCGGGATCGACGCGCCGTACAGCTCCTCGGCCAGGATTGCCCCGAGGGCGAGGATCGGCGCGAGTTGCGACGTCACAATCGAGGCGGGTGCCCTCCGGACGCGAATGAGCTCCAGGAGGACGGCGCTCCCGGTGCTCGAACCCTTCTCCGCCGGAAAGACGAGCACCCGTCCGCCGACGGCTTCGCCGTGCCGGTCGTGGCGGCGGTCGATGATCCGTCCGGTGCGCGGATCGATCCCACCCCACAGGCTGAGTGACCGTTTCGAATGCAGGACGGTTCCCGCGGCGTCGCCGGGTACGACGGGGCGACCGTTCAGCGTTCGTGCCACGGCGCATCACCTCCGCACACCGTGCCGGACACGGCCGATTCGACGCACCGATCCAGCGAGTTGAAGGCCACCCGCGCGTCGAGTTCGCCCGGTGCGTAGTACGCGCACTTGCCCGAGTTGGTCGCGACCATCTTCGCCTCCGGCGCGACGATCGGGGAGTGGAACGGGCAGGTGTCCCGGACGATCGTGGCCCCGAACCGGGCGAGCGGCTCGAGCAGCCCGCCGCGGCGCACCAGCTCGACCATCGGTGCACTCGCGAAGATCAGGAACTGAACGCCGTCGTCGATCCGGGCCCCGTCTCGATGCGAGATCAACTCCACAAGCGCTTCGAACTCCGCGTAGCTGAAGTGCGGACAGCCGACGATGACGACGTCTACAGCTGCCCCCGGCTCCGCTCCGGACAGCTCGTCCCAAGCATCGCGCAGCGCCCGAGCCGAGATGGAGATCGACTCGGACGGCAATCGTCCTTGGCACGCCGCCGGCAGGTCCGGAGCTTCGGGGGTCACGCCGACGATGTGGAACAGCCCAACGGCCCCGAACGACGCGGCCGCCGCGCCGAATGCCTTCAGCATGTCGTTCGACGGGCGCAGCGACCCGAATCCATCGAGCACCGGGACCCGTTCGCCGACGGTTCGGCCGACCAGCGCTCCCAGCGCGCCCCACGCGGCCGGGGACGCCCAACGCGAGTCGTCGCCGCCCTCGACATGCACGTGGACGGTGGCCGCGCGGTTCTCGAAACGATGCAGCCCGGAGTGCGGAACGCGCCCGGTGATCGCAGCGCAGATGTCGAGGTAGTCGGGATACCGGTTCGTTCGCGCGCCGAGTACGGAGTTCGCGTACGCCACCGCGTTCGATTCGCCCCAGGCAATCTGCTGACCGAAGCGCGGCGTGAGCAGCCCCTGATAGGGCGCGCACGTCCACGTCGGGATGCACCCCAGCCTCAGGTACTCCGACGCAATCCGCGAGGCTGCCTCAGCGAATGCGCGATCCACGCCGAGATACCGCCAGTTCTCCAGGTCGAGAGACACCATGCTGAGCGTCGTCGGCACGGACACCCGCCCGCCGGACTCAGCGAGACGGCGCACGACGTCGAGGCTCGACCGGCTCATCAACGCGCAAGCATCGATGTGCGCCTGATCGATCGACAGGAGTTCCTCGGCGCCGATCGCCTCCGCCATTCGGACGACGATCGACATCGCAAACCGCGTCGCCTCACCGTGAGACCCGTCAAGCATCTCCCGATCTCGTGTCGTCAGCTTCATCGCAGCCCTGCCTCAGGTTTCGTGGTTCCCAGTTGCTTCGCCCGATTTCGAATCCTCCACTTGCCTTCGACGCTGGAGTCCGCCGTATGATAGCGGAGTCGGTGGTGCGCCGGAGGACCCGGCGCGCGGCACAGGAGGGGCAGGAGGTGCGATCATGTGGAAGGACTTCAAGGCGTTCATCCTGAAGGGCAACCTCGTTCACTTGGCGGTCGCGTTCATCATGGGCGTCGCGTTCGGCACCGTGGTCAAGTCGTTCGTCAGCGACCTGATCATGCCGATCATCGGCAAGCTCATCGGCAACGTCGACTTCGCGAACCTGTACGTCAATCTGTCCGGACAAGTCTACGAGTCGGCCGCCGCGGCGCGCGAGGCGGGGGCCGCCGTCATCTACTACGGGGCGTTCATCAACGTGCTGATCAACTTCCTGATCATCGCGCTGGTCGTGTTCATGATCGCGAAGGCGTACCAGCGAATGGAGAAGCCCGCCGAGGTCGCGGCCCCGGCGACGAAGGACTGTCCGTTCTGCGCCACGGCGATCCCGATCGCAGCCACGCGCTGCCCGCACTGCACCTCGGAGCTGGGCGGCGCCTAGAAGGCCATCGCCTCTGCCCCTCGTGCTCACGTCTCCGGCGATCGCGGCGGCGGGTAGAATGTGCCCCCCGCGTCGCGAGGAGGATCCGATGGAGCTCTCGACACTGACCTGGCCGGACGCGAGAGACGCGTTTCGGAGCGCTTCGCTTGCGCTCCTGCCGGTCGGGGCGATCGAGCAGCACGGACCGCACCTACCGCTTGCCACCGATTGGCTGATCGCATCGCGAATCGCGGCAGACGCCGCGCGCGCCGACGGCCGGCTGCTGTTTCCCGGGATTCCGATCGGCGTCTCGACAGAGCATCGTCAGTTCTGGGGCACGCTGACTGTCGAGCCGGGAGCCCTCCGGGATCAGGCGCTCGCGATCGCGCGCTCCGTTGCGTCGCACGGCCTCCGCAGACTGGTCTTCGTCAACGGCCACGGCTCGAACATCGCCCCGTTACAGGAAGCGGTGCAGAGGCTTCGGACCGAGACGGTCTTCGCCTTCGTCTTCAACTGGTGGGTGTCGATCGCATCAACGCTCGGGGATCTCTTCCCGGAGCCGACGGCCCACGCCGGATCGATCGAAACGAGCATCCTCCTCGCCTCACATCCCGAACTGGTTCGGGCAAATCGGTTCGAGGAGGCCGACGACGTCGTCCATTGGGGCTCAACCATCGAGGGCGTTCTCGTCGGCCCCGACGCCCTCGACTTCTCCGAGCAGGGCAACGTCGGCGATCCGGCTCACGCGAGCGCGGAGAAGGGTGAGGCGGTCCTCGCCGCCGCACATGCCAGCCTCGATCGGTTCTGCCAGTGGTTGGCGACACAACCCGATGCGGAGCTTGCTCCGCGCCAGCATCTCGAGTAGCCCACAGTCGAAGTCCCAGTCGCGTCTACCGCAGTCGGCAACCGTCGAACACATCCTGATTGAGATCGACTCCGAATCCCGGTCCTTGAGGGACGCGAAGCCCTCCTTCGACGATCTCCGGCTCCCAAGCCAGTACGTTCTTCTTGAGAAGGGACAGCTCCGTGAACTCGCTCGCCAGGTCGTGGCGGGCGAAGGATGCCGCCAGGTGGAGCTTGGCCACCAGGGAGAATCCGGGCTCGGCTTCCGTTCCGGCGATGCACGACAGGCCCGCCGCCCGCGCCACTGTCTCGATCTGCTTCCCGCGCGCGACCCCGCAGGACTTGGCGATCTTGATGTTCACGATGTCCGCGGCGGCGGACTCCCGAATGCGGATCACGTCCTCCGGGCTCCAGATCCCTTCGTCGGCCATCAGGGGGATGGACGTCTTCTCACGGATGTGGGCCATGCCGGCGTAGTCATGGCCGGGAACCGGTTGCTCCAACAGCTGCAGCTCGCACGCCTCGAGTTGTCTCATCGCCCAAACCGCGTCGATCGGCGTCCACGCCGCATTCGGATCCAGGCGAAGCGCAATGGAATTCCCGACCGCCTCCCGCACTGCCCGGACTCGCTCGACGTCTTCCCTGACGTGCGCCGAACCCTTGATCTTGATGACCTCAAACCCTCGCTCTCGCAGACGCAGGGCACGTGCGGCCATCTTCTCGGGAGCGGCAATCCCGATCTCGGAAGCGACACGGATCCGCTCACGGAATGCCCCTCCCAACAGGACGTAGACCGGCACCCCGAGCAACTTGCCGACCAGATCGTGGAGCGCCAGATCCACGCCCTCCTTGACACACGTGATGCGGGCCAGCGTAGCGTCGATCACGGAGAGGATGTGGCCGATCTGTAGGGGATCCTGTCCAAGCAGCTGGGGGGCCGCGTACTTCTCGAGCGTCGACGTAATCGATTCCAACGTCTCGCCGTAGAACTCGGGCTCCCATGCGCAGGCCTCCCCATACCCAACCGACCCGTCGTCCGCCTCGAGTTCGACGAGAACAGCATTCGATGCCGCAAAGCCGGTGTACGCATCGGCGAAGTCCTCGATCGGAACGGAGTAGGGAACGACTCTGACCCCCGAGATCCTGGTCATGCATCCTCCTTGTGACGCTCACCGACCGGCACACAGCTCCTCCGGCGCTCCGCTCTTTCCGACGACCGGCTCAGCTCCGGAGGCTCGTCGCGGATCCTTCCCCGTACAGATGACACCGCACGACGTGGCTCTCATCGGCCGCCTGCATCTCAGGATCGATCTGCTCGCAGATCGGCATCTTCACGGGACAGCGGAGATGGAAGCTGCACCCGGTCGGGATGTTCACAGGGCTCGGGATCTCCCCTTGCGATACGATCTTGTCCGGCTTCAGCGACTCCTCCTCCGAGGTCACCACCGGGATCGACGACAGGAGCATCTTCGTGTACGGATGCAGCGGGGCGCGGAAGAACTCCTCCGCGCGGGCGATCTCGCACAGCTTCCCGAGGTACATGATCGCGACCCGCGTCGCCACATTCCGCATCAGGCTGAGATCGTGCGTGATGAACAAGTACGTCAGTTCGAACTCCTCCGCGAGCCGCATCAGCAGGTTGATGATCTTTCCCTGCACCGACACGTCGAGCGCAGACGTCGGCTCGTCGAGTACGATGAATCGTGGGTTGGTCGCCAGGGCGCGCGCGATCGCAACCATCTGCTTCTCGCCGCCGCCGATCGCCTGCGGATGCTTGTACAGGTATTCGGCCGGCGGCAGCTCGACCATCTCCAGAAGGCGATTCATCATCGACAGCCGCTCGCGCGCCGTGCCCATTCCATGCACCTTGAGCGGAACGGACAGGATCTGCTTGATCGTCCGCTTCGGATTCAGCGAAGAACCGGGATCTTGGAAGACGATCCGGATCCCTCTCTTCAATTCCTTGTCGCGCCGGCTGAAGACGACGCCGATCGGCGATCCGTCGAATGCGATCTCACCCGAGGTCGGCGGGTAGATCCCGAGGACGCACTGCGCCATCGTCGTCTTCCCGGACCCTGACTCCCCGACCAGCCCGAGGGTGTCTCCGGTCGCAATGTCGAACGAGATGTCGTCTACAGCCCGGACGACGCCCGCCTTCGTTGGGAAGTGCTTGACGAGCCGATCGACAGCAAGGATCGCTGAGTCGGTCATGTCCCCTCCCCGTACAGGTAGCACGCGACTTGATGCTCGCCGCTCGTCGCATACAGCGGCGGCCTCTCGGTCTCGCAGATCTCCATCCGGTGCTCGCACCGCGGATGGAAGCGGCAACCGGCAGGCGGATCGAGGTAGTTCGGAATCCTGCCCGGGATCCCTTCGCTGATTCCTTCGCCGGTCAGTTTCGGCACGCTCGCCATCAACCCTTGCGTGTATGGGTGCTTCGGCGCTTCGAGCAGCCCGCGCGTCTCGCCCGTCTCAACAATCGAGCCCGCGTACATGATGTTCGCCCGCTCGGTCAAGTCGCGGACGACGCCCATCGAGTGCGTAATCATCACGACGGACGCCCCCTTCTCGTCGACGAGTTCGTCCAGCTTGCGAAGGATCTGATCCTGGATCGTCACGTCGAGGTTCGTCGTCGGCTCGTCCGCCAGCAGCAGCCTCGCGTTCGTCGACAGCGCCTCGGCAATGCAGATCCGCTGTCTCATCCCGCCGGAAAGCTGTGCCGGGTAGTTCGTCATGATCCGTTCCGGGTCAGGCATCCCGGTCTCCTCCAGCGCCCGGATACATCGCGCCTTCACCTCCCGGCGCGTCAGGCGCTTCGCACCTCCGATCGTCGAGTCCTTCACGATGTCGCGGAGCTGCGTCCCAATGGTGAACACCGGGTTCAGCGACTGAAGCGGATCCTGAAAGATCGCGGTCAGCTCATGCCGCCGAAGTGCAGTCATCTGCCGTCGCGACATCTTGAGGACATCCCTGTCACCGTAAAGGATCTCGCCCCCGGTGATCCTCGCAGGCGGCACCGGCAGAACCCGGAGGACCGACTTCACCGTCGTCGTCTTGCCGCAGCCGGTCTCTCCAACCAGTCCGACGCGCTCGCCCTCCTTGACGTCGAGCCGGACGCCGTTGAGCACGCGCAGGTGGCCCTCGAAGATGCGAAAGCCGACGTGCAGATCGCGAATCGCAAGCAGCCTGTCCATCGATCTACACCTCCTCGACGGAGAAGACGTCCCGCAATCCGTCTCCAACGAGGTTGAACGCGAGGATGACGATGACGATCGCCAGCGCCGGGAAGATCGTCCCCCACCACTCTCCTGGAAGTCGCTTGGCGCCCTCGGCGACCATCGTCCCGAGCCCCGGCTTCGGCGGCTGCACGCCAAGCCCGATGAAGCTGAGCGTCGCGCCAAGCAGGATGACGATGCCCATGTCGAGCGTCATCTTCGTAAGGATGGGTGCGAGGCAGTTCGGAAGGATCTCCCTGAACAGGATGTGGAACTTGCTCGCCCCGGTCAGCTCCGCTTCCCTGACGAAGTACTCGCTTCGAAGCGAGGAGGCGAGCGCGAAGACAAGCCGGGCGTACCACGGCCACCAAACGAGCGCGATCGCCATCATCTGGTTCATCAGGTTCGGCGTCAGCATCGCCGTGATCGCCAATGCGAGCACCAGCGGCGGCACGGCGAGGAAGACGTCGGTGATGCGCATGATCACCGTCTCGATCCACGTTCCCTGGTGGTACCCGGCGACCAGGCCGAGGATCACGCCCGGTGCCACGCCGAGTGCGAGGACGACCATCCCGATCGTCAAGGAGAACCGGTACCCGTGGATCACCCGGCTGAAGATGTCCCGGCCGACGCGATCGGTCCCGAACCAGTAGGTTCGACTCGGCGGGAGACCGCCGTCACTGAAGTTCGTATACGGCTTCGCGTGCTCAGGGTACGGCGTGATGTACGGCGCGAAGATCGCCGCGAACACGATCAGGCACAGGACGACCAGGCCGATGACCGACAGCGGATTCCGGGAGTACTTGTACCACCCCCGCGACAGCCCTCGGCGCCTCTGTGCCCACATCGCCCGCAGGTCGGCGCGTCGATCTTCCCACTCCATCTAGCCACCTCCCCGGCGCAGCCGCACCGTTGGATCGAGCCCCATGATGATGATGTCGACCAGCAGATTGACCACCGCGAACGTCAGCCCGATCACGAGGACAACGGCCACGATCGCGTTCAGGTCCTTGTTGAGCATCGCCGTGACGGCATACCGCGAGAAGCCGGGCCACATGTAGACCATCTCGACCAGGAACGCGTTCGACATGAGGAACGCGAAGTCCAGGCCCATCACGGTGACGGTCGGGATGATGGACGGCTTCAGGAGGTACTTGAACACGAGCCTCGACGTGCGGATGCCGTGCACCTTGTGGATCGTGATGTAGTCCTTCTGCATGTTCTCGACGATCGACGTCCGCGTGATGCGCCCCTCCTGCGCGATGTGGATGACGGCGAGACTGATCGCCGGCAGGACCATGTGCTTGAGCGCCGTCAATGCGACGTCCGGCCGGCCGGCCAACAGGCCGTCGATCGTCATGAATCCCGTGACGCGCGGCGGCGGGATCATCAAGATCGGCAGCCGACCGACACCGGGAGCCAGCCTCAGGACCTGACTGAAGATGAACAACAGGAGGATCGCCACGACAAACGACGGCGTCGCGATGCCCAGGTACGACACGAGGCGCGATAGGCCGTCGAACCACGAATTACGGAAGTACCCCGCCAGGACGCCAGTCACCTGCCCGATGATCGCGGAGATCAACGTGGCGAACAGGATGAGCTCGAAGGTCGCAGGAAGGAACTGCAGGAGGTCCGTCGTGACCGGCCGGCGCGTGTACGAGGAGTCGCCGAGATCGCCGCGAACGAGGTTGCTCAACCAGTGGTAGTACTGGATCGGGAATGGATCGTTGAGATGCATCTCCTCCCGCAGCCGCTCCACCTGTTCTTCGGTCGCCAGGAATCCGAGCGCGGCGCGCGCCGGATCCCCGGGCATGACGCGCGCGATGAAGAAGATCAGTAACGACAGCCCGAACAGGACGAACAGCGACTGAAACAACCGCTTCGCAATGAACGCAACCATGCCCTCCCCAATCGCTCGTCAGAGACGTGGGGAGCGGGCGTTGAACCCGCTCCCCGTCTGCCGTTCTTGGTCCTACTGCATTTCCTCCTTCAGCGCGAGGTTGATGCGCCACAGGTACATGTTCTCCGTCGGGCCGACCATCGAGATCGACTCCTTCGGTCCGACGATGTACGCCTGGTGCGCGAACAGCGTCGGCTTCTGGTACGGATAGAATGCCAGCGCGTGATCGGAGATCAGCGGTTGCAGTTGCTCGTACAGCGCGATCCGCTTCGCTCCGTCCGGCTCCGCCCGGGTGGCGTCCAGCAGGTCGACGATGTCCTGGTCCTCGAAGAACCAGTGCGCCTCGAAGATCCAGCCGAACCCGTCCGGATGGAACATGGAGTAGAAGTAGTAGTCGTGCGTCGGCGACGACTGCGGCGCGAACAGGAAGATGGTCATGTTCGGCGTCGATTCGGGCGACGAGCACTCCGCGGAGTACTCCGGCCACGGCGGGCCGGCCACCTCGACGTTCACGCCCAGCGCAGCCATGTCGGCCTGGAGCTGCAGTCCGATGTCCTCCTCGAAGTCGAGTCCGCCGCAGAAGTGGTACGTGACCGTCACGTCACTGAGGTTGTCGGCGTACTTCGACAGCGCCAGCTCCTCCGCCGCCTTGGCGAGGTCCTGCTCGCGCGGCTGCGGTTCGATCGGCACGTATCCCGGCATGCTCGGGAGGATGATCCCTGTCTCGCCGTTTCCGAGCGCTTCCCACGGTCCGACAACGCCCGCGTAATCGTAGGCGTAGAGGATCGCCTTGCGGAAGTGCTCGTCGTCGGTCGGCGGCGCCTGGGAATTCATCCAAACCGTGACGTTCTGTGCCCACACCGATGTCAGGCTGAGGTCCGGATCGGCCTGGATGTCCTGGAGCTGTGGCAGGGTCCACCCGCCGTTGACTTCCAGATCGAGGTCGCCGCTCTTCAGCAGTGTCATCAGGGTGGTGTAGTCGGTCTCCATGATGAAGACGAGACGCTCGATCGGCACCTCGTCCTCCGCCCATCCTTCGTTACTCCAGCCCTCGAAGTAGTCGACGAAACGCGCCGCATCGAGGCGCTGCCCCGGAATGTGGCTCGTCAGCATGTACGGCCCGGTACCGGCGTCGTGTGTCGCCAGCCAGTCCTCGCCGTAGTCGCCCATATCGCCGTAGGCTCCGTCGGACTTGATGTTCTGCAGGACCAGGTTCTTCTCCACCGGGAAGAAGAGGGCCAGCGTGTCGGGGAAGATGGCGCTGGGCTTCTCAAGCGTGAAGTCGACCGTGTAGTCGCCGACGACTTCCGCGGTAACTTTGCCCAGGGGGCCCGAGTTTCCCTTCCCCATCGTGATGAACCGAGTCATCGACCACGCGACGTCCTCGGCCGTCATCTCGTATCCGGAGTGGAACTTCACCCCCTCGCGTAGCGTGAATCGCCAGTGCGTGAAGTCACCTCCCATCGCCTCCCATGCCGTGGCCAAGTGCGGACGCACGCCGCCTTCCGGCGCCGGGTAGACCAGCGGGCTGTACAAGTTGTACATGGCCTCCGTGTCATACCAGTCCGATGCCACGGCAGGATCCGCTGTGATCACCGGGAATCCGTTGATGACCACAACATTGTCCACCGCCCCGATGGCCGCGAAACCTGCTACCAGCACGACCGCCAGGATCATCGCAATGCTTCTCGTTTTCACGTTGCACCACCTCGTGGGGTTCCTTGCCGGTGTGATTCCCATACGCTCGCTCGAATTTCGGAACACCTCCTTTCTCCGCACACGCCTCCTAGTGGTTCGGCTCTCTGTTCTCTTGGCCCAGCAATCACCGGAACATCCGCCCTACGCCACACGCTTCAGGTCCTGTGGGGCCTCCGTCATCGGCACGGCCCCGCTCGCTCCGACCACCACGACGTCCTCGATCCGAATGCCGAAGTCGCCCACGAAGTACGCCCCCGGCTCGATCGAGAACGCCATCCCACTCTCCAGCGCTTCCGAGTTGCCCCCAACGATGTACGGCGGCTCGTGCACGTCGAGACCGACGCCATGCCCGGTCCGATGAACGAACCGGTCGCCGTACCCGGCGGCGACCAGGACATCGCGGGCGGCGGCATCGACCGCTTCCGCCCGAACACCGACGCCGACCCGTTCGCGCGCCGCCCAGTGGGCACGCCGGACCGCGTCGTGAACCTGCTCCGCCTCGGGAGACGGTTCGCCGCAGACGATCGTCCGGCTGATGTCCGAGCAGTAGCCGTCGACCCGGCAGCCGTAGTCCAGAATCACGACGTCGCCGGGCTCGATCCGCCGCGCACCGGCGCGGTAGTGCGGCAGTGCGCTGTTCGATCCCGACGCAACGAGCGTCTCGAACGCCACGGCGTTCGCGCCGCTGTAGAGCATCGCCGCCTCGAGCCGCCCGGCGAGCTGCAACTCGGTGCTTCCCTCGATCGGCTCAGCCAATGCATCCTCGAACGCCCGGTCGGCAATCTCGCCAGCGCGACGCATCGCCGCGACCTCGTCGGGCGCCTTGCACATCCGAAGCTGCACGACCACTTCGGACGCCAACCCGAACGTGCGGTCGGCGAACGCCTCTCGGATCGGGAGCAGGAACGCAGCCCACAACGTGTCATCGACGAGGACGCGCCCGGCCGTCCCCCCCAGCCCCGCCGCGACCTCCCGTACGATCTCCATCGGGTTGTCCCCGTCAGCCCATCCACGGATCTCCGCCGGCGGCCTGTGCAGCTTCACCTGATCGACGTACAGCGCGGGGACGACCATCGTCGGCTCCCCCGACCGCGGGACGATCAAGAGCAGAGCTCGCTCGCCCGGCTCGTCAGTGAACCCAGCGAGGTACCGGAGATTCGTCGACAGGCCAAACACCGCCGCCGCCCCGCCGGATGCCTCGAGCCCGCGCTGCACCGCCGCGATCCGGTCCTGGTACACCGTGCCGGTCATCCGTCCGCCTCGTCCAGGCCGACCACGAGCAGCCGCTCGGTCCCCTGTTGCCAGACGCGCAGCCCGATCTCCTCGATCAGCGGCCACTGATCCTCGGGCACGCGAGCGAAGACATTCACCGGGAGGAACCCGCGATGGTCGCGGATGACCTCCGCCCCGTAGTAGACGGCGAGTGCCTCGTTCGCCCCATCGCCCATCTCCCATTCCGTCCAGTAGACGACGTCGCCCGTGTTCGCCGTCGACGTCTGTCGTTCCCGAGGGACCGGCCGCCGGCTGGTAACGGGGAAGTTGATCTCCCGGCCGCACCATCGCGTGTGGTACACGGTGACGTCGAGCGGGAGCATCGCGCGGACCGCTTCGACGGTCGCAGGCGCGAGGTCCGGGAGCAGCTTCGCGGTGAAGGACCCGCCGCGCTGGAAGCGGAACTCCAGACGACTGATCACGCTCATCGCCCTCCCGTCCCCGAGGCCCGTGCGCGCGCCCTCGCCGCCTTCGTCTTCTCGACGTCGATCGTGAGCCCACTCGGGTCAATCACGACGCCGTACTCTCCTTCGGCTGCGCCGAGGGAGACGTACTCGCTGATCACGTCATCGAGCACTGCCTGCGGGTCCCGGTCGAGCGGCGAGCCGTACCCGCCGCCCCCACCGCCGCGGAAGCTCACGATCTCCCCCTCCTTGAGCGGGAGATTGGAGATCTTCCGCCACCGCTCTTCGCTGCCGTCGGCGCGGG
The DNA here is from genome assembly GCA_964608345.1 of uncultured Thermotogae bacterium. Lineage (GTDB taxonomy): Bacteria > Bipolaricaulota > Bipolaricaulia > UBA7950 > UBA9294 > JANQEA01. The sequence goes on from CAZSNG010000002.1 coordinate 45,923, forward strand.
TGACGACGGTGATGTTCGTCTCGCCGGAGCTCCCGCCGAAGACGCCCCACGGCGGCGTGTACTTGACCCGATCGGTCGTCACCGTCAGCCCGGCGTCGAAGCCGAGGCGGTAGTCACGGACGACGCCGAGACCGCCGCGGTACTTGCCCGCACCGCCCGAGTCGCGCCGCAGCTCGAACCGCTCGACCCGCCACGGGTAGCGAACCTCGACGACCTCGGCAGGCACGTTGTACGTGTCACCGAGGGTCATCGAGAAGAGGGCGCACTCACCGTCCTCCGTCGGCTTCCCACCGTAGCCACCGGCGTCGGCCTCCGCGCAGACGTAGTACTTGCCGCTCGCTGGATCGATGCCGTAGATGAAGTTCGCCATCGAGTCGCCGAAGTGCCCGCCGCGCACGTGATCGGGGATCGCCGGCGCCAGCGCTTTGAGGAAGAGGTCGGGGATCGTCGATGACGGAGTCGGCCACATCGCGCAGGCGGCCGGGAACTCCGGCTTCAGGAAGCTGCCGTCCGGGATTACGATGTTCAGCGCCCGGAAGAAGCCCTCGTTGCTCGGCTGGTGCGGCGTCGTGATGATCTTGAACGCGTATCGCGTCGCGGAGATCGTCGACGGCTCCGGTGTGTTCATCGGACCGCGGTTCTGCGGGCCGGTCCCTGTGAAGTCGGCAGTCAACTCGTCCCCTGAGATCGTGATCGTCAGCTTCAGCAACAGCTTCTCGTCGAGCGGCGCATCGTCGTTTCCATCGCCGTCGAGGATCGCCTCCGCCTCGTAGACGCCGTCGGGGATGCGCCGCACCGCCGCCCGCGCCATTCGCTCGCCCTGAACCAGGATCTCCGACAGCGCGTTCAGCGTGGCCTTCAGCCCGAACTGGTCGATCACATCTGAGAACCGTTGGCTCCCCTTGCGCACGCCGGCGACCATCGCTCGGATGTCGCCGAGAACCGCGTCGGGAACGCGAGTGTTGGCACGGATCAGACGGAAGACGTCCTCGTTGGGGGTCCCCTCGATGAGGAGTTTCACCGGGGGCAGCCGGAAGCCTTCTTGGAAGACCTCGGTCGTGTCGCTGTACCAACCGCCGGGATAGATCCCTCCCATGTCGACGGTGTGGCCGCGGAACGCGGCCCATCCGTGGATCTCATCCTCGCTGAAGACGGGACAGAGCGTGACCAGATCAGGGCAGTGGGTCCCGCCGCCGTTGTACGGATCGTTGCAGAGGATCACGTCGCCCGGCCGCAGGTTCTCGCGCCCGATCGTGTCGTACGTTGACTGCACCGCATAGCCGAGATTCGCGAGGAAGATCGGCAGCCCGGGCGTCTCCGCGATCAGGTTCGCGTCCCCGTCGAGGATCCCGCAGCTGAAGTCGACAACCTCGTACAGGATGGGGCTGTACGCCGCCCGTTCGATCGTGCGCCGAATGTCCCGGCTCGCCGCGATCAGGCGGTTGCGGATGACCTCAAGTGTGATCGGGTCGGTCTTCATTTCCCCCCTCGTTTAGCGAGATGACTAGGTTGCCGTACGGATCGACTGTGCAGGTCTGCTCCGGTTCGACCACGGCGGTCGCCGTCACTTCCTCAATCACCGCCGGACCAGGGACGACATTTCCTGCGAGGAGGGCGTCTCGCCGGTAGATGGCGAACGGCAGGTAGCGGCCGTGGCCGACGTAGACGTCGCGCGTGCCGAGCCGAGCCGCCTCGAGCGGCGTCCCGTCGCCCGCGTCGATCCGCTCGAGCTTCGGCTTCGTGACGTTGCCGAGACCGATCACCTTCAAGGAGACGATCTCCTTTGCCTCCTCGGGCGCGTTGTGTCCATAGACACGCAGGTGCTGGTCGTCGAACGCAGTGGCGATCTCCACCTTCGCGTCACCCGAGAAGTCTCCGGCCACTGGCACCGCGAGGGTGTGCTCCTGCCCGACATACCGCAGATCGAGCTGGTAGGTCATCGCGATCGCGTCGGCGGAGACGTTCTCCTTGGCGAAGACATCGGCGACGCGCCGCTCGAGCTCCCCGAGCAGGTCTTTCACACCGTCCGGCTCGGCGTCGGCAAGCGCCATGATGTACGTCTGACTCAGGTCGTGCCGCAGGTCGGCCATCAGCATTCCCAACGCCGAGAAGACGCCGGAATGCGGCGGGACGATCACCGTCGGCACGCGCAGCTCCTTGGCGATTGCCGCGGCATGGATCGGACCGGCGCCGCCGAAGGCGACCATCGCGAACTCCCGCGGATCGTAGCCACGCTTCACGGTCATCGACTGGAGAAGGCCTGACATGTTCGTGTTGACAATCTTGACGATCCCGAGCGCCGCCTCGTCGACCGACAGATCGAAGTGGTCGGCGACCCGCTTGATCGCCGCGTGGCCGAGGTCCCTCGAGATCTCCATCTCGCCGCCGAGGAAGTAGTTCGGGTCGAGTAATCCCAACTGCAGGTTCGCGTCGGTGACCGTCGGCTCCCGACCGCCCCGCTTGTAGCACGCCGGCCCCGGATCGGCGCCGGCGCTGTGCGGTCCGACGTGCATCGCCCCTGCCTCGTCGATCCACGCGATGCTGCCGCCACCCGCGCCGATCTCGCGCAGGTCGACGACCGGAAGGAGGATCGGGCGACCCTCGACGAGGTACTGCTCTGTCGTCTCGGGGAGCCCGCCGGTGATGATCGCCGTCTTCGCCGTCGTTCCGCCCATGTCGTACGAGATCACGTTCTCGTAACCGACCATCTTCGCCAGCTGCGCGGCGCCGATGGCACCGCCGGCCGGACCCGACTCGACCATCGCGATCGGCATGTCTCGGGCCACCTCGGCCGTCATCACGCCGCCATTCGACTGCATGATCTGCAGCACCTGCCCGAAATCGCGCTCTCTCAGCTCCCGCTCGAGGTGGTCGAGGTACCCCCGAACGACCGGCATGACGAATGCGTTCTGCGTCGTCGTGCTCGTCCGCTCGTACTCGTAGTACCGGCGAGTGATCAGATGCGACAGCGACACGGTCGCCTCGGGGAGCCGCTCGCGGAGGAACTCCCCGATCTCGACCTCGTGTTCCGGGTTGGCATAGGCGTTGAGCAGGCAGACTGCGACGGCGGTCACTTCCTGGCTACCGAGGACGGCGAGAACCGCATCAAGATCCGTACGATCGAGCGGCGTCACGATGCTGCCGTCCGCAGAGACACGCTCCGTGACCTCCAGCCGCCGCACCCGCGGGACGAGCGGTCGCGGCTTCCGGTACAGCGCGTCGTACATCTCCGTCCGATTGCAGCGACCGATCTCGAGCACGTCCCGGAAGCCACGCGTCGTGATCAGTGCCGTTTTCGCTCCCTTGCCTTCGATGAGTGCGTTGATGACGACCGTCGTGCCGTGCGAGAGGAAGGCGACGTCCTCAAGTGGGACGTCGAACCTCTCGATCGAACCGATGGTGCCGATCGCCGGGTTGTGGGGCGTGGAAGAGACCTTGCTGACTACGACCCGCCCCGATCTCTCGTCGAGCAGGACGCCGTCGGTGAAGGTTCCACCCACGTCCGTACTGAGTCTGTACATCAACTCCTCCTCTGACGTGACTTCCCTGTCGCCGGATGGGCTGCTTCGGAGTTCGCCGTATCGAGCGCCTCGATCCAGACCGCCTCGGCCTCATGCGATCCCGCCCCCATCTGGACCCAGAGCAGCCGCCCGGCCGAGGCACCGTCCACGCGGAATCCGCGTGGGGACGCGGCCGGCACGTGATAGCAGTCTCCAATCCCGAGCGGGTAGGAATCCGACTCCACCGTCAGGTGGATTTGCCCCTCCAGCACGTAACCGAACTCCTCACCCTCGAACAGCGCCGGCTCTTCCATCCCCTCCGCCGGGATCTCCCCGACGAACACCCGCAGTTGCGCATTCGGCAGATTCCCGGTCAGGAAGCGGTATCGCACGGCGTTCTGCGACAGGTTGACCAACGCAGGCCGATCCCCGCTCTCCATCGGAGGTGGAAGAGCCCCTGCCGGGAGCGCCTCCTTGCCGAGGAGGCTCAGTGCACGGACGTACCGCGCCGTTTGAACCCACAGCACCTTGGCGCCTTCGCTCCCCGCATCGCAGGCGTGCGGCGTCGGCGCCATCAAGTGGTAGCTGTCGCCGGGTCCGAGCGTGTGCGAATCGTCATCCGAGGCGAGTTGAACATCGCCCTCGAGGACGTAGCCGAACTCCTCTCCCTCGTGCGAGTGCGGCTCACTGTGGCTTCCTGGCGCCATCTCGCCTACAACGGCGTCAAACCGCCGCGACGGCAGGCCGGTGCTCAGGAAGCGATACGTGATCGACGAATCCGATAGGCTGACGTGCGAGCGGTTGTCCGCCTTCGTGATCCCCGAGTGGCGAGGATCGACGAGGACCGCGTTCCCGGTCTCGCTCGACAGGACCAGTACGTCCGCCAGCGAGGCGTCCAGCGCCTGGCAGATCGACCGGAGCGACGAGATAGAGAACGACGACAGTCCACGCTCGATCTGCGAGAGGAATCCCACCGACAGGCCGGAGGCCGCGGAAAGCGCCCGAAGCGTCATGCGCTTCCGCGTTCGGATGCTGCGGATGCGCCAGCCCACCTCCGACAACCGCTCGCCTTCCATGCGGCCACTATACCGCGAGGCTGAACGCGAGTCAAAACTCAGTGAACAGTGTTCACAGCGGGCGAACGCGTGCCAAACAACGGCGGGAAACTGTTCCCACGGGAAGAAGGAGCGCTTCACTCGGATGGGGCGCCCCATCCGAGTGACGCGTAGCGATTTGATGACTCGCCGCCGCGGCTACAGCTCGTCGTGGGCGGTTCGCGCGATGATCTCGTCCTGAAGCGGTCGGTCGAGGCTGTTGAAGTAGTCGGAGTACCCGGCGCCGCGAACGATCAGCTCCTGATGCTCGTCCGGCGATTCCTGCGCCCTGCGCAACGTCTCCGAGTCGACGACGTTGAATTGAATGTGGTGCCCGTCGAGCCGAAAGAACGTTCGAACGAGGTCGCCGAGCTTCCTCAAGCCGGTTTCGTCCCGCAGCACGTCGGGGAGGAATCGCTGGTTCAACAGCGTCCCGCCGGTCCGAACGTGGTCGATCTTCCCGACCGAGCGGATCACCGCCGTCGGGCCGTGGGTATCGGCGCCCTGCACCGGCGAGATCCCGTCGGACAGGGGCACGCCGGCCGATCGTCCGTCCGCCGTCGCCCCGACCATCTCCCCGAAGAAGACGTGAACCGTGGTCGGCAGCAGGTTGACCCGGTACCGCCCGCCCTTGGTGTTCGGCCTGCCGTCGACGGCGTCGCCATACGTGTCGAACAAGGCACGCGCGATTCGGTCGGCCCGCTCGTCGTCGTTGCCGAACTTCGGCGAACGTCGGCTGAGGCGATTCCGCAGCGCGTCGTGACCGACGAAATCGTCGTCAAGCGCATCGACCAGCTCGGCCATCGTCGTCGTGCGCTGCGCGAAGACGTGCTCCTCGATCGCGGCCAGGGCGTCGGTCGCCGTGCCGAGACCGACGCCCTGGATGTACGTCGTCGGGTATCGCGGACCCGCGTCGTTGTAGTCCTGTCCGCGCTCGATGCAGTCATCGACGACGATCGATAGGAACGGCGCCGGCATCTGCTCGGCGAACAGCCGCTCGATTCGGTCGTTCCCCTCGATCTTCAGATCGACGAAGTGCTTCAACTGAGAACGGTACGCACCGAACAGCTCGTCGAACGACTCGAATGCTCGAGGATCGCCGGTCGCCGGTCCCAGTCGCCGCCCGGTTCGCGGGTCGATCCCGTCGTGGAGGGCAAGCTCGAGGATCTTCGGCCAGTTCACGTAGCCGGTGAGAACACAGCTCTCCTTGCCGAAGGCGCTCACCGTCACGCATCCGCTCGGTCCCCCCGCCCGCGCATCCTCGAGCGACTTCCCCGCGCGGAGGAACTGCTGACAGATCACGTCGGCGTTGAAGATCGACGGCTGCCCGAAGCCACGGCGAACGACCTCCAGTGCCCGCAAGAGGAAGCGATCCGGGTTCGCCTTCGACAGCTGAATGCACGATCCGGTGTGCGGCAGCGTCATCCCCTCGATGACGTCGAGAATCAGGTACGACAACTCGTTCACCGCGTCTTCGCCGTTCCTGTCGACGCCGCCGATGTTGATCAGCGTGAAGTCGTTGTACGTCGCGCTCTGCTCCTCGGTGACCCCGACTTTCGGCGGAGCCGGCTGGTTCGAGAACTTGATCCAGAAGCACTCCAGCAGTTCCCTCGCTCCCGCCTCCGTCAGCGTTCCCTCATCCACGTCACGCCGGTAGAAAGGGTACAGGTGCTCGTCGATGCGCCCTGGGTTCAGCGAATCCCACTCGTTCAGCTCGATGACCACGCCGAGGTGGACGAACCAGTACATCTGAAGCGCCTCGTGGAACGTGCGAGGCGCGTGACGCGGAACCCGCTCGCAGACCTCGGCGATCCGGAGCAGTTCGGCCTTCCGCTCCGGTGTCGCTGTCGCCGACAACTCACGGGCACTGCCCGCGTACCGCTCGGCGTATCGAACGATCGCGTCGCAGCAGAGCGACATCGCATCGAGTTCGTCCAGCTTCCGCTGCGCCTCGGGACCGCCCGACGCCTCGATCCGCTCTCGCGCCGCCTCGATCCGCGCTCCGAAATCGTCGAAGCCGAGACGGTAGATCTTGTCGTCGAGGACGGCATGGCCGGGCGATCGCTGCTCCATGAACTCCGTGAACACGCCGGCGTCGAACGCCGCGGTCCACTCGGGGCTCATCGCCTCGAAGACGCGGTCGCGCATGCTCCGCCCGCCCCAGAACGGGATGACGGCCTCCTCGTACAGCGCGCGGGTCTCTTCGTCGACGAGGAATGGCGTCTTGCTTCTCGTCCGCAGGACGAGTAGGTCGTCGAGCGTGTGGCAGCAGAGCTCCGGGTACGTCGGGGTCGACTTCGGGGACGGCCCCCGCTCGCCGATGATCAGCTCGTCGTCCCCGATGTGGATCGGTTGGTTCTCGAGGAGGAATCGAAACGCCTGCGCCCGCTGTGTCGGCACCGGGGTCGCTTCCGTGTCCAGCTCGCGGTAGAAGGCAGTCAGCAGCCGCGCCCGCTCGCCGCTCACTGAAGGCATCGTCTCGATGCACTCCCTGCGAAGCCGCTCGATACGACCGTTCATCGGTTCACCCTCCAATCTGTACCGGAACGTCCAGGATAGCACACAGGAGCCGTTTCGCCCGCTCGGCGGCGCAGGTCGCGTCGCCACGTCCGATCGCGGCCCGATCCGGCCGCCCGAGCCGCTCGCGCTTCGGTTCTCCTCCCCGATGAAACGGCAGCAGCTGGATCGACTCGATCGACTCGAGATCGGCGACGAAGCGTCCGAGAGCGGAGATGTCCTCGTCGGAGTCGTTCTCCCCGGGAATCACCGGGTAGCGGATCCTGATCGCGCGCCTCTCGCCGTCCAGGCGGCGCAGGTTCCCGAGAATCCGCTCGTTCGACACGCCGGTCAGTTCGCGATGTCGCTCGTCGTCCATCTGCTTCAGGTCGTAGAGGAAGATGTCGGTCACCGCGGCGATCCGCTCCAGATCCGCCCACTCGGCATGACCGCACGTATCGACGGCCGTGTGGATTCGGCGTTCGCGACACTGCTTCAGCACCGCCTCCACAAACGGGCCTTGCGTGAGCGGCTCTCCGCCGGACAGCGTCACTCCGCCGCCTGACTCGTCGTAGAACAGGACGTCCTTCTCGATCTCGTCAAGCAGTCGCCGTACCGACCACGGCTCGCCGGCAACCTCTAGTGCCCCCTCCGAACATGCTGTGACGCACTCCGCGCACGCCGTGCATCGGTCTCGATCGACCTCCGCCCGCTCCCCCGCCAGCGACAGCGCGCCAATCGGACAGGCACCGATGCACGCGCCGCAGCCGACGCACCGTTCTTGCCAGTGCATTAGCTCGGGGCAAGCGACTTGGCTCTCCGGATTGTGGCACCACACGCAGCTCAGCGGGCACCCCTTCAGGAAGACCGTCGTGCGGATGCCCGGTCCGTCGTGCAACGCGAACCGCTTGACGTCGAACAGCAGACCGATTCCATGTTCGTTCACGGTCCCACCCCCGCCGCTTGACCTGTGCCGTTCATCGCAGCTGCGTACGATACGGCCGGCCTGCCGGGAAGTCAACGGTCCGCCACGCGGGTAGGCAGCGGCCACCGCCGAGCATGGTCGCACAGAGCACCCGGCGAAGCGGGCGCAAGACCCGCACGTGGAGAGGGACGAGACAGATGGCGACACCCCGCAAGCGACTGGACCGCGGCTCCTGCTATGCTCCCTACCACACGAGATCGCCACAACAGCGCACGCAGAGCACACAGCAGGGGACGACCCTTGCGAGGATGAACCGCTCGACGTAGTGTCCGTGGGTTCGAACCGCAAGGAGAAACCAGCGCGGGAAGACCGAAGCCCCCGCAAGAGGAGCCCCATGATGAACCGCCGCCCGAGTTCGCTGGCCGCAGCCGTCACGGCCGCGCTGGCGATCCTTCTTCTGCTCGCAGGGTGTGATCGCGACGAAAGCGCGACGTCGACCGCAGCGCCGGTCGACGGGGCGCCCGCAGGCACCAAGGCTTCGGACGCGGTGGCGAGCGTCCCCATGCCCAACCTGCCGATCGGCGAACACGGCTCAGCGCCTTCCTACGACACGATCGACGGGGTCGTCGACCAAGATGAGTACGTCCACCGCCTGCTGCTCGGGGGGATGGACGTGCACTGGACCAACGACGCCGATCTCCTGTGGGTCGCGCTGTCAGCCCCGGCCACCGGGTATGTGTCCGTCGGCTTCGACCCTATCGATCGCAAGGTCGGGGCGAACTACATCATCGGCTACGTCAAGGACGGCGAGGCCGTCGTCCGCGATCACGTCGGGACGCGTGGCAACCTTCACGATGCGGACACCGCGGTCGGCGGCGAGGACAACCTGCTCGCCTCTGCCGGCACGGAGATCGACGGTCGCACCATCCTCGAGTTCGTCATCCCGCTCGATTCCGGCGATCCGAAGGATCGGCCACTCGAGCCGGGCGGCACCTACGAGATCCAGGTCGCGTATCAGCTGTCTCGTGACGACTTCATCTCCTGGCACAGCCGCCACGGCGCCGCCCAGTTCACCCTCGATCCGGCGCCGTAGGCCGCCGCTTCCCCTGCTGGGCCCACGTGGGGCCGTCCCCGGTTTGTGGGTATCCTTCTCGCCCACTTCAACGCGGGGCGAGCGGAAGGAGCCGGATGCCAGAGATCTTCGATGTCGTCATCATCGGGGCCGGCGTGGTCGGTGCCGCGATCGCCCGGGTCCTCGGCCGTCTCGAGGGCGAGTTTGCCGTGCTCGAGAAGGCCCACGATGTGGGGACGGCAGCGAGCGCGCGAAACTCCGGTGTCATCCATGCCGGGATCAACTACCTCCCCGACACGCTCCGCGCCCGCTTCTGCATGGAGGGGCGAGCGCTCCTTCAAGAGTGGTGCGACGACCTCCATGTGCCGTACTCGATCTGCGGCAAGCTCGTCGTCGCACGCGACGAACGAGAGGCCGCAGGACTGGAGCGTCTCCTGACCCAAGGCGAGGCGAACGGCGTTCCCGATCTGCGGATCGTTTCCCGCGAGGAGGCTGCGAATCTGCAACCGGGAATCGAATGCGTCGCCGCCCTCCACGTGCCGACGAGCGGCATCGTCTCGCCGTACGCGATGACGATCGCGATGGCGGAGAACGCCGCCGTGAACGGCGTCCGGTTCTCGCTCGGCACCGAGGTCATCGGGATCGAGCCCGCGAAGGACGCCGTCGAGATCTCCACGGCGCGCGGCCCCGTCCGGGCCCGGTTCGTGATCAACGCCGCGGGGATTCACGCCGGCCGCATCGCCCGAACGATCGATCCGGGCGCGCCCGAGATTCATCCGTGTGTCGGTGAGTACCTCATTCTCGACCGGCAGGTCGGAGAGAGGATGGCGATGTCGGTCTATCCCGCCCCGTCCGCGGACGGCGCCGGGCTCGGGGTACACATCACGCCGACGACGGAGGGCAACGTCCTCCTCGGTCCGTCGAGCGAGTACGTGGCGGACCCGGAGACGGTTTGCTGCACCCGCGACACCACCGATCGCCTCCTCGCGGAGGCACGTGTGATGTGGCCGGACATCCCGACCCACCTCGTCATCGGCGCCTACGCCGGGGTTCGGGCGAAGCTCACGCCGCCGGAGGTCGGAGGATTCTCCGACTACATCTTCAGGCGAAACCCCGATCGTCCGCAGGTCATCCACCTGCTGGGAATCGAGTCGCCCGGCCTCACGGCTGCACCAGGCATCGCGCGATACGTCGTCGAACGGATGATCCAGCCCGAGGCGCAGCTTCCGCAGAAGCCCGAATCCGAGGTCCGGGTCCGCCGCTGGCCGACACGGTTCGACGAGCTCTCCGAGGCGCAGAAGACACGGCTGGTCGAGGACGACCCGGAGCATGGCGACATCGTCTGCCGCTGCGAGGGCGTCACAAAGCGCGAGGTGCTTCACGCCCTCGACAATCCGCTCGGCGTGCGGACGCTCTCCGGGATCAAGTTCCGATCCCGCGCGTCGATGGGCCGGTGCTCCGGCGGGTATTGCCTTCCGCGCATCGTCGAACTGCTTCAGGAGGAGCGAGGCTGGGATCCGGATCAGTTCCTGCTGCGCGGCCCGGAGTCCCCCGCGTTCGCCGGCCGTCTGCTGGAGGAGAGTCATGACATCCCGAACTCGTAGCACGGACGTCATCGTCATCGGCGGGGGGCCCGCCGGTCTCGCCGCCGCAGCAGCAGCAGCAGACGCCGGCGCCGAGGTCGTGCTGATCGATCGCAATCGTCAGCTCGGCGGAATCCTCAATCAGTGCATCCACGACGGCTTCGGCCTCCACGCGTTCGGCGAGGTCCTCACCGGGCCCGAGTTCGCCGAGCGATACGTCGCTCGAGTGCTCGAGGCCGGCGTCGAGACGCGCGCCGACACGCTGGTCGCCGAGCTGACGCCTGAACGGGAACTCGTTTGCACGTCTCGCGGATCGAGACTTCGACTGCGCGCCACTTCGGTCGTTCTGGCGATGGGCTGCCGCGAGCGCACGCGCGGCATGCTTCGGATCCCAGGCACCCGGCCGGCCGGCGTCTACACCGCCGGCACGGCCCAGTGGCTCACGAACATGGCGAACGTCCGTGTCGGCCGCCGCATCCTGATCCTCGGCTCCGGCGACATCGGACTGATCATGGCCAGGCGTCTCTCCTGGGAGGGAGCCGAGGTCGTCGGCGTCGTCGAGCTCCTCCCCTACCCGTCCGGCCTGCCGCGAAACATCCGCCAGTGCCTCGACGACTACGACATCCCGCTGCATCTATCGCACTCGGTCACATGTATTCACGGCACCGACCGCCTGGAGCGCGTGACGATCTCCCGATTCGACGAACTGCGCCGCCCGATCCCCGGCACAGAGTTCGACGTAGCATGCGACACGCTCCTCCTCTCGGTCGGCCTGATCCCCGAGAACGAGCTGTCGCGCCGCGCCGGCGTCTCGCTCGACCGAACGACCTCCGGCGCTCGCGTCGATGAGCGGTACATGACGAACGTCGAAGGCATCTTCTCATGCGGCAACGTCCTGCATATCCACGACCTCGCCGATTGGGCGGCCGAAGAGGGTGCCCGGGCAGGCCGCAGCGCCGCCGTGCACGCCCTAGGCCGTACGCCGACCGAGGCCGAGGCCCCTGTCCCCGTCGAGGCCGGCGAAGGCATCCGCTACGTCCTGCCCCAGACCGTCCGGCGCACGGCCGAGAGCCTCCTTCTCTCGTTCCGCGTCACCGAGCCGGGCGCCGACCGCACAGCGGAGGTCGTTGCCGACGGCCGGGTCCTGTCGACGCTGCCACTCCGGCATGCCCACCCGGCGACGATGGAGCAGATGACCGTCGACGGCAGCGACGGAATCGACGTCGAACGACTGGAGGTACGCCTGAGATGACCGAGCACCGGATCACGTGCATCCTGTGTCCGAGCGGTTGCGAACTCGACGTCACGGTCCGTGGCGAGCCGACGGAGGAGACGCTCGGGGTGGAGGGGAACCTCTGCCCGCGAGGAATCGGGTACGCGCTCGAGGAGCTGACCCACCCGAAGCGAACCCTGACCACGTCGATCCTCGTCCGCGGCGGTGCGCAGCCACAGACGAGCGTCAAGACGACGGCGCCCGTCCCACGCGAAACGATCGAACGGGTACGGGAGGCATTGCGGAGCGTCGCGGTCGATGCACCCGCCGCACTCGGCGCCGTGGTGGCGACGGACGTCGCCGGCACCGGCGTCGACGTCGTCGTCACGCGATCGGTCCCTCGGCGGGGCTGAGCCACGGGTCTACCGAATCGAGAGGAGAACGATCCCTCCGACGGTGAGAAGCATGCCGGCGGCGGTCCGCGGCTGTAGCTTCTCCGCGCCGACGATCACCGCCAGTAGAACGCCGAACAGCGGGGACGTGAACGCGATCGGCATGACCTGACTAAGCGATCCCGCCTTCAACGCCGCGTAGAAGCAGAGCATCCCGCCGGCACCGGCGAGGACTCCTCCGCCGAGAACCACGTACAGCAGCGGCATCGTGCCGGCGGCCGCAATCGAACGCCAGTGGGGAGCGCTGATCGCACCGAGGATCAGCAGGGCCGTCGCGGTTCGAAGGGTGATCCCCACATGGGCAGGCAGGCCTCCGAGGAGAAGCCCCCGCTTCTCGAAGAAGCCGCCGATGCCCCATGCGGCCGCCGTGAGCAAGGCCAGAATCTGTGCTGTCATCAGACTCCTCATCCATCGGTTGGAATGATCCATGATCCGGCCCGTGAGGTCCCACGGCAAGGCATTCCTCCCGCAAATCCGGGCGCGTCTGCGCTGCTTGCTTCCCGTCCCGAACACGTGTACGGTCTCCTGGCCCGGACAAGGAGACGCGATGCTCTACTCGAAGACGGCCAAGTACGCCGTGCTGGCGCTCGCCGAAGTCGCCGCGCGCAAATCGGACGGCCTCGTGTCGACGAAACAGATCGCGGAAGCGACCTCCTCTCCGTATCCGTTGCTCGCCAAGATCGTCAATCAGTTGCACCGCGCCGGACTCATCGTCGCAACCCGAGGGAAACGGGGTGGAGTCCGGCTCGCCCGATCCGCTGCCGAGATGACGATCAAGGACGTGGTCATCGCGCTGGACGGACCGGCGATGCTCAATGACTGTCCGCTCTACCTCGATCCGTGCGAATGCGGCAAGGTCTGTTCCCTTCACGCCATCTGGCAGCCCGCACGCGACTCCGTCGTCTCCTTCCTCGAGAGCACGACGATCCAAGCCGTCGCGGACGCGCGGACGCGCCCCTAGCGCCGGTCCGCCACGTCTGACAACCTGCGGGGCAGCTTCCTTTCAGGCATCTCACGTTCCCGCCGTGTCGTCACCTCGGGCACCCCCCACACGTCCCCTCGGCTGTGGACAGGATCCGGCAGGAATAGGCATGACGCGGGTACACTCGGGATCGACGATGCCCATGCGCGAATTCCAACGGACCGAGGTTCTCGATCAACTGTCTGAGCACGTTCTTCTCCAGGACAAGGACCATCGAATCCTCTGGTTGAACGAAGCGGCGGCTCGCTCGGTCGGGTCCCCTCGCGATGCGCTCGTCGGGCGCACCTGCTTCTCCGTCTGGCCGACTCGAGCCGATCCGTGTCCGGACTGCCCCGTCGAGGAGGCGCGCGCGACGGGTCTCCCCTGCAGGCGAGAGATGAGGACTCCCGACGGTCGCGTCTGGATGACCACAGGGATCCCTATCGTCGAAGGCCGAACGGGTGAGGATCGCGTCATCGAAGTAACGCTCGAGATCACCGATCTTCGGGAGGCCCGGCGCGAACTGGCACACCGGGCGGAGGACCTTCGCAGCCTGTTCGAGAACTCCCGCGATCCGGTCTACGTCACGACACGGAGCGGACGTTTCGTCGCCGTGAACCGGGCGATGGTCGACATGCTCGGCTACTCGCGCAACGACCTGATGGGATTGACGGCCAACGAGCTGTACGGGAACCCGGACGATCGGACCCGCTTCCAGATCGCGGTCGACCGCGACGGAAGCGTGAAGGACTTCCCGGTCTCTCTGATCGCGAGGGACGGCCGGAGCCTGGATTGCCTGCTGACGTCGAGTGCCCGTAGCGAGGCGGGGGAGGTCGTCGGCTATCAGGGAATCGTCCGTGACGTCACCCGCGACCGCCGGTTCACCCGATCGATTCAGTCCGCATTGCACGGGACGATCGCTGCTCTCGGCCAAACCGTCGAGATGAGGGACTCCTACACGGCGCGCCACCAGCGAAGAGTCACCGATCTCGCCGTTCGAATCGCCGGACAGCTTCGCTTCACGGATGAGCAGATCGAGTGCGTCCGCGTCGCCGGCCTGATGCACGACATCGGCAAGCTGTCGATTCCGGCTGAGATCCTGGCGAAGCCGATTCCGCTCTCCCCGGCGGAGTTTGGGATCATCCGCCAGCACCCTCAGACGGCGTATGACATCCTGAGTCCGATCCAGTTCCCCTGGCCGGTCGCGACCATCATCCGACAGCATCACGAGCGCATCGACGGCTCGGGCTATCCGGCGAATCTCGCCGGAGACGCAATCGAACCCGAGGCGCGGGTTCTGGCCGTCGCCGACGTCGTCGAGGCGATGGCGGCGCATCGGCCGTACCGCCCCGCCCTCGGGATCGACCAGGCGCTCCTCGAGATCCGCGACGGACGTGCCGTCCGGTTTGACCCCGACGCGGTCGATGCCTGTGTCGAGCTGTTCGCGTCCGACGACTTCGCGTTCGATTCGGCCGCCTGAGTCGGCCTGATGGCCTCTCCCGACGCTCCTTCGAGCTCCGTCCGACGACCCTCCGCCCCGCGAATCCGACGGCCGTGCGGCTCCCGGTGCGAGAGCGCCAATCCCCACTGTGACGAGCGTTACGGACCCGTGGGCGTTCGAAAACTATACTCGTGATCTGGACGGGAATACGTTTGTTCTTTCATTGACTTGAGTCAAGGAGGCGATGATGCGAAGGAAGGGCGTTCTGCTCGGCATCTCGGTCGCGCTTGCCCTCATACTGGTCCTGCCGGCGAGTGGGCAGGTCGGGCAAGACGCCTGCGGATGGACGGACCGCGAGACGATCTACATCTACGGGAATGCGGGCTTCACAAGCAGCAACGGCGTCGTATCCGGCTGCGGCACGCCGGATTCGCCGTACGTCATCGAAGGGTGGCGGATCGTCACGGCGGGCGCGGACTTCGGGATCAACATCGAGAACACGTCGGACCACTTCGTGATCCGCAACTGCGTTGTGGAGGGCACCACGGCGGGCATCCGCCTGCTCAGCGTCAAGAACGGCGCCATCGAGGGCTGCCTGCTCCTGCGAAACGATCGCGGGCTCCTGCTGGAGAGCTCACGGGACAACGGGATCATCAGCAACCTGTTCGCGGAGAACCGCGTCGGCGCCGAACTGACGATGGGTTCCCGCGACAACACCGTGACCAAGAACAGCTTCATCCTGAACGGACGTTCGGCCCACGACCCGGGCGGAAGGAACCTGTGGTACTGCGGCATCGTCGGGAACTACTGGAGCGACTACGACGGTTCGGACGACGACTGCAACGGCATCGGAGACGATCCATACACCTCGCCGGTCGTCGACCGATATCCCCTCGTGGTATCGCCGTGGCAATGCGCACTTCCGATCACCGAGCTCTCGGCTTCGCACTGCGGGACGAGCACCACGGTCCTCAAGGAGGTCGTCGTCGGTCCCGCACCCTGCGTGTCTCCGCCGTGCGGGTCGGCCCAGTGCGCTCGACCCGGATGTGCTCCGCCGTCGTGCGCCCCGCTGGTCTGCTCACCGGTTCTCACCGTGTGTGCCGATCAGATCCTCACGTGCACGCAGCCTGAAGTCACGCTCTCGGCCGACTTCTGCCCGACTCGCTCGGCGTGCGAACCCTGCTCATTCGAGTGGACGCGCGCGGGCTTCGGCATCGTCGGCAACACGGCGGCGATCGTCGTCAGCGAACCAGGCACGTACACCGTCACGATCACTGGAGCCGACCATTGCTCGGTCAGCGACACCGTGGTCGTCGTATCGGACTTCGGGACCGCCTCGGTCACCGCGACCGTCGACCGGGCGCTCTCCTGCGCCTCCCCCGAAGTCATGCTCGAGTCCCACGTCTCCGGCGGCTGCTCACCGTACACCGTCGAGTGGATCCGTGGGGGCGTCATCATCGGCCGTGCCGACACCGTCACCGTCCGCGATCCGGGGACGTACACCGTGCGCGTCACGTCGGGCAACGGCTGCTCGTCGATCGCCAGCGTAGAGGTCGTTCAGGACGTCGGGTCGCCGGTGGTTCAGGCCACCGCCGACCGGCTGCTCTCGTGTGCCGTCACTGAGACCGACCTGCGCGCGAAGGCGACCGGTGGAACGCCGCCCTACTCGTACGAGTGGAAGAACGCGAGCCAGCAGGTCATCAGCAACGAGCCGGTGGTGACGGTCCGGAACGCCGGCACGTACACCGTCCTCGTGACCGGGTACAACGGTTGCGCGACGCTCGCCGACGTCATCGTCACCGAGGACGTGGAGACCCCCATCGTCAGTGCGCTCGTCGACGGCGTGATCACCTGCAACAACGAGGACGTCACGCTGACGGCGAACATCTCGCGAGGGCGCTCACCGCACACGATCGAATGGGAAACGCCGAGCGGGGTGACGATCTGCAAGGCCGCGACGATCGTCGCGGACGAGGCCGGGGCGTACACAGTCACTGTCACCGGAGCGAACGGTTGCTCCGCCAGTGACTCGGTCGTCGTCGTCGAAGACACCGAGCCGCCGCTCGTCGACGCGGGAGAGAATCAGCCGATCACACTCGAGGACACCGAGGCCACCCTGACGGCGACGATCGATCGCTGCCCGGGACCGTACACCGTGACGTGGACGGACATCATGGGCGAGGTCGTCGGCCACACCGAGTCGATCACCGTCAATCGCTCAGGCATCTACACCGTGACGGTCGTTCGCGACACCGGCTGTTCCGCCTCGGACGAGGTCACCGTGACGTCCGACTACGTCAGCGAGGTCATTGTCACCTCGACCATCGAGGGGCTCGCCATCTTCGGCCAGCTGACGATGGACGGCGTTCCGATCCCCGAGTCGGTCTTCCACTTTAAAGTCGAAGGCACCCAGACGGGGAGCGAGACCGCCCCGACAACGATCACGATGATGAACCTCTACGCCGAGGGCTATCGCGCCAACGGCGCTGAGGTGTACTACATCATCCCGGGCAACTCGACGGTCGAGTTCGGGATCCACCAGGACCAGTTCATCACCGGCAAGAAGTACTACCTGCTCCACCTGCCAACCGACCCTCCGGGAGAGGCGGCAGTGGCGTTCTTCTAGCCACGAGCAGGAGTTCGGAATCGAGTCCAACGGGCGACGTCCTCTACCGAGGGGGCGTCGCCCGATGCTTCTCCCACGCCGCCATCACTTCCCCGTACGTCGCGAGGAACCGGTCTCGCACGGTCTCGTCTCCGATCCGATCCGCTTGATCGAGGATCGATCGGTGGGCGATCTCCAGATGCGGCAGCGCCTCGTCAAGACGGCCGACGGCCTCCAGAACGCGGAATCGGGTGAAGTGGATCTCTCCGGCAGCCGGCGACTCCTCGCCGCCCAGTAGCTGCAGCGCCTCGGCGGACAGGCGAAGAGCTCCATCGGGATCCTCGCCGACGAAGGCCGTCCGGGCCAGCGAGGTGAGCGATCGCATGACGAGCCGATCCAGCTCCGACTCGCGGGCCACGTCCAATGCCTTTCGCAGCAACGTCTCAGCCGCTTTCGTGTCTCCCAGGCATAGGCGCATGCCTCCGAGGTTGAACGATGTGATGACCTCGCCACGCCGGCTACCGATCTTCGCGTACAGCGCCTCCGCCTCGGCAGTGGCGTCCGTCGCAGACCGCAGCGCCGCATGCTCCCCGGTCGGCTCGAACACGAACTCGAGCTGTCCGCCCACACCGAGCGCCGCGTACGCAAGCCCGGCATTGCAGAGGCTGTCGGCCTGCCCGTTGGTGTCCTCGAGTTGCTCATACAGCTCCAGCGCCCGTTGATGGTGTTCGAGCCCCTCGGCGAACGCCCCGAGGGCGCTGTACGAGTTGCCGAGGTTCGTCAGACACTTCGCCGATCCGATCCGGTTTCCCATCTCGTGAAACAGCGGCTGCGCCTGCTCGGTGTACTCGATGCACCGCTCGTACTCGCCGAGGTAGTAGTGGAGCGCGCCGAGATTCCCGAGGATGTCCGCCTCGCCCTTCCGGTCACCCAGCTCGCGGTAGCGCGTCCGCGCCTCGCGGAACCGCTCCATCGCCGCCGGCAGCTCTCCGAGTCGCGCGCAGACGATCCCCAGCGACTTCAGACTCGCCGCTTGTCCGGCCGCCTCGCCCGCTTCCCGAAACGCCTCCAGCGCCCGTTCGATCGCCTCACGCGCCTCCTGGAAGCTGCCCGTCCCCTCGAGGGCGTCGCCGACATGCGCCAGCGCGCGTGCTCGCCCGATCGAGTCGTCCGCCGCCTCCATCGCGAGCCATGCCTCCTCGGCCCTGGACTTCGCCTCATCGAACTGGCCGCAGCGCTTCTGGAGGTCCGACCACAGCAGCAGGATCTCCCCGCGCGCGAACGGATCGTCCGCACCCTCCACCCACTCCAGCAGCCGCTCCAGGTCGGCTCGCTCCTCCTCGACGCGCCCGAGGAGGCCGAACGTGCGTGCCCGCTGCTTGAGCACGATCGATCCCTCCTCGCAATCGCCCCCGCCGCCAAGCTCCTCGATCAGTTCGAGCGCCCGCGTGAAGTGAATTGCCGCCTCGGCGTTCGCGTGTCGGGCCGCCGCTTGCTCGCCCGCGCGTCGCACGTAGGCACACTCCTTCTGCGCGTGGCCCGCCCGATTCCAGTGAACGACCAACAGCGGCACGTACGAATCGAGATGGTCGGCGTACGTCTCCTCGTACCAGCCCGCCACGCCACGATGCAACTCGCGACGCTGCTCGAACAGGAGCGTGTCGTACGCCACCTGGTGGGTGACCGCGTGCTGGAACGCGAAGCCCGGGTCGGGTTCCTCCGACTCGAGCACGGTCAGCCTCCGCTGCGTCGTATGGTCGAAGTGCGTCCGTAGCTCGGGACGATCGATCCGAGCCGGATGCACGCTGCCGACCGTTCGCAGCAGGAAGCTTCGCCCGATCACCGACGCGACTTTGACCGTCAGCTGCTCCTCCGACGGAAGCTGATCGAGACGCGAGAGGACGACACCCTCGAGCGTGTCCGGCAGCTGCTCCCGCAGCGCATCCGCATCGCCGGCGATTCGGCACGCGCCGTCCTCGACGACCAGCAATCCCTGGTCGCGCAGCGTTCCCAGGAGTTCGACCGCGAAGAACGGATTCCCCTCGGCGCGGTCCGTGAGTAGCGTAGCGACGGCCTCCGGGACCGCCGACAGTTCCAACCCGAGCCGGGCCGCCGCAAGCTCGACCGTCTCCTCGCGCTGGAGCGCCCCGAGCGGAAGCAGCTCTGCCCCGCGCATCGCAGCAAGGGCGGTGTACGGCGCCGGGACGACGTCTCCGTGCGGTCGATGGGTGAGCAGAACGAGCACCGGCCGCTGTGCGACCGATCGCGTCACCGAGACCGCGAGCTCCCAGGACAACGAATCGAGCCAGTGCGCGTCCTCGAAGACCAGGAGGAGTGGCGCCTCCCCCGCCCGGTGAGCCACCAGGTCTCCGACGAGTGCAGCGAGGCTCTCCTGGCGGACCTCGGGAGCGTAGGCATGCGTCAGGCGGGATTCGGGAAGATCCAGTTCGAGAATGTCGTTCAGCAGCGGCGCGCGATCGACGGCCGACAACTCCATCGCGGAGACTCTCTCGAGAACCAGGTCCCGGCGCTCGCCGGGTTCGTCGCCGTCGTCGATCCCGAAGAAGTCGCTCAGCACGTCGCGCCAGACGCGGTACGGCGTGTGCTGCTCAATCGCATCCGCGGGGCCGAGCAATGTCGTGACGCCGGCAGCGCTCGCCAGTCGGACGGCCTCCTCGACCAACCGGCTCTTACCGATTCCGGCTTCCCCGTCGATCAGCAGGATCCGCCTGGCCCCGGACATCACTTCGTGTAGGCAACGCGTGGTCACACCGAGCTCCGCCCGCCGTCCGATCAGACCGCTTGCCGCATCGCTCCCTTCTCTCCGTTCGCGGCCACGCTCCGGACCTCGAGGACGGTAGACCGACTGCGGACGATCGATCCCCTTCAGCGTCACCGCCGGCAGCGCGTCGAACGCCCATCGCTCCGACGCAGCCTGGCTGATCGCCTCGCTGCAGCGAATTTCCCCCACCGGGGCCGCCGACATCAACCGTGCGGCCAGGTTGACAGCATCCCCGAGCGCCCCGTACGTTCGGCGCGTCTCGCCACCGTACGCGCCAACGCGGGCCCGCCCGTGACTGACGCCGATCTGCACCCCGGTGATGAAGTCGAGGGTTGCCGGCGGTTCCACCAGCTGCATCGCCGCCGCGACCGCCCGCTGGCTGTCGTCCTCGTGCGCCTCGAGCGCGCCGAAGACGACGTAGAGGTGGCTTCCCTTGTCGGCGGTCGTCAGCAGGAGAACATGGCCGCCGTACCGATCGGCCACTCCCTGCACCCATCGAGTGAATGCGTCGAGCCGTTCACCGGCGTCCGCATCCGCGTCGTAGTCGATCCCGGTGAAGCGAAGGAAGAGCACCGACACCGGGCGCAGCTCGGAGAGGAACTCCCCCTGTCCTCCCTCCACCCGCTCGAAGACCGGGCGGTGCGCGTACGGTCGGAGGTCCTCCGACGTCAATCGCGACGGCGGAATCGCAGGCCACGGCGTCGGCTGAACGTTCTCTCTCAGGCCTTCCACGACGGCGTGTCGGCCGCGCCACGCGTCGACCATCAGCTGTCGCCCGACCCGCCGGACGACCTCCGGGGCGGCGATCACCTCTCCCCGCTCGGCGAGATGCTCCGCGTCTGTCAGCCGGTCGACCGTCTCCCCGGTCAGCACGTCCATCCGCTGGATTTCCGGATCTCCAATCAGGAACCGATGTGTCAGGCCGGCGGCCACCGCCGCCTTCATCTCCAGCGACACCCGTCCTCCCTGCGGCGAGGCGATCGCGCGGAACTGCATCATCGCTCGCTGCATCTGCAACCCACACGCTACGCCGCGCAGCCCTTCATCGTCCGGGAAGAAGCTGATCAGCGCGTCGCCGATGAAGCAGATGACGGAGCCGCCGAAGTGATGAACGCGGGACACCAGGCTGGTGTAGACCGCGTTCAGAAGCTTCGTCAGCTCTTCCGCCCCGCGACGGGGACCGAGTCCGGCGACGAGCGCTTCGGTCAGCGGCGTGAATCCGGAGATGTCAGCGAGGAGAACCGAGCCGTGCGCGTCGACCGGCAGGGCGCTCCCGGTCGAGAGCGCCTGCCTGCGATCCATCGGCACGTACGTGCCGAGCAGCTCGATCGTCATGAAGCCTCCCGTAGTCGTCGGACGGATGGGCGGGGCGTGATCTGATACGCGTTCCCCTCATCACTGCCAGGATCCAGGATACTCGCGGCCCGTGCGGTGGGGCAACCTGACATCGCCAGAAGTACGTTCCCTAGGGCAAGAACTCCCTGTATCGCATGCACGGCGTCCAGGAGCCGAGCGGACGTTCGCACCCCTTGCAGGAGTTCTCTCCTTGCCGTCGTTTGCAGTACGTGTTCACGACGTAATCGAAGATCGTCGCGTTGCGGACGGCGAACGCGATCTCATCGGCGACCGAGACGAGGATCAGCCGCTCGTCTGCGGTAAACGGGGCGCCGTCGATCCGGTTCAGCACCTCGAGCACCCCGACCGGCTCGTCTCCCGCGACGAGAGGCACCGCGATCATGCTGCGTGTCTGATACCCGGTCTTCTTGTCGATCCGCCCGTAGAACTGCGGATCGACCTCTACGTCGTTGACGATCTCGGCCTCTCGCGTCTCGAGGACGCGCCCCGCGACGCCCTCCGTCGCCGGGAACGTGTGCCCACCCAGCAGCGGCTTCGCCACCCCCTCGACACGGTAGAACCGGAAGTTCTCCTGCTCCTCGTCGAGCAGGAGGATCGACGCCGCCTCCGCCGAGGCGGCCTCCATGCTGCAGTAGAGGGAGATCTCCAGCATCTCGGCGAGATCGACCGACTTCGCGAGCATCGAACTGACCGTTAGATACGTGTTCAGATGAAGCAGCTTGCGCTCCACGCCGGTCTGCGTGACGAGCCGATCGACGACGAAGCCGAGCGTCGCCAGCAGCCGCGACCAGACCGCGTCGGCCACGCGTCGCTCGCCACCCTCGCCGGACAGCCCGACAATCCCGATCACGCGACCGTCGATCGGCAACGGATGGACCACGAACGATGCCCCACTGTCTTCGGCCCCGAGCCGCACGGTCATCGCCGCCGGCTCGTCGCCGAGCCGATCGAGCCAGTCCGGGTACGCCGCTTCCACGGCGGCCGCCGTGTCCTCGAGCAGGCCATACGTGCCATGGAACGCGACAGGGTGCCGCAGATCGGACACGTGGAGGAACACGGCGTCCGCCCCCGTCAGCTCCGCCAGGACCGGAAGGGCTCCAGCCGAGAGATCGTCGAACCCGTCGGCTCCGACGGCCGACTGAATCAGCTCGATGGCTCGCTCCGTCGCGTCCGCCTTCGTCATCCGAGCCTCCTTCCACCCGAGTCTTCGGCCGAACCTCGGAGAGGTGCCACGACACCGCCGCGAGCTCTCGGCCACGGCAGATTGAACTGGGATCCCCCATGTTCGACGAGCTAACTCTATGACGGACGGCGCTCGCGCGTCAACCGCGCGGCGGAGAGACCGGAAGCCCGATCACGTCAGGGCGACGAAGTCGGCCGTTCCAACGGCAGATCGCGCGCGATGACGCGGGCCCAGCGATCGATCTCGAGGATACGCGGAAGCTCCGGGGCCCGGTCGCCCGACTCGCCCTGCTTCTCGTCCCGCCACCGGGCGAGGATCCTCTCGAGTCCGGCGGCGATCCCCGGAAAGCGGATCTCCCCGTCGAGGAATCGGTAGACGAGCACTTCGTCGGCCGCGTTCAACGCCGCAAGGGCACTCCCGCCCGCCCGCGCCGCGGCGATGACCGCCGAATAGGCCGGGAACCTCACCTCGTCGAATGGAAGCAACCGAAGCTCCAGAGCCTCGTCGAGCGGGAGTCTCGGGAGACCCGTGTCGACCCGGTGCGGATCGATCAGCAGGTTCTGGATCGGGATCCGCATGTCGCGCGGCCCGAGTTCCGCCTTGATCGATCCCTCGACGAACTCGACGAGAGAGTGAACATACGAGTCGGGATGAATCACGACGTCGATCCGGTCGTACGGCACGTCGTAGAGGTGATGTGCGACGACGACCTCGAATGCCTTGTTCACCATCGTCGCCGAGTCGATCGTGATCCGCCGTCCCATCGACCACGTCGGATGCTCGAGCGCGTCCTCCGGACGAACTGCGGACAGGGCTTCCGGAGCGGTGCTCAGGAACGGTCCGCCCGACGCTGTCAGGATCAGTCGATGGACGTGACTCGGATCGTGGCCGTGGAGGCACTGATGGATCGCGTGGTGCTCGCTGTCGATCGACAGGAGCGTCCCACCGTGTGCGGCGAGCAGCCGGCGAATGAGGTCCCCGCCGAGGACGATGCTCTCCTTGTTCGCGAGTCCGACGGTCTTCCCGAGTGCCAACGCGGCGAGCGTCGGCGGCAGACCGGCCGCGCCGTAGACGGCGTTCACCAGAACGTCGACGTCGGCACGCTCGGCGAGGTGAAGCAGTCCTTCCGGCCCGTGCCGGACATCGACGCCGGGCAGCCGGCGCCGAACCAGCTCGACGTCCTCCTCGGATGCGACCGACACCGCCTCGGGGCCGTGTCGCTCCGCCTGCTCGATCAGCAGGTCAATGCTCGATCCCGTCGCCAGTCCGACCACGTCGAACGCCCATCCGGCGGACGCCAGACGATCGATCACATCGAGAGTCTGCGTGCCGATCGACCCGGTCGATCCGAGCAGAGCAAGCCGCTTCCTTCGGTCCGTCATTCGCCCTCCTTCGCGCAGCGGATCATATCCCGCCGACCACACGCCGCACACCTGCCCGCCCCACGGCGATCGCTTGTGCCTCATCGGTCGGATCGCTACGATCCGGTCCGAACGGAATCGACGGAGGGCGATCGGATGTACGACATCACCGACTTCGATGAGGTAAGACGGGGGATCACCCGAACGATCCTCGTCCGCAGGATCTCGCTCGGCATCTTCTCGGCCGTTGCGCTCGCCGTCTTGTTCGCCGGCGGGATGAGCTACCGCAACCCGCTGTTCTACTCTCCACTCGTCTGGTTCCTGCTCACGTTCCCGTTCAAGTACCTGATCGATCGCCAGGAAACGCTCCACCGTATCCACTGGGTGCACACCGGCTTCTTCGTCGTCGAGATCCTGCTGATCACCATCCTCGTTCACTTCATGGGGGGCTCCGAGTGGATCGGCGTCACCTTCTACATGTTCACCGTGATCTACGCCAACATCTTCCTGACGCGCTTCCAGGGTTCGCTCGTCACCCTGTGGGTCGTTCTCGCGTACTCCGGGCTCGTCCTCCTCGAGTACGCTGGGTGGATCGATCACCGCTCCCTGTTCAGCTCGGCCGCCGGGGAGCTGCATCGCAGTCTCGGGTACACGGTGACGACCATCCTGGCGGGGGCGATCGGCCTGTACGCCGTCGTCGCCCTCACCATCCGTTCCTTCGCCGACGTCTTCGCGCACAAGAACCGCATGCTGGCCCGGCGGGAGCGGGAGCTCTCACGCCTGTCGCGCCGCCTGCTGACCGCCCAGGACGAGGAGCGACGCCGGATCGCCCGCACCCTTCACGACGACCTCATCCAGACGCTCGCGGCGATCAAGCTGCGGCTGACGCCTCAAAGGGATCGGCTCGGCGACGAAACGTACGCCCAGGTGTGCGAGATCGTCGACCGCTCGATCGCGCAGACCCGGTCGCTCGCATACTCCGTCCGCCCGCCGCTGCTCGACGACCTGGGACTCGTCCCTTCGCTCGAGCGCCTCGCCGAATCGGTCGAGGCGGAGAGCGGGCTCTCGGTCGAAGTCGACGCACATCTTCCCGATCGCCCGCACGTCGGAGTCGAGAGCCTCCTCTTCTTCGTCGCCCAGGAGGCGATGCAGAACGTCGTCCGTCACGCCGCGGCGAATCGAGTACTGCTAGATCTGCACGCCGCGGGCGCCGCGGTTCGGCTCGCCGTCGAGGACGACGGGGTTGGATTCCGGCCCGACGGCCCGCAGGGGCTCGGCCTTCGTGGGATCCGGGAGCGTGTAGAGATCAGCGGGGGCACGCTCTCGATCCGGCCCGCCGTGGGCGGCGGTACAATCGTCGCGGTGGAGGTCCCGTTCGATGCCCATTCGAGTCGCGATCGTCGATGATCACAGGCTGGTGCGCGACGCGCTCTCCGATCTGCTTGCCTCCGATCCGGGCTTGACCGTGGTCGCGAACAGCGGTGACGGTGCCGGCGCGCTCGCCGCCACCGCGCGGACGAAGCCCGACGTCCTCCTGCTCGACATCGCCCTACCGGACTGCAACGGTCTCGATCTGATCCCGCGGATCGCCGACAGGAGTCCGGCGACGCGGGTTCTCGTCCTCTCGATGCATGCGGAGCCGGAGTACGCCGTCGAAGCCCGCGAGCGTGGCGCCATGGGATTGATCGCCAAGTCGGCGCCGCTCGAGGACCTCGTTCGGGCGATCCGTGCCGTCGCCGCGGGTGAGTCGATCCCGGTGGCGTGCGATCTGACGCCACGCGAGCGGCAGATCCTCGCGCAGATCGGGCGGGGCGCCCCGAACGAGAAGATCGCCGCGGCGCTCGGCCTCCGAACGAAGACGATCGAGGCGTACGCCCAGCGGTTGATGGCCAAGCTCGGCGTCGGCACGCGCGCCGGCCTCGTCGGCTGCGCGCGGCGGCTCGCCCCCTAGCGAAACCCAATTCACACCGTTTCCCATTCCCCTTCGGCGCGCCGCGTCCGTAGAATGTGCGGCGATGGCCATCCGGGTGGTGTTGGCGGACGATCATGAACTCGTGCGCACGTGCATTCGCACGCTGCTCACCTCCCACGGCATTGAGGTCATCGCGGAGACCGGTGACGGACGTGCGCTCCTCCGGGACGTACGCGAGCACGAACCCGATGTCGCCGTCGTCGACGTCTCGATGCCCCTTCTCGACGGCATCGAGGCGACACGGAGGATCGCCCGGCTTTCATCGGAGACCCGGGTCGTCATCCTGACGATGCATCCCGACGAGCACCTCGCCCGGCGCGCCCGCAGCGCCGGCGCATGGGGGTACGTCGTGAAGGACGAGTCGCCTGACCGGCTCGTCGATGTCGTAGAACGCGTCGCAGGAGGTGAGCAGTGCATCTCGGTCGGGGAGCCCGAGAACGACGATACGTTGACGGCGAGGGAGCGCGAGGTGCTACAGCTGATCGCCGAAGGGAAACGGAACCAGGAGATCGCCGAGATCATGAGCCGCAGCATCCACACCGTGCGCAGCCATCGTGCTCGGCTGATGCGCAAGCTCGGCGCGGGAAGCGCGTCCGAGCTCGTGAGCGCGGCCCGCGAGCAGGGCCTCCTCCGGTGGCCCGTGTGACGACGACCGGTTCGACAAAGGGGCAACGCAGGTGAATCAGGGGATCCTCGGAGCGTACAGAGAACGGATCGAGGCCGGACTGCTCGGCGCCCTCGGCGGTGATGGGCCGCTTCGGCCGCTGCTTCGCTATCACATCGGACTGGAGGACGAGACGGGAGCACCTGCCCGTGCGACGGGGAAGCTCCTCCGGCCGAGCCTCGTGCTGTTCGTCGCAGAGCAGCTCGCCGCCGACCCGCCGACGGCCCTTCCGAGCGCCGTCGGCCTCGAGCTGATCCACGGGTTCTCTCTGATCCACGATGACATCCAGGACCGCGATCGCGTCCGCCGCGGACGTCCGGCCGTCTGGACGATCTGCGGGCTGGAACAGGCAATCAACGCCGGCGACCTGATGCACGCGCTCGCCGTCTCCGCCGCGCTGGAGTCGTCGCCCGCCGCCGCGGACTGCCTCATCCGCGCGACACAGGAGATGATCGAAGGGCAGAGCCGCGACCTCGAGTTCGAGCGCCGCGACGTTTCCGGCGACGAGTACCTGACGATGATCGACCGGAAGACGGGCGCGCTGCTGCGCTGCGCGTTCGAACTCGGGGGAATCGCCGCCGGGATCAACGGCCGCGTCCGCTCCGCCCTGACCGACATGGGGCGCGACGTCGGGCGCGCGTTCCAGATCCGGGACGACCTGCTCGGCGTCTGGGGACAGGACGACGTGCTCGGCAAGGCAACGGGATCGGACATCCGGCGGCGGAAGAAGACGCTCCCCGTCGTCCTGCTGTTCGAACGTATCGCAGGCGATGACGCAGCGTCGCTGGAGAGACTGTATACCAGTGAAGACGAGGTCGCCGAGCCGGACGTCGCATGGGTCGTCGAGCGCCTCGACGCGCTCGGCGTTCGGGCCGATTGCGAGGGGATGGTTTGGAGCCACTTGGACCGGGCGCTCGATCGTCTCAAGGACTTGCCGTTCGCGGACGATGCGCGCGGCCGCATGCGGGAGCTCATCGAGTTCCTCGCGAGGAGGGAGAAATGAGCCGACCGCTGAAGCTCGACTTCGCCGTGGCACGTCATCTGGTCGGAAAGCTCGCCCAGCGAGGCGGCCGCTTCCCGCTCGTCACGATGCTCGAGCCGCTCGAGGCATGCAATCTGGCTTGCACCGGTTGCGGCCGCGTCCGTGAGTACCGTGACGTGGTGGACCACCGGCTGACGGTCGAGCAATGCCTCGCCGCCGTTCGTGCGTCCGATGCGCCGATCGTGTCGATCTCCGGCGGCGAGCCGCTCCTCCATGCGCAGATCGGCGAGATCGCGCGGGCCATCGCCGACGATCGCCGGTTCATCTATCTCTGCACCAACGGCCTGCTGCTCCGCGAGAAGCTCGACCTCTTCGAGCCGTCGGAGCGGCTGGCGTTCGTCGTGCACCTCGACGGCACCGAATCGGCCCACGATCGGATCACCGAGCGCCCGGGCACCTACGCGACCGCCGTCGCCGCTATTCGCGAGGCCGTCGCGCGTGGCCACCGCGTCTGTACCAACACGACGCTGTTCCACGGCTCGGACGTCGAGGACCTTCATGCCCTGTTCGCTACGTTGGTCGACCTCGGCGTCGAGGGTCTGATGGTGTCGCCCGGCTACTCGTACGAGGACGCACCGGATGGCGATCTCTTCCTCCAGCGACAGGAGTCGATCGACGTGTTCCGGAAGGTCCTCGATCCCACGAAGGGCTTCCCGTTCTACAACAACCCGCTCTATCTGGATTTCTTGCGTGGCGAACGTACGTACGAGTGCGCCGCCTGGACGACCGTCACGTACACCGTCATGGGCTGGCGGCTCCCCTGCTACGCGATCGCCGACCGCCATGTGGAGGACATCGCCGAGCTGTTCGAGGACGCCGTCTGGGGACGGTACGGACCCGGCCGGGAACCGCGATGTGTCAACTGCATGATGCACTCATCGTTCGAGGGTGCGAGCATTCTCGATGCCCTGCGCAGGCCGAGCGCGCTTGCGCGACTGGCACGAGGAGCGTGGGGCCGGTGATCCTGGTGACCGTCTGCTTTCCGATCGAGTCGCGGTGGATCCCACGCCGATCGGACGTCCGTGTCGTGCGAACGGCCGTCGGCGACGCGGCCGCCGAGACGCTGGACGCTCTCGGTGACGATGCCACCGGTACGGCGCTGTTGATCGCGACGGGCTTCGCCGGCGGAGTCGATCCGCGCATCCGCCGAGGAGATCTCGTCCTCGCCCGCACCGTGCGGCATCGCGGAGAGGAGCTCGAGATCGATCGACGGCTCCTCGACCGCGCACGTCAAGCGGTGAACAGCGATTCGACCGTTCTGCACGTCGGCCCGTGCGAATCCGCCGACCGGGTCCTCGGCCCCAGCGACAAGCGAGGCCTCGCCGAAGATGCCGTGACGTCGGTCGACATGGAGAGTGGCGGGCTCGCCCGATGGGCGGCCGCCCGCGCCATCCCGTTCCTGTCTCTGCGCGCCGTTCTCGATCCGGTCGACTCCGACGTGCCGTTCCCCGCCGATCGCCCGTTCTGGCTGTCGGCGCTTCGCCATCCGGTGGCGGCTGCTCGAACCGTCCGGCACGCAACCATCGCCGGACAGGCCATCGGATCGGCCGTCTCCGCGGTCGTCGATGCCTTCTCGGGAGGACTCCATGCGTAGTCCGATGATCGCATCCCCCGCCGCATCGATCGACGTCGACCGCACGATCGGCGCCGCGTCGGACTGGCTCCTGTCGCTGCAGGCAGACGACGGCTACTGGTGGGCGGAGCTCGAGTCGAACGTGACGATCACCGCGGAGCACCTGTTCCTTCGACACATCCTCGGCATCCCCGACAAACGCGAGGCGACGAAGGCGGCGACGTACATCCTGTCGCAGCAGCGCGCCGACGGCACGTGGGGCAACTGGTTCGACGGCCCCGCCGAGCTGTCGACGTCGATCGAGGCGTACACCGCCCTGAAGATTGCCGGCGTCCCGGCGGGCGCCCCCGAGATGGTCCGCGCGCGCACGTGGATCCTGTCGCAGGGTGGCGTCGAGAAGGCGCGCGTCTTCACCAAGATCTGGTTCGCGATGCTCGGTGAATGGGACTGGCGCGGCGTCCCCGTTCTCCCGGTCGAGTTCGTGTTGATCCCACCGCGATCGCCGATCAGCATCTACTCGTTCGGCTGCTGGGCGAGGCAGACGATCGTGCCGCTGGCGATCGTCATGGCCGAACGACCGGTCGTCCCGCTGGCGCCGGAGCAGCACATCGACGAGCTGTTCGTACACGGGCGAGCATCCGCCGATCTTCGCGTGCCGACGCTCAAGCACACCGCGCGAGCGCGATTCTTCATGCTGGCCGACAAGCTCCTCCGATCGTACGCGCGCCTCCCGTTCCATCCCGGCCGCCGCCACGCGATCCGAGTGGCGGAGCGGTGGATCCTCGATCGACAGGAGGCCGACGGCTCGTGGGGCGGAATTCAGCCGCCGTGGGTCTACTCACTGATCGCGCTGAAGCTCCGCGGCCACAAGCTCGACGACGACGGCCCGTTGGCGAAGGGCTTCGCCGGCTTCTACGGCGAGACCGGATTCGCCATCGAGGACGAGACGACGTTCCACCTCCAGTCGTGCCTCTCCCCGGTCTGGGACACCGGATTGGCGCTGCTCGCTCTTCAGGACGCGGACCTTCCGGCCGATCATCCGGCCGTCGTCCGATCGAGCGAGTGGCTGCTCGACGAACAGGTGTTCACCAGCGGCGATTGGCAGGTCCGGTGTGACGCTCGCCCCGGCGGGTGGGCGTTCGAATTCGCCAACGACGTCTACCCGGACACCGACGACACGGCCGTCGTGATGATGGGGCTTCTCGATGCGGCGATCGGCGCCGACCGGAAAGCCCACGCGCTCGAGCGCGCCGAGGAGTGGTTGCTCGGCATGCAGAGCAGCAACGGTGGATGGGGGGCGTTCGACCGGAACAACGATCGGACCTGGACGCGCGACATCCCTTTCGCCGACTTCGGGGAGATGATCGATCCCCCGTCCGCCGACGTGACGGGACACGCCGTCGAGTGCCTCGGCCGTCTTGGGCGGCGTATCGGTGACGCCGTCGTCGATCGCGCCATCGCGTACCTCCGCCGCGAGCAGGAGGCGGACGGATCCTGGTACGGCCGCTGGGGCGTTAACCTAACCTACGGGACCGGGTCCGTCCTTCCCGGACTCGAGGCGGTCGGCGAGGACATGAGCGCACCGTACGTCCGCCAAGCCGTCGAGTGGCTGCTCGCACGACAGAACGAGGATGGCGGATGGGGCGAGCGCATCGAGGGATATGACGACCCGGGCCACCGCGGCCGCGGCCCGTCAACCGCGTCTCAGACGGCCTGGGCGCTTCTCGGCCTGCTGGCCGCCGGCGAGGCCGCCCATCCCGCAACCCGCCGTGGGATCGAGCACCTCGTGCGGACCCAGACCGCTTCCGGCGGGTGGGACGAGCGGCAGTTCACGGGAACCGGCTTCCCGACCGATTTCATGATCCGTTATCACCTGTACCGGGACGTCTTCCCGTTGATGGCGCTCGGTCGGTATCGCCGCGTACGGAGGGAGGCCGCATGAGCATCGTCATGGCGAAGGTTCTCGGTTTCTGCGGCGGGGTCCGTCGCGCCGTGCAGATGATCGAAACCGAGCTGGCACAGCGCGGCCCGTTGCACACCCTCGGCGCGATCGTCCACAACGCACACGTCGTCGACGCCTTGGCCGCGAAGGGAGCGCGGATGGCGACCGATCTCGACGAGGTCCCCGAAGACGGGACTGTCGCGATCACCGCCCACGGCGCCGGCGAGGAGGTCTACGCCGAGATCGAGCGACGCGGACTCCGCCTCGTCGACACGACCTGTCCGATCGTTCGACGTGCCCAGGAGACCGCTGCGTCGCTGGTCGACGAGGGGTTTACCGTCGTCCTGTACGGGGAGGCCGAGCATCCCGAAGTGCGCGGCATCCTCTCGTGGACGCGCGGGCGGGGCACGGCGACCCAGTCGCCCGACGTCGAGATTCCGATCGGCGAGCGTGGCATCGCCATCATCGCGCAGACGACCAAGAACCCGACGCGGTTCGCCGAGTTCGCGCAGACGCTCGTCCGCCGGTACACGGGCACAGCGCCGGAGATCCGAATCATCGATACCACTTGTCCGGAGACCGGCCGCCGCTACCAGGCGGCGAAGGAGCTCGCCGAGACGGTCGAGGCACTGATCGTCGTCGGCAGCAGGACCTCCGCGAATACACGGAAGCTGACCGAGACCTGTCGCGAGACGGGGATCCGCACGCACCACATCGAGTCGTCCGAGGAGATCGACGACGCATGGCTGGATGAAGCAAGTCGATTCGGCGTCACGGCGGGCGCCTCGACGCCTGACGACGTGATCAATGCCGTCGTCAAGCGACTGCAGTCCGCCGAGTCGCGAGAGCCACAAGAACGGACGGAACCCGGGGGTAGGGGAGAACCATGAGAACCACGATGGAAGAACAGGTCGGCATGAAGCTCCACCGGAGCGTGATCGAGCGGGTCGCCTCCACAGCGCCGGAGTTCATCGACATCACCGATGAGGTCCTCGGTGCCGTCGAGGCGTCCGGCATTCGCGAGGGGACGGTGACCGTCTTCTCGCGGCACACGACTGCGGCGGTGAAGATCAACGAGAACGAGCCGCTCCTGCTGGAAGACATGGCCCGCTTCCTCGAGGAGGTCGTCCCGCGGGAAGCCGACTACCGCCACAACGACTTCACGATCCGCACGGTCAACATGACCGAGGACGAGTGCCCGAACGGCCACTCGCATTGCCAGCACCTCCTGCTGTCCGCGAGCGAATCGATCCCGATCTGCGACGGAGCAATGCTGCTCGGACGCTGGCAGCGGGTGTTCTTGATCGAGCTCGACCGGCCGCGGCTGCGAGAGGTCGTCATCCAGGTTCACGGATGGTAGCAGCGCACGTCCGCGCTCTGATCGAGCTCCCGGCGGCGGCCGCTTCGGAGGAGGAGGCGGATCGTTTCTGCCTCTCGCTGGCGCGATCGCACTACGAGAACTTCACCGTCCTGTCGCGTCTCGCACCGCGCGAGATGCAACGGCACCTCGCCGCGGTGTACGCGTACTGCCGGACGGTCGACGATCTCGGCGATGAGGCTCCAGGAGACCGGCTCGCCCTTCTTGATCGGTTCGAGTCGGAACTGGACGCAGCGTTCGCGTCCCGCGCGCGTCATCCCGTCCTCGTCGCGCTCCAGTCGACCATCGCGCGGTTCGACATGCCAAGAGAGCCTTTCGCACGACTGATCGAGGCGAATCGGATCGATCAACGCGGCGCGACGTTCTCCACCTTCGAGGAACTGCTCGGCTACTGCGAGCACTCGGCGAATCCGGTCGGCCACCTCGTCCTGATGCTCTACGGACATCGCGACGACGAGCGCTTCGCGCTCTCGGACGCGACGTGCACCGCCCTCCAGCTCGCCAACTTCTGGCAGGACCTCCGGCGCGACGCCGCAGCGGGCCGGATCTACCTCCCGGCGGACGAGATGTCTGACTTCGGAGTCTCGCGAGTCGACCTCGCCGTGGCGGAGCGCGCCTCGGTGAACCTGAAGGATCTGATGCGCTTCCAGGTCGATCGAGCGCGCTCGTACTTCCGCACCGGCCTGCCACTGCTCGATCGCGTGCGAGGGCATCTCCGCGTCGACCTCGCCCTGTTCTCACTCGGCGGCTTGGCGATTCTCCGGAAGATCGAGCAGCTCGACTACGACACCCTCTCCCGCCGCCCGACGCTCTCCGGTCCTGAGAAGGTCGCCCTGGCGATGTCTGCGCTCGTCTCCAAGCGATGGCGCCGGATCTAGCGCGCGCCTATCGGGCGTGTGCCCGGACGACGAGACGGAACGCACGAAACTTCTACTTCGCCTTCCTCAGTCTTCCCGCCCGACAGCGCCGTGCCGTCTACGCGCTGTACGCGTTCTGCAATGAGGCAGACAGCGTCGCGGATGACATCGTGCCGGCTTCAGGAGATGCCGGCACGGGGGAGAATGATGGAACCATTCTCCCCGTGGGCGACGCACAGAAGGTCGATTCCGAGACAAGCAGCGGCGTTCTATGTGATCTGGCGGTGCGACGGGCGGGGCTGGAGACGATACGCGGGCGGCTGGCGTGCGCGGCCCGAGGCGTACCGAAGACGAGCCACGACCTCGCGCTCGCCGATGCGATGGCGCGGTTCGGCGTGCGCGAGCAGGATCTTCGCGACGTCATCGCCGGAGTTGAGATGGACCTGACCACCGTCCGCGTCCGCACTCTCCGCGAGCTGCGCACGTACTGCTACCACGTCGCGTCCGCCGTCGGCCTCGCCACTCTCCCGATCCTCACCGGCGGCACCGCACCGACCGACGCGATGCGCGCGGCGGCCGTCGATCTCGGCCTCGGCATGCAGTACGTGAATATCCTCCGCGATGTGAGCGAGGACCTCGATCTCGGCCGGATCTACATTCCGGCTGAGGAACTCTCCGGCCACGGCGTCAGCGCAGCCCAGCTCCAGGCGCGAACGATGACCGACGGCCTTCGCGCCGCGCTCGCCGCACACGCCGAGCGCGCGAGAGACCATCTCGACCGCGGGCGCCGCCTTCTCGCCGACCTCCCGCGCCGCGCCCGCGCCTGCCCGTGGCTGTTGTCGGAGATGTACGGACGGATCCTCAACCGCATCGTCGAGGCCGGCTATCCGGTCTTCGGGCCGCGTGTCTCCCTTCCGACGGCGGAGAAGCTCTGGCTGTTGTCCTCGTCCCCCTGGAGGAGGCTGTGAGCCGCGTGGTCGTCATCGGCGGCGGATTCGCCGGCGTCGCGACGGCTTGCCGCCTCGCCGCCGAGGGACATCGTCCGCTCCTCCTCGAGCGGTCTCCGCGACTCGGTGGCCGGGCCGCATCGGTGTTCGTGCCGGATCGACGCGAAACGATCGACACCGGCCATCACGTACTCATGCGCTGCTGTACCGCCTCCGCCGGCTTCCTCGCGCGAATCGGCGCATCGAACGCGGTGCACTTCCAGCCGTCCCTCGCGATTCCGATTGCCTCGCCGACCGGCCGCTACGTCCTTCGATCCGCTCCGCTGCCGGGGATCCTCCATCTCGCACCGGCCCTCTTGAGGTACCCGTTCCTCCCGTTCCGAGACCGCGCGCGCGCGGTCTTCGCCGGCGCGGCACTGTGCCTCGGTCGTCCCCGATCCGACACCCGGTTCACCCGTTGGCTGAAGGGTCGCGGACAGTCCGACCGAGCGATCGCGCGGCTGTGGGATCCGATCTGCGTCGCGGCGCTCAACGCGCCGGCTCGCGATGTCGGCGTCCTGGCGGCACGGAAGGTCTTCCGCGACGCGTTCTTCCGGCCCGGCGGAGCCGCCATGGGGACCTTCACGGTGCCGCTCTCCCGCGTCTTCAACGCCGCGGGGAGCTACATCGAGGACCGCGAGGGCGTCGTTCGCGTTCGGACCGCCGCCGAACGAATCGCCATCGAGGGGGGGCGAGTTCGCGGCGTCGAACTCGCGTCCGGCGAGATGCTCGACGCAGACGCGGTCGTCTGTGCCGTCCCGCCGCAGCAGCTCGTGCGCCTCATGGGGAACGCGGACACGCTGACACCGGTGTGCGAGGCGTCGAACCGCCTTCGGTGGGCGCCGATCGTGAATCTCCACGCGTGGTTCGATCGCCCGATCCTCGACGGCGGGTTCGCCGTCACCGTTGATTCCGCCGTTCAGGCCGTGTTCGACGTCTCGCGACTCCACGGTCGCGTCGAACGCGACGCGACGCATGTAGTCATCTCGCAGAGCGCCGCGGGGGAGTGGATCGACCGCCCGGTCGAGGAGGTGGCCAACGCGCTGCTCATTGCGCTCAAGGAGCTGTTCCCGGCAGCCGACAACGCAACCTGCTTGCGAACGCTCGTCCTCCGCCATCGCTGTGCGACGTTCATCTCCGAACCGGGATCCGAGGAGCTCCGCCCCCGCGCCGTAACGCCGATCCGCGGCCTGTTCCTTGCCGGCGATTGGACGTCGACCGGATGGCCGTCGACGATCGAGGGCGCGATCCGCTCGGGAATCGTCGCCGCGGCGTACACCGAGGAGCTGTTCGCGAAGAGGATGGAGGACACCGACTCCGTGGATGCGCCGTAGAGAATGCCGGCGGCTACGACGACAGACGCCGCCGTTTCCACTCCAGACGAATCATCAGCACCAGCAACGCCCCCGTGCAGATGATCGCGCGTCCCGCGTAGACGGTCGCCAGGGCCCCCTCGCTCGACAGGAGCGAGAAGATCGGCGCGAGTAGCAGCCCGATCCACATCGTGAACGACTCGGTGTTCCGGGTCGATGTCCACATCCGCTTGACGACGGGGACGTAGGCGATCACCAGAATCGCCTGGATCGATACATGCGCCACGACGTGCTGGCGGCTGATCGCCCAGATCACGAGGATCAGCACGACCGTCCCGAGGCAGCCGAGGTCGAACGGACTGAATCGCGTGCTCCGATCACCGAACAACGCAATCCAGATCGCCACGGTCCCGACGAGGACGATGTCCGCCGTGTTCAGGATGTTGTCGAGGAGGCCGAAGTCGCCCTCGGCCAGGTACGTCACGAGGCTCCCGACCGTCGCGATGGTGAAGAAGACCCACATCGCGAGTGCCGGACTGATCCGACCCTTGCTGATCAACCAGCAGTATCGGATCCCGATGAGGAGATTCGTCGCGACGACCGCGACGATCGAGAAGGTCCTCACTCGGCCTCCCGCTTCGCCGCGGTCTTGATCGCCGCCCTCGCGCATCGTGACACCGCGCCCCGCAGCTTCGCCGGGGACGCCTTCTCAACCGAAACGGCCGAACAGCTGTTGAACGCAGCGAACCGAGCGAGCGCATTGCCCAGGAGCTCGAGGAACTCCTCATCCGGATCGAAATCTGCCTCCATCCACAGCCCTCGCACGATCAAACGGCCCGTCTTCCGATCCGCCTTCGGGTCGAGCCGCCCGACGAGCCGATCTCCGCAGAGGATCGGGAGGACGAAGTAGCCGTACTTCCTCTTCGGTTCCGGGACATAGCACTCGATCGTGTAGTCGAAATCGAACAGCCAACTCGTCCGAGGGCGTTGGATGACCAGCCCGTCGAACAGGGAGAGGAGGGACACGCGTCGCTTCGGATCGCCGTTCGCGCCGACCGGCCTCGCGCCCTCCAATCGCTCGGCAAGGGCGTAGCATGCCTGCTCGCTCCGTCCCTCGATCTCGATCGGAACGACCTCACGGTTCTCGACCAGTTCACCGAGCGCCGCGCGGACGACCGGCCTCTCGACCACCTTCACGAAGTCGACGATCTCCCGATCGCGCGCGACGCCGAGCGCACGAAGCGCTCGGCGCACCTGAAACCGTCCGCACTCCGCGTCGGACGGCTGGGTCCGGTCGACGGTGGCGGGAAGGACTCGCTCGGTCAGGTCGTAGACTTTCTGGAAGTTGCGCCGCTCGACGATCATCAGGTCGCCCTGCCAGAACAGCAGCTCGAGCGCGCGCTTCGACGGCTTCCAGTCCCACCACGTGCCGCGCTTCGTCCCCTCCGGGGGCACGAAGTCCTTCGACGACAGCGGCCCCTCGGCTCGAATCCGCGCAAGCACCACCTCGAGGACGTCGCTGTGCTTGGCTCGCCACTCGCGCATCCAGGCGGTGCCTTCCGCTCGAATCCGATTCATCTGCGGGACGTAGAAGCGGTAGTCCGACGTCGGCAGATACGCCATCGCGTGGGCCCAGTACTCGAACACGCGCCGGTCAGCCGCCTGAAGCTCGTGAAGCGACTCCTGCTCATAGTCGGGGCATCGAGTCCACAGGGCGTGGTGATGCGCGCGTCGAACGACCGCGATGGTGTCGATCTGAACGTAGCCGAGCCGCTCGATCGCCTCGGCCACCCCCGCCTTCCCAGGCGGCAGGGCGGGCTGCCCGTCGAGTAGCTGACTCCGAAGGGCGAGGCGCCTCGCGGCGGCGATGGAGATCGTCTCGATGGACATGTCGCGCGTGATTCTGCCTGAAACCGCGCTTCGTTCAAGCCGCCTTGCGGTTGGCGCGGCGGCGTTCTACGATCTGGCGTCGGCGCACGCCGAACGGGAGGCCCCATGAAACGCGACACGCAGAGTACGTCGTACACGACTGACCCCACGCAGCACGGACGGTTCGACGAGCGTCAGACCGTCTTCATGCGGCGATTCTGGGATCACGACGCCTCGTTCTTCGAGACGGAGTACCGGTCCGGCGCAGCCGCGCGGATCGCCGGGAACGAGCCGGGCTACTCGCGGATCGACTTCGCGCGGATCCTCGCGTCGTGGACGGTTCACGACTGCTTCGGCGGCGCATTCTCATGGAAACGACTCGGGCAGGCCGATACGGCGATGATGCAGCTCGGCCGGCATCCGGTCGAGGACCCGGCGGCGATGAGCACCGAAGTCAAGCGAACTGCTCGGCTGTTTGGAGCCGATCTCGTAGGGATCTGTCGCATCGACGAACGTTGGATCTACTCCCACGACCGCTCGGGCGATCCGATCGTCGTCCCACCGGAGGCCCGCACCGCGATCGTGATGGGCATCGCGATGGATCGGGACGCCGTGATGACCTCGCCAGCGTATGCGTCGGCCGCGGCGACCGGCGTTGGCTACTCGAAGATGGCGTTCGCCATCGCCTGCATGGCCGAGTTCCTCCGAAACCTTCGCTACAGCGCTGTACCGATGGGAAACGACACCGCGCTGAGCATCCCGCTGGCGATCGACGCCGGCCTCGGCCAGCTCGGTCGAAACGGGCTGCTGATCACCCCGGAATTCGGGTCGTGCGTCCGACTGTGCAAGGTGTTCACCGATCTTCCGCTCGAACCGGACCGGCCGACGGACTTCGGCCTGACCGACACCTGTCGGGGCTGCAGCAAGTGCGCCGACGCGTGCGAGGGAGAGGCGATCAGCGACGATCGAGAGCCGTCGTACGAGATCGCGTGCCCATCGAACAACCCCGGCGTCCTCCGGTGGGCAGTGAACGCCGACCGTTGCTACGACTTCTGGGCCAAGAACACCGCCGCATGCTCGAACTGCATCGCGGCCTGCCCGTTCACGGCCGGTGCGGCGCCCGTCTAGACGCGTCGGCAAATGAAGCGGCCACCGCCTGGAAGCCGCGGCCGCCAGTCACTTCCTCCGCGGGACAGTCTAGTTCAGTTGTACGTCCCAGCCCCAACCGGCGAACGGCGCGCCGATGACAAACCACTGCCCCTGGATCCGGCGTTCGGCCGCATTGAGCGTCCCCTCGAGCCGGATGCCAAGGTCGAACAGCTCAAACCGGACCGTCATCCCAATCGGGTCGAACGACAGCCCGGCACAGCTCAGCTGGGCTCCGAGCATGTGGGCGGTTCCCTGCAGGCTCGTGTTCGAGTGGTTGAACCGAAGCGTCATGTCGGTAAGGAACCCACCGGGATCCTCGATGTAGCCGCTCCACGCCCCGTTCAGGCTCGCTGTGACCAGCACCGTCTTGGTGATCGTCGTCGCATCGCCGGCGTCGTCGGTCACGGTCAAGCGAACCGTGTACTGCCCGCTCTTGTCGTACTCATGCTTCGGATTCGGCGCCGTCGATGAGTCTCCGTCACCGAAGTCCCAGTTCCACGAAACGACCCCGCCGCCGCCGAACAACCCGCCCGAATCGGACGATTGGTCGTTGAAACTGATGTCCGCTCGAGCGAGCGGCTCCAACGGCGACCAAAGGAAGTTCGCAACGGGCGGCTGGTTGAACAGAGCACAACCAGCCACGGTCGCCACTACGGCCACCAGCAATCCCCCACCTTCAGCCCAAGTATCGCACGCTTCATACTGCCCCCTTATTCGCCTGTGTACGCATTATAGCGATGTCCGCACGCGGGAAGTAACCGCGCTTTCCCGAGAAACCCCGAGCACGCCGTCAACGTACGCGGAAGCCGCGGACGCCGACGACCGGTCCATCGCCGCCGTAGTCGAACGACACGACGGCCTGGTAGATGTCGGCAGGCAGCGGAGCGGCGCCGGTCTCGTCGATCGTCACAACGATCCGCGAGCTGCCAGGCAAGACCTTGAACTCCGCGATCGCGAAGTCGCGAACGGTCTCCCCGGTTCGGTCGATCACTTCGATGTCGCCCGTGACGACCAGTTCGACGTTTCCGGTGTTCTCGAACGTCGACCCGATCGTCAGCGGCACCGTCTCGGACACCTCGACGGCGGTCACCGCCCCCTCCAGCACACCCGTTTCGGGAGCCGTCACATACACCCGAATCGCCGATCGATAGCAGTTGAGCACGCGCATCCCG
Organism: uncultured Thermotogae bacterium; assembly: GCA_964608345.1. Taxonomy (GTDB): domain Bacteria; phylum Bipolaricaulota; class Bipolaricaulia; order UBA7950; family UBA9294; genus JANQEA01. The sequence continues at coordinate 85,864 of CAZSNG010000002.1, forward strand.
CCGCGCTCCTCGACGTCCGGACACGACTCCGCAAAAACCACGCTCCAGTATGTCCCTTCGTAATCGTCCGGGGTGGCAATGGTCACCTCGACGGTGCGACTCTCTCCCGGCTCGAGGACGAGCTGCGCGCGGGAAACGGCAATCCAGCCGGTGCTCGATCGGTTCACCGTCTCGAGGCGAGCGCCGCTGGCGTCAAGGTCGAGGACCTCCGCCCGCTCGGAGAAGCTCTCCACGATCGCCAGCCCATCGAAGGCAGCGCCCGCTTGGATTGTCAACGCGACCGTCGCCCATCCGTTCGGATCGATCGTCTCGAGCGTCCGTCCGATCCAGACCGGATCACCGGCACCCGGACCGGCGGGTCCGTCACCGACCGCTTCGTCCCCCAGGACGTCGACGCCCTGCACGGCGCCGTCGAACTGCGGCGATCCCGACCGGAACAGGCCCTGGACCGGCAACTCGAGGGCCGCTGTGAGACGAACGGCGTAGCGGATCTCCACCTCCTCACCGGCGTCGAACTGACGGTCGAACACCCACCGCGCGCCGTCGACCGGGAGGCTCCAATCGTAGGTCCCGTCCTCCAGGCGGCTCCAATCGCCGGTATAGATGCTCACGGCCTCCTCGGCGTCCCCATCATTGGTGATCGTCAACGCGTACGACTCCACCGTCCCGGCCGCTTGAACGACGTCGAGTTTCGCCGGGCTGACTCTGGCGGCGTACACCGTCGCCGCGCAACAGACCACCAGCACCATCGCGATCAGGGCCGTCGCAGGTCGCTGTGTCCCATCCTGCATACTCATCCCCCGTTTCATTCGATCAGTTGTCTGCGGACACCGTGTAGGAGACCCCGATAACATACGTCCCTTCCGGCAGGCCGTTCAGGTCTTCCTCGGTGATCGTCAGTGCGTACGATACGCCGAACTCGGTCGATCCGGACCCCGCCCCATGCGGCGTGACGGTCACCTCGAAGACCCGCAGGACGACGTCTTCCCGTGCCCCGGGTGGGAGGCTCAGGTCCAGGCTTCGATCGAGGCTCCACCCCGCAGACGTGCTCGTCACGCGGAGCGTCGTGTCCGTGTCGCCGTCGAATCGCCCGACCGCCAGCACCGGCGGGAAGCCCACGGTGCCTCCGCGCACGATCTCGACGGAGATCGACGAACCGGCGCAGTACGGGCCGTCGATCTCTCCGGTGGCCTGCCCTCCACCCTCGTAGGAGAGGGCCGTGTCGACCGCCCCGACGTCCCACCGCCCCTCCAACCAGAGGGTGAACCGCCGGGATCGCGCCGTCACCTCGAACCGGAAACCGCGGAACGGCTCGTCGACCCAAGTGAACGGGGACGAGGCCGCGACGTCGATCATCTCCTCGGTGATGCACGCACCGGCCTCCAGGATCCAGTAGGTCGGCCATTCCTTGTTCTTGTCGGTCTTCACGCGGTACTTGAGTCGCGTGAGATCGTACCGACCGTAGTACTTCTGCGATTGAAGGGTGATCGTCGTATCGTTGATCTTGACCGCGAGCACCTCGACTCCGAGTGCGCCGATCATCACGACGGCAACGAGAGTCCAGCGTGCTATCCGGCTTGCGCGTGATGTCATGGGCATCGGCTCGTCTGCTTCGATCGGCGCTCCCACGCGGATCGACTCCTCTCCGGTGATTGTACCTCCACCGGATGGGTGGTAGACGTACCGCGGCAACGCGGGCCTCGCGGTCTACTCGGCCGATCGGAACAGGCTGTGGAGCAAGTACTGCTGCAGATCCGCCAGCTTCTCCAACGCCGAGGCGAGCTTGATTCGATACTCGATCGGGAACGGGGAAGGCCGCTTGCAGCGGATCCGACTCAAGTCGATCTCCGGCACCGGATCGTTCTCACGCTGGCTCGCGTCGAGCGAGACGTAGCTCAGCGCTTCGCGGGCCTTGAAGATCTCCGCCAATCCCTCCTCGGTGATGTTCACCGTCTCGGCGAGCTCACCGAGGCTCGGAAGCTGGCCGGTCTCCCGCAGCAATCGCGCCTCGGCGACCTCGATCTGGCGATTGAGGTCCCGCATCCAGTTGGGGATGGGGATCGTCGCTTGCTGCACCTGATCGCGAATGTGGTTCCGGATCTCTCCCTTGATGAGGTTCTCCGCGTACTCACGGAACGAGCGCCCCCTGGACAGGTCGAAGTTGTACACCGCGTTCAGCAGCCCGAGGTAGCCGGGGCGGAACAGCTCCTCGCTGGTGAATCCGCAAGTGGAGAAGCTCGCCGCGATCACCTCACCGATGATCGGACTGCCGCGGTGGAGGATCGCTTCCCGGACCGCGCCGATGTCCTCGCTCTCCTCCTTCAGGCGGCGGAGCAGGCCCTCGAGATCCAGCTGGGTCAAGTCGGTGCGCTCTGTCATGATCCGAAGGAGAAGTCGAACCCGAACGTAGCCAGGTTGATGCCGGAGAAGTCGAACTCCGCTTTCGTGTACAGCGTGACGCCGCAGATGGTCACGTCGGCGTACAGGCACTGCGAGGCAAAGCCGGTAGCGTCGAACGCCGTCAGGCTCCTGAACGATACCGGATCGAACGTCGCCTCGATCGCGATCAGCTGCTGCGTGAACCACAGAGATCCGTCGAAGGCGGTCTCGGTCGTGATGTGAACCCCGCACAGCTCGAATGACACCGCGAAGCCTTGACCGCCGAAGACAATCGGGATCGGGCCCGGCGCTGGATTCTCATCGAACCACGTGTGGGACGTGAACCGGACGACGTCGACTTGGAGATCGACGATGAACCCGATGTCGTTGATGACGAACGATCCATCCACTCCCATCCTCGCGAGGAAGCTGAGTGACGGCTCCTCGAACCGGTATCCGAGCTCGAAGATCAACCTCGCCAGCCCGGCGTCATCGAACCAGGTCGTGTTGCTCGCGATCAGCCCCATGAAGTCCGCTTCGAGGCGGACGAACTCCTCTTCGAAGTAGAAGTCCGGAACGATCGTCACGTCCAGATCGAGCGGCAGCGCGCAGAGCGTGTCCAAGTGGTTGAACAGGTACAGCAGCTGATGTGAAAACGGTGCTTCGACTCCTCCAAGCATGTTGACCAGATCGATCGCGCCGAATCCGGTGAGGCTCGTTATCGAAAACCCGCACACGATCCCGCTCGAGAGCTCGATGACCGCTCCCATGCTGTAGGTGGGCGTCTGCACGCTGCCGATGTCCGCCAGAATGAAGTCCACACCCAGGTCGACGCCGGCGATCGACAGGTCGACACCCAGTTCGTTCCGCGCGAAGTTTGGATCGAACAGGATCTCCTCGCCGATTCGGACCGCCCCCAGATCGATCCCGAGCGCGACCCGCTGGGACTGGAATCCGATCAAATCGAACCCCGTCTCAGACAGGAAGGAGAAACCGGACACGTCGAACGCCAGTTTGAGATCCGCAGCGATGTTGAATGACGTCGGTGGGACGGGGGTGTAAGTGATCCCCAATCCGACGAAACCTGTGAATCCGACGCCGTTCGCTAACCCGATCCCGCCGACGAGCGAGAGCAGGACAACGCAAATCGCAATGCGCGCGCACAACCGTGGCATGATGACCTCCTCCGTGTTCTCACCTTCGGAAGAGTAGGCGAGAAGCCGATGTCCCAACGGGAAATGGGCGAGGATGAGGTCGTGGCTTTGTCCCGGACCGCCGGGACAGATGGCCGCGCCGGAAAGCATGAAGGGGAGCGCGCCGGCTCCCCTTCAACGGCCATCTCGCACCCGCCGTGCGGCGGTGCGACTACCTCTCGATCTCCATCACCGACAGCACCAGTCCGGTCAGCAGCTTCGGGTAGAAGTCGGTCGACTTCTGCGGCATCTTCTCGCCATGATCCGCAACGCGAACGACCTCATCGGCCGACGTCGAATTCAGGAAAAGGAAGAGCTGCTCGTCGCCGCGATCGACCGCTTCGACGCCCTTGGCGGCATCCACCGTGTAGGTCACGTTCCGCTGCTCCTCGAGCGCCTTCGCGTCAACCCCGAGCAACCGCTCGAGAATCGCCGCGTGGAGGATCGTGACGTCGAGTTGCCGGTAGTCTGACGACCGGTCCGGCCCGATCATCTCGTCCATGATCGCGACGTCCCGCAACGCAACGGTTGCGAAGATCCCTCCGCAATAGCAGCCGAACGTATGCTGTGCACGTCCCACCTGTGTCGCGGCCGCCATCTCGTCGAACGATCCGTGGCGCTCGACGTCGAACTGCTCTCCCGCAGCGGCGAGGAACGCCTCCGCGTCGAAGCCGTCCACACTGTGGACCAGCCGATGAATCGGGCGGATCGACATCCCCGGCTCGGCAACGTTGAACAGCGTCATCATCCGGACGTCGAACGACTCCGGCGCCGCCGGAGCCCACCCACTTGCGGCGCATTCCCCCATGTAGTTCACCGCGGTCTCGTAGCGGTGATGACCGTCAGCGATGTACAGGTCGCGGTCGGAGAGGGCGTGCTTCACCGACTCGATCGTCGCCGGATCGGTCACCCGCCACACACGGTGGGCGTTCCCGTCGGCATCGGTCGCCTCGATCAGCGGCTCGGCCCCTTCGATCGCGCGGGCGAGCAGGCCGTCCGCGGTGCGCTCCGGATCCTGATACAGCATGAAGATGTGGCCGAAGTTCGCCTCCGTCGCCCGCATCAGCTTGAGGCGATCCTCCTTCGGACCCTTCAGCGTCTTCTCGTGCGCGTGGACCTTCTCCGGCTCGAGCTTCCCGAGCGCAACGAACCCTTTGCGTGTCAGCCGCTCTCCGCCGAACGCGTACTGCTGGTGGTAGACGTACAGTGCAGGCACCTCGTCGCGCACCAGGATCCCCTCGCCGATCCAGCGATCGAGGAAGCCCGCCGCGCGGGTGTAGACGTTGTTCGCGTCGTCATCGTTCGTCTCCGCCTTGCCCTTGATGATCCGGACGATCGAGTTCGGGCTCCGCTCGTAGCAGGCGGCTTGGACGTCCGGATAGACGCGATCGTACGGCGGCGTTGCGACGTCGGAGGCCGGTCCGGCCTTTGCCGGATCGAAGCGAAACGCTCGGAACGGTATGATCTTCGCCATGGCTCTCCTTGCTCCCCTACGCCTGGGACGCAGCGAAGTCGATCACGATCTGCGCCGCCTCCGCACCGACCCGAGCCTGTGCCTCGACCGTCGACGCCCCGATGTGCGGGGTGAACGACACGGGCTCCTGCGCCACCACCGGGTGATCTCCTGCCGGCGGCTCGGTTTCGAACACGTCGAGCGCCGCGCCGGCGACCTTCCCGCTCTCCATCGCCGCCACCAGCGCCGCCTCGTCGACGACGCCCCCACGGGCGCAATTCACGATCCGGACGCCGTCCTTCATCTTCGCCAGCTCTCCCGCACCGATCGTCGGTCCGACGGCCGGGTCGAACGGGATGTGCAGCGAAATGAAGTCGGCCTCCGCCAGGAGCCGATCGACATCGACCATCGGCGCGATCTCGGGAATCGGACTCTCCGTCAGGTATGCGTCCTGACAGATCACGCGCATTCCGAGGGCGGTTGCCTTCTGCGCGAGCATCTGCCCGATCCGGCCGATCCCGACGATCCCGAGCGTCTTGCCGTCGATCTCGACCCCTTTCAGCTGCTTCTTCTCCCACTTGCCGGCCTTCAGCGACGCGGTGCCGCGACCGATGTGGCGGGCAAGCGACAGCACATGGCCAAGTGCAAGCTCGGCGACCGAATTCGACGACGCCGCGGGGGTGTTGCGCACCTCGACGCCCTTCCCCTTCGCGTACTCGACATCGACGTTGTCCAGCCCGACGCCGGCGCGGACGACCAGCTTCAGGTTCGTCGCCGCATCGATGATCTCCGCCCGCACCTTCGTCGCGCTTCGGATGACGATCGCGTCGTACGCGGCGATCTCGACCTTCAACTGGTCGACGGACAGCTCCGTCTTCTCGTCAACGTCGAGTCCCGCGTCACGCATCGCCGCAATCGCCCCCGCGGCCAGCGGATCCGAGGCCAGAACCTTGAATGCCATCATTGCACCCCCTACAGGCCGAGGACCGACTCGATCGCCCTCAGCAACCCTTCGATTTCGTCGACCTGCGCGTCGCCCATGTGAGCGATTCGGAACGTCACGCCCTTGATGTCGCCGTAGCCGTTCGAGATCCGCAGATTGTACTCGTCGGCCAGTGTCTTGATCATGCCGGCCACATCGATCTCCGCCGTGTTCTTCACGCTCGTCAGCGTCGGCGACCAGTATCCGTCTTCCGGGTAGATGTCGAAGTGCTTCTTCGCCCACGCCTGAACGATCGATGCCATCTTCGCGTGCCGCGCGAACCGCCGCTCCATCCCCTCGGCGAGCATGTCGTTGAGTTGTGCATTCAGCGCATACATGTGAGGAATCGCTGGGGTCGAAGGCGTCTGATTCTTCAGGTGCGACTTGTGCATCTTCGGCAGGCTGAAGTAGTAGCTGCGCGGCGGCACCGTCTTCGCCCGCTCGAGCGCGCGTTCGCTGACCGCGGCGACGGCGAGTCCGGCCGGCAGGGCGAACGCCTTCTGCACGCCGGCGAGAACGAAATCGATCTTCCACGCATCGGTCTCGATCGGTGCGCCGGCCATGCCGGAGACCGCATCGACGAGGAGGAACACGTCGGGATGCCGGGCGACGACCTCCGCGATCTCCTTTAGCGGGTTGAGCATTCCCGTCGACGTCTCGTTGTAGACAAGTGTGACCGCATCATACTTCCCGGTCGCCAGCTGTTCCTCGACCATCTCCGGTTTCACCGCGACGTCCCACGGCAGCTCGAACGCGTCACACGGAACGCCGTTACCCACGGTGATCTCGTGCCACCGCTTCGAGAACGCCCCGTTGACGAGGTTCAAACATCGCTTGGCGACCAGGTTAGTCACCGCCGACGCCATCGCCCCGGTCGACGACGAGGTGAACAGCAGCACCGAGTTCTTCGTGAACAGGACCTGCTGCAGCTTTGGTTGGATGTCCGCGTACAGCTCCGAGAACTCCGGCGATCGATGGTGAACCTGGGGCGTCGCGAGCTCCTTGAGGATCTCCGCGCGAACCTGCGTCGGCCCGGGTGTGAACAGCCTCTTGTGCATCATGCCCTCCTGAATGGCTGAGTGTCTCTTGCGAAGCGCAGCGAGGATACCCCTCCGAATCTCCTGCCGCAACGGGCTTCCCTCCGGTCGCCCGCGCGGATTGGCCCGCTCCGTGCGCTGGCCGATCCCCCGTTCCCTCGCTAGAATCGTGCGACTGCACGAGAAGGAGGCAGCATGAGCGCAATCGGCTACGTCATCATCATCGGAGGGATCGTCCTCCTGTGGGGAGGACTCACGTACAACCGGCTCATCCGGCTCCGCGTCCGGTCGGAGGAGGCGTGGCGGGACATCGACACACAGCTGAAGCGCCGCTGGGATCTGATCCCGAACCTTGTCGAGACCGTCAAGGGGTACGCGTCCCACGAGTCGGACGTCTTCGAGCAGGTGACGTTGGCCCGTTCTCGAGCGATCGACGCATCGAGCCCACGCGCGCAGGCGGAGGCCGAGCTCGGTCTGAAGGGCGCGCTCAAGTCGCTGTTCGCTATCGTCGAGGCGTATCCCGACCTGAAGGCAAACCAGAACTTCCTCGGGCTACAGCAGACGCTCGAGGAGGTCGAGGACGCAATCCAGCGGTCGCGCCGCTACTATAACGCCGTCGTCCGGGACCTCAACACGATGATCCAGGCCTTCCCGCGGAACGTGATCGCCAATCTGTTCGGCTTCCGCGAGCGCGAGTTCTACTCCCTCCCCGGCGAAGAACAGCGCGAAGCACCGTCCGTCCGGTTCCGATGAGTGCCGCGCGCCCGATCGCTCTTCTGGCCGTCGCGCTCCTCGCGTCTGGCTTCGCCGCCGTTGCTTCGCTCGAGATCGCGCACTTCGACACGACGATCGTCGTCGAGCCGACCGGAACGCTGCGCGTCACCGAGCGGCTCGCCGTGATCTTCTACACGCCCCACCACGGAATCGACCGCGAGATCCCGGTCTCGTACCGCGATCCTCGGGGCGCCAATGTGGCGATCGATCTCGAGTTGGAGCGGATCGCACTGGACGGCGCGCCGGTTCCGTACACAGTTCGACGCCTCGGCCGCGACGTACGCTTCCGGATCGGCGACCCCGATCGGACGATCGTCGGCACTTACACGTACACGATCGCCTACGCCGTCGATCGCGCCATCGTCTTCCTCGACGACTACCTTCAGCTGTACTGGAACGTCATCGGAACCGCGTGGCGAATCCCGATCCGACAAGTCACGGCGACGGTTGTACTCCCGGAGACGGTCGATCGCTCGTCGCTCGCGACGATCTCCTACGTCGGGCGCGCCGGCAGTGCGATGCGTGGCGCGCCGGCGACGCTTTCCGAGAACGGGGATCTCGTCTTCGCCGCCGGGCACCTCTCCCCGGGCGAGGCGCTGACAATCGACGTGGCGATCCCGCGGGACCAGCTCCCGATCGAGCCGCCGTCAGCGAGCCAGCAGGTCGTGTGGTTCCTCTCCGCGAACTGGTACGGCGCGCTCCCGATCCTCGCGCTCGTCGGGATGATCCTCCTCTGGTTCCGAGTGGGCCGTGACCCGCGCAAGCGAACGATCGCCCCGGCGTTCGAGCCGCCGTCCGGGATGCATCCGGGCGAAGCCGGGGTGCTCATCGACGATCGCGCCGACCTGCGCGACGTCAGCGCGATGCTGATCGGCCTGGCGGTGCGCGGCTACCTCGCGATCGAGGAGGTCGACGAGGCGGAGGGGCTCGGGGACCGCGTGAAGGCACTGTTCGGCCGATCGTCGACCGACTACCGGTTCGTCCGCCGCGGCCGGCCTCCCGAGGATCTCTCCGACGCCGAGCAGCGTCTGTTTGTCGCTCTGTTCGACGCTGAGAACCCCGACGTGCGAACGCTCTCGTCGCTCGAGAGCGAGTTCTACCGCCACCTCCCGACGATCAAGTCGAAGCTGTACGGCGGATTGATCTCGAAGGGCTACTACCCGCACAACCCGGAGCGAACACGCCGCTTCTACGGCTCTCTGGGCATTGCGGGCATCGCGCTCGGCGGAGCGGCCGGCGTCGCCTCGGCCTCCCTGTATCTCGGGATCGCGATCGCCCTCTGCGGGCTGATCGTTCTCGCTTTCTCTCCGATCATGCCGCGGAAGACCCGCCAGGGCGTTCACGCACTCGAGGAGCTCCTCGGCCTCTCCGAGTACATCCGGCGAGCGGAACTCGATCGGATCGAGTACCACGACGCGCCGGAGAAGAGCCCACAGCTGTTCGAGAAGCTCCTCCCGTACGCGATTGCGCTGAACCTCACGTCGATCTGGTCGAAGCAGTTCGAGGGATTGCTCGAGCAGCCACCCGACTGGTACGCCGGCCGCACACCGGTCTTCCGGGCGCATCTGTTCACGCTGTCGATGCTCCACTTGACCTCCGGCATGGAGCGAACCTTCGTCTCGGCACCGAGAACCGCGTCGGGCGGACGATCGGCGTGGGGCGGAGGAAGCAGCTTCGGAGGTGGCTTCTCCGGCGGCGGGTTTGGAGGAGGAGGAGGAGGAGGCTGGTAGAGCCCGTTCGCCTCTGGTACTATCGACCGGAAGGGGGGAACGTGAAACACACCGCACGGAGATCCTCGTACCGCGCCGTCGCGCTCTCCCTCTTCGTCTGCCTCCTCGGGCTCGCCGCCTTCGCGGCGTCGTCCGAAGCCTCCGTCCCAAGCGTGCCGTGGAATGGTGCTGCGCCGATCACCTGGAGCCTCTTCCAGTGCACCGCACCGGCCGACGCCGTCCACCGCAGCGAGGCCGCGGCCATCCACATGACGATCCGGTGGCACGCCAGCTATTCGCTGACGTCGACCGGCGGCGATTGGACAGGGCACGTGGGCGAGGTCACCGTCACCAACACGATGGAGCCGTCTCTCTCATGGGTCGTCCCGGGCAAGGCGACCGAACAGGTGCTGCGCCACGAGCGACTGCATTTCGATCTGAACGAGGTGTTCCGCCGGAAACTCGAAATCGTGCTGCCCTGCGTTCAGGCGACCCATGCAACGAAGGACAGCGTCATCGGCACCCTGAACTCCACGCTTCAACAGCGAGCGAACGAGGTCCTCACGCAGCTTCAAGCCGCCCAGTCCCGGTATGACGCCGAGACCCGCCACGGGAACGACGCCGCAGGGCAAGCCAGGTGGGAGGCACAGATCGCCGCCTGGCTCCTCAATCCCGCAGCCGCGCGCTAGCGTCGCCTGGTCCTCCGCGACCCCAGTGCTTCCTCGAAACCGATCCGCCCACTGCGGGTAGATCCAACAAGAGAATCCAACACCCTCCTTGCGCCAGCCGAACGAGCCTGCGGAGACGGGGGACGGTCGACCGACCGTCCCCCGTGTCTCTTGCCCCCTTGAGGGCCGACGAGCGTCCTTGTGAAGTCCACGCGGCGGCGTACAATGCGCTCCATGATTCGATGGATTCTCTCTCTCGGACTGCTCGGAAGCCTACTCGCGGTCGCCGGCGGTTGCTGCCTCGGGCCGGTCTGCTTCTAGGATCTCGATCCCCCGACCCGCGTACGCCGCCTGACCGAACGAGACGCCCCCGTCGCCGCACGGGACCCGCTCGCTCGTCCAGTATCGCAGATCCGCCGCCTCGACCACACGACGGACCGATGTCGCAATCGCGTCGTTGTAGGCAACTCCTCCGCTGAAACAGACGTCCCGGATGCCGACTTCCGCCGCGAGGTCGGCCGCGGTTCGCGCAACACCGACCGCGAGGGCGCTTTGGGCCGTCGCCGCGACGTCCTCGACCCTGTGCGTCTCCGCGAGACGAACTAGGCGCCCGAACAGCTCGACCGTGTCGACTACGCGGCCGGCCTTGCTGCGTTCGATCCCAGCCTCAATCGGTTCGGCCGCGCCCGCGGCGGCGATCGCCTCGAGACGCATCGCCGGCTCGCCCTCGTACGTCCGCTCCAAGCAGACACCGAGCCACGCGGAGACGGCGTCAAGGAAGCGGCCGGCGCTGGTCGTCCATGGCGCGTTGACGCCCCGCCCGATCTGCGTGAGAAGCAGGTCGATCTCCGACTCTCCCATCCCACGCTGTGCCAGTGCCGCAGCAATGTCGGTCCCAGCCGCGCCCCCCGCGTGCAAGTACGCCGCCGCCATGCGAAGCGGCTGCCTCGCCGCCACGTCTCCCCCGGGCAGCCGGACTGGCTTGAGGAAGCCCGCTCGTCCGAGCGTGCCATCCCGGCAGACCAATAGCTCCCCGCCCCAGGCGTCGCCGTTCCACCCATATCCGTAGCCGTCGAGGATCACGCCGATCGCCTCATCGAGACCATGCTCGGCCATGACGGAGAGGAGGTGCGCCGCGTGATGCTGAACGCGCACGACCCGCGCGCCGGCCCGCTCCGACAGCTCGCCGGCGAGCCACGTCGTCGCGAACCGGGGGTGGAGGTCGCACGCGATGATCCGTGGCGTCGGCGCGCGGACGATTCGCCCGAGGTGATCGATCGCTTCGCGAAGGAACTCGATCGTCTCGACGTCATCGACCGAGCCGATGTGTTGCGACACCGTCGCCGCATCCTTGTCGTACATCGTGAACGTCAGGTCGGTCTCCGGCCCGAGGGCGAGGATCGGCTCCTTCCCCAGCGACGCGTCAATCGGTCCGGGAACCCACCCGCGCGAGCGCCGGAGAAAGACGAATCGCCCCGCGACCCGCCGTCGCACCGAGTCGTCGCATCGCGCGACGATTCGCCGGTCGTGCAGCAGCAGATGGTCGGCGACGCCTTCCAGTCGGCGGACGATCTCCCCGCTATCGATCAGCATCGGCCGCCCGGGGAGGTTCGCGCTCGTCATCACCAGCGGGCGATCGATCCGGGCGAACAGCAGATGGTGCAGGCCGGTGTAGGGGAGCATCACGCCGACGGTGTGCAGGCCGGGGGCTACGGCGGTCGCCAGCCGCCCCGGTCGAAGGCGGAGGACGACAATCGGCCGTTCCGGCCCGAGAAGCCCCTCCCATTCGGCATCGTCGGGATCAACGAAGGATCGCATCATCACGTCCGTGGCCATCACCGCGTACGGCTGCGATCGTCGTCCGACCCGTTCGCGAAGCCGAACGACCGCTTCCTCGCTGGTCGCGTCGCACGCCAAGTGCGTCCCGCCGATCCCCTTGATCGCCACGATCGCGCCGCGCTCCAGGGCGGCGACGGCGCGATCGACGGCCTCGCCGGCCGTCCCGGAAGTGCCGTCGAACGTCAGCTCGGGCCCGCATGCGGGACATGCCGTGGTCTGCGCGTGGTAGCGACGTTCGAGCGGATCGCGATACTCCGCCTCGCATTCGATGCACATCGGGAAGTCGCGCATCGACGTGCGCGGACGATCGTACGGCAACGACTCGATGACGGTGAATCGAGGGCCGCAGTCGGTGCAGCTCGTCGCCCAATAGCCGGTGAACCGCGAGTCACCGAGGATCTCGCCGATGCACGCGTCGCATGTCGCCACATCGGGGGGAAGAACCCCGCCACCCGCTCCCTCCTCGGTCGAAGGGAGGATGACGAACGCCATGTCGCCGGTCGCGTCGCGCCGATCCATCTCGATCGACGTGACCCGTGCGAGCGGCGGCAGGTCCCGCTCCAATTGCAGCCGGAAACCCTCGATCGATGCCGCCGACCCTTCGATGAAGATCTCTACCCCGGCGTCACCCCGATTCCGCACGGAGCCGCCGAGCCCGTGGGCGACCGCGATCCGATAGACGAACGGGCGAAATCCGACCCCCTGGACGACGCCCTGGACGAGAAGCCGCTGCCGCTCCGCGCTCATGTCGTGGTCGCCGTCTCCTCCGTCGTCTCCTTGGTGTCTTGCTCGATCGTCACACGATCGACGTACAGCTCCCGACCGGCCACTACGTCGACCTCGCCGCCGCACGTCGGGCAGGTCAGGATCGGGATCGCGAAGTGAAACGACTCCTCCCTGACGTGCTCCGCTGCGCCTTCGTAGCCGCACTCCTCGCACCGGACGCGGACCTCGACCCGTTCGACGATCAGCTCGGACCCGCTCAGTCGTGTGCCCTCGGCCAGAAGCTCGAACGCGTTCTTCAGCGCCGAATCCGAGAGGATCCGCAGCTCCCCCTTGACGAGGATCACGGCGGTGATCCGCCCGGGATGCTCCTCGACCTTCGGCAGCAGCGCCGAGATCAGCTCGCTGACGACGGAGTACTCGTGCATTCGATTCCCAACGCCGCGACCAGCACGTCGATTCCGCGCTCGTGCCGCGCGTCGGTCAATACGATTGCGCCGTGCGGATTGATCTCCTCGAAGTCGGAGACGATCCGCTGCGGATCGACCCCGACCGCGTCGGCGAGGTCGATCTTGTTCACGACCATCACGTCCGTCTGGGCGAAGATCTTCGGGTGCTTTCGCACCATGTCGTCCCCCTCCGTCACGGAGATCACGACGATCTCGCGATCGACGCCGAGCGGGAAGTCGGCCGGACAGATCAGGTTTCCGACGTTCTCGACGAACAGGTACTTCAGGCCGTCGAGCCCGAGCTGCTCCATCGCGTGATCCACCGTATGGGCGTCCAGGTGGCAGTCGTCCTGCGTGTTCAGGTTGACCGATCGTGCCCCTCGCGCCAGGAACCGCTGGTGATCGTCATCGCCGGCGGAGTCCGCCGCGATGGTTCCGACCGCCTCTCCCGCCGAGGACAGCCTGTCGATCAGCCGCTCGATCAGCGTCGTCTTGCCGCTTCCGATGGCTCCGAGCACAGAGATCGCGCGAACACCGCGATCGCTCAGCCGACGATGGTTCGCCTCGGCCAATTCGAGTTGGCGCTTGAGGACGTCTTCTCCGCTCATTCGAACGTCGTGCATGTCTTCGCTCCTTCGGGCCGGAGTTTACGAGCCGCCCACCCGGTGCGCAAAAGGCGCGCTGCAACCTTGCGCCGCGCGTCGGGTAGATGGTCCGAACGGTCGTGCCACATGGCAGGACCAAAAGGGGAGTTGTGGGTACAATACCCCGACACGATCAGATGGAGGGAACCGATGAAGAAGGTGCTACTTGCAGTCGTCGTCACGTGTCTCGCATTCGCCGCTACCGTCTCCGCGGCACCGAAGATCCACGTCGAAGAAACGACCTACGACTTCGGCTCGATCCTTGAGGGCTTCATAGTCAGCCACGTCTTCGTCATCGAGAACAACGGTGACGAGGTTCTGCTGATCGAGCGCGTGGCGGCCTCGTGCGGCTGTACGACGGCCGCACTCGCCACCGACCGGCTCGGTCCCGGTGAGGAGGTCGAACTCGAGGTCATGGTCGACACGGCCGGATTCGGCGGTCGGATCAGCAAGTCGATCTACATCTACAGCAACGATCCGGAGTACGCCGATTCGCACTCCTCCGATCGACCGAAGTTCACCCTCCGCGTGAGCGGTGAAGTCACCCGAGCGCAGAACTACCACACGTCGATCAGCGACATGAGCTACCTGTTCACGCTCCTCGTCGACCTCCGCGACCCCGAGGCGTACGCGGAGGCGCACATCATCGGTGCGGTCAACATCCCGGCCGCACAGCTGCCCGAATGGCTCGACCGGCTCCCGCCAGACGCTCTGATTGTGCTCCACGACCAGGCCGGGGAGTCCGCTCAACTCGCCGCGGCCGGCCTCAAGACCGCCGGCTACGGGACCCTGTTCTATTCCCTCGGGGGACTGGACGAGTGGACACGCTGGTACGGAACGTTCCTTCTCCAGACGGCGACCGATACGTTCGAGCCCGCCGACAGGGAGGGCCGGGAGCGGCTCGCTTGTCCGGATCGGGAAGACGAGAACTTCGACGAGCAATGCCTGGACATCGCGGAACTCCGGTATCTGACGTACGTGTTGATCGACCTCCGCGATCCGGAAGACTACGCCGCATCGCACCTGTTCGGCGCGATCAACATCCCGTACGCGCAGATCACCACCGAGCGGCTGAGCGGACTGCCGAAGGACGCGCTGATCGTCGTCTACGACCAGTCGACCACGCAGAGTGACGCCGTCGCCCAGATGATGCTCAATGCCGGCTACACGCAGGCTCGGAGCCTTCTCGGCGGCCTCGACGAGTGGATCCGACAGTTCGGAGATCGGTTCCTCCTCGGCGCGGACTGACCGGCGGCGGCGGCGAAACCGCAGGAAGGGAGCCCAGCTTGAGCAGGAAGCGATTCTTCGTCACTCTCGCGCTCGTCGTTGGCGTGGCGTGCGTTGCGGCCGCCGAGACCACCCTCGTGTTCTTCCACGAGATCGGTTGCTCGCACTGCGCCCGCACCGAGACGTTCCTTGAGTCGATCCACCCGAGCCACCCCGACCTCGAGATCGTCCACTACGAGATCCACGAGGCGGAATCACTCGACCTGCTCCCGAGGCTCCTCGCCGCATACGACGTGCAGGAAGGATCCGTTCCGATCATCTTCGTCGGTGACGTAGCCCTCGTCGGCGGCGTCTTCTACGGCCTCCAGGACGAGCCGTACGCCCCGATCGGAAGGCCCGAGGAGATCGCCCTGGAGACGGCGATCCAGCGCGCAATCGACACCGGGGTGCCGTCCCCCCTGTCACGGATCGACGACTCGCAGGAGGGCCCCAGCCTCGCGGAGAGCCTGACAATCCCCGCCGTGATCCTCGCTGCGGCGGCCGACTCGGTGAATCCATGCACGTTTGCGGTTCTCGTTCTCCTCCTCGGCACGCTGCTGGTGGCTCAGCGGAAGGGGAGCAAGTCGTTGGTGTTGCGGGCCGGCTTCGCGTTCACGATCGCCATCTACATCTCGTACTTCCTGATGGGCATCGGAATCTTCTCCGCGATCCAGGCGGCCGGCGTCCAGCGCCCGTTCATCATGGCAGTGTCGGGCCTCGCGATCCTGCTCGGCCTCTGGAACATGAAGGACTACTTCGCCTACGGGAAGTGGTTCACGATCGAGGTTCCGCAACGGTGGAGACCGACCGTGAAGCGGCTGACGTCCTCGGTCGTCTCCGTGCCGGGTGCCTTCGTCGTCGGTATCCTCGACTCGTTGTTCTTGCTCCCCTGCTCGTCCGGGCCGTACATCGCCATCCTAGCACTGTTGAGCAAGACGACGACGCGCAGCAATGGGATCCTGTACCTGCTCCTGTACAACCTGATCTTCGTGCTCCCTCTGATCGCGATCACGCTCGGCGTTCACTTCGGTTTCACGACGACTGCCCGTGCCGAGCGGTGGCGCTCCGCGCGGCTCGGGAAGCTACATCTGATCTCCGGAATCGTCATGTTCTTGCTCGGCGTCGGGATGCTCGTCGCGGTGCTCGTGGGGTGGATGTAGCGATGCGCCGCGCCACGAGTCTCCTCGCGTTGGCCGTGCTCGCGCTGGCCGCGATGCCCTCCCTTGCTGCGCAGGATGCGGAGCCGTGGATCGTCGTATTTTATGAGGAAGGCTGCCCGGACTGCGCCCAGATCGAAGAGCTTCTCGAGGGGCTCGTGTCCGAGCTGCCCGAGTCGGCGATCGTTCGGTACGACATCTCCGAGCCGAGTGTGCTCGACCTCCTGATGGAGCTGACGACGGCCTACGAGTTGGAGACGTCAAGCGTACCGGTCGTCTTCGTCGGGGACGAGGTCGTGCTCGGCGCCGGCCGCGCCCAGGAATTCGAACTCCGAAACGCGATCGGGACATGCACGATTCACGGCTGCTCGTCTCCCCTCAAGCGCGCTCCATCGCTCGTCTTCCGTTCGAGCCTCCTTCGGCTGACCCTCTTCGCCGTGTTGTTTGCCCTCCTGCTGTGGTGGCAGACGTCCTAGAAATCCCGGTCGTAGATCATCCGATCCCGGCCGCCGTGCCCGCACACTGTGTCCGAGGACGGGAACGCCCGCCGGGCCGGAGTGACCAGCAGCCATGCGCGAACCATCGAGAACACCGCCACCAGGGTCGACGAACGAGCAACTCATCGAGCTCCTCCGCCAAGCGGCCGACGAGGAGAAGGCCGATACGGCCGGCCTCCGCGAGGAGATCGTTCGCCGAAACGTCGGTCTGGTGAAGTCTGTCGCGCTCAAGTTCCTCAGTTCCGGCGAGCCGCTCGACGATCTGATCCAGGCCGGGTACATCGGCCTGCTGAACGCGGTGACGAACTTCGACCTCGCTCGCAACACCCGGTTCAGCACCTACGCGAGCTACCTCATCCAGGGCGAGATCCGGCACTACATCCGCGACAAGCACGCGACGATCCGGATCCCCCAGTGGGTGCAGACGATGAACCGCCGGGTCAAGGAGGCCGAGGAGGCGTTCTTCCAGCAGCGTGGGCGGCCGCCGATGCTGTCCGAGCTGGCGGCGCGCCTCGAACTGTCGGAGGAGCAGTTGACGACGCTCCTGCGGGGCCGCGAGACGATGACGTACGTCTCGATCGACCAGCAGCGCCGCACCAGTGACCCGAACCCGGCGGCACCCACGGTCGAGCGCCTCATGGCAAGGACGGACGACCTGCCGTTCGACGTTCGGGTGCGCGTCCTGGTCGCGATCGAACAGCTGACGGAAATCCAGCAGCAGATCATTGCCGGCCTGTTCTACGAGGGGAAGAGCCAATCGGAGGTCGGGAAGGAACTCGGCATATCTCAGCGACAGGTATCCCACCTGAAGGAACGCATCCTCGACGCGATGAAGGACAACCTCGAGCGGGGCACGGACAACTAGGACTCGCCGTGATGAGGAACAATCGGGACGGAAGAGGGAGATCAGAGTGAATCATTCGAGCGAAGCGGTCGACCTCCTGAGTCTTATCGGAAGGGCGATCGGGCAGCTTCAGGAGAGCATCCAACACTTCGAGGATGCGAACAGCGGGAGCGGCTTGTCCTGCCTCTCGGCGGTCATCGCCGACATCGACGTCTACCTCGAGCAACTCGCCGAGGATCCCCTCGTTCCGCTCGCGCACGTCGACCCGGCGACGCTCCGGGAAAGCCTCCATCACGTGCAGGACGACCTCTCGGTCGTCATCGAGCAGGTCCAACGTCCTCCCACATCCTCGTGATGTCTGCCGAGCGCCGTGCCCTGATCACAGGCAGCACACGCAACATCGGCCTCGCCGTTGCACTCCGGCTCGCACAGGATGGATACACTCCCGTCCTGAACTACGCACGCAACGACGAACAGGCGTCCCACGCGCTTGAGGCCGTCCGCGCGATCCGCGCCGACGCAGAGCTGATCCGCGCCGACGTGACGAAGGAGTCCGACGTCGCGCGAATGGCCGAGAAAGCCGTCGCGCGCGGTCCGATCGATCTGCTCGTCAACAACGTCGGCGCCTTCCTGTGGAAGCCGCTTCTCGAGACGTCGCCAGACGAGTGGAACCACGTCCTGTCGACCAACCTGATCGCCGCATTCCTCTGCTGCAAAGCACTGCTGCCCGCGATGCGGGAGCGGGGCGCAGGGTCGATCGTCAACATCGCAACGATGCACGCGGGGCGGCGGCGCGCCACGCCGAATACGCTCCCGTACGCGGTTGCCAAGGCAGGCGTCGGCCTACTGACGAGGACGCTGGCGAAGACCGAGGGACCGTACGGGATTCGCGTCAATGCGGTCTCCCCTGGGTTCGTCGACACGGGGGAGAACCTGCCTCCGGGCGCGGCATCGAAGGTGCCACTCGGGCGTATTGCAGAACCGGCCGAGATCGCTGCAGTGGTTGCGTTCCTCGCGTCGGACGAGGCCTCCTACGTCACAGGTACGATCCTCGACGTCCACGGTGGCGCGCTGCTTTGACGCGGCCCCACCACGAGGGCGGTCGATCGGGGACGCCGCGCCGCGTTCCTTCCTCTTGCGCCTAGTCCTCGACCTCCGCGTGGAATCCCCCGTTGTCCTGCTCGACCGTGATCAGCGTCGTCGCCTGATCCTGCACGACCACGCTGGTCAGCGTGATCGGCGGATTCGAGTCGATGACCACGGTGTAGATCCCAGCGGGCAGGGAGGGACCGTCCTGGCCGATTCGCCCCTCGAAGACAACGTTCCCGCCCTCATCGAACACCGTGTAGCTGAACGGTGAGGCGATCGAGAGCGCCTGTCGGAGCTCGTCGCTGTTGTTGGCATCGAAGTAGAGGCCGCCGGTGGACTGCGCGATCGAGATCAGCTGATCGCGCGCCGGTACGTTCCGGCTGATGTCGAAGCCAACGACGTGGATCCGTAGATCCAAACCGGCGTCGACGAAGTCTCTCGCCGCCGTCACGGGATCGCCCTTGCAGGTCTCGATGCCGTCACTCACGAGGAGGATCAGCTTCGGGCCGGCGATGGCTGTGAGGTCCTCCCGCGCCTTCTCGAGTGCGAGGGCAATCGGTGTCGCGCCCCTGGGCGTCATCTTGAGGATCTCGGTTCGAAGGGCCGCCGACTCCAACGGCGCGACCGGAGCGAGGAGGTTGGTCGAGCAGTGGCCGCCGAACGTTCTCACGCCGACGAGGGCTCCGGTGGGCAGGTTCTCGAGGAGGTCGGAGACCACGTCCTTCGTGATGTCGAGCTTGACCTCACCGTCGATCACCTCGCCCATGCTGGAGGACGAATCGAGGATGAGATAGAAGGACGTCGGCGAGTACTGGAACGCAAACGCGAGATCGCCGATCGGCTGCAGAGAAAGGCTTCCGAACGCCTCTCCTTCGGCCTCCTGAACGGCGGGGCCCATCGCGCCGATGGCGTCGATGCTCGGTCCGGGGCACGCCGAGTGATCCTCGTCCGCCGGGACGTCGCTCAGTCGAACGTATCGGAACTGATCGCTCGCGCCGACGTACGGGCCGATATCGATCGCGCCGGGATACCCGACCGTCTCCCCGACGAAGATGTAGTTGAATCCGTCGGTGCTGATCTCGACGCGGGCTGGCCGGCTGTTCGTGATGTAGACGAACAAATCCGCTCCGGCGACGTCGATCAATAGGTTGTCGACGAACTCGATGATCAGATACCCGCGGTTGTCGAGAACGGAGAGTCGGAAACCCAGGGACACGGCGTTCGTGTCGCAGCCGTCGCACCCCTCGCAGCCGTTGCACCGCGCATCGGGTGGGCCGAGCGCTTCCTCGGGATCGTCGTACGCGTCCCGCACACAGCTTGCCACGAGGTAATCGACGACGCGATCCGCAAACGCGAGGTCTCCGTTGGGGAATGTGACTCCGAAGTATGTCGCAGACTCGGAGACTGCTCCGAGGCCTGCCGCAAGGACCAGAACAAGTACCAAGAATCCGCGCAGAATGCAGCCGGCGAATGACCTGCCATTCATCCCGTCACCTCCGCCCTTTGGGATGCAGCGTTTTACTCGATCATCGGAGTTCATCATAGGCCGATTTGCTACAGAAGGCAAGTTCCGCTCATAGTTCGCGCAGCGCCCGCACCCCCGTCACGCGTCGGTTGACCCCCCTCAGGCGGTCCGCTACCATTGCGCGTGTTGCCGAGGTGGCGGAATTGGCAGACGCGCATGGTTGAGGGCCATGTGGACTTTAACGTCCGTGCGGGTTCAAGTCCCGCCCTCGGCACCATCTCTTTGTATGGAAGTGGGCTCCGATGCGAATCCTGCTGGATGTGATGGGTGGTGACCTGCCGAGTCACGAACTGGTGAAGGGTGGCGTCGCTACCGGACGCCGTCGATCGATCGACGTCGTCTTCGCCGGAGATCCCGCGCAGATCGAACACGCGCTGACCGGTCTCGGCGAGAAGCCGGGCGGCCAGTTCGACGTCCTGGCAAGCTCGCAGATGATCCGCATGGACGACGCCCCGGTCAAGGCCATCCGCGAGAAGAAGGACTCGTCGCTCGTTCTCGGCCTGAACGCGCTGAACAGCGGCGATGTGGACGCGCTCGTTTCGCCGGGCAACACCGGGGCCGTCGTCGCCGGTTCGATCTTCATCCTCGATCGCATCCCGGGGATCCCGCGACCCGGCATCCTCGCGTCGCTTCCGACCCTCGCCGGTGCGGACATCATGGTCATCGACGTCGGAGCGACCAGCGACTGCACGCCGGATCAGCTCTTCCACTTCGCGCTGATGGGCGCCTCATACGCCCGTGACGTCTTGGGCATCGAGAACGCGACGTGCGGCCTCCTCAACATCGGCGCGGAGCGCGGAAAGGGGAACCGACTGATTGCGGACACGTTCGACCGCATCGAGCAAGGCCCGCTCCCCTTCGTCGGCAACGTCGAAGCGCATCACCTTCTCGTCGACCGACCGGTGGACGTCGTCATCTGCGACGGGTTCGTCGGGAACGTGTTCCTCAAGGCGGTCGAGGGCGGCATCTCGGCGGTGACCAGCCTCCTGAAGCGGACGATCCGCGGCCGAGCGATCGCCATGTTCGGTGCGCTGCTGATGAGCGGCTCGTTCTCGCGCGTCAAGCGCACCATGTCCTACCGGGAGCGAGGCGGCGCCCCGCTCCTCGGCGTCGACGGAGTCGTCGTGATCGCCCACGGCCGATCGGACGCCGCCGCGATCGGCTCCGCGATCGAAGTCGCCTACCGTGAGGTCGAGGTCGGCCTGATCGATCGGCTCTCGGCCGGCGTGTCCGGATGGGAGCAGCATGGGCAGTAGGATCATCGGCACCGGCAGCCACGTCCCGGACAAAACGCTCACGAACGCCGACCTCGAGAAGCTCGTCAACACGTCGGACGAGTGGATCGTCCAGCGAACGGGCATCCAAACCCGCCACGTGCTCCGCGACGACGAGTTGCCGTCGGACATGAGCGCCACCGCGGGCGCACGGGCGATCGAGGCGGCCGGACTCCAGTCGGGCGACATCGATCTCCTGTTGGTCGCGACGACCTTCCCCGACATGATCTGCCCCGGCTCGGCGCCGTTCATCGCCGAGGGGATCGGGCTCGATGGCATCCCGTTCTTCGATCTGAAAGCCGGTTGCACCGGCTTCGTCTACGGGCTTGGTGTCGCGGACGGACTGGTTCGCGCGGGGCTGTGCCGCCATCCGCTCGTAGTCGGAACGGAAGCGCTATCGCGCGTCACGGACTGGACCGACCGCCAGACGTGCGTCCTGTTTGGGGACGGCGCCGGTGCGGTCGTGCTCGAGCCGGGAGACGACGGCGAGGGAGTTCTCGGCACCGCGTTGTACGGCGACGCCAGCAAGTCGCTGCTTCTTCACATGCCCGGCGGCGGCACGCGGATGCCGGCCAGTGCTGAGACGGTCGCTCGTGGCGAGCACTTCATCAAGATGGAGGGCTCGGGCGTCTTCCGCCAGGCCGTCTCGATGATGGAGAAGGCGATACTCGATGCCCTTCGCGTCGCCGACCTCACGTTGGACGACGTGGACTGGATCATCCCGCATCAAGCGAACGCGCGGATCATCGACGCGCTGGTTCGGCGCCTCGAAGCTCCCCCGGAACGTGTGATCATGAACCTCGATCGCGTCGCGAACACGTCCGCCGCGTCGATTCCGATCGCCTTGGACGAGGCGCTCCGCGCCGGTACGATCGAGCGCGGAGACGTCGTCGCGATCACCGGCTTCGGCGCCGGGGTGACCTACGGCGCCGTGATCGTGCGCATCTGATCCAAAGGACGGACGACATGAGCCACTCGATCGCCTTTCTGTTCCCGGGCCAGGGAAGAGTCCCCGACGTGCTGCCGCCGGGATCGCCGCGGGTCGACCGACTGTTCGCCCTCGCGGAGGAGCGCGGACTGCCGCTCCGGGGCTGGATCGAAGAGGGCCGAGCCGATCTCCTCGGCCAGACCGTCAACGCGCAGCCGGCGCTGTTCATCGACTCACTCGCGCGCGAAGAGGCACTGCGCACGTCCGGATGGACCCCGACCGCCGTCGCCGGCCATAGCCTTGGCGAGTACGGCGCCCTCGTCTCCGCCGGTGTACTGGATGCGCTCGACGGCCTCGGCGCGGTGGTCGAGCGCGGGAGAGCGATGAGCGGCGTCGAAGGGACGATGGCCGCCGTGCTGAAGCTCGACCTCGACGCCGTCGAGGCGCTGTGCGAGGATGTCGGTCCGGGCGTGTGCGTCGCGAACCACAACGGGCCGACGCAGATCGTCGTCTCGGGAGATCGGGCGGCGGTCGAGGATCTCACGCGCCGGGCGGAGGAGCACGGTGCCCGGTGCATCCCACTGCAGGTCTCCGGGCCGTTCCACTCGCCGTTGATGCGGCCGGCCGAGGCTGCATTGGAGCCGCTCCTGCGGGGGCTCGCGTTCGCGGCTCCCCTAATCCCTGTTGTCTCTTCCGTCACCGCGACCGCGCAAACCAATCCGGAGGGGCTGCGCGAGACGCTGTGCGGCCAGATCACCGCGAGAGTCCGCTGGCTCGACGTGATCCGCCGCCTGGAGGAGCTGGGGGTCGCGGTCGCCGTGGAGGTCGGCTCGGGCGACGTCCTGACACGACTGGGCCGGCGCATGCCGACGGAGATCCAATTCAAGACGTACGAGGAGGCGATCGATGGGCGAGCATGAGACCCGCGTGAGCCTCGTGACCGGGGCGACACGAGGGATCGGGCGGGAGATCGCCGATCTGCTGTGCCGTGACGGAGCGATCGTCGTCGGCGTCGGACGGGACGAGGCGCTCGGCGCGACAATCGAGGCGGAGCTTCCCGGCTTCCGTTTCCGCAGGGCAGACGTGACAGACGAGGAGCAGATCCGCGACGTCGTCCGAAGCACGATCGAGGAGTTCGGGCACATCGACCACCTCGTCTGCAACGCCGGGATCACCGCCGACCAGCTGACGATGCGGATGTCGACCGACGAGTGGACCCGCGTTCTCGACGTCAATCTGACCGGCACGTTCCACTGCATCCGCGCCGTCTTGCGACCGATGCTGAAGCGACGCGCCGGCTCGATCGTCGCCCTCTCCTCTCTCATCGGAGAAACCGGCAATGCAGGGCAAGCGAACTACGCCGCCTCGAAGGCGGGGATCATCGCCCTTTGCCGGTCTGTCGCGAAAGAGGTGGCGGGGCGCGGCCTGCGCGTCAACGTCGTCGCACCCGGGTTCATCGACACCGAGATGACTGCGGCTCTCCCGGACGAGATCCGGGCCCTCTACCTCGGCCGCGTGCCGCTCGGACGGCCAGGCACACCGGCGGAAGTCGCAGCGGTCGTCGGGTTCTTGCTTTCCGATCTGGCTTCCTATATAACTGGTCAAGTGATCGGGGTGAACGGGGGTCTTCATCCCTGAACAACGCAATATTAGGGAGGTTCATCGAGCATGAGCGAGATCTCGGACAAGATCAAGGCGATCATCTGCGACCAGTTGATGGTCGACCCGGAGGAGGTCAACGACGAGTCCTCTTTCGTCGAGGATCTCGGCGCGGATTCTCTCGATACGGTGGAACTGATCATGGAGTTTGAGGATGAGTTCGGTATAGAAATCTCAGATGAACAGGCCGAGCAGATTTCGACCGTTGGAGAGGCGACCGCCTACCTCGAGAAGCTGCTGGCGGACAAAGCGGCGTAGGAAGTCGGCGACCGACGGATACGGGGCAACGCGAAGCTCGTTGTCCCGTTTTCATTAGACCGCGCTCACATCGAGTGCGAGACTGGGGGGATGGGAATGGCAGAAGGCGAACGGCGCGGACGTATCGGAGGACGAAGCTCGAATCCATATCACGAGGACCGGAAGTACCCTGAACCGACCGTCTGCCCGCGCTGCAACCTCGTCTATCGAAACGGCCGCTGGCAAGCCGGGGAGCTTCCCGGTGCGAACGAATCCACCCACGACAGCCACTGTCCCGCCTGCAAGCGAGAGATGGACCGTCAACCTGCCGGCCTCCTCTTCCTGACCGGCCAGTATCTCGGCAAGCACCACGACGAGATCTTCAACATCGCCAGGAACCAGGCGACCGCCGCGGCCTCCCACCGCCCTCTCCAGCGGATCATGTGGATCGAGGAGAAGGAGGGGACGGCGGAGATCGCCACGACGCAGAGCCATCTCGCAATGCGGATCGGAAAGGCAATCGAGTCGGCCTGCAAGGGATCGCTCGAGATCAAGCACGCCGACGACACGGAGCTGGTTCGCGTCTACTGGCAGCGCGACGAATGACCGCGAACCGCCTCGCCCGATGACATCGGACCGAACCATCGAGACCGCCGTCGAGGCGACCCGGGCCGCCGGAGAGGTCCTGCTCCAAGGCTTCGCCGCCGACGACAAGAGGGCCCGAGCGAAAGGGCACCCGCACAATCCGGTGACCGTCTACGACGGGAAGGCCGAGGACGCGATCGTCCGGGTCCTGTCTGACGAGCACCCCGATGACGGGATCCTGTCCGAGGAGACGGTCTCGAGGGACGGGACGTCCGGTCGGCGATGGATCATCGATCCGCTCGACGGCACGAACAACTTCCTCGCCGGCATCCCCCACTTCGCTGTCTCGATCGCGCTCGAGGACGCACGGGGAACGGTGCTCGGCTGCGTCCACGATCCGGTACGCGGCGAGACCTTCACCGCGGTGCGGGGCGATGGAGCACGGCTTGGCGAAGCACCGCTGCGCGTCAGCCGTCGCGAGACGCTCGACGGTGCGGTGCTTTCCATCGGCCTGTCGTTTCATCCGGACCGTCGGGCGAGGATCCTCCGGCAGCTGCCGCCGCTTCTCCCGCGCGCCAGCGTCCTGCGGACGCTCGGCTCGGCCGCCCTCGACCTCGCCTACATCGCTGCCGGACGGTATGACGCCGCGTGGTACATCGCGCTTCACACGTGGGACGTCGCAGCCGGGGCGCTCCTCGTCGAAGAGGCAGGCGGACGGCTCACCGACCTCCGAGGCGCACCGCTTCACGAACCTCTCGACGGGATCGCCGCGTCCAACGGCATCCTCCACGACGAGTTTCTTCATGCCCTCGCCGAGTGATCGCCGCCGACCGGCTGAGATCCTGCCCCGCTACCGCGGCATCGTCCCCGAGTGGGATCGGCTCGTCGACGCCTGCAACCGTCCGCTCCCGACGGTCGCTCGGACCAACACCCTTCGAACGACGCCACAAGCATTGCGTGAACGACTCGCTCAGCAGGGGATCGCAGCCGAACAGCTCCCATGGCAGGACACGCTGTTCCGGGTCGGACGCCCGGTGGGGAACACGGTCGAGCACTGGCTCGGCCTGCTCTACGTTCAGGAGTCCGTCCAGGCGCTGCCGGTGATCGCCCTGGATCCGCAACCCGGCGAGGCGGTTCTCGACCTGTGCGCTTCACCCGGCGGCAAGACGACGCAGATCGCCGCCCACATGGACGGGATCGGTCCGCTCGTCGCGAATGAGCCGAGCGGCCGCCGGCATCCGCCGCTGCTCGCGAACATCAACCGGCTCGGGGTCCTCAACGCGTCGATCACCGCATACCGCGGCGAGAGCTTCCCCTTGACCGCCCGATTCGACCGCGTGCTTGTCGATGCGCCGTGCTCGGGTGAGGGAACGCTTCGCAAGGCGCCTTCGCTGCGCTCCGGAGCGCAGACCGGCACGATCGCCCGGCTCGCCAAGCTCCAGAAACGATTGATCGTCCGAGCGTACGACCTCCTCCGGCACGGCGGCGTCCTCGTCTACTCGACGTGCACGTTCGCTCCGGAGGAGAACGAGGCCGTCGCAGCACACCTTCTCGCGTCGCGTGACGCACGCCTGACGCCGCTGGAGTTGCCGATCGACGTCTCCCCCGGGCTGACGTCGTGGCAAGCGATGAGCTTCCCGGAAGACGTGCGCCGTTGCGCCCGCACATACCCGCATCAACTTGACAGCGGAGGTGGGTTTGCTGCCCGATTCGAACGTCCCTGAGCGCACGACGGGGGCCGCAATAGACGAGGCCGTCCAGATGTTCAAGGCGCGGTTCGGCGTCACGCGGGCAGCACTCGCCGACCTGACCTTCATCGAGCGCCGCGACGAAATCTGGGCCTGTCGATCGGCCCTTCCGGCCGGCATCCGCTCCGAGCGGCTGCCCGGCCTCCGCGCCGTTCGCCGACAGGGCTCCGCCCTGAAGCCGACGAGCGTCTTTCTGATCGCGCTCGGGGACCTGATCACCGCGTCCCGGGTCGATCTCGACCGGAGGGCACTCGATCACCTCCTTCTCGGCCACCGGCTTCCGTCTCCACCGAACGCGACCGAAGGCCACGTCGCGCTCTGTTTCCGTGGCGACGTCATCGGTTGCGGAAGGATCCACAACGACCAGCTTCAGGCACTCATCCCCACCGGACGGCGACGCGAGTTGCTCGCTGCGCTTGCCGCCGATCCTCGCCCCTGAAGTGGCGAATCTGTAATCCAGATCACAGATTCCGACCCCCCCGATCGGCTAGAATCCTCCCGGAAGTTGGATCGATCGATAAGGAGGTACAGGATGCGAACCCGAAGCCTGTTGCTCGCGGCGCTCATGGTCTGTGCTGCTGCCGTCGCCGCGAGCGCCATACCGGAGAACGTCGCTTTCATTCTCGATGCATCGAACAGCATGAACAAGCCGCTCGGCATCGAGTCGAGGCTCGACGCGGCCAAAGGCGCGCTGATCGACCTGCTCGGCGTGGTGGAATCCATCGAGCGGGCCGGTCTGTACGTGTACGGTCACCGTGTCAACAAGGACGATGAGGCGGAAAGCTGCCAGGACATCGAAGCGCTGTTCCCGATCCTCCCCGCGGACGCGGCGGAGAACGACCAGGTGCTGAGCGCCATTCGGGGGCTTGACGCCCGCGGGAAGACGCCGATCGCCGAAGCGCTGGTGGCGGTATCGAACGACCTGCTGACGTACGGTGGGGAGAGCGTCATCGTTCTCATCACCGACGGCGAAGAGACATGTGGCGGCGATCCGCTCGTCGTCGCGGAAATGCTCGGCACACTCGACCCGCCGATGACGCTGCACATCGTCGGTCTGGACATCGAAGCGGGAGTTCGCGACGTGCTCACTGCGATCGCTGCTGCGACGGGCGGCAACTACTACGGCGTCGACGGAGCGGATGGGCTGTTTGAGGCGCTGTACACGGCCGCCGTATCCGACCGCGATATCGAGCCGCCGGTCGAGGTCGGGGGAGTACCGTCCCAGTTCGCCTGCCTCGGCGTCACAAACGTGATCTACGGGACCGAAGGCGACGACGTCATCTACGGAACTGCGGAGGGTGATCTGATCCTCGGGCTGGGCGGGAACGACTTCCTGATCGGACTCGACGGGAACGACGTCCTGTGTGGTGGACCGGGGAACGACATCCTCGAGGGCGTCGCCGGCAACGACCTGCTCGACGGTGGAGACGGCGATGATCTCATCTTCGGCGGCGCGGGCCACGACCAGATTTGCGGCGGCGTCGGGAACGACTCGCTCGAGGGCGACCTCGGAGACGACGTGCTCGACGGCGGACCGGGCTGCGACAAGCTGCTCGGTGGGCCAGGCTACAACGTGCTCTACACCGACGGCAACGACACGCTGTTCGAAGGAACCATCATGGCCGGCTCGTACAACGGCTGTCCGGTCTGCGACTACACCTGTCCGCCGATCGTCGACTGCCCGCCGGCTCCGATCGAGCCTCCGTGTCCGTCCCCGGTGCCTCCGTGCGCCACGCCGGTGCAACCCGCGCCGGTCGTCGTGGAGCCGGCTTGCCCGCCTCCGTCCGATCCGAAGTCGATGAACGAGGGCGAGACGATCCAGCTACACGGGACGGTCAGTGACGCCGACTGCAACATCGTTCAGTCGGTCTGGCAGGCAAGCGCCGGTTCGTTCAGCGATCCGACCGCGCTCCATCCGGTGTACACCGCCCCGATGCTCAGCGGCTGCGAGAACCTGGATGTCGAAGTCATTCTGACGGCGTTCGACAGCTGCGGAGCGTCGGCGAGCGACTCGTTCATCCTCCGCATCCTGAACGTGAACCACGTTCCGGTTGCCGATGCCGGCGAGCCGATCTGCATCGACGAGGGAACGTCGACCGTTCTCCCGGCGAGCGCGTCCGACCCGGACTGCGAAGGTCTGATGTTCCAGTGGACAGTCAACGGAAGCCTCGGTTCGTTCGAGGATCCGTACGTGCTGCAGCCGGTCTTTGTCGCGCCGATGATCAACGCCTGCGACGGCGTCGATATCATCGCGACCCTCACGGTCACAGATCCGTGCGGCGCGACGGTCTGCGACACCGTGCTCATCCACGTGAACGACGTGAACACGGGCCCCGTCGTGGATCTCGGGCCCGATTTCGCGATCGACGAGGGCCAGATCATCCAGCTGACCCCGTCCGTCGCGGACGCCGAGGGTGACGCGCTGCGCTACTGCTGGACGACAACGGGCGGAGCGATCGACAACGGCTACGCATCGTGTCCGATGCTGACCGTTCCGATGACCGCCTGCTGCTCCGGCGAGAACATCGTCGTCACGCTGACGGTCACCGATCCTTGCGGCCTCTCGGCCAGCGACTCGGTGATGATCCATGTGAACGACGTCAACGCGGCCCCGACCGTCGATCTCGGCCCGGACCTGTGCATGCTGGAGGGCGACTCAGTGATCCTGTCACCTGTGGTGTGCGATCCGGACGGCGACGTGCTCGTCTACTCCTGGAGTACGACCGCCGGCGTCTTTGCCGATCTGTCCGCGACGACGACGATCTACACTGCGCCGACGACGGACAACTGCGATGGAATCGACGTGGTCGTCACGCTGACGGTGACGGATCCGTGCGGCCTGTCCGCAACCGATTCGATCCACGTCCGCATCGAGAACATCAACCAGCCTCCGAACGTCCACGCCGATCCGTAGACGATCGGCCGGCTGTCGGTCGATCCGATCCTTCGATCTGCTCCGCCCTCTCACAGGGCGGAGCAGATCACTTGTTCGGGAGCGCACTCGACCGCCTCGAGCATCCCGAGCACGATCTACCCAACCCCTCTAATTCGCCGGTCAGCTCAGCCTGATTCTGCGCCGCTCCGGATTGCTCCAAGCGTTTCGCCCTTCCAGATGCGATCACCCACTGTGATGAGAATTACAGACCTTCAGGTGTTTCGAATCTATACTCACCTTTGAGCGGCTACTAGGGGCTCCTGAACCCCCAGCCACAAACTCAGAACTCGAGGAGATGATGTAAATGAGGCGCTCTCTGCTGGTGGTCTGTACCTGTCTACTCCTGGTCTCCGGGCTGGTCGTGGCGGCCCCCGTCGCCCCGTACGGCGACCCGGCACCCGGCCTGAATCCGAGGAGCTGGGCTTGTTACCAGACCTGCGTGCTGCCGACGGACATCCTGGCAGCTGACACGAATGCTGACGGCTGGACCGATCTCGCGATCCTCTGTTCGGCCACGGGGCAGGTTCACTTCTTGGACAATCTGGCAATCGCCGGTCCTGGCGTGTTCAGCGCGCCGGGGGCCTACGTCCCTGGATCCGGCCCGGTCCGATTCGACAACGGCTCGCAGATCGAGCCCGCAGACAACGGCCTGTACGTCCTGTACGAGAACGTCGGCGCGCCGACCCTCGGAACGGCGTCGCCGACAGCAGGGGCTCAGATGAACATCAGCCCGGTCCCTGCGAACACGGTCGGCTTCGTCTCGGCCGACTTCGATCACGACCTGGCTCTCGATCTCGTCCTGCTGCTCAGCAACGGAATCGTTGACGCCGCCGGGACGGTCTACCCTGTCGCTGCGCCCCCCGTGGCGGCCATGCAGGGCGACTTCAACCAGGACGCGTGGCTTGACATCGCTATCCTGCTCGGCGACGGTTCGATAGTCGTCCTGTATAACAATCGATTCGGAGGCGGAGGCACGTTCACCGCTGGCGCTGCGACCACCGGTCTGAGCATCGTGAGCCCCACCGACATCGGGGCAGGCGACTTCAACGGCGACGGCCGCCTCGACTTCGTCGTCGTCGGATCGAATCCTCCCGACCGCGGGTTCGGCCTCCAAGACGGGTATGCGCAGGTCTTCTTGAACACCCTGGCGACAACCGGTGCGGTTGGCTTCGCGCCCACGGGGAATCCGATGCGGACCTGGGGCTTCAACGCGGCGGCCGTCGAGGTGCTCGACGCGGACGGCAATGGGTTCGATGACTTCGCGGTCGCCAACTGGGGCAGCGCGACGGTCACCATCTTCCTGACGGTGCTCGACGAACTCGCGCCGGACAACCGAGCCGCCGTCCGCGACTTCTGCGTCCCGGATCAGCAGCTCGTGAAAATCACCTTCGTCCTCTATAAGTACGAGCTGCAGTGCGGCCACTTCCCGATCGCCCTCGCCGCTGCCGATTACGATCTCAACGGCAAGATGGATCTCGCCATCGCGCTCCAGTCGACCGACGAGGAGCTGTGCGCGCAGAATCCGTCGTGCATCGAGGTGATCTTCGATCTCGCTTGCGGCTTCCACTCGGAGGGCCGGGGAGCGCCTCGGCAGCTGGAGCACTGGGAGATCGAGAACGTCACGGGCGAGAACGTCGACTGCCCGGCCCCGTGCAAGACGGACGACTGCGACGAGAACGATCCACCCGAGGCGGAGATTGACCCCGAGGAAGGTGAGTCGGGGGAATAGCTGCCCCCTCCAATGATGAGGAGGGGCAGGAGCAGGCAGCCTCGGACGGAGTAGATCGTCCGAGCGCAGAGAGCGAGAACGTGGCGGAGACGCCCGGAGAGGAGGCCCCTGAGGGCGCCTCCTCTCCGCCGACCGCTGAGGCAGCGGATGAAGCTCCGTCCGTATCGCCCGCAGCGGAGCCCGCGCCCGAGCCGGAGCCGTCCAGCGAAGAACAGGCGACGACCGAGGCTTCGGACGAATCGGCTGCGTCCCCGCCGCCCGCGGCGGAACCCGTGCCGGATCCGGAACCGGGGCCGTACGAGGCGGCACATACGCCGGATGTCGGCGGCGACGAGGACACGGCGGAGCCATCTCCGATCGACCTCGGCTCCGACGCGTCCTGCGAACAACCCAGCCCACCCTGTCCGGCACCGCCGGCTGCCGCGTGTTCCATCGCGACGTCCACCGCGCAATCGGAGCTCCTGCGGTTCGTGAGCCTCCAAGACATCGCCCCGTGCGACTTCAATCAGGACGGCATCATCGATGTGCTCGCCTTGAACCACCGGGTCAGCACAGGCTACGGATACGAGGGGATCGGCAACGGGTTGTTCCATGCCGGCCCGCAGTTCGACCTCCCGTTCCGCCCTGCAGCGGCCGCGTGCGTCGGAGATCCGTTGGACAACAACCTGGTCCTCGTGAGTGCGGAAGGGTCAATCGCACTCTTCCATCCGCTGGTTTCCCCGGACCCGCCCACGCGAATCGTCCAAAGCCCGATGCAGATCATCCCGCTCGGCGGCGATGAGTTCGCCGACATCATCGCCGTGGCAAGCGACAAGTCCGCTGTTGCCGAGGCGTATCAACTGGTGGGCAGCGGACTGGTGCTGCTCGGCGAGTATGCCGCGCAAGACGCGCAAACGCTCGACGCGTGGTTCGATGCGGTCCTTGCTTGGTCGAAGGCCGAGTCGGCGGTTCCGCTGCCTCCAATCCAATATCGGCGCCGGGCCCGTGTGGCTGACCTCAATTGCGACGGGATCCCGGACATCGTCGCCAGCGAGGGGCATCAGATCGCATGCCGTCTCAGCGAGGATGGCGTGCCGCTCCGGACGACGCTCCACGTGCCGCTGGGGATCGATCCTGTGGCGCTGAGGGTCGCCGACGTGGATGGGAATGGCCTCACCGACATCCTGCTCCTTGGGTCCGCAGGAACGCTCGAGGCTGTACTGTTCGAGGCGCAGTAGAGATGGATGCGGCGGAGCGGATTCATCGGTACGACAACTGGGCTCGGCGCTCTCCGTGATTGCAGCGATGCGTCTTGCCCGGGTGAACAGCCCCGTGATACAGTGCACCAACCTGGTGGAGATCATCCGCCCGCGTTTGGTGCGAAGGCCGAGGAGGTGCGAAGGTGTCTGGTGAGAATTGGCTGTTGGTGTTCGGTGTCCTCCTGATCGGTGCGGCTGCGATGTTCTTCTTGCCGCAGGATGCGCCCATTCCCGTTCCCCCACAGGTAGACGCAGGACCCGATGCGAATGTGCAGGAGTTGTGCGGTCTCCGGCTCGAGGGCAGCGCCGTCGATCCCAATGGCGGCCCCGTTGCGATGGTATGGACGGCCCAGGAAGGGAAGGGCCAGTTCGGCGACCCGAGCGATCCGGCAACGATCTACACCGCCCAGAGCCTGTGCGGTGTGCCTGAGATCGTCGAGCTAACGCTGACGGCCACCACGGAGACCGGACTGAGTGCGTCGGACTCATTGCTTGTCCATGTCTGTCGGGAGCTTGGACTCGCTGCGGAGTGCAAGGCGTTGTCGGCGTTTGACGGTATCAGCGTGGTGGGACACGAGATCCCGAGCCTCTGCGAGGCCGTGCAACCTTCGCCGAACTGCACACCGCTTGCCGACGCCGGCGGAGACATCACCGTCCAAGAGGGCGCAACGGTACGATTGACCTGCGACGGCTCCGACCCAGATGGCGATCCCGTCTCCTTCTACTGGACTGCCAGCGGCGGACATCTCGACGATCCGTGCCTCCTTCATCCCACGTACACGGCGCCGATCCTCGACTGCGAAGACGCCCGTAACGTCACGTTGACCCTCACCGTCACCGATGCACACGGCGCTTCGTCCTCCGACTCGATGAACGTCTGTGTCACCAACCTGAATCGTGCACCGTTCGCCAACGCCGGTGGAGACATCACCGTCCAAGAGGGCTCGACGGTACGATTGACCTGCGACGGCTCCGACCCAGATGGCGATCCCGTCTCCTTCT
>CAZSNG010000002.1:119526-127342 GCA_964608345.1 uncultured Thermotogae bacterium
CCGTGCCTCCTTCATCCCACGTACACGGCGCCGATCCTCGACTGCGAAGACGCCCACAACGCCACGCTGACCCTCACCGTCACAGACGCACACGGCGCCTCGTCCTCCGACTCGATGATCGCACGCGTCACCAACTTGAACCGCCCACCGTTCGCCGATGCCGGTAACTGCTTCGTCATGCCCGAGAGCAGTCTCGTCCAGCTGACCTGCGACGCCTCCGATCCGGACGGCGATCCAGTCACCTGTTACTGGACCGCCACCAGCGGGCATTTCGACGACCCGCGTCTTCTGCATCCGTTCTACACGTCACCGCTGCTCGATTGCGAGACCTCTCGCGATGTCATGGTGACCCTCACGGTGACAGACTCGCATGGCGCCTCCACGTCAAGCAGCGCTGTGCTCTCCGTACAGGATCGGCCGGGACCGGAGTGCGCCCCGTACTACAAGCTGATCGTGACGGAGGGAGAGCGCGTACGCCTGTCCGGACGCGTCGCAGACCCGAACAGCAACCTGCGCCAGCATCTCTGGCAAGCGAGTGCGGGATGCTTCGACGATCCGCGAAGCCTCTGCACGGTGTTCACCGCTCCGCTTCTGGAGCCAGGAGAGTCGCTTCGCGAGATCGAGGTGGCGCTCACCGCCGAGGACACCTGCGGGTTGACGAGCCAGGATACAAGGATGATCCTGGTTCTCGCCGCCAAGCATCCACCGCAGGCTGACGCCGGGCCGGAGTGCCTGCTTGCGGATTCGCGAAGCGTCCAACTGGAAGGCCACGTCTTCGATGAGGACGGGCGAATCACGAACATCTCTTGGCGCATCACGCAGGGCTGCGCGACGCTGTCTGATGCCGCCGAGCGAAGCCCCATGCTGTTGTTCTGTCCGGATGCCACGCCAGGCAGTGAAGCGGTCGCCGTCTTGACCGTGACGGATGACGAGGGGGAGACGAGCACTGATTCCATTCGTGTGAGATTCTCCCCACAGGCACCCGCGCCATGCTTGGGCGACGGGCTGCCGCGGGAAAGCAACACCGATGACTAGGCTAGGGAGGGAGGAGAAGTGAAGCGTTCAATCTACCTCGGATTGGTACTTGGTTGCCTGATCGTCCTGGCGGGTTCATCGGTGGCCTGGGCAGCCGATGTCCATGTCGGAGCGATGATCCACCCGTGGTTCGGCTACCCGAGCCAGGCTCTCGATCTGGGCATCGGCCCCGCGTACACAGTGGGACCCAGCCTTTCGTTCACCTCGGGACTGCTCTCCAGCACACTCTGGTATGCCGTCGATCCGAACCGGACCGGCTACATGTGCGTTCAAGACAGCTTCGGAGTGCCTGAAGGGCAGATCTTCTCTCTCGGAGCCATCCTCCATGAAGTCGGCTGGAGGATCTCCTCCACCGGACCCGCCTTCGTCTCGGCCAGCGTGTCGCGCCTTCAGTGGGCCGCCGCCGCTCTGTGCAACGAGGAAGTCGGAGCGATGCTTGTGTCGACACAGATCGCTGCCGGTGGCGGAATCCGGATCGGTCCCGCGTGGGCCGCTCTGGAGTACGGAATCCTCTGGACGGAAGCCACGCCGGGCTTCACCGATGTCAGCACGTCTCCTGTGGGGAACGTTCTCGTTTCGTTCGGTGTTCAGGCCCGTGTGAATCCCATCCCCGCGGGGGCTTTGCGTCACCCGGTCACCTCCTTCCCGGTCGAGTTCGAGGAGTCGTTCCCGGTGGGGTGCATCCACTGGGACTGGGAGGGTCAGGCAGGCTACGCTCGAGCGATCGACGAGCAGCTCGGGATCGTTGTCGAGCATGCAGGCCAGACGATCGTTCAGGCATTCGACTCCGAGTTTCCGCGCTGTGCCGTTGACTTGGATCTCATCCCGCGATCCTCGGCCAACCCGAATCACTCGTGTGGCGTGGTCGTTCGCTATCACGATCCCATGAACTACGAATACGTCGAGATCCGCACCGACGGCTACGTCAGACTGACCCGAATGGTCGACGGGGCCTTTGAGGCCATGAGTTCGTGGGAACGGGCAGGATCGCTGCGTGTTGGCGAACACAACGCTCTCCGCGTGGTCCTTCTCGGGAATCGGGTCATCGCGTACCTGAACGGCCGCAAGATCCTTGACGAAGAGGAGATCTCCTTCGTGAGCGGCCAGATCGGCGTGCTCGTGAAGACCTACGGCGAACCGGGGGCGTGGGCCGCTTTCGACGATGTGGTGATCCGCTCGATTGGCAGGAACATCGTCCTCGATCCTCGAACGGATCGAGCCCGCGAGATTGAGCGCTTCGAGCGGGCCGGCCTGACACTGCTCGCCGGGGTCGCCGCCTACGTCACCAATCGAGAGGGGCTGATCCCGCTCTCGTACGGCTTCGTCGCGCTGTCGCTGTACGAGATCTTCGCGCCGAGCACGCACCTGGTCGAAGTCCGCTGACGTGAGTCAGGCGGGGGGAACGGCGGCGTGCCGGCGCCCTCCGCCGGGACCGAGAGGAGATGGGAGGGAAGACATGCGAAGAACATTTGCGACACTCAGCATAGGGCTACTGCTTCTGCTCTCCGGCTGCATGGCCTTCCTCCAAGGCGGGGGGATCTTCAACGGAGGCAGTGGGGATGAACCGATTGTCGTATCGACGCTCATCCCGCACGCAGAGGCCACGACTTCCGATCCTTGGCCCCTATTCACGGGAGCCCGTTGGGTCTACCGGAATGCCACGATCGATTTCAACCCGGAGGTTCATCCCGCGTCGTTGCTGATCACAGAGGTGCTGGCCAACGTCTACTGCGTTGATCGAACGTCGGGGACGGCGTGGGAGTGCTACGCCGTTCGAACGACCGAGCATCCGGAGCGCGGCGAGACGGCCTATGTGCATCGAAGCGTCGACGGCCTGTTCGAGTTCAGCGAGATCCTCCAGGACCCCGACCGCGACTTCCCCGGGTTCGTTGACCTCCGATATCCTCTCGTCCGCGATACGTACTGGGTCTACAACGTCCCACGCTCCGCGGACGCCGGCGAAGCGCTCTGGGACCGCGCCCGCGGATGTGGTGGTGATCGCAGTCTCCTGCGCATCGGCGGCGAGAGCGGCTGCCCGGTCAGCTCCGAAGTTGTATCGCTCCGCGTTCTCCACGATCGCGAGACCGTGGGCATATCGAGTGTGGTCGACAGTCTCCTCGGCGGGTACACCAGCGTGTTCACGCAGGCATGGAAGACCGAGATGTACAACGGAATCAGCGACTACCCGGACTACGAGTGGTGGACACGCGAGCCGGAGTACGAGTGGCTGGCCCCAGGCATTGGGCCGGTCAAGCGGGTCGCGGGCTCCAGCGCATTCGAGCTCACGCAGTTCGTTCACGTCAGCGAGGTTCTGAGCCTCTCGCTGCCTGCCGACGGCGGTCTTGAGCGTGTGCCGCAAGACGGCCTCGTTGTCGTCCAACTGCGGGGCACGGAGCCGACCGATCCAGAGTCGGTTCGCTGGGTGCTGGCAGGGAACTCCGGCCTCACTCCGGCGGCCTCGGACGAGATCCTTCTCGAACCCGATGGCGATAGGGAGTTCCACTCCGACATCGATTCGGATGGGAATGAGCTCTCTTCCGGTACGTACGTCTTCCGCTTCCGCGCCGGCGACCTCGGCTACGCAGCGCTCCGTCTCGAGCGAGAAGGCCCTGCCGTCAGCGATGACATCACGACCGTCTCGTACCGCATCAAGATCGGAGACTTCAACTCGGTGCCGCTCCCCGAGGACGACTCGTTCGATGTCCGCGAGGACAGTCAGCAGCTGTTGGACGTCCTGGCAAATGATACGGACATCGATCCCGGAGATCGGCTTCGCGTGGACCACATCGCCGAGCCACCGGAGCACGGGGCGACCGAGGTGACCGGCAATGGTATCCTATACACGCCGGATCCAGACTACGTAGGGCGGGACTCCCTCCGGTACGAGGTGCGCGATCTCTTTGGCGCCACGACAACCGCGCGCGTCACCGTCCGAGTCCTGGATGTCAACGACCCCCCGACGGCGGTAGACGATCTCCTCGAGGTCTCCGAGGACACCCCCGCGAACATACTGCCGGTTCTCGCGAACGACGAGATGGCACCGGACACCGACGAAGTCCTGCTTATTCAGGAGGTCGGGGCTGCAAGGCATGGGAGCGTCATCATCTCCGGCGAAGGGACGGAACTGGAGTACACACCAGAAGAGGACTACGTCGGCATCGACAGTTTCACGTACACAATCGAGGATGGGAGAGGCGGGGAGAGCACCGCCACGGTGACGGTACAGATCCTCAACACGAACGACCTGCCGGTCGCCGAAGCGGATGCCTACACCCTCCCCGCCGACGGCCCGGAGGTTGCGTTGACCGTGCTTGACAACGACTCCGAGATCGACCCCGGGGATCGGATCAGTATCGCCGGTTTCCCGGCCCGCCCCGAACATGGATCCGTACGCACGGATGGTCGCAACATCTACTACACCGTGGAGCGTGGGTACTCCGGAGAAGACAGCTTCACGTATAGAATCACCGATCTCAACGGGGCGACATCGTCCGCTCAGGTCACGCTCGAAGTCGTTGAGCTCTAGCCAACGATGCAATGCATGCTCTCTCCGGGGATCCTCTCGGGAGCTGCCGCGGGAGAGTACGGGGATGCCCCGTCGCATCGCTGGGAAGGCAGCGCAGCGACCCGCGAGGCAGTACCTCGGAGGTGTGATTGCCTCGCAGTTTCACTCGCGTGGAACACACAGAACGCACTCTGGGCCGCACTCGACCGCCTCGAGCATCCCGAGCACAATCGTGCCGATGGGATTCTCGCCGGCGAGCGCGTGCGCAACGTGCAGGTGAAGGCACTTCAGCCGACGGCGGTCGGCGATCCCGCCGATTCCGCGCTCGATGAGGCTCGCGCCCATCCCGGCTGAGCCGACCGCACGGCGCTCTTCGGCCGCCAGCTCGGCGGACCGCGCCGCAACGTAGCGGTCGTGCGCCTGCTCCATCGCCCAACGCAGGCTCTCATCCTCGGCCATCCGTCGTTCGAGGCGCCCGACCCAGCCGTTCGCCTCGAGGCGATCGACCTCTTTGGCGAGGAACGGGCAGGTCAGCCAGAACAGCGTCGGAAACGGCTTGCCGTCCACGAGCGGCGCGACGCGGATCGCCTGCGGGTACCCGTACGAGCATCGAATCGGGACGCCGAGCAGGCCGCGGGGCGGCCGCCCGATCTGCGCCCGGATGACGTCGCGATCGTTCACCTCGATCGATTCCATCTCGGATCGTTGTACTTCGTCTTCGCGAGCCGGTCCACCCGGACGATCTCGTCTTCCTCGAGACCGGCCGGATCGAGCGGCGTACCAAGCGCACCAGAGAGCGCCGGGATGAGTAGCTCCGCGACGAACCCGATCGAGATGTCCCGGCCGGCCCCCTCACCGAGCGATGTCGTCCTCCGCGGCCGCGACGCCACGTGCGCCGCCCGGTACCCGGTGCGCATCGCCAGGAGGATCCGCTCCATCGGGACATCACCGGGCCGGACAAGCACCGTTGTGTGGTACAGGAGCGCGTCGCCGCGGCGCGCCTGCGCGGCACCTCCGAGCTTCGCGGCGCCGAGGAGGAGGTCGTTCTCTTCGAAAGAGACCGCCGGGGAGACGTCGGCAAGTGCGACTGCGATTGTCTGACCGAAGAAGCGAAACACCTCGCCGACCGAGCCGATCGCCCGGCCGTCGCGCAGGACGACCGACAAGTTCAAGTTTCCCGGGTAGTGGTACACGGTCCCGCCGCCGGAGATCCGGCGAAGGATGGGAATCCCGTTCCGCGCCGCGAACGCACCGTCGACCTCGTCCCCGACCGCCTGCGATCGGCCGACGATGACCGATCGGTCGTTCACCCACAGCCGCAACGCATCCGGCGTGCCGGCGCGAACTGACTCGATCAGCGCCTCGTCCGTCGCCAATCCACGACGCGGATCGGCCGGTTCGAGATCGATCAGGAGGCGCATGACCCGTCGAACGCCTCCAGGGCGCGATACGAGCTCCGGACGAGCGGGCCGGCGACAACCGCCTCGAATCCCAGCCGGTTCGCGGTCGCAGCGATCTCCTCGAACTCGTCGGGTGGGACGTAGCGCCGAACCGGAGCAGCGCGCTCACTCGGTCGGAGGTACTGTCCGATCGTCACGATATCGACGCCTGCATCTCGCAGATCGTGGAGCGCTTCCTCAACCTCGGCCCGCGTCTCCCCCAGCCCGACCATCAGGCCGCTCTTGACCTTTCCGGTCGCGTGCGCGTTCAGATGCGCCAGCACGGCCAGCGACTGATCGTAGCCGGCCCTGCGATCTCGCAGTTCCGGGGTCAGCCGGCGGACCGTCTCCACGTTGTGGCCGAACACGTCCGTCCCCGTGTCCACGAGCCGCCCGAGCGCGTCACGATCGCCTCCGAAGTCGGAGATGAGGATCTCGACGCGAATGCCTTCCGCCGCCGCCTTCAGGCGATCGACCGTCTCCGCGAACAGGGTAGCCCCGCCGTCCGCCAGATCGTCCCGATCGACCGACGTCAGAACGATGTACCGAAGGCCAAGCTCGGCGACGGCTGCTGCGACTCGCCGAGGCTCGTCCGAGTCGACACTGCCGCCTGGATCGCCGGTCGTCACACCGCAGAAGCGACAGCCACGGGTGCATACGTCCCCGAGGAGCATGAATGTCGCCGTCCTCGCCGCCCAGCAGTCGACGGCGTTCGGGCAGACCGCGCCTTGACAGACC
This sequence comes from uncultured Thermotogae bacterium, assembly GCA_964608345.1. Taxonomy (GTDB): domain Bacteria; phylum Bipolaricaulota; class Bipolaricaulia; order UBA7950; family UBA9294; genus JANQEA01. The sequence continues at coordinate 126,244 of CAZSNG010000002.1, forward strand.
GTCGTCAGCCGATGCCGTTGCAGAAGATTGCGAACCGCGCGGATTCCCTCGGCCTCGGCCGGAGTCGGGACGCGAACCCGGATCCAGTCAGGATGCCGGCCCATGCGGCACACCTCCGAGAACCTCGGTCAGGCTCGACGGCTCGAGATCCCAGCCAAACCGCCTCTCAAGCCGTTCGAGGAACAGGTCGCGAACACGATCGAGCGAGACCGTGAACTCGAGCAGATCGCAGACCGACACGGTCTCCACCGATAGTCCGCACGGACGGATCATCGCGAAGTGGGCCGGATTGACGGCCACGTTGAGCGCCAGCCCGTGGCGGGTCACCCAGCCCCGCACGTAGACGCCGATCGACGCGATTTTCCGCTCGCCGACCCAGACGCCGGGGAACCCGTCCCGGCGTCCCGCTTCGATGTCGAGTTCGGCCAACGTGCCGATCGCCGCGTCCTCGAGCCCGCGCACGAACCCCTTGACGTCGCGCCCGTGGTCCCGCAGATCAACGATCGGGTAGACGACGAACTGCCCCGGGCCGTGGTAGGTGACGTCTCCGCCGCGTTCAACCTCGAAGACCTCGATCGCTTCGCTCCGCAGCTCGCTCGGTGACGCGAGAAGGTGCTCGCGGGATCCGCTGCGGCCGAACGTAATCACCGGGTTGTGCTCGACCGTCACCACGAGATCGGGCGACGTGCCGGCTCTCCGTTGGGCGTGCAGCGTCCGCTGGAGATCAAGCACCCAGCCGTAGTCGGCGCGGCCGAGATCCAGATGAAGCGCGCGCCTACCCCGGCGGCTCGATTCGCCCAAGGATTCCCCCTCGTTCGACCGCCGCGCCCTCGCCGGCGGCCACTTCCGCCAGGCGGCCGGTCCGCGGCGCAGGGACGACGAACGTCGTCTTCTCGGTCTCGACCTCCAGTAGATCATCGCCCTCAATGACCGCCGACCCGACCTCCGACAGCCACTGGACGACGCGGACCTCGTCGATGTCGCCGAGGTCCGGAAGCCGAATCTCCGTATGCGTTTTCTCCATGATCGCTCCCGCCGCGCAGTCTAGCCGATCCACGAGTCACCGTCACCTTGTACCGCCTCCGAGCGCGGGCGTATA
>CAZSNG010000003.1:0-99418 GCA_964608345.1 uncultured Thermotogae bacterium
GTTCGGGATCAAGGACGTTGAGATTCGCCGCGACGACACGATCAAGGACGCGTGGCTCGAGGACAACACGGCACTGAAGACGATGTTCGGGCTGGCGGACATCCAGGAGTACTTGGAGAACCTGACGAGCGGGTAGGCCGCGCCGGAAAGGCCTTGGCGGGCCATGAGTACATTCTAGTAGAGACGCCTAGTTCAATCGCTCGCGCAGTCGCGACGAGCTGTAGTCCATCGCCCACACCGCGACCATGATCAGTAGCATCAGGACGATCGCCTGATCCCAGACCCAGTTCCGGGTCAGCTGCAGCAGCCGCTGCCCGATTCCCCCTCCACCGACGAGACCGATGATCGTCGCCATGCGGACGTTGATGTCCCACCGGTAGATCGTGAACGACAAGTACGGGTTGATGATCTGGGGGACGATCCCGTAGAGGATCACCTGAAGACCGTTGGCGCCGGTCGATCGAAGCGCTTCGACCGGCCCCGGATCGATCGACTCGAGTCGCTCGGAGTACAGCTTCGTCAGGTCGGCGACCGAGTGGACGAACAGTGCAAGCCCGCCGGCGAACGGTGCGTTCCCCGTTCGAACCCAGACGACGAAGATGATCGCCCAGATGAACGGTTGGATCGATCGGACGATGCTCATCAGCACGCGGAGCAACGTGTAGATGGTTCGCCCGACGATCCCCCGCGCCAGGTTTCTCGCGGCGAGGAAGCTCAGCGGGACGGCCACGAGGACGCCGAACAGCGTCGCCATGAACGCCATGAACAGGGTGACGATCAGCAGGCGGATGCCGAGGCCGAGGATCGACCAGTCCGGATGGAAGATCCGGTCCCAGATCTCCGACGTCGACGACGCGTTGGTGAACAGCTTCACCAGATCGACCTGCGTGAACAGGGCCGATGCGAAGTACATCGCGACGGCGAGGACGGCGATGGCGACCATCCAGCTGGTTCGATACCAGGCCTTCCGCGGGTCGGGCACCTCGGCGGCGGAGACCGACTGGAATCCACTGAGTCGATCGTGCCACGGGACGTATCGCGCCGTCGCGAGCGCTTGCACGACGAGCAGCGGAAGTCCGTGGAGCAGCACCATGCGGAGGACGCGCCGTCCGATCACGGTCCTGCCGTCCCGCGCGTCGATCGTCCTTCGGCCGAGCAGCCGCATCCCCGGACTGAGCGCGAAGCAGCTCCAGGCGGCCGCGAGTTCGAAGCAAGCCAGAACGACGATCCACCACGGCAACGACAGGAAGTCTCGCGTGCCGTGGACAAGGTCGTTCCAGATGAACGAGAACAGGCCCCACAGCGCGATCAGCACGAGCCAATCCGTCACCAACACGCCGAGATCCTTCCGATAGGCGCGCAATGCCTTTCCCCAGTTTGGGCGCTTGCTCATGAATCCGGCGTGGTACTGATCTTGGGCCGTCATCCGATCTTCTCCCTCACCCTGGCACTGATGTAGTCGAGCGCCCACACGACGACGACGATCGCCACGACGACCGCGCCGACCTGGTTCCAGGCATCAGGGAGGCGACCGACTTCGTTCTTGAAGTAGAACAGGAGCGTTCCGATACCGCCACCGCCGACCAGCGCGATGATCGTGGCCATGCGGATGTTGATGTCCCATCGGTACAACGTGAACGCGAGGTACGAGGGGATAATCTGCGGGATGACGCCGTAGACGACGACCTGCCAGCGGCGCGCGCCGGTCGTCGCGATCGCTTCGAGCGGGCCCGGATCGACGGCCTCGACCTGCTCGGAATACAGCTTGGCGAGGGCGGCGATCGTATGAAGAAACAACGCCAACGCGCCCGCAAACGGGTTCCCGAAGCCGACCCAAACGGCGAACAACACCGCCATCAGGATCGACTCAATCGAACGGAGCGCGTTGAACAGCGTTCGCATCACCGTGTAGACGGTCCATCCGAGGGCGTTGAACCCCATGATGTTCCGGGCCCCGAGGAAGCTGAGAGGGAACGCGACGATCGCACCGGAGATGGTGGCGAAGAACGCCATGAAGATCGTCTCCAGCATGTAATGGACGAGTGAGAACGTCCGCCCGGGAATCACCGGCTCGGTCAGATACGTGAAGCTCGGCGTGAACAGATCCTTCCAGATGTGTCCGGACTTGCCGATCCGCTCGACGAGCATCTGGAGGTTGATCGTCGTGATCTTCCAGCCGAGCCAGAACGTCAGGCCGAGGAGCCCGGCGAGGAACAGCCCGCGGTACGTCGTGTACCACTTCCTCGGCTTCTCGGCCGGCAGATCGTCCTTCACCTTCGCGACGAGGACCATCCGGCCGGTTCTGTCGCCGTCTTGAATCATCGCCCCCAACGGGCGGTCGCCGAACAGCGCCAGCGGCCACAGGATGAGTCCGGCATGCATCGCGCCGTATCGGGCCAATCGCTGACGGAGCGGGACCGGCGCGTACTCCGGGCCGAAGAGCCGCAGCCCGAACAGGCTGAGGCCGATCGACTGGGTGAACGCGTGGGAGAGCAGTGCCAGCTCGAACGTGGCGACGATCACGATCGGCCAGCCCCATGCGGGGAGCGTGAGGCGACCGTAGAAGTTGACGTAGCGCAGGTACCAGTACTTGTTCAGCAGGTACATGACGCCGTAGGCGACGAAGCCCCACGAACTCCAGTCCAGGACGAACGCGGCAACGCGCGGCCGGAGTGCGATCAGGCGATCCCACAACGATCGTCGGCTAGCGGACTTCGACTTCCTGGGCCTCTTCACCGTAGATCTCCTTGAATTTCGCGGCGTCGATCTCCGCAGGCAGCCCTTCGAATACGATCTCGCCGTCCTTCAGCGCGAGGATTCGCGTCCCGTACCGGCGGGCGAGCGACAAGAAGTGCAGGCTGGCGATCACCGTGACGCCATCTTCCTGGTTCATCTGCTCGAGGTGCTGCATCACCGAGTGGGCCGTCGCCGGATCGAGCGCGGAGACCGGCTCGTCGGCCATCAGCAGATCCGGTGTCTGCATCAACGCGCGAGCGATTCCGACCCGCTGCTGCTGCCCGCCGGAGAGCTCGTCGGCGCGCTTGTACGCCTGTTCGGGGATCCCGACCCGGTCGAGGTTGGCAAGCGCCGACGCGATGTCCTCCTTCGGGAACTTGTGAATCGCCGAGGCGCCCGGATTGACGTACCCGAGCCGGCCGGAGAGGACGTTCGTCATCACCGTCGATCGCCTCACGAGGTTGAACTGCTGGAAGATCATTGCCATTCGTCGCCGAAGCTGTCGTAGCTGCTTCGCCGACGCCTTGGTGACGTCGATCCCATCGAAGGTGATCCGCCCGGCGGTCGGTTCGATCAGCCGGTTGATGCAGCGAAGCAATGTCGACTTGCCGGAGCCGGACAGGCCGATCAGGACGAGGAACTCGCCCCGGTTCACCGTGAAGCTGATGTCGTTGAGGGCGAGAACCTCCCCGCGCTCGTAGACCTTCGTCAGGTGCTCTACGCGAATTAGCTCATCCATCGCAGTCCATCCTCAGGAGTTGATGAAACGCGGGAGGGATTGCTCCCCCCCGCGTTGAGTTCGTTCCTACCGCTTCGAGCCTACCTAGTCTCGATCCGGAATCGGCAGACCGAGGATCGCGCGGTAGCCGTCGTAGAAGGAGTCGTCGATGTCGGCGACCGCCGTCCACTCGTAGAAGTTCTCGTCGCCCCATAGCGCGGCGCCTTCATCGGTCATGATGTGCTGCTTGATCGCCCAGACGATCAGGTCGGCAGTGTCGACGTCGAAGCCCGGTCCGAACGCCAGACAGTCGTTCGGGATCGGGCCGATGTTCATCACGACACCGATGTCGGTGAGGACCGTGTCCCAGTCGTAGGTACTCCGGACGGCGCGGCGGAGGTCGTAGTTGGTGCCGCGGAAGTCGCCCTCGAAGAGCTTGTTGTTCCAGCGGTCCCACAGCCACATCTCCGGGTCATCGCCGAAGTCCCAGTTCCGGCCGGTCCACGCGTCCGGAGCGCCGGGGGCGGAGCCGTAGCCGGTGCAGAAGTCGCCCTGGCCCTCGATCAGCGCGACCATCGAGTTGGTGTGACCGCCGGACGTGACGATGCTTGCGAACTCGATCCCTTCCCGCTCGAAAACCATGTTCGGGAAGACATAGCCGGACGTCGAGCCGGTGTCGTTGTAAATCCAGACCTTCCCGTTGAGATCGTCGACCGTCACGATGCCGCTGTCGCGGCGCGCGTAGATGCTCGCGTAGTACCATGGGTAGCCGTAGCGGACCGAGCCGAGCCGCGGGCTGACGTTTCCACCGGTCCGCTCGAAGATCCGAATGTACTGGTCGGTCGTCGGCAGGCCGAACGTATCGCCCTCGGACGCGGCGAATGCCTCGATCATCGCAGTGTAGTCCGCCTGCAGGCTGGAGACGACATAGATGCCGGTCAGGTTGAAGATCGCTTCCGCGATCGCCTGTCCGACCTCTTCAACGGTGGCTCCTTCGGTCGAAGGGACGAGGAGCATGTAGACCGGCTCGTCCGGGGTGTCCCCCGGCTTGCCGAAGCCGATGACGCCAATGGCCAGCACGGCCACCAGAGTCAGAGCTAGGACCTTACGCATGGTGCACCTCCTGTGCGACAGTAACCTCCGGGATCGCACGACCGAGCCGTCTCGGTCGGCGCGCTCCGTTGTGATGCTCAGTACAGTATCGTAGGCAGTCCCGTTCGATGAGTCAACCGAACCGCCCCCTATTCACGTTTGTACGGGACCCCTAGGGACTTCGGGAACCGGACCCGTCCGATTGCGCCGGACACGACGAGCAACGTGATGATGTAGGGAAGCATCGACACGAACTCGCCCGGAATCGGCTTGCTCGGCAGGGTCTTGACCCATTCCGCCAGCGCCTGGAAGAACCCGAAGATGAATGCCCCAAGCAGGGCGAGCAGCGGGTTCAGACCGCTGAACACGACACAGGCGAGCGAGATGAATCCGCGTCCGGCGGAGAGATCCTTCGTGACGACGCCCAGCCACGCGATGCTCATGTACGCGCCGCCCAGCCCGGCGAGAAGACCGCCGAACACCGCGGCGAGAACGCGTATCCGGTTGATGTTGATCCCCGCAACGTCGGCCGCCTCGGGCATTTCCCCGGCCGCCTTCAGCATCAGTCCGGCGCGGGTCCGCTTGATGAACCAGTGGATGACGAACGGCAGGACCAACGCGACGAGGATCATCGGGCTCATCAGCCCCATCGGCGTGCGTAGCTTGGTCAGCTCGACCGCTCTCGGGACGTCGTGGAAGCCTGGGGCACCGAGTTGGATCAGGCCGAATGCGACGAAACCCATCGCGAACAGGTTGATCCCGATTCCGGTGACCATCTGGGTGCCCTTCCAGTAGGTGTTGATGATCGCGAACACCAGCGACACGCCGCCGCCGACTGCCATGCCGACGAGCAGCCCGACGACCGGTCCACCGAACTCCGCGCCGAGGGCGCCACCGAACGCGCTGAGAAGGAGGATCCCCTCGAGGCCGATATTGAACAGCCCGGCTGTCTCGCCGACGATCTCTCCCACGGCGGTCAGCGCGAGGGGAACCATCGCGTGAAGCGAGATGCGCAGCAGGCTCAGGATGTCGTTGAAGCTCATGCCGATTCCCCCTTCTTCTCACGCCGTGTCATCCGCCGAAGGCGACCGATGAAGTCCTCGGTGTGCTTCTTGACGATCGGGAAGAGCCGAATTAGCTCGGGGATTGACATGACCAGAACGATGGCCCCCATGACAACCCGAACCATCTCCAACGGAACCGGCTTCGCGCCGTAGAACTGCATGACACGTCCGCCGGCGTTCAGGCCGCCGAAGAAGACCGCCGCGAAGAGGATCCCGATCGGGTGATTCCGCCCGACCATCGCGACGGCCATGCCGTCGAAGCCGAGGTTCATCAGCTGCGGGAGGCCGCCCCCGCCGTAGATGGCGTAGGTCGGCGGCAGACCCATCACGATCGACGCTCCGGCGAGTCCGGCGGCGACTCCCCCGAGGATGAAGCCGAGGAGCATCGTTCGCTTGTTGCGGATTCCCCCGTAGCGAGCCGCGGTCGGATTCAGCCCGGCGGCGCGCAACTCGTACCCGATGGCGGTGTGCCAGAGGAGGAAGTACATCACCAAGGCGAACGCGATCGCGACGAAGAGCGTGTAGGAGAGGTCCGTCCCGCGGACGAGGACCGGGAATCGGGCCGACAGCGGGATCGAGAGCGTCTTCTCCGGCCGCAACGGATCCACGACGACGAAGATCGCCAGGTACAGGGCAAGCCATCGGGCGATCCAATTGAACATGATCGTCGAAATGACCTCGCTGACGCCTCTCGTGATCTTCAGAACCGCCGGGACGATACTCCATACGGCGCCGGCGAACGCCGCGATCACCAAGCCGGCGATCTGATGCAGGCCGGTCGGGAGCACGAAGTAGGCGACGAGGACGGAGGCGATTCCGCCCATGTACATCTGGCCCTCGGCGCCGATGTTGAACATCCCTGCGCGCAGACAGATGGAGAATGTCAGCGCGGTCAGGATCAGCGGCGTCGCTCGCGACAGCGAGCTGGAGATCTCGTAGGAGCCGCCGAATGCGCCCTTGACCAGCCCGATGTATGCCCGCCACGGATCGAACCCGTAGATGGACATCATGATCGCTCCGACGAGGAGACCGACGACGGCCGCGAGAAGCGATTCGAGCGCCGGATGCAAGCCGGTCAGCGTCCGATGCGCCCCGCGGAGCAGTCGTGATTGGCCGGTCGATTGGCTGGGAGTCATTCCGCCTCCTTCTCCGTCGCGCCGCCCATCAGCATTCCGACGCGCTCGCGGTTGAGTTCATCGGGGGAACAGACCTCCATGAATCTCCCCTCGTACATGATCCCGACGCGGTCGGCGTGGGCGAGGACCTCGTCGAGGTCGGCCGAGACGAGGAGGATCGCCCGCCCGGCGTCACGCATCTCGAGGAGCGTCTGGCGGATGTAATGCGCCGCGCCGATGTCGAGGCCGCGCGTCGGCTGTGCTGCGACGATGATAGCGGGGTCCTTCGCCAGCTCCCGTCCGACGATCAGCTTCTGCTGGTTCCCTCCGGAGAGGCTCTTCGCCGGTGCGTCCGGCCCGGTGGCTTGGATGTCGAACCGATCCATCAGTTGGCGCACGTGCTGGGTGATCTTCCCCCAGCGCAGCAGCGACAACGGGCCTCTGAACTCCTTCCACCGGTGGACGCCGAGGATCGCGTTCTCGGCGAGCGTGAATGGCAGCACCAATCCCAACTCCCAGCGATCCTCCGGGATGTGCGCGACGCCGAGCCGGTAGATCTGACGCGGATCGACGCCGAGGATGTTCGTTCCGTTGATCGTTGCGGCTCCGGAAACCGGGACGCGCAGGCCGGTGAGCGATTCGACGAGTTCGGTCTGGCCGTTTCCTTCCACGCCGGCGATTCCGAAGATCTCGCCCCCGTAGACGTCGAACGACACGCCGTCGACGGCGATCTCTCCGGTGTTCCCCTTCGCGATCAGGTTCTCGACGTGCAGGATTCCCTCGCCGGTCCGGTCGATCTCCTTGCGAACCGTCTTGCGCGGGATCTCCTCGGTGCTCAGTTCGACGGCGTCGGCTTCTTTCTCCAGTGCCTGACCGACCATCAGCCTTGCCAGCTGCTCGGTCGACGCCTCGGACGTTCGAACGTCGCCGACCATCTCCCCGTGGCGCAGCACGACGACGCGGTCGGTGATCGACCCGACCTCCCTCAGCTTGTGGGTGATGAGGATGATCGACTTTCCCTCACCCTTGAGCCGCCGGAGCAGCGCGAACAGCTCGTCGACCTCGAGGGGAGTGAGCACGGAGGTCGGTTCGTCGAGGATCAGCAGGTCGACGTCTCGCGACAGAACTTTCAGGATCTCCACCCGCTGCTGTTCGCCGACGGCGAGTTTCTCGACGGGAACATCCAGTGGGACGTGAAGGCCGCTCTCCTCCATCAATGCCTCGAGCAGTCGTTGCGTCTTGCCGATCTGGATTCGGGTGAACGGGCGTTCGTGGCTGAGGGTAACGTTCTCCGCTGCGGTGAACGTGCCGACCAGCGCGAAGTGCTGATGCACCATCCCGATACCGAAGTCCAGCGCCTCCTTCGGACTGCCGAATCGCACAGGTCCCTTCGGCGAGACGACGCGGCCCTTCGACGGCGGCAGAAGGCCGGACAGAATCTTGGTGAGCGTCGTCTTCCCAGCGCCGTTTTCCCCGAGCAGTCCGACGATCTCGTGCGGGTGGATCTCCAGGGACGCTTGCTTGAGGGCGACGGTCCCATCGGAGTACACCTTGGTGATTCGGTCCGCCTTCAGGAAGAACCCGTTCTTGCTCGGCGTGGATTGATCAGTCATGAATGGCCCCCAACCCAGTCACATCTGGCCCCTTGTTGAGCCAAGAGAAAAGGGAGAGAGGAAACGCGTCCTCTCTCCCCTCTGTTCTACGTACGACTCACACCTATTGGAGCGGGTAGTCAGCCCGAACGGCGTTGATCTCGGCTTCGGTGTTCGCCGTCGGTACGACGATCGATCCGTCGAGAATCGCCGCTTCCAGCTCATCGATCGCTCCCCAGATCCACTGCGACACCGTCTGGCGGTTCGCGGTCCAGTTTGCGATGATGAAGTTGCGGGCCTCCTGGGTGTCGTCGATCTGACCGGCACCGACGCCGAACTCGATGAACTCATCGAGGTCAGCGCGCTTGCTGATCCCGACACCGCCCTCGGCGAGTCCGAGGCTAGTGACACCGGCGACGAAGGTTCCTTCGACGGCGTCCTTGATGATGCTGTAGACGCCGACGTCCACGCGCTTCATCCCGCTGGCGAGCGCGTGCATTCCCTGGCCCATCCAGTCCTGGTTCGCGTCGACACCGAAGTAGTACGGAGGACCGTACGTCGTTCCGGCCGCGTCGTGCGCTTCCACGACGGCCTCGTGGTCACCGACACCGAGCGGTCCGGCGACGTTGTAGATGCCGACGGCGCCCTGGGCGAGCATCGCTTCCGATGCGGCCTTACCGAGCGCGATGTCGCTGAACGTCCCGGTGTAGTTGTAGAGCATCGTGACGTCGACGGCGGTCCCGGTGAGGTCGGCGTACTTCGCCAGGCCCCAGTCCATCCCGTAGCGGAACCCCGCCTCGAAGTGGAACAGAACCGGGATCGGGATTCCGAGAACAACACCCGCCGCGGCGTAGCCGTGGTCGGCCGCGGTCATCGCCGCGAGGCAGCCGATCAACGCCGACATCTCGTTCTCTCGGAAGACAACGTTCATGATGTTCGGACCGACGATCCAGTCGACGTCGATGATCCCGAACAGCTGGTCCGGGAACTCGGCAGCAACGGTCCCCAGCGCGTCGCCGAGGAGGAAGCCGATGCCGATGATGACGTCGTACTGCCCCGTGCGAGCGAGGTTACGGAAATTCGGCAGGTAGTCCGCCGCCGTCGCGCTCTGTACCTCGACTACGTCCAGGCCGAGTTCCACGGCCGCCCTGTCCGCACCAACGAACCCCATGTCGTTGAACGAGAGATCTCCTCGTCCGCCGACGTCCAGCACGAGCGCGATCTTCCCGTCCGCTATGGCAAGGAAAGAAACGCCGAGAACCAGCACACAAGCTAGCGCTAGCAACCTTTTCAACGGCACCTCCTAAGTGCAACACGCGTCCCCACCGGATATCCGGTGCCCGTAATGACGGAGACATTCTATACAGTTGTGCGCTGCATTACAATCACGGAAACGGGCCCTGAAGTGCACGAGAGCGCTGATGGAAACGGGGATTGCGTGCATTCGCCTCGATCCTGTCTGTGTGTCTGACAACCAAACGTCTTGCCGATTGCCGCGGAACGCAGCCCCGCGCACGGCCGTTTCCGGTATCCTTGACCCATGCGCGCCGTACTGCTCGGAATGGTCTGTCTCTGCCTGCTGGCGCCCGCATGTGTCGGGACGCCGGCACTGCTTGGGTCGCAGTTCGCCGACATCACCACGGCGTTCTCCCCACTCGCCCTGCTGTACGTGTCGTACAGGGACTACCTGTTTGCCGGCACGGTGGTCGAGATCCCGACGGGCGTCGAGACTGCGTGCGAGCGATTCGCCTACGAGCTGGCCGTCTTCCACGTGGAGTACGCGAATCAGACCGATTCGGCAACGGCGGCAGGCTTGGCCTACATCGTTCGATTCCGGGTCGAGTCGACGGTGTTCTGTGACGCGTACGGGTCGTGGATTCACGATCTCGCCGAGTCGGATGAGGTCGACTCGAGCCTCCTGAGTGCCGCCGGCGATGCGGACCTCTTCTCCGAGATCAAGCGGATGAACGACTTGATGGGTGAAGCACTCGACGAGATCCTCGTCGGCCTGGGGGAGGGGATCGAACGGTGGTCATTCGCCGTGACGTTCTCCGTCCGCGCGCTTCTCCATCGAACGCAGGTCGAGCGAATCGACGCCAACATCCGGGAGATTTTCTACGCCGATCCGGAGGGGACCGCTCCGCCGTTCCCCGTCCCCGACGAGGTCGCCGAGGCGATGGCGCAGCTGGTCGACTTGAGCGGTCGGGATCTAGCCGAGTCCGAGGAGGCGCTCGCGATGGCGACGACGGTCTACGTGCACTTCATCGCGAATCTCTAACGGCTCGAAACGGCCTCGAGAAAAGGGGGTGGGAAGGCGAACCTGCTGCCGTGTTCGCCTTCCCTGGGTAAGAACCGTCGGCTGGTTTCCGTTCCTGGCTCGTTCCAGGCGGCCAGCCTTCAGTTCAGAGGGCTCTGTGCTCGTGGAGGGGATGGCCGCAGCACTGTTTGCCGCGGCGTGGAAGTTGGTAAGGAGGTACGATGGAAGCCTTCACTTCCGCGTGAATCCTTCCATCGATTGGGTCCCTCTCCCTTCACACCCGAGCTCTCTCTGGTACTTGTCCTACTTCTAGCTCGCTTCTTGTCCAAAGCGCCGAGAGGGTACATCGGGGGGACGGGACCCGCGGCGGAACCGGAGACCTCTCCGCCGATCGTTTGCGACCGGCCACCGGGGCGGAGTTCCCGCGCGGAGGGGACGGCTGTCACGCTTCGCGGCACTGGGAAGTTCGTGCCGGTTGAGAGTGCCAATGGGTTCGCCTCGCAAGACCACCTTGTAGGCCTTCGACAGAGGCTGACGAACTAGACTCCCTCGCGCTCCAGATACTGCAGGATCGCCTCGACGATGAGGTAGTTCAGCGATCGATCACGTTTCTCGCCGATTCTCTGGAGTCGCGCGACGACATCGAGCGCCTGCGCCTTCTCCGGGATGTACAGCGAGACCGTCGGCGTTTCTCTCGTGCTAGGCATGTGCCCTCCCCTCCACCCAGTCTGTGCTGAGTCCTCGGGCCTGCGAGCAACAGCAGCAAGGCCCCGGTCACAGAGACCAGGTAAGACATCTACACGCAGGACCCAGGCCCGGTGTCAGTGTGGAGGGGGTGCTTCTCGCCGCTCCACGAGATGATCAGATGGCATTTGGGGAGCGCCGCTTGATCGGCGGGGGCCGTCCTATCGGTGCGTGCTTGCGCGACATCGAAGCTCTCTGCTCTCCAGAGGATTGTGCGTGTATCAGTGCGATACCTGCGAGGCCCTATGCGTCGGTCTCGGGGATGAAGCGACTGCTCTGCTGTTTCGATGCTGGTGAAGCACTTGCACGTGCAGCCACGGTTTGCAGCCACATCGTCTATGAACTGGATCTGTTCTTCTCTTCGGTCCCTGACGAAGGCAATCCGAACCCCGGTGCCTCTACTGCGAGTTCCTCCGCCGGAGTGCAAACCTCGTCATCAGCCCGTACCTGTGTGATTCCCATCGGGAACTGGTCTTCGTGATCGTCCAGACGGAAAGACATCATCGGCACGCTGCACGACTCCAGGGCCGGTACGACGGAGCGGTCGGCCGCACAGAGCGTCCCGTGTTGGGCTTCTCCGATGGGACGACCGTCGAACTCATCATGGCGAGCTTGAGTTCGAGGCGACGCGGCGGGTGCCACGATGTCCGGAACGATCACACGCCACAACAACGACGACCACGACACCTGGCAGGTCACACAGTTGTCGAACGAGTCGTGCTCTGCCGGGCGTTCCGTTTGCACGACATCCGCGACGTCCGCGACGTCCGCGACGTCCGCGACGTCCGATTATTGCGCCGCTACTTCGGTGCGATGCGTGCGATCTTCCAGTAGTCCTGAACCGTCTGGATCAGCCGTTCGAAGTCCTTCGAGTCGACCGGCTTGGTCATGTAGCTGGCGGCGCCGCTGTCGTACGCCTTGACCATGTCCTCCTCCCGCTCGGAGATCGTCAGGACGATCACCGGGATGCGGCGCAGCCGCTCGTCCTCCTTGATCTTGCCGAGGACCTCCAGCCCGTTGATCTTCGGGAGGTTGATGTCCAGCAGAATGAGATCGGGGCGCGGCGTGTCCTCGAACTCGCCCTTCTGGGCGAGCGCGTCGAGTGCCTCTTCCCCGTCTCGCGCAAAGTACAACTCGCACTTCACGTCGCTCTTGCGCATGGCGCGCTTGATGATCGTGACGTCGTTGGGGTTGTCCTCAACGACCAGGACCTTCATCTTCTCGAGGCTATGCATTGGTTTCCACCTCTCTTGCTCTGGGAATGGTAAAGTAGAACGCACTCCCTTTGCCAACTTCCGAGTTGACCCAGATCTTCCCACCGTGCTCCTCAACGATCCGCTTGCAGATCGCGAGGCCCGCGCCGGTCCCTTCGTAATCGTCCCGTGGGTGGAGCTTCTGGAAGATACCGAAGATTCGCTGCAGGTAGCGGGACTCGATGCCGATTCCGTTGTCCTCCACGAAGAACGTCGCCATCCCGTTCGTGGAAGGATCCTGCGCCTTACACCCGACGTGAACCGTCGGGAGCGCCTTGTCGTTGTACTTGATCGCGTTGACGATCAGGTTGCTGAACAGCTCGGTGATCCGGACCTTGCTTCCCTTCACCGGCGGCAGGTCATCGGCGACTTGGAGATTGACCCCATGGAGGCGCACCTCGAGGTCCTCCCGAATCTCGTCCAGCAGGCGCTGGGTGTTGATTCGCTCGAACGACTTCGTGTCCATGTGGATGCTCGACAACGACAGGAGGTCGTTGATCAGCTGCCGCATCCGCGCCGAGGTGCGGCGGAGCGTGTGAAGGTAGTCGACGCCCTCCTCATCGAGCTTGTCCTCGTAGTCCTCGAGGAGGAAACCGCTGAACGTCTCGACCGTGCGCAGCGGCTCTTTCAGGTCGTGGGAAACGACGTGCGAGAACTCCTCGAGCTTCTCGTTGCTACGTTCCAGGTTCTCCGACTCCTCGCGCAGGCTGCCCTCCAGCCGCTTCAGCTCGGTGATGTCGATGTAGTGATCGATGCGGCCGCCCTTGTACCGCTCGGTCTCGATCGGGATCGAGCGATACTCGAGGACCCGCTCCTCTCGCCCGAGCGTCGGGCGGACGCAACAGGTCATCGAGTCGATCCGCTCTCCCTTGTCGATCGCCTCCTCGATCACCTTGGAGAGCGACTGCGCGTCCTCGAACGCGCCGACGTACCGGGAGAGGGCCCGCTTCGCATCGACGCCGATCAGCCGGTCGCGATCGATCCCGAAGAATCGGCCGATCGTCGCGTTCGCCCAGATGACCTCCCGTTTTCGGTCGGTGAGGATGATCCCCGAGTCGAGCGTGTCGACCGCTTCCTCGATCAACCGCCGGTATCGCGCCTCCGTCTCCATCAGCTGGCGCTCGAGTTCCGCTTCCTTGGATCGGTTGCGCGCCTCGATCACCGCCGTCCGATCGTCGAGCCGCGTTCCCCGGAGCTCGACCGGGAACGCCGTTCGATCCTCGGCGACGAACCGCGTCTCGATCCCGCGGATCTCTCCCCGGTCGAACAGGCGGATCAGCTCGGCCTTCACCTTGTTGATCTCGGCGTGATGAACGTACTCGGTGAGCAGCAACGTCTGCTTCGTCGGGTGGCCGATTGCGGCTCGGGAGGATTCGTTGCGGCGCTTCACCGATCCGTCGCGATCGACGAAGTGCAGGATGTTGAACGCCGGTTCGAAGATCTCCTCGTCCTGGCGGTCCTTCAGCGACTTCGGCGGATGCCACGCCGCCCGCCGCGCCCCGCGGCGTTCGCTGTTCCATCCGAGTCCGAACCCGATGGCGAGGTAGAGGACGGGCAGAAGGGCGATCGATACCAGCGAGCGAATCTCGAAGAACAGAAGCAAAGCGACACCGATCGCCGCCAGGCCGCCGGAGAGGAACAGTGCGCCGCGCCGTCGGAGCGCCTGCGCGCCGAACACCAGCGGAAACGCGAAGGCGGCGTACACGAGAAACGTGAGCGGCAGGGGAGGAACCCCCGTGCGGTCGAGCACGATGCTGATCACGAGAGCGACGATGGACGACACTCCGACGAGGATCGTCCGTTCCGTCGGATTCAGCCCGTTTGCCAATGGCCACCCATCCTTGAGTCCGCCTGGTGAATACCGGTGGAGACGCTTGCCTGGTGCGAAGGTACGAACCGATAGGACGATTCGGAAGGACACCGGTCACCTGAACACGTGACCTTCTTCCGACGCGCTTTCGGCGCACCGGCGGTCAGATGATCAGGTTCGGGTTGAGATTGGCGAGGAATGGCTCGACGATCTTCTGCAGGTACGCTTCGCGGAGGATCTTGATCTTCCGGCTCTCGATCGCGATGATCCCACGGCTCTCGAGTTCGCTCAGCGTCCGGATCGCTGTCTTGGACGAAACACCGGCCATCTCCGCGAGCTCCGCACGCGACAGCTCAACGCCGCTCTTGCCGAGGTGCAGGATCAGCCGGGCCAGCCGCTCCTTGCTCGAGGAGTAGGACCGCTCGGCGAGCTTGTTCTGAAACGCCTTCAGCTCCTCGGAAAGCTTCTCGTACAGCCGGAAGATGGTCTTCGGGTGGCGCTCGAGGAAGTAGAAGAAGTCACCGCGCTCGATGAACCCGACCGAGACGGGGTCGATCGTCTTCGCGTAGGCGTTGTGGCTTCCCTTGTCAAACAGGGTGGTCTCACCGAGGATTTCGCCCGGCCCGGAGATCTTGAGAATCTGGCTCTTCGCCCGCATGCTCCGCTTCACGAGCTTGACCATCCCCTCGAAGATCAGGTAGAAGCCGAAAGCTGGCGCACCTTCCTGGAAGATGATCTCTCCGCGGCCGTAGTTGATCGTACGAATCGTCTCGCGGAGCTTGTCGAGCTCCTTGTCCTTCAAATCGGAGAAGATGCGGAATTCCTTGAGATCGGCCATGCCACCCCCCTCTTAGGCGGTTGTCCCGTGTGAACCTTGTCAGCCTGTCCCCTTCAACCTAGACCTCACATCACCCGTCGCACAGGGTCAGGCGTCCAGCATTGTAATCGATATCACACCCGAAGCCAAGCCGTCTGCGCGGTTCGGCGATTCGCCTGCGGGCGGTGGAACGGCCTGGTTCGCTTCGAGATCCGGGCCGATCGAGAGGATCGAATCCGTCTTGACAGCCCGATCGATGCCTCCTAAACTTCCACGTCAGACGCCGGAGTGGCGGAATTGGCAGACGCGCAGGATTCAGGATCCTGTGAGGTTCACACCTCGTGTGGGTTCAAGTCCCACCTCCGGCACAGCCGATCGGCATGCGTTGCATCCCTCCTCCACCCTTGAGATGATCCTCGCTTGCGTCGTGGACGCGCGCCCGGCCCGAGCTACGGCGCCCCGGCCGCCCAGAGAGCGAGTCCGACGAACAGCGCCTGTGCCAGCCAGAAGCGGAGAGTCACCTTCGTCTCCGGCCATTCGAACGACGGAAGCAGGTGACGAACGCCGCTGCGGCTCGATCGCTCGAAGTGGTGATGGAACGGGCTCATCTTGAACAGGCGGATCCCGGTCATCCGGTAGATCGAGACCTGCAGAATCACCGAAGCGGCCTCCAACACCAGGACGCCGGCGACGAGCGGAAGGAAGAAGATCGTCCCGGTACAGAGTGAGACAGCCGCGATCGCGCCCCCCACGCCGAATGACCCGACATCCCCGAGGAAGACTCTCGCCGGATGGGCGTTCATCCACAGGAAGCCAAGCAGCGCCCCGAGCAACGGCGCGACGATCACAGAGGTCGTGCTCGATGGGGTCAGTGCGAGAAGCCCGATCAACACGATGGTCGCCAACCCACCCGCGAGGCCGTCGAGCCCGTCGGCCAGATTCAGGCTGTTCGTCGTGGCGAGAAGGGCGATCCAAACGAGGGCGAACGTCGCGATCGGCGGGAGCGTCACGGTCATCGTCGTGAACGGGACCCGCTGCGGCACGGAGACGACGTCCGGGAACAGGAAGAACAGCGCGACCGTCGCGAGGCTGCCGAGGAGGAGCTTGAGCGGGGCGGTCAGCCCCAGCGACCGGCGGCGGGCGATCGACTGAAGGTCATCGAGGAGTCCGATCGTGCCGTGGAGCCCGGCGGCGGCGAGAACGAAGCCGATCGATCGTGCCCACGCGGCCGCCGGCCAGAACGCCAGGACACCGATCGCCCACGCCGCCAGGACGAACAGACCGCCCATCGTTGGGGTGCCGGCCTTGGTCGCGTGTCCCTCGGGGCCGCGGCGGCGGATCTGCTGGCCGATCTCGTGGCGACGCATCCACCGGGCGAAGGCGGCGCAGCAGAGCGCGGTGATCGGCGCGAGGGCGATCGAGACGGGGACGAGCGCGATCACGCAGCGTCCACCTGCCGGAGTTCTCCGTCACACTCCAGCACGAGGCGTCGCAGGCCGGCCCGGTCGGCGTCCTTCGGGGCGGACAGCACTTGCAGGACGAGCTTGAACAGCTGGTACGTCGTCATCAGACAGAAGCCTTGCGCCTGGCAGCCGCGCAGGACCTCGGCGGTGAACTGTGTAGGCCGATGCTTCGGGTCGAGCTCTCGCGATCCGGAGACCACGAGGATGCCCTTCCGGGAGTCGTCGGCTTCCGTGACCGCTCTGTCGACAGCTCCCAGCAGGCGACGGTACGGCGGGAGTCCGATCGCCTCCGCCTCCGTCGCCACGACGGCGACAAGCGCGTCCCCCTCGCTCGATCGAAGCTCCAGCAGGTCGTCGGTCGGTTCGACGTCGAAGCCGAGGACGCGGAACGCTTCGGCGGCCGCGGGGAGGAGCGCGTACCGGCCGCGGGCGTACAGGATCCGCTTGACCCGAGACTTCTCGTCGAGCCGTGTGGAGACTTCGTCGAGCTTTGCGGACAAGGCCGCGTGGCGCTCGCGTAGTCCCGCCAGTTCGTCGACCAGCCGCTCCTCATCCGGGACGGTGTACGCGGGGAGCCAGTCCGGCGTGGATGTAAACGCCGGCCGGGCCGCGACCTTCTCGACCGCCTCGATGAGCGCGACCGCCTCCTCGGATGGCGCGACGCTCACGACCGGCGGCACGAGGATCAGGCGCCCCTCATCGAACGGGATCTCGAGCGCGATGACGTCGCCGACACGATTGCGCGCGAGGACGGTTGCGAAGCGATCGATTGGCGTGGAGAGAAGGTCCTGATAGACGGCGTCGTACGCGAGGCGCCCCTCGAAGCGGCGGAGATACCCCTCGAACGGGCTTCCGCTCTCCTCGAACAGCACGTCCGTTCCGTGGCGGGAGATGAATCGACCGTTGGCGGGGAAGGAGAATTGGTGCTGTCGATCGACGAGAGAGACGGAGGGCAGCCATCCGTACCGGTCGAGTCTGTCGCTCGGCTCCTCGCCGGTCGAGATCTCGAGCGGCTCCCCTCGGGCCCGGAGCCGGCAAACGAGGAGCCCCCCCCCTCTGAGCAGTAGGTCCTCCGTCTCCGTGCGACGTCGGCCCATCCACGCAGCGAGTGTGCGACCGAAGCCGCGATCCCTCTGTGGGTCGGTCCGCCGGACCCCGTCGCCGCCAGGGGCGACGTCACTCGTCCATCGGTCGGAGATGCTCAGCGGATCGAGGAAGACGGCGTCACATCCCGAGAGGGACGATCGACCGAAGAACCCCTCCCGTTCGATGTTCGGATGATCGAGTCGCCAGTCGACGGACAGAAGACGATACCCCATGACGCCGTCATCTTACCGTCCGCTCCGATTGAACGGCAACCCCGGTGGCCCCCCAAAGAAAAGGGGGGACCGCATCGCGCGATCCCCCCGTTGCGTGCTGCGTCCTACGGACCCTCGAGATTCGAGATCGTCGTGGTCCAGTAGACGAACCTTGTCGTCTCGGTGTAGCTGATGGCGTTGCCGATCCGGAAGTTGAGGCCCGGCAGAAGCTCGGCGCCGCTCCCGCTCGGCAGGCCGACGACAAACGGCGACGTCGGCGGATTCACCATCGAGTACCGGAGATAGACGAAGCTCGGCGACGTGTCGAGATCGCCGTCTCCGTCGATGTCGAGCTGCAGCGACAGCCACATGCTCTGCGAATCGGGAATCCGGAACGCATGATCGATCTGGCCGTTCAGGATGGATCCCTCGAAGATCAGGGTCTTCCCGCCGAACGTCGGCGTGGGGATGACACCCATCGGGGCAGCCGACACAGGTGCGCCTTGAGACGCGGCGACCGGTTGCTCGACCTCCTCGAACGTCCCGTCGGTGCGGAGCTCGATCCGATAGGCGCGTGCTGCGCCCCAGCCGAGACCTGCGTTGACGGTGATGTGCCAGCTGTCCGAGCCCCAGACGAACAGGCCGGGGGTCGATCCCATCGGCGGGGTTCCGCCGATCGGGACTCCTCCACCTCCGCTGGACACGGCGATCGCCTGCGTCGTCGTTGCGGAGAGCCCGTCATCGTCGATGACCGTCAATCGCACGAGGACCGTGCCGACGGACTGGTAGGTTACCTGGCCGAGAGAGCCGGACATGTCGTCCGAGCCGTCGCCGTCGAGATCCCACAAGTACGTGACGATCGAGCCGTCCGGGTCGTAGGAAGGCTGACCGTTCAGCAGGACCGCCTGCCCGACCGTCGGGCTGGACGGCGCGTAGGTGAACGCGGCGACCGGCGGCAAAGCGGCCGTTCCGACCATGATCGAGTGGCTCGTCGAGTCGGTCGCACCGTCGTCATCCTGCACGGTCAAAGTGACCTGGTAGGTCCCGGGCGACGAGAACTGATGCCAAGCGACGGCGCCGCTGCCGTTCGAGCCATCGCCGAAGTTCCAGCTATAGGCTGCGATCGACCCGTCCGGATCGGACGATGTGGAGCCGTCGAACTGGACCCACGCGCCGACAGCAGGATTCGTCGGCGAGAACGCGAACGCGGCCGTCGGCGACTGGTTGAGCGAGCCGACCTGAACCATCTGCGACGTCGAGTCACTGACGCCGTTGTTGTCCTGGACGGTCAGCGTGACCTGATACGTTCCGGGGGTCGAGAAACGATGCCAAGCGACGGCTCCGGCGCTGCTCGTTCCGTCGCCGAAGTTCCAGCTGTAGGACGCGATCGATCCGTCAGGATCGGACGACGCGGACCCGTCGAACTGAACCCACGCGTTCACCGCGGGATTCGTCGGCGAGAAGCCGAACGCGGCCATCGGCGCCTGGTTTGTCGGGCCGAACTGGATTGTCTGCGAGATCGAGTCGGACGCCCCGTCGTCGTCGGTGACGATGAGCGTGACGGTGTAGGTTCCCGGCGTCATGTACCGCTGCCACGCGGTCGCACCATAGCCGGTCGATCCGTCGCCGAAGTTCCAGCTGTAGGACGCGATCGATCCGTCCGGGTCGACCGACGCGGTGGCATCGAAGGAGATCCACTCTCCAAGGCCGGGGCTGGGCGGCGAGTAGGTGAACAGGGCCACCGGCGGCTCGTTCACAGCGACGAGCGGCTCGAGCGTGACGTTGATCGTCCTCGTCAGTCCGCCGATCGTGAAGATTGCCGCGTTCCATCCGGTGTAGCCGGACTTGGTGACCGAGATCCGATGGAATCCTTGCTCGACGAACATCGTCCGTGGCGTGTAGCCGGCGTAGTCGCCGTCGATCGTGATCAGGGCGCCGGACGGGCTCGAGTTCACCGTGATGATCCCGTAGGAGACCGGCGTACCGGAGACGATCTCGAAGCTCGTGAAGTCCCAGCTTCGCTCTTCGGCGGGAAGGATGCCCAGCACCTGTGCCTCGATGCTCTGCTGGAAGACCTGAGGATCGGGGCTCATGTACGCGAACGGCTGGACCGGACTGGTCGTCGCCAGGATCTGGAGATACTCGGTGCCGGTCGGCGGGGCGATGATCCATCCGCTGCTTCCCGGGGGCGGCGCGAGCGTGTGCTCTCCCGCCTGAACGAAGTTGTTCGGTGATGACGACGACGGATACGGGAAGAGCTGGTTCGCAATGCCGTCGGGCTGGATGTCCCAGATGTAGATGTAGGCCGGCTTGTTGACGCTGTATCTGATCGTGATCGCTTCGCCGAGGGCGTAGGCCCCGTTGTCGACCCAGATGCGCACCTCGAGCTCGCTGTCCGGCGGCGTGGTGATAATCCCCTTGGGGGCCACGGCTCCCTGGGCCCATCCGAGAACCGCCACAACGGCGAGGATGGACAGGAGAACGGCTCCGGTTCTCCAGGTGTTTGCCTTCATGTTCGCCTCCCTTTCCTTTCCAATCTCTTCACGTGTTCGAACGCTTTCGGCACTTCACGATACAGCTGAGAGTGCGACCTGTGTCAAATCCGCCGGTTCGACGCGCTTCAAGAAGAGCTCCACGTCCCCCGGATTCAGGATCGCTCCCTCCAGCGATGTCAGGCGGAACCGGACTTCCTGGAGCAAGGTCTGCCCTTCGAACGGGCTGCCGCCTCCTTCGAGATAGTCGGCGATCGTGTCGGATGTGTGGGTCACGAGCAGGTTGAATCGCGGGGTCGGGAGGGCCGTGTCCACCGACTGCGGGCTGCCCGGAGCCACGGAGAAGATCCCCTTCGCGTAGAGCAGATCCCTCGTCTCGGCAAGCAGGATCAATCGCTGGTGCAGGCTCTGCTCGATGTTGGCCGGTGGAACGCCGCGTGCGAGCCCCTCCAGTCCCTTCTCCACCAGGCCGTCGACCGGAAGCCCTTCCTCCAGCGCGACGGTGACGGAGAACAGCAGCGCGTTCCGCTCCGCCGCCGAGTACTCCGTCGCCGCGAGTCGCTCGATGTACTGCAGCGTCTCGAACGCCGGGAAGTCCGGCTGGCTCAGTCCGAGCTCGACCGCTCCGACGGAGCGTCCGATGTCGGACGCGGGGATCGCGCGGAGCGCCTCCTCGAACTCGGAGAGCGGGATCTGCGCGAAGGCGGAGATCCCGAACCAGACCGCCAGAAGAACAAGCCCCCCGATCCTCAACAGCCGTCCGAAGCGGCTCATGCGCCGTCACCTCCTCCGACGTATCGCACCGAGCTGTACTCTCCAAAGCTGTGGACGTACTCGTCGGCAAGCGGATCCTGTCCCCACCAACGGCCGTCGATGACGAACGCATATTCGTAGCGACCCGGCTCGAGCGGGATGGACGCCATCCAGATGCCGTCGTTGTCCTCGTCTTCGAGTGCCGTCGGCTCCCACGAGTTGAACGAGCCGACGACCGTCACGTCGGTCGCATCGAGCGCCGGGAGGACGAACAGGACCTCCTGGGTTCCGTCCGCGTTCCGCGTCGCTTCCAGCCGGATGCCCGGCGCGCCTCCGTCGAAGCCGAACCGGTCGGCGGCGAAGAAACCGACCAACAGGCAGACGGCGGCGGTGGCGCCGACCAGACCGAGCTGTCCGATGCGCCCGCTGCGCGTCGGCGCGATCAGTTGCCTCAGCCAGTCGCCGAGCCGCAGGCGCGGTCGCCGCTCGCCGAGCTCGAGAACGATCCGCTCTTCGAGACCGTCCAAATCGGAGGCCGTCTCCGCGACCTCTTGTCGAAGCGCGTCCCGTAGAACGTCGTCGAGTTCAATGGTTCTCACGATGGATCACGCTCCTCCATTCGTTGTTTCAGCATGGCTTTCCCTCGATGAATCCTCGTTTTTACCGTTCCTTCCGGGATCGCCAGGATCTCGGCGATGTCCCGGTACGGGAGGTCGTTGTAGAACCTCAAGACCAGCGGAGCTCGGTACCCGTATGGCAGGTCGGTGAGCGCCTCGCGGATCGCCGCGTGCCGGTCGTCCATCGCGACGATCGTCGCCGGGTCGGTTCCGCCCCGAATCTGCGCCGGGAGTTCCGACACCGGGTGGTTCCGGCGGTACCGCAGCCGATTCCGGCACAGGTTCGCGGCGATCGTGAACAGCCACGTCGAGAACCGCTTCTCCAGGTTGTAGCGACGCAGGTTGACGTACGCGCGAATGAATGCGTCGTGCGTCAGGTCCTCCGCGTCGGCCCGGTTTCGGAGGAATCCGAGACACAAGCCGAACACGGCATCCTTGTAGCGGGAGATGATCTCTCCCCAGGCTTCCGTCTCTCCTTCGAGCGAGGCTCTCAAAAGACTCACCTCATCTTGCACACGGTACACGGTTTCCGCTGCCTCCTCGGTGACCAATATACCCGCTTTTGCCGGTCTGGTTTCGGTTCGACATCGGTCACCTTGCTCCGGGACGAACCCTCCGATCCGAGTTGCCTGACGTCCCGGAAATCCGCTGTAGGACAGGGGTAGACTGGCTCCATCGCATTCATCGATTCCTACGTGTTGCGTGCAAGTGACCGATGTGATGCAAGGAGGTCGACGAGATGTCCGCGACAGGAAACGTTGCTGGACCTGGAAGAGTCAGACTGATCGCCGCGCTGCTACTGGTGGCGGTCCTTGGGGTGGGGCTCGCCGCGTGCCGTGGCTTCTTCGGACAGGCGCCGATCGCTCTGCTGGTCACCGACGACGGCGGAGACGGGGAGGTGCCGGTGACCATCACGTTCGAGATTGACAGCTCGAACGATCCGGACGGGATTATCGCCACCTACGAACTCGATTTCGGGGACGGGACGACCGCGGCGACCGGAACGGACGTCACGGTTCCGGTCGAGCACGAATACGCCGAGGCGGGGACGTTCACGGTCTTGCTGACGATCACCGACAACGACGGTCGGATCGGGATGGCAAACGCCGTCGTGACGATCGGTTCGGTGATGATCACGTTCGCGTCCGATCGCCTCGGAAACCATGACGTCTACCGGATGAAGATCGACGGAACGGACCTCGTCTCCGTGCTCGCCTCGGCGAACGACGAGCTCTTCCCCGATCTCGTCCAGAAGACGCGGGATCGGATCGCCTACGCGGCCGAGGACGGTGCCGACTGGAACATCTGGGCGATGACCGTCGCTGGAGGCGGACGGACGCAGCTGACACAAGCGGCGTCCAACCAGATCCAGCCGGACTGGTCGGTGGACGCATCGACGATCGCCTATGCGTCGAATCAGCGAGGGATCTGGGAGATCTACTCGATGACGTCGCTTGGAACAGGGCATCAGCTGGCTGCGACGCAGTCCCCGTCGTGGGCGATCGCCCCGGTCTTCTCGCCGGCGAACGACGACTTCCTGTTCGTCTCCGACAGGACGGCGACCGGCGGGAGTTCTATCTGGCTGTGGGACGACTCGGCCGGGACGGCGAGCGAGCTGTACGATCACGACGGCCGAGACGGCGACGCGTCCCCGGCGCTGGCGACGGTGCCAGCGACCGCCCTTGCTCTGCCGGCGGGCGCGGGAATCTCCGAACCCACCTGGTCGCCCAACGGGACGAAGATTGCGTTCGCTCGGGAGCGAACGGCCGGCGGAATACTCGACGTCTACGTGATGGACTCCGACGGGAGCGACGCGGAGTCCCTGGAGGACTACGTCGACGGCCTCGGCGTGCTCAACACGAGCATCACGACCGACGACGATGAGTTCGCTCCGTTCTGGTTGGAGGACAACAGCGGCCTCGCGTTCGTCAAGGAGGACGCGGGCGGCGACTTCCAGATCTTCGTCGTCGACTTCGCGACGGGCGTCATCACCGACCTGACCGCGACAGGCAACAACATCCACCCGGCCGCGAACCGCTAGCAGGTTGAACTGACTCGAACCGCGGGAGTGAGGGCGAGCCGCCTCACTCCCGCGTTCGCTTTGCCGGGCGTTCGCGGCGGCGAGCGCGTCCGGCGAGAACGCCGATCGCAAGGCAGCCCATTGCAGCGACGAGCGGGACATCTCCCCAAATGGTGTACAGCGATCGCCCCTCCGATGGCCGGATCTCGGCGGTCAACACCGTCTCCTCCGGCGTCTCGGAGAGAATCCTGCCGCGACGATCGACGAATCCGGAGATCCCGCCGTTCGCCGCCTGGACGACAGGGCGGCGGTTTTCGACCGCGCGGAAGACCGCCGTGGCGAAGTGGGACTGCAGCTCCGAGCTCTCGTCGAACCACGCGTCGTTGGTGACCGTGACGAGAACCGAAGCGCCGGCCCGGGTGAGCCGGCGGGAGGAGGTCGGGAAGGTCGACTCGAAGCAGATCGGCGTGCCGATGCCGTCGAGCGGCTCGTAGGCGGTCCCTCGGCTCAGATCGACAGGTAGAAGCGCGCGCGCCCACCCGCCGAGACCGACCGCATCGAGGATCCACCGGCCCGGAACGTACTCGCCGAACGGCACCGGGCGAACCATGTCGTACATGTCGACCACCCGACCTTCGGTGTCGACGAGGACGGTCGTGTTGAAGATGCCGCCGTCGCGATAGGTACCCGTTCCGAACAGGAGACGCGCGTTGCCGGTTCGCGCGAGTGCGGCGAGTCGATCGTAGACGGCGTCGGTGCGGAGGATGTACGCGGGGAGGAACGACTCCGGGAAGACGACGAGGTCCGGTTCGTCCGCGATCGCCTCCTCCCCGAGGACGAGAAACCGCTCGGCGAGGACGTCGAGGTTGCGGGCATCGAGTTTCACCGCCTGATCGACGTTCGAGGAGACGACGGCGACGGTGATCATCGTGTCCTGTGCCGGCCCGACGGGCAGCAGCCGGAACGCCGCCAGCGCGAGAACGAGCCCGACGCCGACGAGCACGTACCGGATTCGTCGCTGCCTCCACGCCAGGTAGAGGGCCACGTTGATCGCGACGAGGAACGCGCTGATCGTCCACGAGCCGAAGACGGCGGCCGGCTGGATCAACCAAGGGACCCGGTACAACGCCTGATGAAGCATCGAGAAGCCCATCCCGAGGGTTCCGAGCGTCCGCAGACACTCGGCGAGAACAACCAACGCCGGCGCGAGGAGGAGCCACGTCCACCGAGCCGACCGATCGGCGCGCCACGTCATCAGCCATCCGACCAGGCCGAATGGAATTGACAGGTAGGCGATGAGGAGCGGGTATCCGGCGGCGACGAGTGGGTTGAATCGAACCAGCGTGAGCACCCAGCGAACCTCGATCGCGAAGAACGCCAACCCGAAGAGATAGCCGTGCAAGAAGCCCTGGCGAGTTCCGCGCCCCCGTTCCAGCGCGACGAAGAGCGGAATCAGCGCGACGAAGGCGAGCGGGGCAGCGCCAAACCCCGGCATCGACAGGGCGGCGAGAATCCCACCACCGACGGCCAGCCACGTTTCCCCTCTGCGAATCCAGCTCATATACTTCCCATGATATCGCGAGAGAGGGGGAAGCGATGCATCCCATCCTGGTGCAGATCGGCCCGGTGACGATTCGCTACTACGGTCTGATGTATGTGATCGCGATCGCGGTCGGGTTCTTCCTGTTGGTTCGGGAGGCGAGACGCAGGGAACTTCTGCTGTCGACGGAGAGCCTGCTCGATCTCCTGTTGTGGACGATTCCGGTCGCCATCGTCGGCGCGCGGATCTACTACGTCGCGTTCCATTGGGATCACTACGGAACGCATCTGATCGACGTCCTCAAGATCTGGGAGGGAGGGCTCGCCATCCACGGAGGGGTTCTCGCCGGGATCGCTGTCGTGTTCCTCTTCGCACGCACGAAGAAGGTCTCGTTCTGGGGGCTCACCGACGCGTTGGTCCCGAGCCTGATCCTCGGCCAGGCGATCGGTCGGATCGGCAACCTGATGAACGGGGACGCATTCGGAACGCCGACGACGCTGCCGTGGGGGATCCGGTTCCCGGCGGAGTCCCCGGCAGGGATGGCCTACCCGGGACAGGCGACGCATCCGTCGATGATCTACGAGATGCTGCTCAACCTCGCGATCTTTGCGTTCCTGTGGTGGTGGGTCCGAGAGCGGAACTTCAAAGACGGCTTCTCCACTGCGATGTACTTCATCCTCTACGCCGTCGCTCGCTCGCTCGTGAGCTTCACGCGCGGGGATTCGCTCTGGCTGGGCCCGATCCGGGCGGCGCACGTCATCAGCGTCGTCTTCGTCGTGGGTTTCGGGATCCTGATCTGGCGGCGCCGCCTGTACTGTCGAGCACCTACGGGTTGAACGACTCTCCGAGGTAGACCTCCCGGGCAACCGGGTCGGCGAGGATCTCCTCCGGGCTCCCGGCGGCGATCTGCCGGCCCTTGTCGATCAGCACCGCGTGGTCGGTGATCTTCAGCGTATCGCGCACGTTGTGGTCGGTGATGACGACGCCGATGCCCCGCTCCTTCAGCAGAACGATCTCCCGCTGAAGATCGGCGATCGAGATCGGATCGATCCCCGAGAACGGCTCGTCGAGCAGGACGTAGCGTGGTGTCGTCGCCAGCGTCCTCGCGATTTCCAGCCGCCGGCGCTCGCCGGAGGAGAGCGTCTTGGCCTCCTGCGCACGAAGCGCCTCCAGGCCGAATTCCGCGAGGAGCTGCTCGCGAAGCGGCGATCGCGCCTCCGGCGAAGGGAGCCACTCGAGTGCGAGATCGAGGTTCTCGACGACGGACGCACGAGTGAATACGGACGGCTCCTGGGGTAGGTATCCGATCCCCAACCTGGCGCGACGGAAGAACGGGAGGCTGGAGAGATCCTCGTCGTCGAGGAGGACCCTGCCGGCGTCGGCGGCGATGAACCCGATCATCATGTGGAACGTCGTCGTCTTGCCGGCGCCGTTCGGCCCGAGCAGGCCGACGATCCGTCCGGGCTCGACCTGGATCGACAGGCGATCCACGACGACGCGGCGCCGATACGCCTTGACGAGAGACTCGGCCCTAAGTGTCATCCGCTGCTCCCATCTCCTCCAAGTCGAGACGTGCCGTGACGCCTCCACTCGCGTGCAGGCCGTCTTCGTCCATCCGAATCGACGCCGCGGTCAGCCGGCCGCTCGACCACTCACCTTCGGCCTCGCCGACGAGGCGGGCGGCCTCCCCGTTCGAATCGACCTCCAGCCGCTCGCAGCGAAATGACTCCCCGCCCTCGGATTCGGCGGTGACGCCGTGACGGAACGAGACGACCCCGTCTCGCTCCTCGGCGTCGCTCGCCCGGATCGTCCACGTCGACTCGAGGTCAGCGATCGCCTCGACCCCGCCTGTGAACGTCGCAGTCTCGGACGCCAGATCGTACTCGAACCCAGCCGCCGACACGTCGAGCGTCTCGGTCGTGAGAGCGATCGGTCCGGCCTCGAGCCGCTCGTCGGCCTCGATCCACGTCACCGCCTCGGTCTCGAGGAGCAGGTCGTCGGTCCGCTCGATCCGCAGGTTTCCCGATAGGCGGGCCGTCCCCTCGGTCCGATCGAGGCGGTCACCGCGAATGCGGAGCGTCGCTGCATCGCTTCCGTGGAAGTCGATCGCGACGTCACTCAACGTCTGATCGTCCCCATTGACTCGGCCGCCGGCGGCTCGGATCTCCCACAGGAGCGTCCCGTCGGAGTATCCGTACAGCGTGATCGTCTTGGCGGTCGTCGCGTCATCGTCCGTGTCGCCTCCGCGGGGGAGGAAGACCAGGACCAACGCGATCGCTACGACGAGGAGTGCGAGGAGGCTCTTCGCTCGAGGCATAATCGTACGAACCCCCGAAACAGCGGGTGTGGGGAGAGGAAGCGCGACGTGAACTCAGGATGGAACTGGACTCCGACGAACCACGGGTGCTCAGGGATCTCGATGATCTCGACCAACGCACCGTCTGGCGACGTGCCCACGACGCGCATCCCTGCCGCTTCGAGCGGCTCGCGGTACGCCGGGTTGAACTCGTAGCGGTGACGGTGCCGCTCTTCGATGCGCTCGCTGCCGTAGCAGGCACGGCTGACCGAGCCCTCGGCGAGGATCGCGGGGCACGCTCCCAGACGCATCGTCCCGCCCTTGTGGGTGATTTCGCGCTGCTCCTCGAGCAGACCGATGACCGGGTGCGGGGTGTCCGGATCGAACTCGGTGCTGTTCGCGCCGGTGAGTCCGAGGACGTTGCGGGCGTACTCGATCACCGCGCAGTGCAGTCCGAGGCAGAGGCCGAAGAACGGCATCTGGTGCGTTCGCGCGTATTCGACCGCCTCGATCTTGCCTTCGATGCCGCGATCCCCGAAGCCGCCAGGAACGAGCAGGCCGTTGAGTTCGGCAAGGATCGGCGCCGGATCGACGCCGTCGAGCGACTCCGCCGGGATCCACTCGATCGAGACGTCGGCCTGCTCGGCCGCGCCGACGTGAAGCAACGCTTCGCGAATCGAGATGTAGGCGTCCTGCAGCTCCACGTATTTGCCGACGATGCCGATGCGGGCCCGGCGGGTTGGTCGCTCGATATGCTCGACCTGCTCGCGCCAAGCGCCAAGATCGGGCGTGACGACGGGAAGGCCGAGCCCCGCGGCGACGCGCCGGTCAAGCCCGTTCTCCTGCATGACGAGCGGTGCGTGGTAGATCGTCGGGAGATCGGGATCCTCGATGACGTCGTCGACGTGGACGTCGCAGAACAGGGCGATCTTGCATTTGACGGACTCGGGGAGCGGCAGATCGCACCGCGCGACGATGATGTCGGGCTGGATGCCGATCGCCCGCAGCTCCTTCACCGAGTGCTGAGTCGGTTTCGTTTTCAGCTCGTCCGAGGTCGTGAGCCTGGGCAGCAGGGTGACGTGGACGAACAGCGTGTCTTCCCGTGGCAGCTCGTCCTTCATTTGACGGAGCGCCTCGAGAAACGGCTGGCTCTCGATGTCGCCGACGGTGCCGCCGACCTCGATCACGCCGATCTGGGCGTCGGCTTCCTCGAGCGGACGGATGACGGACCGCTTGATCTCGTCGGTGATGTGCGGAATGACCTGAACCGTCTCGCCCAGATACATGCCGCGCCGCTCCTTGCGGATGACGTTCCAGTAGACCTGCCCCGTGGTCAGGTAGTTCGAGGCGGAGAGCTCCGCGTCGAGGAAGCGCTCGTATCGGCCGATATCGAGGTCGGTCTCCTTGCCGTCGTGGGTGACGAAGACCTCACCGTGCTCGTACGGATTCATCGTCCCGGCATCAACGTTGACGTAGGGATCGATCTTCTGGAGGCTGACTTGGTAGCCCAGTCGCTGGAAGAGCAGACCGAGCGATGCGGAGACGACACCCTTTCCGAGACCGGAAAGCACGCCCCCCGTGACGAAGACGAACTTGCGCACGGTTCGAGGCACCTGCCTTTCGAGCCGCCTTTCGGGCTGCGCTCTGGACAGCTTACGGAACCCTGGAAAGCCGCGCAAGGCCCGGAACGTTGGGCTATTGAGGTGCCAAAACCTTTGTGCTATAATCGGCCGACGCCAGACACCCCAAAGGAACTGAGAAAGGACCTGCATAGCCATGTGGCGAGTAATCCTCGAGGTGTTGTTTTTCTTGGACTGTCTAGGCCTGATGGGTCTCATCCTCCTTCAAATGAGCGAGCATTCCGGATTGGGCGGCGCGTTTGGGTCCGGCATGTCGAGCACTGTCTTCGGACGAGATGAGGTTAGGGATCCCAAGCGAACGCTTACGGTAGGTCTGGCAGTCGCATTCATGTTGCTCGGCTTCGTATTATCGATCGTCTAGCACGACTGACGAGGAGGGAGAACCGGTGCCGCTAATCGAGGTCAGAGGTTTGAAGACGTACTTCTACACGGAGGACGGGATCGTCCGAGCCGTGGATGGCGTCAACTACGTGATCGAGCAGGAGAAGACGCTTGGGGTCGTCGGTGAGAGTGGGTGCGGAAAATCGGTGACGGCCTTGTCGATCATGGGGCTCGTCCAGATCCCGCCGGGCAAAATCGAAGAGGGCGAGATCCTCTTCCACCGCGACAGCAAGGTCATGGACCTAACGAAGTTTGACCCCAAGGGCCGCGAGATGCGAGCGATCCGTGGCAACGAGATCGCGATGATCTTCCAGGAGCCGATGACGTCGCTTAACCCCGTCTACACGATCGGCAACCAGATTATGGAAGCGATCATCCTCCACCAGAAGCTCGACAAGAAACACGCGAAGCAGAAGGCGATCGACATGCTTCGCGAGGTGGGAATCCCCCTTCCCGAGCAGCGGGTCGACGAGTACCCGCACCAGCTATCGGGCGGCATGCGGCAGCGCGCGATGATCGCGATGGCCCTATCGTGTAACCCTTCCCTTCTGATCGCAGACGAGCCGACGACGGCCCTCGACGTGACGATCCAAGCACAGGTGCTCGAGCTGATGAACGAGCTTCGTCGGGAGTTCCAGGCATCGATCCAGTTCATCACGCACGACCTCGGCGTGATTGCGGGAATGGCCGACGACGTCGTCGTGATGTACCTCGGCCGTATCGTCGAAGGCTCGACGGTCGACGAGGTGTTCCACAGCCCGAAGCATCCATACACGCAAGGGTTGCTGAATTCGATCCCGTCCCTCGCGTCCCGGAAAGATCGGCTGGAGCCGATCAAGGGCGTCGTGCCCGACCCGTTCGAGGTGCCGGCGGGCTGTGGCTTCGAGCCGAGGTGCCCACACGCGATGGAGATCTGCAAGACGACGATGCCGGAGCTGAAGGACGTGGCGCCGGGCCACGAATCAGCCTGTTGGCTCTATGAGTAACAGCGAGGTGATACCGTTTGGCTTCCGATAACATCCTTCTGGACGTCAAGGGCCTGGTGAAGTACTTCCCCGTTCGCAAGGGAGTCTTCAGGCGAACCGTGGCACACGTCAAGGCGGTCGATGGCGTCGACATGTTCATCCCCGAGGGCGAGACGCTCGGGCTGGTCGGCGAGAGCGGGTGCGGCAAAACGACCGCCGGCCGAACCATCCTGCGGCTGATCGAGCCGACGGCGGGGGACATCGTCTTTCGCAGCAAGAAGCTTGCGCCGGCGGGCGAGGAGTCCGTCGAGATCGACGTCGCCAAGGTCAATCGCAAGGAGCTGAAAGCGCTCCGCCGCGAGATGCAGATCATCTTCCAGGACCCGTACTCGTCGCTGAATCCGCGCATGACGGTCGGCGCGATCATCGGCGAGCCGCTGCTCGTGCACGGAATCGCCAAGGGCGCCGAGCGCGAAGACCGGGTCAAGGCGCTCCTCGCAGCGGTCGGACTGAAGCCGGATCACATGAAGCGTTACCCGCATGAGTTCTCCGGCGGGCAGCGGCAGCGGATCGGTGTCGCCCGCGCGTTGGCGCTCGATCCTCAGCTGATCATCTGCGACGAGCCGGTGTCGGCGCTCGACGTGTCGATTCAGGCCCAGGTGATCAACCTGCTGGAGGACCTGCAGGGCGAGTTCGGCTTGACCTACCTGTTCATCGCGCACGACCTCTCCGTCGTGCGGCACATCAGCACGCGGGTCGCGGTCATGTACCTTGGCAAGATCGCCGAGCTGTCGTCGACCGAGGAGTTGTTCACGCATCCGAAGCATCCGTACACCGAGGCGTTGATGTCGGCTGTTCCGGTGCCGGATCCGGCCTGGTCGGTCGAGCGGATCCTTCTCGAAGGGGACGTTCCGAGCCCGGTTGCGCCGCCTTCCGGGTGCTACTTCCATCCGCGATGCCGGTACGCGAAGGACATCTGCAAGACCGACCCACCGGAGTATCGAGATCTCGGCGACCTGCACTTCGTTACGTGCCACTTCGCCGACACGCTCGACCTCCAGCCGATCAAGAGCGAAGAATGACGCAGCTCCTCCTCGGCACCAAGAACGAGGGGAAGATTGCGGAAGCCATGGAGCTCCTGGCCGAAACCGGTGGCCTGGAGCTCCTTACTTTGGCTGAGCGCGCGTTCTCCGATGTCGACGAGACGGGCGAGACGTTCCTCGACAACGCGCTGCTGAAGGCGCGTTCGATCTGTTATGAGACGGGACTTCCAGTCCTCTCCGAGGACGCCGGCCTCGAGGTGATGCACCTCGACGGGGCGCCCGGCGTCCGATCGGCCCGGTTTTCCGGCGAGCCGGTCGACTTCTCCCGCAACAACGACCTTCTTCTTCGGGAGATGCGCGGCGTCACCGATCGACGGGCCCGGTTCGTGGCGGTGGCGGTGTTGCAGCTTCCCGACGGGCAGACGTTCGCCACGAGCGGTGTCCTTCGCGGAACGATCGGCGAGGCGCTCTCGGGGGACGGAGGATTCGGGTACGATCCGCTGTTCTTCCCGGCAGGAAGCGCCAGAACGCTGGCCGAGATGTCATTGGCCGAGAAGAACCGGATCAGCCATCGAAAGCGGGCTCTGACGAGGATGAGGGCCATTCTGCTCGATCTGCTCGCCTCCGGCGAACTCCGCTGACCGCGGAGCCCTCAGCCGAGCGATTCGGCGTAGGATTCCAGCGCACGGCGCTGCTTGCCGCTCAGCCTCGTGGGTACCTCGACCGTCACCTCGGCCAGGTGATCCCCCTTGCCGCCGCTGCGGTGGATGTTGGCGATCCCCTTCCCCTTCAGGCGAAAGAC
This sequence comes from uncultured Thermotogae bacterium, assembly GCA_964608345.1. Taxonomy (GTDB): domain Bacteria; phylum Bipolaricaulota; class Bipolaricaulia; order UBA7950; family UBA9294; genus JANQEA01. The sequence continues at coordinate 32,509 of CAZSNG010000003.1, forward strand.
TTCGCCCGGCTGCGTCCCCGCAGGGACCGAGACCGTCTCCTCGCCCCACAGCGTCTCGACGGCGATCTTTGCCCCGAGAGCCGCCTGCGGATAGGAGACCGTCACCCTCGAGTAGATGTCCTTGCCCTCGCGGTGGAACGTTGGATGGTCGATCAGCTCGATCACGATGAACAGGTCGCCGCTCGGACCGCCCTCGACGCCGGCGTTTCCTTGCCCGCGCAGCCGCAGCCGCGATCCGTTGTCGACGCCGGGCGGGACGGAGATCGAGATCTTGCTCTTCTCCTTCACGCGGCCGGCCGCGCGGCAGCGGTGGCACGGCTGCTCGATCAGCTCCCCCGCCCCGTTGCATTCCGGACAGGCGCGGACGTTGATGAAGCTTCCGAGCAGGCTCTGCTGGCGGTACTCGATCTGACCGTGCCCGTCGCACGTGGGGCAGCTGCGCTTCGAGCTGCCCGGCTCCATTCCGCTTCCGGAACAGACGTCGCACGCCACCATCCGCGGCACGGTGACGGTCATCTTGGTTCCGTGCGCCGCGTCCTCGAGCGTGATGCGCAACTTGTACTCGATCGACTCGCCGCGACGCGAGCGGGACTGAGACCTTGTGCGGACTCCGCCTTGGCGGAAGAAGAGATCGAAGATGTCGTCGACTCCGCCGAACCCGAACTCACGGTACGCGTCGCGGGCGCGGCGGAAATCCATGTCGCCGAACGTGAACCCCTGATCGGGACCGGCGTGGCCGTAGCGGTCGTACTGAGCGCGTTTCTGCGGGTCGGACAGGACCTCGTAGGCCTCGGCGATGCGTTTGAACTCCTGCTCGGCCCGGGGTCGATCGTCGGGATTCCGATCCGGATGGAGTTCCTTCGCCTTCTGTCGGTACGCCCGTTTGATCTCGGCTTCGTCCGCGTCGCGAGCGACGTCGAGCGTCTCGTAGTAGTCCTGATTGGCCACGCGCGCTCCTCGGGTCCGTTGCGCTACTGCTCGTCGTACTCGGCGTCTATGGCGCCGTCGTCGGCTTCGCTGGCCGACGGCGGATCGCCCTTTCGGGTTCACTCGCTGGCTGGCTCGGTTATCGCCTACTGCTCGTCGTACTCGGCGTCGATGTACTCGCCGTCGTCTTCGCTATCGCTTGACGCGGCCTCGTCGCCCTCCGGCGCGCCGGCGCCGCCAGCCGCCTCGGCATCCTTGTACGCGTCGGCGGCGATCTCCTGCGACGCCTTCGCCAGCTCCTCGGTCTCCCGCCGGAGGTCGGCGATGTCGGCGTTCGTGTCGAGCTTCTCGCGCAGTCGGCGGACCCGGTCCTCGACGTCGGAACGCTTGGTCGCATCGACCTTCTCACCCAGGTCGGACAGCGCCTTCTCCACCGAGTAGATCAGCTGATCGGCCTGGTTGCGTGCCTCGACGAGTTCGCTCGTCTGCTTGTCTTCCTCGGCGTGCTCCTCGGCCTCCTTGCGCATCCGATCGATCTCGGTGTCGTCGAGCCTCGAGGAATCCTGAATCGTAATCGACGAGCTCTTCGACGTCGCCTTGTCCTTCGCGGTGACGTGGAGGATGCCGTCGGCGTCGATGTTGAACGTCACGTCGATTTGCGGGGTCCCGCGTGGGGAAGGGGGAAGACCGGTGAGCTGGAACTTGCCGAGCGACTTGTTGTCGGCGGCCATCTTCCGCTCTCCCTGCACGACGTGGATCTCCACCGCCGGCTGGTTGTCCTCCGCGGTGGTGAACGTCTTCGTCTTCTCGGTCGGGATCGTCGTGTTGCGCTCGATCAGCGGGGTCGCGACGCTTCCGAGGGTCTCGATCGACAGGGTCAGCGGCGTCACGTCGAGGAGAACGATCTCATCGACCTCGCCGGCCAACACGCCGCCCTGGATCGCTGCGCCGCCAGCGACGACCTCGTCGGGGTTGATCTCCCGGTTCGTCTTCCCCGGGACGCGGCTCGCGATCAGTTCCTGGACCTTCGGGATCCGCGTCGAGCCGCCGACGAGGACGACCTGATCGATGTCATCGGCGCCCTTGTTCGCTTCGCGGAGCGTCGCGTCGACGACGTTGATCGTTCGCTGGAGGTAGTCGTCGATCATCCCCTCGAACTTGGCGCGCGACAGCTTCTTCTCGAGGTGTTTCGGACCCGCGGTGTCGGCGGTGATGTACGGCAGATGGATCGTTGTCTCCATCCGGCTGGAGAGTTCCTTCTTCGCTGCCTCGGCGGCGTCCTTCAGCCGCTGCATCGCGCTCGCATCTCCAGACAGGTCGATGCCCGTGTCCTTGCGGAACTCGTCGGCGAGCCAGTCGATCACGCGCTGATCGAAGTCGTCGCCGCCGAGACGCGTGTCGCCATCGGTGGCGAGCACGTCAAACACCCCGTCGCCGATCTCGAGGATCGACACGTCGAACGTGCCGCCGCCGAGGTCGTAGACGAGGATCGTCTGGTCGTGCTCCTTGTCGAGACCGTAGGCGAGCGCCGCCGCGGTCGGCTCGTTGATGATTCGCATCACCTCGAGGCCGGCGATCTTCCCGGCGTCCTTCGTCGCCTGGCGCTGCGCATCGTTGAAGTAGGCTGGGACGGTGATCACCGCCTTGACGACCTTGCCGCCGAGGTGCGCCTCGGCGTCGCTCTTCAGCTTCTGGAGGATCATCGACGAGATCTGCTCCGGAGTGTAGGTCTCGTCCTTCCCGTCGGCCGAGACGTGCACGCGATGATCGGTTCCCATCTCCCGCTTGATCGAGGCGACGGTGTTTGTCGGATTGGTGATCGCCTGCCGCTTGGCCAGGCGACCGACGAGCCGCTCGCCGGACCCGGTGAACGCGACGACCGATGGCGTGATCCGCTCACCCTCCGCGTTGGTGATCACCTCCGGCGTGCCGCCTTCGAGCACGGCGACGCACGAGTTCGTCGTCCCCAAATCAATCCCAATGATCTTCTCTTTCATGCTTCATCCTCCTGTGCGGCGGGCCCTTGACTCACGGTGACTCGACTGGCTCGCAGGACCCGCCCGTCCCGTCGATACCCGGGAGAGAACTCCTCGATGATGACGTTCTTCTCTTCGTTGCTCGGTGCGACCAGCAGCGCTTCGTGCAGCGCGGGATCGAACGGAACGCCGACAGCGGGGATCCGTTCGACGCCGCGCTGCTCCAAGATCCGCGTGCACTGGGCGAAGATCTGCTCGACGCCGGCGACGAACGACTCGGCGTTCTGATCGGACGCGTAGCCGAGGAAGGCGCGTTCGAGGTTCTCGAACGGCGTCAGGAAGTCGAGAAGGATCTGATCCTCGCCACGCTCCTCGAACGTCGCGGCGTCTCTCGCCGTCCGTTTCTTGTAGTTCTCGAACTCCGCTTGCAGGCGTTGCAGCCGATCGATGCACGACGCGAGTTCCGTTTCGGCTTCGCGGGCGGGAACCTTGACCTCGACCTCGATCTCGGCGGCGTCCTCGCTTGTCTCTCGTTTCTCGTCTTCGTTCATTCGTCCGTTCCTCCGACGGCCCGTGCGGCCGAATTCACCAGTAGGCCCTCCAGGCGGTTCGCGACGTAGCTCACGGTGGAGAGCGCGCGACCGTAGTCCATCCACAGCGGTCCGATGACCCCGAGAACGCCGGCGTGTGGGCGGTAGCCGGAGGTCACGACGGAGAATTCCTCCAAGCCGGGCAGCGGGAAATCCCCGATGGAGACGACGATTCCTTCCGCTCCTGCGCGCGCGGCCGACACGGCTTCGATGAACCCCGTCTCGTCTCGCACGGCGCGGCTGAAGCTGGCGAAGTTCACCATTGCCCGCTCGGGGATCGTCTGCTGCAGGGCATCGGTCAGGTTCAGCAGTCCGTCGAACCGAACCGGGCGCTGCAGGCGACGTTGGAGCAGCCGTTGAAGGACGAGGATCGCCTGTCGGACCGGCCGTTCGTACCACCCCTCCGGTTCGTCGACATCCGGCAGGGATCGTACGTCCGAGAGGGCGACGCCGGGCAGCTTCTCGTTGATCAATTGCATGATGTGATCGATCTCGTCCTGCGCCAGGTCGTCGTCCAACGGGACGAGGCCGTGTTCGACGATCCCGATGTCAGACAGGATCAGGAGGAACGCCAAACGCGCGTCCATCCGGAGCAACACGACGCGGTCGAGCTTCGTCTCCTCCGGCCGCGGTGGAACAACGAACGCCGCGCAGCCGGTGATGTTTCCGAGAAGGAACGCCGTCTGGCGGATCGTCTGCTCGACGTCGAGGCAGCGCGATTCGACCATCTCGACGATCTCGAGCCGCTCCTCGCGGGTGAGATCCGACAGGTCGAGGAGCCAATCGACGAAGAACCGATACCCCTCGCGGGTTGGAATCCGCCCGGATGAGGAATACGGCTTCTCGATGTAGCCGGCATCCTCGAGGTCGTTCATGTCATTGCGGACCGTCGCGGAACTGACGGTCAGGCCGTAGTCCTCGAGAATCATTCTCGAGGACACCGGCTCGCGAAACCGGATGTACCGGTCGACGATTTCCTTGAGGATCAGCCGTTGTCTCTCGGGGAGTTGGGTCACATTAGCACTCTGCATGTCAGTTTGCTAATGGTAGTCCGTCCAGCAGGATCTGTCAACAGGAAGCGCCTACTTTCCGGTATCGCGGCGGCTTTCAGCGATGTGGGGTCGAGGCGGATCCGGCGGCTGCGCGCTAGGTGATGCGCCCGCAACACTTCTTGTATTTCTTCCCCGAGCCGCACGGGCACGGGTCGTTTCGTCCCGGCTCTTTCTCGAGTCGAACGGACCGCTGCGCTCCCTTCGGCTTCGCCTGCCCCTTCGCCGCCGGCGGAGCGGCCGACGAGTGGATGTAGCGAACGTTCTCCGGTGCGCGCTTCGGAGACGGGCCGGTGGAGACGGTCAGTCGGGGGTTGAGGACGACCCGGACGACCTTCTCGGCCGCGTTGGCAAGCATCTCCTGGAACATAACGAACGACTCCCGCTTGAACGCCACGAGCGGATCGGTACCGCCGAACGCCGTCCACCCGATCCCGCCCTTCAGATCGTCGAGGTTGTACAGGTGTGTCCGCCACGCCTCGTCGATCGTCGTGAGGATGACGTAGCGCGCCAGGAGCGGGAACGGCTTCCCGATCCGCGCGCGTTGCGCGATCAGGACCTTCCGCAGGTGCTCGCCGGCGATCTCCGAGACTCCCTCGGTGTTGGGCGCGTCGAGCGCCCCGGCGGCGATTGTTGCGTACGAGGTTAGCTCGTGGGCCAGCCCGGCGAGGTCCCATTCGTCGTGCGGCCGCCCAGCGGCCGCGTGGGCCCCGACCAGGTCCTGTGCCAAGTCGTCAAACAGGCCGTGGAGATACTCCTCCAGATCCGACTCCGCCTCCGGGGAGAGGCTGTCCTCGGTACCCGGCTTCGGCAGGAGGAATCGATCGCGGAGCGAGTAGACCGCCTCGCGCTGCTTCGAGAGCACGAGATCGTATTCGAGAAGCCGCTTGCGGATCTCGAAGTTGCGCCCCTCGACCCGCTTCTGCGCTCGGCGGATGGCGCCTGTGAGCAGGTCGTGCTCGATCGCTTCGCCCTCGGCCATGCCGAGCCGGTCCATCAGCGGTGCGATCCGGTCCCCGCCGAAGATACGTAGGAGGTCGTCCTCCATCGAGAGGTAGAACTGAGACGATCCGGGATCGCCCTGCCTGCCCGCCCGCCCGAGGAGCTGGTTGTCGATTCGGCGGGACTCGTGCCGCTGTGCCCCGATGACGTGAAGGCCGCCGAGGTCGGCGACGCCGCCGCCCAGCTTGATGTCGGTACCGCGTCCGGCCATGTTTGTCGCGACCGTCATCGCGGCGTGCTGCCCGGCATCGGCGACAATCTCCGCCTCCTGCTCGTGATACTTGGCGTTGAGCACTTGGGGGTCGAGCTTCCGCGCCTTGAGCAGCCCGGCGAGCCGCTCCGACTTCTCGATCGAGTTCGTCCCGATCAGGACAGGACGGCCCTGCTCGTGGAGGACGGCGACCTCGTCGGCGATCGCCTCGAACGCGGCCTTCTGGGTGCGAAAGATCCGGTCCGGCATCGCGTCCCGCTCCAGCGGCCGATTGGTCGGGATGACGAGGACGGGAAGGCCGTAGATCTGCTTGAACTCCTCCTCTTCCGTCTTCGCCGTACCGGTCATTCCGCACAGCCCGCGGTAGAGCTGGAAGTAGTGCTGCAGCGTGATCTGTGCCAGGGTCTGCGACTCCCGCTGGACCTTGAGCCCTTCCTTCGCTTCGAGTGCTTGGTGGAGCCCGTCAGAGTAGCGGCGGTCGGGCATCAGGCGACCGGTGAACTCGTCGACGATCATCACGCGACCGTCCTTGACGATGTAATGCTGCTCCTTCTGGAACAGGTGCAGTGCGCGCAGCGCCGTCTCGATGTGGTGGAGTGTCTCCGTGTGCTCCGGCGAGAAGAGGTTCTCGATCGAGAGCGCCTGCTCCGCCTTGTGGATCCCGGCGTCGGTCATCGTCAGCCGCCGGGTCTCTTCGTCGATCTCGAAGTCGGCGTCCCGGCGGAAACGGCGGGACAACGCGGCGAACTTCCGGTAACGATCGAGTGCCTCGGCGGCCGAACCGGAGATGATCAGCGGCGTTCGTGCCTCGTCGACGAGGATGTTGTCAATCTCGTCGACGATGGCGAAGTCGCGTGACCCCTGAACCTTGCGGTCGACCGTCAGGACCATGTTGTCGCGGAGGTAGTCGAAGCCGAACTGATTGTTCGTTCCGTAGGTGATGTCCGCCGCGTACGCGGCCTGGCGATCGGCTGGGTCCATCCCGTCCTGGAGAAGGCCGACCGTGAGACCGAGGAACTCGTAGATCGGTCCCATCCATTCCCGGTCGCGTTTCGCCAGGTAGTCGTTCACCGTGACGACGTGGACCTTACCGACGAACGCGTTCAGCGTAGCGGGGAGCGTCGCGACGAGCGTCTTCCCTTCTCCCGTCTGCATCTCGGCGATCCGCCGGTCGTCGAGCGCCAAGCCGCCGATGATCTGGACGTCGAACGGTCGCAGACCGACCGTTCGCTCGGCGACCTCACGGACGAGTGCGTACACCTCGGCACGAAGGTCTTGCTTCGACTCCCCGTCCTGGAGCCGCTTCCGGACGTTGGCGCCCCGCGCTTTCAGCGCGTCGTCCGACAGAGACTTGACGTCGTCGGCGAGCGCGTTGACCGCTTCCAGCTCGCGCGCGTAGCGTTTCAGCTGCTGGCTGTTGGTCTGCCCGAGCATGTAGTCGACGGCGTTCCGGATCGAATCAATGGCCATAGGAGATCACGCGGTCAGTATATAGGCCCGTTCTACACCCGCAAGGAATCGGAGGCAGCCCGCGGAACCCTACGGCGCTTCGCTACCCTGGAGCTCCTCGAGGCGGTCCAGGACGGTCTGGCGCTCCTGCTGGAAGTGTTCGAGATCGGTGCGGAGCTTCCCGTACTCCTCCGCGGTAATCATCTCTCGGCTCGCGAGGTCCTCCTCGGCGCGGTTGATCTTGCGCTCGATCCGCGCCAGCGCGGCCTCGAATGCTTCGCGCGCCTCGGCAGGCATGCCGCGGGCCTGGTAGATGGAGCCGAGGCCGATGTAGCCGGTCTCGAACCACGGAGCGTCCTCGACCAGCGCCTCGAGCAGAGCCGTCGCCTCGATCGGACTACCGGTCTGCGCCACGATGACGGCCTCGATGTAGCGGGCGCGCACGGCGATGTCTTCGCGCGGCCGGGTGGCGAGCAGGAGCGCAGTGACCTCGCGCGCTTGATCGTACTGCTCCTCGTTGGCCATCAGGTTCGCGTAGTTGAGGTACACCGCCTCGTCGATGAAGCGGGCGAAGCACTTCTCCAGGTTCGCAAGGGCCTCGTCGTAGGCTCCTCGCTCGATCTGCACCGTCGCTAGGTGGTAGTACGTCTGCCGGGGGGCGAAATCAAGCGCCAAGCTTCGCTCGAACAGCGTTTCCGCGCCGTAGACGTTGCCGAGCTGGGCCTGCTCGATCCCCTCGCTCATCAGGAGATTCGCGGCCAGATCCCGCCCCGCGACGACCGACACGAGGACACCGAGAACGGCGATGCAAGCGACCGTCACCTTCAGCTTCGCGCCGGTGAGCTTGACTCGAAATTGGGCCGAATCACCGTAGGCGCGCGAGAAGATGAGTCCGCCGGTGACGACGAGGACGAGGGTCGACGACGGGAGGTGTGCCGGGAAGCTGACGAGGGCGTGGGCGACGAACGTGAGGATTCCGCAGCCGAACAGCAGCAGATCGAGCCGGCACGTCTCATCGCTCGCCCGCAGGCGCATCCAGATCGTCACAACGAGGAGAGCGAGGAAGGAGAGCAGCGCCAGCGTGCCGAGGATACCCATCTCCGCGAGCACCTGAACGTACTCGTTGTGCGCCTGCGCGGCGCGGTCGATGTAGAAGTCGAAGTCCTCTCCACGTGGCGAAGCGAGGAACTCCGCCTTGTACGGAAGGAAGTTCAGTTTGTAGTTACCCAGGCCGATCCCGGTCACCGGGTAATCCTTGAACATCTCCCAGCCGACCCACCAGTCCCAAGACCGAACGCCGCCGGCGTTGCGTGCCCAGAGCTGGCGTGCCCATGATTCCAAGGCGCCAATGGGGCGAAGGTAGAATTCGTCGAAGCCTGCCCACCCGTCCGCTCCCGCGGCGAGAAGCTGTACGCTTATGTACCTAGCCTCGCGAGGTGCGGTGAACGCCGTCTCCACCGCCGTCCAGGACGTCGAGGTCGTCCGACCGACGACCTTCCACTTGATGCGCTCCTGTTCGGCGTCGAGGAGTAGCACCCTCATTTGGGCCGTGGTTCTCCCATTGGAGAGCAGCGAGCCTCCAGCCACGAAGCCTTGGCCGGACTGGATCGGGATCATCCGTTGCGCCCCGTCGGCATCCAGCTGCCAGCACCCGCGGTTTCGACCGTCACGTTCGATCTTCCACCACGCCAACGAATCGATGCCGCCAGTCTCTGCTCGTGCTCCGTTGGCGCCCCAATGGGATGGCCCGCCTTCGAAGCTTGGATTGAGCAGGAGTTCCTCAGCGGCCCCGCTTGCGGACAGCCCGACGACCGAGTTCAGCGGCCCGGACGGCGCTTCAACCAGGAAGGTCACGACGAGGGCACCGAGCAAGATCAGTAGCCACCTGCGGGCGCGGCGGATCGGCTCAATCGGTCGGAAGACAGCAATGCCGGCGAGGAACGTGACGGCACTCAGTGCCAGCGCGACGGCCGTACCGGTCTGCCGGACAGTCAGGATCATCCCGAAGCAGAACGCAATGAGGGCGATCGCGGCGAGCCGAACCCAACGGCTGCGAGGTCGGACGACCAGAACGACGGAAGGGAAGAGCAAGTACGTCAGGAATCCGCCGAGGTAGTTGCGGTTCCCCATCGTGGAGATCACCTGGACGAGCGCGCCCGAGCCGGCCGGGCCGCGCATGACGCCGAGGTACTGGAGCATTCCGTACAACGCAGCGAGGAACGCGGAAAGGAGAAGGGCCGACAGCAACAGCGTGACGTCCCTCGCGTCGCGCACCGCGTTGGCGATGATCAGCATGAAGAGAGCGAAGAAGACGACGAGAACGAGGCTCTGGATCACGACCCGCCCGCTCGTGGCGGAGAGGAGCGACAGCAAGGACGCCACAATCAGGCCGAGGATGGGGATGGCGATCCACGGTAATCGGATCGTCCACGTTCGCTCCCGAAGCGCTGAAAGCCCCCAGAGGATCGCGAGGGCGGAGACGCCGATCAACGTTACCATCGTCTTCCCGTAGCCGTACTCCGAGATGCCGGGCCATATGAACAGAGGAATCGCGAAGACGAGGAACAGCACGCCGTAGAAAGGAAACCGGTCGAATCGAATCGACGAGACGGGGACGGCGGTCTCCCTCTTCGATTTCCCCCTCTTCCGGCTCATCGCGGACCGATTATAGAGAGTTGCGGTACGAGGGGGCAACCGTTGATGAATCGGCCAGATCGGCGATCTCGTGGCTTGCGATGAGCGGAAGGAGCCGGAGCAGCTTGCCCCACAGCGACGGATGGACGGCCAGCTTGTCCGGGAGTCGATGGAAGCGATCGATGTCGGCATGCTCGGCGAGGAAGGACAAGAGGTCGGGATCGCTGCACGCGGCGAACATCGCGTTGAGTTCCCGGTCAGACACGATCGAAGAGATCCGGCGGATCGAGCGGCCGAACGCGATCTCGCGGCCGACCGCCGCACGCCACTCGGACTCGTAGGCGTCCGCCGCCTTGGGGCTCGCGCCCCCGGAGAGTGCGGCCTCGGCCGCGATCCGCCCGGCGATCCGAGCGCAGATCCCGCCTGGGTAGAGCCCTCCTCCGGACAACGGCTTCACCTGTCCCGCAGCGTCGCCGACGAGGAAGACCCCGTCGGACGCCGTCCGTCGAGCCGGCGTGATCGGGATCCGTCCGCCGGTCCGGGAGAGGATCCGGCATTCGGGGTACTGCGTGACGAGAAGGCGGTCGAGATGGGCCGCCGGATCGTGTTCGGGAGAGACGCCGAGGCCGATTCGCACCGTCCGATCCTCGGAGGGGATGGCCCACGCGAAGAAGCCGGGGGCCACGTTCTTGCCGAAGAAGACCTCGACTCGATCCGGAGGCACGGGCGCTTGCACCTCGATGACGGCCTGTGCGGCGTGGACGAACAGGTCGGGGTACGGCAGATCGAACCACTGCGCAACCCGGCTGCTCGGCCCGTCCGCTCCGACGATGACGGACGCACGCACCGTCTTCGGTCCGTCCGGCGACTCCAAGGTGACGCCATCGTGCGACATCGAGACCGCCTCGGTGCCGAGGCCGACGTCTACCCCCGCGGCGCGCGCCTTGCGGTGGAGGATCCGCTCCAGGCGGCATCTGTCGACGACGACCGCCTTCGTGTGATCGGCGGCGAGATCCACCGTTCGGCCGTCCGGGGCGTGTACGGTGATGGCGCGGATCTCTCTCAGGACGCAGTCGGTGGGAGCGCCGAGGATCGACAGTGTTCGAGGACTGATCAGGCCGGCGCATGCGGACGAGCTCGTCAGGTCCGGGCGGCGATCGACGAGAAGGACGGACGCCCCCGCCTCCGCGGCGCACTGCGACGCCACTGCGCCGATCGGACCCGCGCCGACCACCAGAACCTGAACGTGCACGTTGTCTCCTCCTACGTTCCCTCGCGCTTCGGCGCGCGGGTCATGATCTCGTTCACCAGCGACAATGGGTCGGCCTCACCCCGGAGAAGGCGGTAGACCGCCTCGGTGATCGGCATCTCGATGCCTCGCTCCTGCGCGATCTCGTGCACGACGGTCGTGGCGTGAACGCCCTCGGCGACCATGTTCATCTTCCCGAGGATACGGTCGACCGACTCGCCGCGTCCGAGTTGGACCCCGACGTAGCGGTTCCTGCTGTGCTCGCTGGTGCACGTTGCGACCAGATCGCCGAGTCCGGACAGCCCGAAGAACGTCGCCTCCTCGGCGCCGAACGTCCGCCCGAAGCGAACCATCTCCGCGAGTCCCCGGGTGATCAGCGCACCGCGGCTGTTGTCGCCGTACCCGAGTCCATCGGAGATGCCGGTCGCCAGGGCGATGACGTTCTTGATCGTCGCACAGAGTTCGACACCGCGGATGTCCTCGGACAGGTAGATGCGGAATCGGGCCGTGGCGATCTCCCGCTGGAGATGCGCTCCGAGCTCGAGGTCCCGGCCCGCGAGAACGACCGCGGTCGGGACGTCCGCCCCGACCTCCTCGGCATGACTCGGCCCGGACAACGCGAACGCGTTCGCTCCGGGAAGCGCGTGCGACGCCAGCTCGGACATCGTGCGCTTCGACGCGCGATCGAGCCCTTTGGCGAGGTTGATCACCGTCGGCCCCGGCGCGACGAGCGAGGCGAGCCGCTCGAGCAGGTCGGCGACGCCGAACGACGGGACGGCAAGAACGAGTGCGCCGTGCGCGGCGGCCTCGGTCAGGTCCGACGTGATCGAGAGATGCTCCTGCGGAAGGTTGACGTCCGGAAGGTACTTCGCGTTGCGCCGGTTCCGGCGGATGGCCTCGGCCTGCTGCGAGTCACGTGCCCAGAGAACGGTCTCGTGTCCGCCGTTCGCGAGAAGGCGGGCGACCGCGGTTCCCCATCCGCCCGCTCCAAGGACCGCGAACTTCATGGGGCTTGCGCGATCTCCGCATCGAGGTCGATCGGCATCACGACCCCGGCGTGCGCTTCGATCCACTCGATCGCGACGTCGACGGGATCCTGCTCCTCGTCGACGACGATGTCCGGCGGCAGTCCGATGCCGTTGACGATCCTCCGATCCGGCGTGAAGTACTCGCCGGCCGTGATCTTCAGCGCCGAGCCGTCGGGAAACTCGATCAGCTGCTGGTAGACGCCCTTCCCGAACGACTTCTCGCCGATCAGGATGCCCATGTCGTTGTCGCGGATCGCGCCGGCGGTGATCTCGGAGGCGGAGGCGGTTCCCCGGTTGATCAGCACGGCCATCGGGACGTTGGGAATCCGGTTCCCGCGCGCGTAGTACGTCCGCTCTTCGCTCAGCCGGTCCTGGGTGATCAGCAGGATCCCCTCGTCGACGAACCGGTTCGAGACGGAGATCGACTCGTTGACGAGCCCGCCCGGGTTGTTGCGCAGATCGAGGATGAAGCCGGTGAGGCTGTCGAGGTCGAACGACGCGAGCGCGAGGTCGAGTTCGGTCGTCGTGTCCTGCTCGAACCGGTACAGGCGGATGTAGCCGATCGTACCACTGGCGCCGAGGAGGTCGCTGTCGACCGCCTGGAGGACGATCGTGTCGCGGACGATCGGGATGTCTTCGATCGACCCGTCGTCGTGGCGGACGGTCAGCGTGACGGTCGTGCCGATCTCGCCGCGGATCTTCAGCGCCGCCTGGGTCAGGGTCAGCCCCTCGGTCGACTCGCCGTCGATGTTGAGGATCTGATCCCCCGCTTGGACGCCCGCGGCCTCGGCCGGAGTGCCGACGAGCGGCGTGATGACGGTCAGCACGGATTCGACGATCGACAGCTCGATCCCGACGCCGGAGAACTCACCGGACAGGCTTTCGTCGAAGCTCTGCCGGTCGCGCGGATCGAGGAACTCACTGTATGGGTCGTCGAGCGTCTCGACGACCCCCTTCATCGCCCCGTACAGCGCCCGCTGGTCGTCGATTTGCTCGGGCTGATAGAAGTAGCTCTTGATGTATTGGTAGATCTGATAGACCGGGTCGAACAGGTCGCCGTTGGTCTCCTGAACCCCACCGACGCCGAGGGCGATCACGAGAAGGATCGCCGGGATCAAGATTGCCAGGCCCTTTCGCCACGTTCTTCGCTTTGGCATACGTTTCACCCCTGGGGCACGAATTGTACTCCACAAGATGTGTGATATCCGTGGCTACGCCGTGTCAACGCCGAGATAGGAGCGCTGTTCCGGTGTCAGGGCATCGATGGTGACGCCGAGCGTTTCGAGCTTCAACCGCGCGACGCGCTCATCGATCTCGGCGGGCACGGAGTAGACGTCGGCAGGCATCGGCGCATTCCGCAGCAAGTGCCTGAGGGTCAACGCCTGGATCGCGAACGAAAGGTCCATGATCTCCACCGGGTGACCGTCGCCGAGCGCCAAGTTGACGAGACGCCCTTCGCCGAGGAGGTACAGGCGCCGGCCGTCGTCCATCACGTACTCCTCGACGCCCTCGCGTACCGAGCCGTGGGAGCGGGCGAGACGGGCGAGCGTGTCGGGGCGGACCTCGACGTTGAAGTGGCCCGCGTTGGCGAGGACGACGCCGTCCTTCGCGACGCGCAACGCCTCCTCGGGGACGGCGTCGGCGCAGCCGGTGACTGTGATCACCAAATCGGCATCCTGGATCGCCTCGGCGATCGGCGCGACGGCGAACCCTTCCATCCACGCTTCGAGGGCGCTGATCGGCTCGACCTCCGAAACGGTGACCCGCGCGCCGAGCCCACGCGCGCGGAGGGCGATCCCGCGGCCGCACCATCCGTAGCCGACCACGACGACCGTCTTGCCGGCGATCAGGAGGTTCGTCGAGCGGAAGATGCCGTCCCAGACCGACTGCCCGGTCCCATACCGGTTGTCGAACAGCGCTTTCATCCGTGCGTCGTTCACCGCGAACATCGGGAAGAGGAGCCGCTTCTCCCGCGCCATGATCCGCAGACGCCCGACGCCGGTCGTCGTCTCCTCGCACCCACCGATGATGTTCTCCTGCGGGCTCTCATGGAGCAGATGCACGAGGTCGCCGCCGTCGTCGAGGATCAGATCAGGGCGACAGGCGAGCGTCGCTTCCAGGTCGGCGGTGTACTGCGCGTCGGAGGCGCCGTGCACCGCGTGAACGGTGATCCGGTCCTCCATGTCCAACGCCGTTGCGATGTCGTCCTGGGTGGAGAGCGGATTGCTGCCGGTCACCCACACGTCGGCTCCGCTGTCGCGGAGGAAGATCGCCAGGCAGGCCGTCTTCGCCTCGAGGTGAATACTCATCGAGATCCGCTTTCCGGCGTACGGTTGTTCGTCCGCGAAGGACGTTCGCAATCGATCGAGCAACGGCATGTGCTTCGCGGCCCAGTCGATTCGGGCACGGCCGCGTTCAGGGTCCGGTGTCATTGGGTTCCTCCTCGCTACACAGGCTGAGGTAGATCCCCGCGAGTATGATGGCCGCTCCGAGGAGGTTCAACCCGCCGGGGACCTCGCCGAAGAACGGGACGGCGAGCATCGTCGAAACCACCGGCTCTCCGAGGACGAAGACCGACACACGCGACGCGGACAACCGTTTGAGAGCCCAGTTGATTGTCGAATGGCCGATCAGTTGTGGGATCACGGCGAGCAGCACGAGGTAGAGGGTGGTGGTCGGCGCGAAGCCGACGAGGCGGGTCCGCGTGGCCAGGCAGAGGGCCAGAACGAGGATCGCGGCCGTTCCGTACGTCGTTGCGGCGTACTCGGGCAAGGACACCGTTCGACGGACGCGCCGTCCGATCAGGAAGTAGGCCGCCGCCATCAGGCCGCCACCGAGGGCAAGCAGGTCGCCGCGGATTGCCGTGCCGCCGAACCGGAAGTCGCCGAATCCGACCAGCGCGCCGCCGATCGCGGCGATCACAATCGCCGCCGCCAGGATCCGCGAGGGTCGTTCCCGGAGGAAGACGGCCGACCCGAGGCCGACGAAGACCGGGTGGGTCGACATGAACAGCACCGAGCTGGCGACCGTCGTGTGCTCGAGCGACGCGATCCACAGGACGAAGTGCACGCCCAGCGCGACGCCGGAGGCGATCGACCAGAGCAGCGTCCGCCGTGTCATCGTTCGCTCGCGGCGGAACAGCGCGAACGGTGCCAGGGCAAGCGCGGCGAGCGTCAATCGCCACGCAGCGATGGCGAACGGCGACGCCTCGCCGGCGAGGCGGATGAAGATGGCGCCGAACGACACAGCGACGACGCCGAGTGCGATTCGTGGAATGAGCCATCCGTGGGCGCGCATGTCGGGTCGACGTCGATTCTACCCGCTGAGCCCGAGGATCCGGAGGATCTCGGGCATCGCGTGACGCGCCGCCTCCTCTCCGGCCTCGATTCCGCAGCCAACGTCGCTGTAGCACGGCGGATCGTCGGAGAAGTCGGGACGGATCAGCACGTCGGGCGGGTGGGCCGCGAGATGGACTTCGGAGAGGCGCTTCTGGAAGACGGTGGACATCTGGAAGAGGACCGAGAAGACACTCGGATGGAAGCGCCGGCCGTTTCCCGACGGTGGCCCCGGCGTCTTGGCGATCGAGAGCGCAAGTTCCCGCGCCTCGAGGTACGGGATGCCGGTGATCCGAACCTCCGCAGGGTCGACGAGGACGTCGATGCCGATCACCACGTCGGCGCCGAGTTGCCTCGCGACGTCGACAGGCATCGGATTCGAGACGCCGCCGTCGATCAGCAGATGCCCGTCGAGCCAGACGGGGGCGAACAGGCCGGGGACCGAGAGGGAGGCGCGGATCGCGTCGACCAACGGTCCGCTCGTGATCCGATGCGGCTGGCCCGATTGGAGGTCCGTCGCGACGGCGGCGAACGGGATCGAGAGATCCTCGATGCGCGGATTGCCGATCAAGCTTCTAAGGAGCCGTGTGATCCCGTTCCCGGAACTCCAGCCGGACCACGGGATCGTCGGGAAGAGGGTCTTGAACACGTGACCGAACGAGCTCGATCGCCACAGGGACTCCATCTTGTCGAGTCCGAGGCCGGAGGCGTAGATCCCTCCCACCTGCGCGCCCATGCTCGTTCCGGCGATCACGTCCGGCTCGATCCCGTACTCCTGCAGGACCTTCAGAATTCCGACGTGCGCCGCCCCTCGCGCGCCCCCGCTCGAGAGTGCCAGCCCGATCCTCCGCTCACCCACAATGATTCACCGCTTGCATCGTAGCGGGAAACGAATCGGCCGCCAATCGGCCGTGTTCGGGCCGAAGCGGCGTCCACAAAGGAAGCGCGGGGACCGTTCGACGCAACGCTCCCCGCGCTCAACTGCTCGAATCCTAGGCGATGGCGCCCACCGGGCACTGATCGACGGCGTCCTGGACGCAATCGGCGGTGGCTCCCTCAATGGCAACCGCCTTCCCCTCGGCGTTCATCTCGAAAGCATCGGCACACGCCTGTGTACACAGTCCGCAGCCGACGCAAAGGTCCTGATCGACCTTGGCCATGAGATCCTCCTCCTTTCGTGAACTGATCATGCAGCATGAATCCAATGGTGCGAAGGATATCACACGGTCGGAGCCCCGCCAACCGGATCGCTCGGACGGGGCGGTCGGATCGGCTATAGTCCTGCCGCAACTCAGGATGAGGGAGGGGATGGCATGAAATGTCGCTTCGCCGTGTTGGCCGTCTGTCTTGCGGTGGTCTCTGCGATTGCCGTCGCACAGGACTCGATCGAGGAGGTGGTCGACCTGTTCGATCCGGACGGGGACGTTCACGTGGCGTTCTCCGACGAAGGGGAAGCGCAGCTCGAGCGGATCATCGCGGTGCTCCGGGAGACGCTCGGCGTGCCTGAGTACCTGGATGAAGAGTCGGAGGCCGAAGTCGGTGCGTTGCCCGTCGCGGCCGAGGACAAGGATCTGGTCAACAAGCTGTCGCAGGCGTACTACTCGTACGCCGACGCGTTCCTGCGGGGGCGCCCGGACCAGCGCTCGACGTTCCTGAAGGGAAAGCAGTGGGGATTCAAGAGCCTGCGGATGAATCCGGCGTTCGTCGCGTTCGAAGAGCAGGGCGATTTCGTCGCCGCCGTCGAGGCGGAAACGGACGTGGCCGCACTGTTCTGGGCGAACGCCAACTGGCTGCGATGGGCCGAACCGGACATCCTCAGCGCGATCAAGGCGGGCATCTCCAAGAAGTCGCTCGCGATCTCGGAACGGACGCTCGCGTTGGACGCCACGTACAGCATGTATGGATCGTATCGGGCCCTCGGAGCGGTTCTGGCAGAGCATGCCGAGCAATCCGATCCTGTCGGTGTTCACCGGCGGCCTGATGCAGGACTACGCCAAGGTGCTCGCCAGCTTCTGCGCGGTCGTCGATGAGCCGGCGTTCTGCGAGGGCGATCCGATCGATCCGATCTGTGCCGCCTACTTCGAGAATCGCGTCCTATTCGCGCAGTACTACCTGATGCCGCTCGGCCACTGGGAAGACGCGGCACGCGTGCTTCGATCGGTGCTCGACGAGCCGATCGGAGACCTCTTCCCGCTGTACAACGGGCTCAACCAGTCGGTCGCGACCGAGCTTCTGGATGAGGCGCAGGGGAATCTGTAGCGACCGACAGGGACGCGTTTGTCCCGTTCGAACCGTTTCAGTATATTGGGCCGCAATCAGCCCCTAGGAGGTCGAAGAGGATGAGGAAACTGCTGCTGTTCACGTTGTGCGCGATGCTGGTCGGAGGCGGTGCGGCCGTCGCCATGACGCTCGATGAGGCGTTGGCGTTGTTCCCGGGTACCGACATCATGATCCCCTACAACGACGAGGGGAGGGCGACGCTCGAAGCGATGCTCGAGGCGTTCCGCGAGGCGCTCGGTGTTCCCGCGGATCTCGACGAGATGGAAGAGATGGACGTGACGAACTTCGAGGTTGCCGCGGAGCTGAAGGACGTCGTCAACAAGCTGTCCCAGGCGCTTTACACATACTCCGATGCATTTCTCGCCGGGGATCCGGAGGAGCGCAACACGTACCTCAAGGGAAGGAACTGGGGATTCAAGAGCCTGCGGATGAGCGCGGACTTCGTCGCGATTGAAGGGGAGCCCGCCGATTCGTGGGAGGAGTTCGTCGACGCGGTGAACCAGGAGACCGATCTCAGTGCGCTCTACTGGGCGGGAGCCAACTGGCTTCGGTGGGGCGAATTCAATCCGCTCCAAGCCGTTGCGGCGCTGATTCCGCAGCAGACCAATGCGATCTCCCTGCGCTGCATCGAACTGGACGAGACGTACATGAACTACGGCTCGTATCGTGCTCTGGGGGCATTCTGGGCCGGCCTTCCGCGCATGCCCCTCGGCAACTGGCGCAAGAACTTCAGCCGATCGCTCGGCTATTTCTGCCACATCGTCGACGAGCCGGAGATCTGCGCCGACTGGGATTGCGACGTCTGTCCGCCGCTCGATGGGTTCGATCCGGCGGCAAACGAGTACCTCGAGAACCGCGTCTTCTTCGTCGAGTTCTACGTGATGCAGAGGGAGATGTGGGAGGACGCGAAGCGGATCCTCGATCAGGTTCTCACGGAACCGATCGGCGAGACGTACCCGCTGTACAACGCGATCTCCCTGGAGAAGGCTGCGACCTTCCTCGCGGAGGTTGAGGAGAAGCTCTAGTCCAGTCGCTCAGTTCAGGGCTGAGCGACCGGCCTTGGCAGAAGGGCTCAGCGAACGCTGAGCCCTTCTTCTGTAGGCGAGCTATCCGACGTTGTGCTGCTGCCTGGCGAGGTGCGGATCGTTGGTCTTCCCTCTTTGCAGGGCGAGAGCAAGCCCTGCAGACGCAGCATCCCAGACGCCTGCTTTCTCATCCGACAGCAGGAAGTGCGCCGACGGCGCGCTCTCTGCTACCTGAAACGGAGCGGTTTCAGCGAGTGCGCTTCCCTATCCCACAGAAGAAGGCGCGCCGCCAACGGCGCGACTTCTTCTCGCTGAAACGCAGCGGCGTTAGCCGCTGCGTTTCAGCCGTCCGGCTTTCTTCGCATACCGCTCGACGTACCGGAAGATGAACAGTCCGAAGGCGATGACCCCCAAGCCGATGCCGATCAGCACGAAGACTGTCGGCAGGAGCTTCACGGTCGGCTCGCCCTCGAGCAGGCAAGCGCGCATCCCCCGGATCACGTACGTTGCCGGCGAGGCGGCGGCGATCCGCTGCAGCCAGCCGGGCAGCGTCTCGATCGGATAGTAGACACCGGAGATCAACAGGAGGATCGCCGCGGCCGCGTTGGTCATCTGCGCCCCGCGCTCCGGGTACAGCAGCGGCAGCACCGCGGCGAGGATCCCGAGTCCGACGAACGACACGCTGCCGGCGAGTAGCATGAGCACTGCGCCGACCAGGTTCGCGCCGCCCAGATTCAGTCGGAAGAAGGCGACGACGATTCCGAGGATGACCAGGGTACGTACGATGCCGTAGCCGATCGCGAACAGCGTCGTGCCGACCAAGTGCGTCGGCCGGGAGACGGGCGCCATGAAGGTGTACTCGATCGTCCCCTCCCAGCGCTCCCATGCGATCATCTCGCTGATCGCGTAGAAGATCACCGACAGGTACTGCCAGATCAGCGCGCCGACGAGCAGGTACGTCACGACGTACTGCGTGTCGATCTCCTGCCCGGAGATCGCGCTCATCCCGTTGCCGATGTAGGTGATCGCGAGCGCGTTGGTCAGCGAGTAGATCAGCCAAACGATCTCCCAACCCCAGTACCGCTTGATCAGGTTGACGTTGCGTTCGACGAACGCGTAGGCGCCGCGCATCTCGCGGACGAACGTACTCATGTCCCCACCTCCTCCTTCGCCTCGGCCTCCTCGAACGTGTGCCCGGTCAGCGCAATGAACACGTCCTCCATCGTCGTTGCGTCTCCGTTCTCCGACGGCACCGACGCCTTCAGCTTGTCCGGCGTATCGAGGGCGATGATCTCTCCCTCGTCGATGATCGCGATCCGATCGCACAGCCGGTCGGCCTCGCCCATGTCGTGCGTCGTGAGCAGCACCGTCGCGTCGTGCGCTTCGCGGATCTCGCGGACGAACGCCTGCACGTCCCGCTTCGAGTGCGGGTCGAGGCCGGTGGTCGGCTCGTCAAGCAGCAACAGAATCGGCGAGGTCAGAAAGCCTCGGGCGACCGCGACCTTCTGCTGCATCCCGCGCGACATGTGCTCCATGGGGTTGTTGAACGTCTCTTCCTTCAGGCCGAGACGCTTCATGATCGACCGCATCCTCGGCCGCGCCTCCTTGGCCTCGAGGCCGTACAGGCGTGCCGCGTACATCAGGTTCTCGATCGGCGAGAACTTCTTGAAGAATGCGGCGTCCACCGACACGCGGTTGATCATCCGCTTCACGGCGAACGCATCGTGCTCGACATCATGTCCGAAGACGCGCAGGCTCCCGCTGTCGGGGAGCAGGAGGGTCGACACGAGGCGAATCAACGTCGACTTCCCCGACCCGTTCGGGCCGAGGACGCCGAACACCTCGCCGCGCGCGACCGTCAGATCGATGTTCTTCAGCGCGACGACTTCTTCCTTCTTGCGCTTCCCAAGTGGGTTGCGGCGCTTGTGGGTTCGATCCTTGCGGACGAACGCCTTGCGCACGCGCTCGACTTCGAGTGCAGTGGTACGCATAACTGCTCCCTAGCTCTGTCTTTGAGGCAACCGACGAAACCGGCCAATGGTTCAGCGGTTGGGCGGAACCTCAAGGGTTCCGTGGGTGACGACAGACTGCTCTTCGAGCAGGGTGCCGAACGGCGGGCCGCGAGGGCCTTAGATGGCTAGCATCCTCATGTTGTTACTACCTCCCGAGAAGGCCCGGAAGGGGCCGGTATGGTCGAGCAGTGTAGCGGCTTGGAAGGGCCTGTGCAAGTGCAGTCTACCGAGGAAGCGCCAGCAGCTGGAAGCCAAACCCGGGCACCGGCTACGGGGCGAGATAGTGGACGGCCGCCGCCGTCCCCCAAAGGATCGCGCTGATGAGCAGGCAGCAAAGCACCAACGCGTACCGTTGATCCATGTCGCGCAGATCCCGTCGGGCAAGATCGACGCCACGACTCTGGCTGACCGACTGTGCATAGGCGGTCACACCACGTGACCTCGCTCCGGACACCAGCGACAGCGCCGCGGCTGCGGCGGGGACCAGCCCGATGTAGGAGAGCGTTCTCACGACCGTTGCGCGCTCCGCCTGGCCGAGGATCAACAACAGCGAGACGGTCACGCCGATCACCGCTTCCGCCAGGATCAGAGTCTTCCCGAGTCGTTTGAGCACGCTTCCCCCATCTCACACAGTATCGAGTGAAAGAACCATACAAGCTACGCGCCGGATCGGCAACAAGGCAGTCGCGACGTGTTGACCGACTACCAGTGGTTCCGCTTCACCTTCGCCGGATCGTATCGGTCGGAGGGCTCAGGTCGCTCGACCGGATGGCCGACAGCGACGACGGCCATCGGATAGACGGTGTCGGGGATCCCGAGGAGCCGTCGAACCTCCGCGACGCGTCCGTGGTACGGGTACAGCTCTTGCCAGACGGCGCCGAGCTCCATCCCGTGGGCCGCGAGGAGAAGGTTCTGGATCGCCGCTCCGCAGTCGGCGAGCCAATGCATCTTCCACTTCATCGCGCCGATGTCGGCGCATACGACGATCAGCTGCGGCGAGACGTGATACGGCCCGCGCTCGATTTCGAGCGCGCCGATCGTGTCGCGGAGGTCCGGGTCATCGATCACGAGGAACCGCCACGGCTGCTGGTTCCCGGAGTTTGCGGCGGCCATCGCGGCGCGGAAGAGCCGTTCCAACTGGTCTTCGGTCAATGACTCGTCAGTGAACGCGCGGACGCTCCTTCGGGTACGAATCGTCTCGAACAGATCCATGTCATCTCCTTCTGAAGCCATCGGGTAGAGGCCGACGACATCAGACACGACGAAACACCGCAACAGGACCGAGTTCGTACGATTCGAGGATCGAGCAAGCGCGGGGCCACAGCTCCGGCCGGGCCCCGCGGCCTCAGCTACTCCGGCACGAGATTGATGCCAGGTCGCAGCTCCTTGACGTACGTGTGGCTCGCCCGGACTGAGCGCATGCCGACGCGCTCGTAGAGGGCGGGCGCTCCGGTTCGGTTCTCCGTATCGACATTGAGCGCGGCGCCCTGGATCCCACGCCGTTGGAACTCCCCGAACGCATGAAGCAGGAGAGCCTGGCCGATGCCTCTCTGGCGCCACGCCGGACGAACGCCGAAATCACGGATCATCCCGTGTTCTGGGTCGCCTGGCGCCGCTGCGCTGCAGATGCAGAGCCCCACAACTTCACCCGAATCAGCTTCAGTTGCCAGGAACCAGAGGGACGCGTCGAAGCCGTCGTCCCGCATCAGCTGGCGCCACTCCTCGAGTTCCGTCTCGAAGGGCTGCTGGAGAATGCCGTAGTGGTCTGCGAACGCCTCGCAATAGGTCGTGACGAGTTCGGTGTCGTCCTGACCGGGCACGACGCTCCGAATCCGAATCCCATCGGGCCAACGTTCTGGCTTCGGCTGACACGTCGGATCTTGAGGCGAGTCGAACTCAACCTGCATCCAGTGGAAGGTACGGCTGTACTCGAAGCCATGCCGCTCCAGCTCCTGTTGCTCCGTCCTGTCCAGCTCCGATGTTCCCGCGACGAGCGCGATGCGCGCGTCCTCCGGAGCCTTCGGGATGACGCGGCGGGACTCCGCATCCAGCCATGCAAACAGATCGTCCCACAGCCATGCAGAAGCGTGGTGGTCCGGGTGAACTGAGTAACCGGCGAACACGTCCACTGGTGGATCCTTGACGTCGCGGACGTGGGCGTAGCCGATCAGCGCACCATCGGGGGCGAACACGAGCCGGCTGTCGGTCGAGAGGTCGAACTGCGGGTGATCCCAGTTCCTGAGTACCCGCTCGGGCGTCGAAGGACGTTCACCGCGGGTGGCTTCCATGCGGTCGTTCCAGAGTGCGGCAACACGCTCGGCGTCATCCGTCGTTGCGGATCGTGACGTGAAGCCGTCGGGCAAATGATCAGTCATCTAGCCTCCTAGGAGTATGGGAGGCCAGCGGCCGCGATGCGCCTAGACCAAGATGATTCTGCTCTGGAACGCGTTGTGTCGATCCAGCGTGCTATGCGGAACCAACACAGGGAGCGACCGCTGACCTCGATGATTTCGTCATACGGATCACCCCCTTTCGCCCTGACGGGCGCCGAAGATACGTCCATTCTACGGATCGGTGGTAGGGAAGCAAGGGCAAAGCAGGCTCGTGCACAGGAACACCGCATCCACACCGCTTTGGGCGAGAAGCCTACTCCTTGTACCCGATCATCCTGAGGAAGTCCTTGCGTTGCTGGGTCGCCTCTTCGTCTTCGACACCCTTGGGGGAGACCCCGTCGATAACGCCGAGGATACCTGCGCCCGTGCCACCGGCGCCTTCGGCGACGACCACCTGAACGGGGTTCGCAGTCGCACAGAAGATCCGGCAGATCTCCGGGACGCGCTTGACGGCGTGCATGACGTTGATCGGGAAGGCGTCCTGCAGGAAGACGATGAACGAATGGCCGGCGCCGATCGCCTCGGCGTTGCGCACCGCGAGCGCTTCGAGTCTCTCATTCGTCCCTGAGTGACGGATCAGTGCCGGCCCGGACGCCTCGCAGAACGCGATCCCGAACTGAATGCCGGGGATCGCGGTGACCAGCGCCTCGTGCAGATCCTCGACCGTCTTGATGAAGTGCGACTGGCCGAGGATCAGGCTCAACTCATTCGGATTCTCGATCGGCACGAGTTTCAGATCGACGATCGCGTCCACTCCGCTCACGCTCCTTTGATTCCGCCGGCCAGGGCGTCGACGGTCAGCTCGATGTCCTGTTCCTCGCCGGTGTCCATCTGCTTCAGCTTGCCGGTGCCGCTTGCGACTTCGTCGTCCCCGAGCACGACCAGATGCCGGGCGCCCATCTGGTTCGCCAGAGTGAGCTGCTTTCGCAGCGCGCGGGCGCGGTGATCGATCTCGACCGACAGACCGGCCCGGCGAAGCTGCTCGGTCAGCTCGAACGCGAGTCGGCGGCCTTCGTCGCCGATCGATGCGACGAACAGGTCGACCCGCTCAGGGCCGCAATCCGTCTTCCGCTCTTGGAGGACGAGCACGAGCCGCTCGATCCCGCCGGCGAAGCCGACGCCGGGCGTCTCCGGCCCGCCGACCGACTCGATCAGCCCGTCGTACCGGCCGCCGCCGAGCAGGCTGTCCTGCGAGCCGAGGTCTTCTGAGATCAGCTCGAACACGGTGCGGGTGTAGTAGTCGAGGCCGCGGACGAGGTGCGGGTCGATCGTGTACGACAGTCCGAGTCGGTCGAGCAACCCGCGGACGGCCGCGAAATGCCCGGCGCATTCGTCGCACAGGTGATCGGCCGGCCCCGGGGCGGTCTCGATGAACGGCCGGCAGGCCGCCTCCTTGCAGTCGAGGATCCGCAGCGGATTGTCGTCATAGCGGCGTCGGCAGTTGTCGCACATCGAGTCGATCGAACCGGCGAAGTGGCCGCGCAGCGCCTCCTGGTACGGCCCCCGATCGTTCGGGCAGCCGATCGAGTTCAGGCGGAGCGACAGGCCACCGATGCCGAGGTCAGTCATCAGCGTCCACGCGAACGCGATGACTTCGGCGTCGAGGCTCGGATCGAGCGAGCCGATCGCCTCGATCCCGTACTGATGGAACTGACGGTAGCGCCCCTTCTGCGGCTTCTCGTACCGGAACATCGGCCCGAGGTAGAGCAGCTTCTGGAACGGCGCCGTCGTCTGCATCCCGTGTGACAGGTAAGCACGGGCGACCGATGCGGTTGCCTCGGGGCGAAGGGCGAGGCTGCGGCCCTTCCGGTCGGGGAAGACGAACATCTGCTTGGTGACGACCTCGGTCGCCTCGCCGATGCCGCGGGTGAACAGCTCGGTGTGCTCGACGATCGGCACGCGGATCTCACGGTAGTTGTAGCGCCGCGCGACGTCGCGGATCGTCCCTTCGACGAGCCGCCACCAAGCGACATCCTCGGGGAGGATGTCGTTCATTCCTCGAACGCGTTCGTAGTTCATGTCACCTCGCGAGGGATGTTGACCCTCTCATCAGCAGCTCGGCCGCCTGGCCGCCATCGAGCTCCCGTTCGAGGACCGCCCCATGAGTATCCTCCTCCTGCCGCTCGACTTCCCGCTCGACCTCAATATCGTTGTCGAGCGGGGGGAAGAATGCAAGCATTCTTCCGTCTATCGCGTCTCGAAATGGATGTCAAGTGCGTCGCATTCTCCTGCGTGCTCACGCTTCGGTCTCGGGGGCCTTCAGATTGGTTGCTCGGTCCGTTTCCGGTAGGCGATCAGATCGGCGATGTTGACGATGGCGAGGCCGTGCGCCTCCGCGAACGGCACCAGGTCGGGCAGTCGGGCCATCGTCCCATCCTTGTTGAGGATCTCGCATAGCACGGCGGCGGGTTTCAGGCCGGCGAGCCGGGCCAGGTCGACGGTCGCCTCGGTGTGGCCCGCGCGATGCAGGACGCCGCCGTCGCGGGCGATCAACGGGAAGACGTGCCCCGGCAGCGCGAGGTCGCACGGCTGCGTCGCCTCGCTGACGAGCAGCTGGATCGTTTGCGCGCGGTCGTGCGCCGAGATACCGGTCGTGATCCCGTCTTTCGCATCGACCGAGACGGTGAATTGCGGCCCCTGTAACGCAGTGCTCTCCGGGCACATCGGCGGGAGGCCGAGGGCGCGTGCCCGTGCCTCGGTGATCGGCGTGCAGAGGAGGCCACGGCCGTGGGTGATCATGAAGTTGATTGCGTCAGCCGTCGCGTTCTCGGCGGCGATGACGAGATCCCCCTCGTTCTCGCGATTCTCGTCGTCGACGAGGATGAGCATCTCGCCGTCGCGGACCTTGCGGATCGCTTCCTCAATCGTGATGAACACGCGGCATCATCCTTTCGACGGCTTCGCCGGAATGTCGAACGCCAGGTCCACCGGGTCACCGCGCGCGCATCGCGGGAGGCGACTCGATCTCTGCGCCGCCGGCGCACGACGACCGGAGCCGTCCGAGGTGTCTCACAACGCCCGTACACATCGGCGAGCCGCAGTGTACTGCGGGCGAAACCCCTGTTCAACGGAGTTGCGCGTGTTTCGCAGCCACGATACCCTCTGCGAAGGAGGTCATCGTGTCGATGAAGCCAGTTCGCTATGGATTGCTAGGATTTCTGTTCCTTTTCCTGTCGTTGTCGGTGATTGCGGCGGAGCCAACGGTCACGTACCAAACCGCGGAGCGCGAGGGGTTCCAGGAGCTGATCGTCATCACGCCGCTCGCCAACTTCCTCTTCTCCGAGGACGGCGGAACGCTTCGCAGCGTGCTGCTGACGTTCGCGCCGTACGGATCCAGCGTCGAAGAGCTGGTGTACGGAACGACGAGCGACGCGACGACCTTCGCGCGCCGGTACACCGCCGACGCGGAGTTCCCGTTTGACCTGCGCGGCGATGGGGTCGAGGGGACGTACACGCTCGCCGAGCCGGAGTGGACCGAGTCCGGCGGGCTGATCGTCTCGTTCACCGGAGCACTGGACGGCTACACGGTGGTCAAGCGATTCACCCTCGAGCCGGACGCCCTGTACAGCCTCGACCTCGAGGTCGAGGTTACCGCGGCCGCCGGCGTGGCGTCGGAGATCGACATGACCGTCCAGAAGTACATCCCGCAGAACAAGGGGCGCGAGCTGACCTATCTGTTCGACGGAGAGAAGTCGTCGGCACTGCTCGCGTCGGGATCGTACTTCACGTTCGAGGGGCTCGGCCTGATGGACGGCGACGTCCTGTTCTTCCTCATCCCCCAGGAAGGCACGGCCGTCGACCCGTTCTCCGAGGCGACGGAGTCCGGCAGCTGGCGATTCGGGGTCAAGCTTCCCGCGCCTGAAGGGATCTCGTCGTACCGGTTCACGTTGTACGCCGGTCGGCGCCGATTCCTGCTGATGCAGGAGGTCGGGATCGACGTGCTCGACGAGCCGGGCGTCGGCGCACGGGCGATGGTGGTCGTGATCCGATTCCTCAACATCCTGTATCGAGCGACCGGAAACTACGGATGGGCAATCATCCTGTTCACGCTGATGACGCGGCTCATCCTCTTCCCGCTGATGCGCAAGCAGTACCACTCGATCGCCAAGACGCAGCGGATTCAGCCCCGGCTGAAGAAGATCCAGGAGCGGTTCAAGGACGACAAGCAGCTGATGCAGCAGAAGACCCTCGAGGTCTACAAGAAGGAGGGCGTCAACCCGATGGGCGGATGCCTGCCGATGCTGATCCAGCTGCCGATCATCTTCATCATTTGGCGCGCGATGCTCTACGCGAGCGAGCAGATCCACCTGTCGCCGGGATTCCTCTGGATCCCCGACCTGAGTGTCTATGACCCGTACTTCATCCTCGTCATCGTGACGACGCTGGTCATGCTCGTGCAGCAACGGTTCATGTCGCCGATGCCGACGGGCGACGCGAAGGGGATTCAGAAGTACATGGGCTACTTCTTCCCGCTGATGATGGGCGTGTTGCTGTGGCGGTTCCCGGCCGGCCTCTGGCTGTACTACCTCCTGACGACAGGCGCCCAGGTCGGGCAGCAGGCGTTCGTCAATTGGGAGATGGCGCGCGCCGACGCCGGGCAGGTCCCCGCTCTGATCGAGGACGAGGACGATGAGGAGATCGATGGAGACGCAAGCACTTCAGCAGGAGGTTGAGGCCTACCTCCGCGAACTGCTCGCGCTCCTCGAAGAGGACGCCACGTTTGAGGTCGAGCCGGCGACTCCCGAAGGCGGGATGTACATCAACCTCGAAGGGAGCCTGTTCTCGCTGCCCGAGGACCGATCGGTCCTGACGGCGCTGGAGCTTCTCCTGCGCGGGGCGCTACGCCGCAAGACCGGCCAGGACGTCGAGGTCGTCTTCGACGTCAATGGAACCGTGAAGCGCCGCCGGGCCGAGCTGATCCGGTTCGCCCTCACCAAAGCGGAGGACGTCCGCCGCGAGCGCAAGCGTCTCCGCCTCAATCCCATGCCGGCGCACGAGCGCCGAACGATCCACGTCACGCTGGCTAACGTCCCCGGCGTGAAGACCTTCAGCGTCGGCGACGGAGACGAACGCCGGGTGATCATCGAGCCCGACGACGCCTGATGGACGGCGACACGATCGCGGCGATCTCGACGCCGATCGGCGAGGGGGGAATCGGGATCGTCCGACTGACCGGCCCCGAGGCGATCGAACTCGCGGCCGGCCTCTTCCGTTCCGCTCGCGGCGACACGCTCCGCGAGGCTCCGACCCACACCCTTCATTACGGCCGCGTCTTCGTCGACGGCCGACCGATCGACGAGGTGCTCGTCTCCGTGCTCCGAGCGCCGCGGACGTACACGCGGGAGGACATCGTCGAGATCAACTGCCACGGCGGGGTCGTCGCGACACAGGCTGTTCTCGACGCGGCGCTCGCCGCCGGGGCGCGGATGGCCGAGCGGGGCGAGTTCACCAAGCGCGCCTTCCTGAACGGGCGGATCTCGCTCGACCAGGCGAAGGCGGTCCTCGACGTCGTGCAGGCGCGGACGGCCCTCGGCCTCGAGGCGGCCGTCGATCGGCTCGGCGGGCGGTTCTCCGTCGCGCTCGACGACGTTCGCCGGACGATCGCCGAGATCTTGGCGGACCTGGAGGTCGAGATCGACTACCCCGACCTCGATGTGGACGTGGAGGCGATCCTGCCGAGGATCGACGATCTCGCCAGGCGTGTCGGCCGGATGCTCGCGCAGAGCGAGCAGGGGAGGATCGTCCGCGAAGGGCTGACGATCGCGATTATCGGCCGGCCGAACGTCGGCAAGTCGACATTGTTGAACGCGCTGCTCGCCGAGGAGCGGGCGATTGTCACGCCGATTCCCGGGACGACGCGAGACACCGTCGAAGAGCAGGCGTCGTTGGGTGGAATCCCGGTTCGGTGGATCGACACCGCGGGCCTACGACGACCGAGCGATCCGATCGAGGCCGAGGGGATCGATCGAACGGAGCAGGCGATCGATCGGTCCGATCTCGTCCTTTGTCTGTTGGACGGAAGCGAGCCGCTTGCTCCGGAGGACCGGGAGCTGCTAGGGCGGACGTGGGACGTCCCGACGATCCTCGTCGTCAACAAGACCGACTTGCCGGACCGGCTCGGCGACGGGGACCTTGGATCGTTCGGCGATCGGCTCGACGTGTCGGCCAAGGTCGGCGACGGAATCGACGAGCTGCGAGACGCGATCCTCGCGCGTCTGACCGGCGGTGAACTGCCGACGCGCAACTCGATCCTCCTGCTCGACGCGTGGGAGCGGGATCTGATCCGGCGGGTCGGTGAGGAGCTGGAGCGGGGCGCCGAGGTGGCCCGCGACGGAAGGACCGCCGACATGATCGCCGAGGAGCTTCGTTTCGCCTACAGAACCGCCGGCGAACTGCAGGGAATCGACGTCAGCGAGTCGATTCTCGATGCCGTCTTCGAGCGATTCTGCGTTGGCAAGTGATCCTCTTCTGAGCTGCAATACAGCTCAGAAGAGGGACAAGAATCCGCAAGCGGATTCTTGTGTAGGCGAGCTTCGTGAGCCTGCGGCTCACGGACGAGAAACCATCAAGGAGGCTTCTCGTGTTGGTGACGAATCGTAGTTGGCGCATGGGCCAGGGAGAATCAGAAGGATGGGCGACACGTCACCCACGTGAGAAGCTGTGCAGCAGCTTCTCACACGGCTCGAGAGCCGCGTCGCGACTCCCGAGACGAGCTTCTCGAGTTGGTGAGCAATCGCAAGGATTGGCACGTCACCGACATGAGAAGCGGCATGAGCCGCTTCTCATCCGTCACTGGCGTCGCTATGCGACGCCAGTGACGAGGTCTATCCCCTGGATCTGGACGGAGTTGCGCCAGTCGTCGAAGCCGGCGTGGCCGACGAGTCCAACCGGCTCGGTCCCCTCGAACGCATCGAGATGCTTCGCCATGCGGAAGGCGATGAACGGGAGCGAGGTTCCGTTCTGAGAGATCTGGCCTTTCAGATGCTGCTTTCGATTGCCGACCAGCGTCAGGCCCGAGAATGTACAGTCGGTCAGGAGAAACCGGGGCCTGGCGTTGCCCGGACCGAACGGCCCGAGTGAGGTCAGATCGGTGTAGAAGCGCAGGTCGACGTCGCCGACCACGAGCGGCGCGTCGATCTTCTCGACGGCGAGGCTCGTCATGTCCTCGCGGTGTACCGCAGCGTACGCGTACAGCCGCTCCTCCAGCTTCGTCAAGTGTTCGTTGGCGACGGAGAATCCGGCGGCCATCCGGTGTCCGCCGTACTGCAGGAGCAGGTCGCCGTGCGCCTCGAGGCAGGCGCTGATGTCGAACGATCCGACGGATCGACATGAGCCGCGGCTGACGCGATCCCCGCGAGAGACGACGATCGACGGGACCCGGAACCGCTCGGTGAGGTTCGACGCGACGAGGCCGAGGATCCCCTCGTTCCAGTACTTGCCGGAGACGATGACGAGGCCGTCTTCCTGCGGCGTGAGTTTCTCCTCGCGGAGGGTTTCCTCCGCCTGGGCGATCAGATCGTTCTGCGCGATCTCCCGATCCCGGTTGTAGTCGAGGAGGATCTCGGCGAGATACTCCGCCTGATCCTGGATCTCGGTGATCAGCAGCAAGAATGCGACCTTCGGGTCTCCTGCCCGGTTCGCGGCGTTCAGCTTCGGCGCGACGAGGTAGCCGATGTCCGACGTGCTGATCTTCTTCGGGTTGACCGACAGCTTGTCGAACAGGACGCGCAGCCCCTGCGACGAGCCGCCGTCCTTGCCGATCAGCGCGAACGCCTCGCGGACGAAGGCGCGGTTCTCGCTTTCCCCGTCGGAGGAGAGCGGTACCAGATCGGCGATCGTTCCGAGCGCGACCAGGTCGAGTAGCTGCGTCGGTCTCGGCCGGTCGAGGCGCTCGTACAGCGCGCAGACCAGCTTGTACGCGACGCCGACGCCGGCGAGCAGATGGTTCGGATACGTCTCGCCGTCGCGATGTGCATCGATGATCGCCACCGCATCGGGGAGCGGATCCGGAGGAATGTGATGATCGGTGATGATCGTTTCGATCCCCGCCTCCTTCAGGGCGGCGATCTCCGCGGTGTTGGAGACGCCGCAGTCGGCGGTGATTACCAAGCCGAACTCCTCCTCGATTGCGCGGAGGACGAACGGCCGAGACATTCCATGCCCGTGCGTTCGGTCCCCGACATCGACCTTGAGCGTGTTCTGGGGCAGCAGCGGCCGCAATCCGCGATACAGGACCGCAGCGCCGGTCAGGCCGTCGACGTCGAAATCGCCGTGGATGAACACCCTCTCCTGTCCCTCGATCGCCTTCACGAGCCGGTCGACGGCACGTTCCATGTCGGAGAAGAGGTACGGCGAATGGAAGCTACGGACGTCCGGATCGATCAGGGATTCCCACGCCGTGCCGCCACGCTGCGCGACGAGGAAGGCGAACGGATGCGCGCAACCGAGCGTGGCGCGGATGCCCTCGACGAGGGCGGTATCCGGAGCGGGAGCGAGTTTCCACTCTCTCCCGTCCCGAAGGATGGACCTCATCTGCCCTTCTTGCGCTTGTCCGCCCTGAGGCTCCAGGCGTAGAGGATCGGGTTGGCGATGTACATCGACGAGTAGGTTCCGACGATGACACCGATGAGCAGCGCGAGGGAGAAGCCCCGCAGGACGCTGCCGCCGAACACGAACAAGATGATGACCGGAATGAACGTCGTCAGCGACGTGTTCAGCGTTCGGCTCAGCGACTGGTTCACGCTGTGATTGATGATGTCGAAGATCGGGCGCCGGCGCTCGACCTTCAGGTTCTCTCGGATGCGGTCGTAGATGACGATCGTGTCGTTGAGCGAGTATCCGACGATCGTCAGGAACGCCGCGATCGTTGCCAGGTTCACCTCGACCTGAAAGATTGCGAAGAGACCGAGGGCGAGGATGACGTCGTGCAGAATCGCGGCGACGGCACCGATCGCGTATCGGAGCCGGAACCGCCACGAGATGTAGATGAGGATCGCGATGATCGCGAGCAGGACGGCCTGCCAACCCTTCTCGGCGAGCTCCCGGCTCACCTGCTGGCCGATCAGCCGCCTCGAGATGTCCTCGACCGGGAAGTCGGCACGGAGCATCGACTCGATCCGGTCGATCACCCGCTGGTCCTCCTCGACATTGAGGAGCTGCGTCGTGATGACCTTGGTGTGTCCCTCGGCATCCTGGATGACGCTCGTCGTCAGGTCGACGCCCCCGGAGGCGATCCCGCCAAGCCCGGCTCGGATGTCGGCGGTCTCGACCGCCTCGGAGAAGAGAACCGTGAACTCCATCCCGCCGGTGAAGTCGATCCCCCACTTCAGGCCTCGAACGCCGGGGAGCAGGACCACGACGGAAACCGCGATCAACAACAGCGAGAGCGGGACGAAGTACTTCGTCTTCCCGAGGAAATCGAACTGCCGCATCGGACGCCTCCTACCCTAGGCCTGGACTCGCTTCGTCCACCTCGACTTGATCCGTGCGGCCTTGTTCGCGTGGATCGTGTTCCGCTTGGCGGCCTTGTCCGCAGCTTGTGCAAGCTCGGGAAGGAGCGCGCGCGCCGCCTCTTTGTCTCCGGCCTCGAGGTGGAGGCGGAGCTGTTTCTCCACGCGCTTGATCGCGGCCTTCTTCGACCGATTCAGCCCTCTGCGCTTGGTGCTTTGCCGCAAGCGCTTGCGTGCGGAAGCGATGTTAGGAATCGTACTCACCTCTTCGAAGTTTCATCTTCATGTAGTGCAGATCAGGAATGACGATCGATGTTAGCCAAGCGAGGATCGCGAATCAAGCGACGGACCGTTCTTCTCCTTCCTGCAGCGGGAGTATGTCACGCGTGGGGACGGGATCGATCTCGGAGGCCAGCCCGTGATCGATGTCCGGAATCGGATTTCGGGCGGAACCTGCGTCGGTGCCCTTGGCGGTTCCAGCACATTCGAGCGGATTCAGCTCGATTGTCGCTCCGAACGGGTGGTGCTACGATGGTCCTGTTTTTGCGCCGAGCCGGTGGCTCGCATCCGGAGAGGGGGGGGCATGCAGTGCATCGTCAAGCGCGATGGTCGCGTCGTTCCATTCAACGAGGCCAAGATCACAACAGCCATCTGGAAGGCCATGCGGGCTGTCGGCGACCCCGACGAGCGCGCCGCGGAGGCGCTGTGCGGACTGGTCACTCGAGCGCTTGACTCTCGCTTCGTCGGCGAGTACCCGACGGTGGAGGAGATCCAGGATCTCGTCGAGGAGATCCTGATCTCCGCCGGGCGCACGCGGACCGCGAAGTCGTTCATTCTCTATCGCAGGCAGCACGAGGCGCTCCGAGAGATGCGCGACCTGATGTCCCAGCTGCCGATGGTCGAGGACTACCTCGACGATCGCGACTGGCGGGTCCGCGAGAACAGCAACATGACGTACTCGCTCCAGGGGCTGAATACCCACATCACCGACAAGATCATCTCCCAGTACTGGCTCGACAGGATCTATCCGGAGGCGATCCGCGCCGCTCACGAAGCGGGCGACTTCCACGTCCACGATCTTGGGACTCTCGGCGCGTACTGCGTCGGGTGGGATCTGCGCGACCTGCTGTTGGAGGGGTTCCGCGGCGTGCGAGGGAAGATCGAGTCGAAGCCGGCGAAGCACTTCCGGGTCGTCCTGCTCCAGGTCGTCAACTTCCTCTACACGCTTCAGGGAGAGTCGGCCGGGGCGCAGGCGTTCTCCAACGTCGACACGTACCTCGCTCCGTTCATCCGGGCCGACGGGCTCACCTACGACGAGGTGAAGCAGAACGTCCAGGAATTCGTCTACAACATGAACGTCCCGACGCGGGTCGGATTCCAGACGCCGTTCACCAACGTGACGCTCGATCTGAAGGTTCCGCGGCACATGCGAGACGAGCCGGCGATCATCGGCGGCGTCCTCCAAGAGTCGACGTACGGCGACTACCAGGCCGAGATGGACCTGTTTAACCGGGCGTTTGCCGAGGTCATGGAAGAGGGCGACATGCGCGGACGCCCGTTCACCTTCCCGATCCCGACGTACAACATCACCGAGGAGTTCGACTGGGAGAACCCGGTCCTCGATCCGGTTTGGGAGATGACTGCAAAGTACGGAATCCCGTACTTCTCGAACTTCATCAACAGCGACATGCATCCCGAGGACGCGCGCAGCATGTGCTGCCGACTGCGGATCGACAACCGCGAGTTGCGTAGCCGCGGTGGCGGGCTGTTCGGAGCGAATCCGCTCACCGGATCGATCGGCGTCGTCACGCTCAACCTCCCGCGCCTCGGCTATCTGGCGTCCGACGAGGACAACTTCTTCGAGCGGCTCGGCGCGCTGATGGACCTTGCCAAGGAGGCGCTGAACGTCAAGCGCAAGACGCTCGAGTCTCTGACCGAGCAGGGGCTGTACCCCTACTCCAAGTTCTACCTGGAGCGGATCAAGGAGGCGGAGGGCGGCTACTGGCGGAACCACTTCTCGACGATCGGGCTGATCGGCATGAACGAGGCGCTGCTGAACCTCCTCGGATGTACGATCGCCGACGCCGAAGGACGCGAGTTCGCGCTCCGGGCGCTCGACTGGATGCGCGATCGGATCGGCGAATACCAGGTCGAGACGCACGATATCTTCAACCTCGAGGCGACGCCGGCCGAGGGCGCGACCTATCGCTTGGCGAGGGCCGACCGGGAGCAATTTCCCGACCTGCGCGTCTACAACCTGGAGGCGTACGGCAGCGACGATCCGTACTACACGAACTCGACCCAGCTGCCGGTCGGATGGACCGACGACCTGTTCGAGGCGCTCGAACTCCAGGATCCGTTGCAGACCCGCTACACCGGCGGCACCGTCTTCCACGGCTTTCTCGGCGAGCGCCCGTCGAGCGCCGAGGCGACGAAGCGGTTGGTCCGCAAGATCGCGGAGACGTTCCGGCTTCCGTACTACACGTTGACGCCGACCTTCTCGGTCTGCCCGCAGCACGGATACATCGTCGGAGAGCACGCGGCGTGCCCGACCTGCGAAGCGAAGACCGAGGTGTATTCCCGCGTCGTCGGATACCTGCGGCCGGTGGAGCAGTGGAACGACGGAAAGCAGGCCGAGTTCGCCGACCGGCGGATCTTCGTGCCCGCGTCGGCCGCCGGCTGACATGACAACTGAAGGCATCTTTGCGGTCGTGAGTGGTGTAGCCGCAGGTTCTGCTGCCGTGGCAGCGTGGGTGAGTATCCGTCTCATCACTCGCCGCCCGGAGATTGTGGCTGATCTCCTTGTTCGAAAGGGATCTCTCGACCTGGTGGTCGCCAACATCGGCAGAGGTGTGGCGTACGATATTGCTTTCGAGGCAACAGGAATCCCGTCTGCTGCGCTGAAGCAGTTTCGGGAATCGTCATTGCTCCGCCACGGCCTGTCCGTCTTCGCTCCTGGGCGAGAGTTCCGTGTTCCGCTTCTGAGTCTCACTGAGGAGTTCTGGGGCGACGGAAGAGGGTTCGAGGATCCGTTGACTCTGAAGGTGAAGTACAAGCATGGTGCTTTGCGGAGAAACCGAACTCGCAGGTTTGCGCTCAGACTAGGTGCGTTCTCGGACGACGTGCATGTCTCCGCGAGAGGTTTCTCAGCTATTGAGTGGGGAGAGTAGTACCCGTTGGGGAATTCCGATTGGTGGCGCCCAGTGGACGACGCTCATCGACTTCCCGGGTGTCGTTGCGGCGACGCTGTTCACGATCGGGTGTACCTTCCGCTGTCCGTTCTGCCACAATCCCGAGCTGGTCGATCCGGACCGGCTCCCCGACCGGCTCGAAAGCGCGACGATCCTCGAGCGGCTGCGCGATCGGGCCGGATTCCTCGACGGCGTGGTGATCTCCGGCGGCGAACCGACGGTCCATCCCGGGCTTCGAGCGTTCGCGCAGTCGGTGAGGGACCTCGGCCTTCTCGTGAAGCTCGACACCAACGGCTCAGCCCCCGGCGTCATCGAAGAGCTGCTTGACGCGGGGCTCGTCGACTTCATCGCAATGGACGTCAAGGCGCCGCTCGATCGGTACGGCGAGCTGACCGGAGCCGACACGGACGTCGACGCGATCGAGGCGTCGATCGTACGGATCGTCGGTACGGCCCCAGACTACGAGTTCCGCACGACTGTCGCCCCGACGCTCGCTCGCGAGGACGTGCTGCGGATCGCCAGCCGGCTTCGAGCGGCCGGCGCGCGGCGGTTCTTCCTCCAGGCGTTCCGTGTCCCGGAGATAGGGCTTCTGGACCGCACGTGGGAGGAGCGAGCAGCACTGCCGGCGGATGAACTGGAATCGCTGTGGGACGAGATCGGGTCGTCGTTCGACGACGGCGGGGTTCGCGGCTGACTCAGCCGGTACCGAGGCCGACCACTTCGCGGACCTCGGCGATCGTTGCATCGGCGACTGCCTGTGCGCGCCGGGCGCCGTCCTGAAGGATCTCGACGACATTTCCGGCGGCTTCCAGCTCGGCCCGCCGCTCCTGAATCGGGCGGAGGGCCGCCATCAGGTGCTCGAACGTCTCGTCTTTCAGGCGGGAGTACATCAGGCTGCCCGCGTCGTACTCCGATCGTAGCTCGCTGCCGATCGATGCGTCGCCGGCGATCTCCGCAGACAGCTCGAGGATCTCGAAGAGGTTCTCGACGCCGGGCGACATCGCGGCGCCGGCCTCGAGGCCGGTGTCGGTGACCGCGGAGCGGACCTTCTTGCGGATCGACGACTCGTCTTCGAGCACGCCGACGTAGTGCTGCTCGCCGGCGCTCTTGCTCATCTTCATCGACGGGTCGGAGAGCGACATGATGCGCGCGCCCTTGCCGACGATCGGCTCCGGCTCGGGAAAGACGTCGCCGAACCGCGCGTTGAACCGCCGGGCGATCCGTCGAGAGAGCTCGAGGTGCTGAACCTGATCCTCGCCGATTGGCACGCCGTGCGCCTTGTACAGCAGGATGTCGGCTGCCTGGAGAACCGGATAGGTGAACAGACCGGCGGAGACGAACTTCTTCCCGGCCGACTTGTCCTTGAACTGGGTCATCCGGCTCAAGTCGCCGTGCGACGTGACGCAACTGAGAATCCAACCGAGCTCGGTGTGCGTCGGCACGTCGGATTGAACGAACAGGATCGTCCGATCCGGATCGATCCCGCACGCCAGCAGGTCGAGCGCCATCGCCCGCGCGGCGCGCCGCAGCTCCTCGGGATCGACCTCGATGGTGATTGCGTGGTAGTCGACGATGCCGATCACGCAGTCATAGTCGTCCTGCATCGCGGCCCAATTCCGAACCGCCCCGAAGTAGTTGCCCACGTGCAGCGTGCCGGTTGGCTGGATGCCGGAGAAGACTCGTTTCTTCATCGTTGACCACCTCCTGATGGCGTTTGTCCGTGGCTGAACCCACGGACGGACACGAGTATAAGGCGTGAGGTGCCGTCTGCAAGGGCGCTTTGGCTTGATCGCGCTTCTCCGGGTGGCGTATCATCGGACGGCGGAGGAAGGGGCGAGATGAGCGACAAGCGGCTCGAGAAGACCGCGGAACTCGGTCCGGAAGAGCGGAGGTCGATCCTCGACCGGCTGATGGCCGACGGGGTCGTCGTGCCGGATCCGGAACGGACGTATGTCGGAACGGACGTTGCCGTGGCCCCGGGAACCATCCTCTACCCGGGGACGCACTTGCGCAGCGGGACCCAGGTCGGTCCGGACTGCCGGATCGGACCGGACAGCTGGATCGAGGACACGACCATCGAAGAGCGATGCACCGTTCGCTATTCCGTTCTGGAAGGGGCCCACGTCCGCGCCGATTCGACGATCGGACCGTACGCTCATCTGCGTCCCGGCGCCGACGTCGGTCCGGAGGCGCGCGTCGGGAACTTCGTCGAGGTGAAGCAATCCCGTCTCGAACGGGGCGTGAAGGCGGGTCACCTCGCGTACATCGGCAACTCCGAACTCGGTGAAGGAACGAACGTCGGCGCCGGCGCGATCACCTGCAACTACGATGGTGCCGCGAAGCACCGGACGGTCGTCGGCAAAGACACGTTCATCGGAACGAACGCGTCGCTCGTCGCCCCGGTGACGATCGGCGAGGGGGCCGTGATCGCGGCCGGATCGACGATCACCGAGGACGTTCCGGCCGGCGGTCTGGCGTTCGGACGCGCACGCCAGGTGAACAAGGACAAGAAGCGAGAGACCGAGGAGGGCGCACAGGATGATCGGTAGAGAGCTGAAGCTCCTCTGCGGCAACGGGAACCCGCAATTGGCGGCGGAGATCTCCGAGGCGCTCGGCGTCGAGCTGTGCGACGCCGCAGTGACGCGATTCGGGGACGGCGAAGTCCGGGTACGGATTCGCGAGACGGTCCGAGGTGCGGACGTCTTCGTGATCCAACCGACCTGTCCTCCGGTGAACGAGACGTTGATGGAGCTCCTCATCATGATCGATGCCATCCGGCGTGCGTCGGCGCGTCAGGTGGTCGCGGTCGTTCCATACTACGGGTACGCCAGGCAGGACCGGAAGCACACCGGACGGGTCCCGATCACGGCGCGGTTGGTCGCCAACCTGATTGAGGTCGCCGGCGCGGACCGCGTCCTGACGATGGACCTCCACGCCGGCCAGATCCAGGGCTTCTTCAATGTCCCGGTAGACAACCTACGAACGGACTGGGTATTCGCCGAGCACATCCGCGACAACTTCGATCGATTGGACGACGCAATCATCGTCTCCCCGGACGCGGGCGGCGCGGTGCGCGCTCGGATGATCGCGGAGCGGCTCGACATGCCGCTGGCGATCCTCGAGAAGCGACGGTCGCAGGACGGCTCCGACGTGCGCGTGATGAACGTTATCGGTGACGTGGACGGGAAGCGGGCGATCCTGGTTGACGACATCCTCTCCTCCGGCGGGACGATGGTGAAGGCCGCAAACACGCTCGTCGAGCATGGCGCAGCGGAGGTGTCGGCCTACTGCACCCACGGGACACTGTCGGGTGACGCGCTCGAGTTGGTGGCGGAATCACCCTTGAAACGGGTGGTTCTGACCAATACCATCTTCAACCAGAGCGCGGACGAGAGTGAGTTTGTCGACTACATCCACGTCGGGGAGCATCTGGCGACGACGATTCATCGAATCTTCGAGTACAAGTCGGTGAGCCACCTCTTCCCGCATTACTAGACGAAACCACGACGAGCAGCTGGGAGAACGAGGATGAATACGCTGGAAGTGAAGCAGAGGAAGGCCGGGAAGGCGAACGCCCTCCGGCGGGACGGGCAGGTGCCTGGAGTCATCTACGGTCCTTCGATCGAAAGCACGCCGATCGCGATTGCGCGCAAGGATCTTCAAGCGCTCTTCGCGCAGATCACGCGCAGTTCGCGGATCAACCTCGCCATCGCCGGGGAGGATGGGACGAAGGAGCTCGACGTCTTCCTCAAGGTGGTCGACTACGATCCGGTCACCGATGAGCCGAAGCACGTCGACTTCTACCATCCCGACGTCGGGCGCCCACTGAAGCTGTCTGTGCCGGTGAAGGTCACCGGGGAAGCGCAGGGCGTGAAGTCCGGAGGGATCCTCAACGTGCTGTTCAACACGATCCCCGTCCATGGGCTTCCGGAGGACGTTCCGCACCTGATCACGATCGACGTCTCCGAGCTCGATCTCGGGGAGTCGATCCACGCGCGGGACATCGACTTCGGTGACATCGAGCCGATGCTGCCTCCGGAGCGGACCATCGTGACCGTCATCGCGCCTCGCGGCATGGAGATGAGCGAGGAGGAGGAAGCCGCAGCGCTCGAACTCGAGGAGGCCGAGCTTGCCGAGGGCGAGGAGGCCGAAGACGGGGAGCAGGAAGCGCAGGCAGAGGGTGGAGAGGAGACCGCTGCCGACGAGGGCTAGGTGAAGGCGGTCTTCGGGCTCGGCAACCCCGGCCTGACCTACGCGCTGACGCGGCACAACGTCGGATTCGAAGCCGTGGACCTGTACCGGAAGGTCCATCGGCTTCGGCGGAAAGGGCAGATCGTAAGCTCCGCCCTTGTCTATTCCACCGGCAAGCTCCTGTTGGTCAAGCCGATGACGTTCATGAACGACAGCGGGTCCGCGGTTCGAGGCATCCTGTCGAAGCACGGCATTCCACCCGAGGATGCGCTCGTCGTCTACGACGACCTCGACCTTCCGCTCGGGCGGATTAAGCTGCTCGGCGCCGGAGGCGCGGGCACGCACAAAGGGATGGCGTCGATCGTGAACGCGCTCGGCACGGAACGAATCCCCCGTCTCAAGGTTGGAATCGAGATCGACGAGCGGACGAGGACGGGGCGCGACTTCGTCCTCGATCGGTTCACGCCGGAGGAGTGGGCGCGCGTCCTCCCCGCACTAGAGCGGGCGGTCGACGCGATCGCTCTGTTCCGTGAAGCCGATATCGAGGCGGTGATGACCCGATTCAACCGCCGCGACGATGCGGTTGTCGACTGAAGCCGGACCGGTATACTGTCGGCGTTCTGGGGATCCGCGACGGGACAGATCAGGAGGAGAGAGATGTACGACAAGTTCTCGCAAGAGGCGATGGAGATCATCGCGATCTCCCAGGAGGAGGCCGAGGGCTGGCGGCATAGCTACGTGGGCACCGAGCACCTGCTTCTCGCGTTCCTCAAGGTCACCGACAGCGAGGTTTGTCGCTTCCTGACGTCGAACGGCGTGTCCTACGACAAGGTCGCTGCGCTCCTCGAAGAGGAGAAGGAGCGCGGGGAGGTTCGTCTCTCCGCCGACGACCTCGAGCCGACCGCGCGGCTGAAGCGGGTTATGAAGGTCTCGTTCGAGGAAGCGCGCCGGGCCGGGCTGAACGCGATCCGCCCCGAACACCTCCTGCTTGGCCTGCTCCGCGAGGGCGAGGGAACTGGCGCGGAGCTGCTCCAGCACCTTGGCATCGATTTGAACAAGGCGCGCGGCTACTTCCTTCCTCCCGGCGGCCTCGGGATGGCGGTGCGCAGCTCGCGACGGGGAACACAGCGCAAGGGCGACCTGTCCGAATTCGGCCGGAATCTGGTCGAGGAAGCAATGGCCGGGAAGCTCGATCCGGTGATCGGCCGCGAGGAGGAGATGGAGCGGATCATTCAGACGCTCACTCGTCGTCGGAAGAACAACCCGGCGCTGATCGGGGAGTCGGGCGTCGGGAAGACCGCCGTCGTCGAGGGGCTCGCCCAGCGGATCGCCAGCGGCGACGTGCCTGCGCTCCTTCGATCGAAAGAGATCATCGAACTCGACATGGCGTCGGTCGTTGCGGGGACGAAGTACCGGGGGGAATTCGAGCAGCGGCTAAAGACGCTGATCAACAAGGTCGCCGAGGAAGACAACGTGATCCTGTTCATCGACGAGCTTCAGACGGTTGTCGGGGCCGGCGGGGCCGAAGGGGCGATCGATGCCTCGTCGATCCTCAAGCCGCCGCTCGCCTCCGGCGCAATCCAATGCATCGGCACGGCGACGCTCGACGAGTACCGAAAGTCGGTCGAGAAGGACCCAGCGCTCAAGCGCCGGTTCAAGACGATCTACGTCGAAGAGCCGAACGTCGACGAGACGGTCAAGATCCTCCGAGGTCTGCGCCCGCAATACGAGAAGCATCACGGCGTGAAGATCAGCGACGACGCCCTCCTGCAGGCGGCGAGGCTGTCGGATCGGTACGTGACCGATCAGTTTCTGCCGGATAAAGCGATCGACCTGATCGACGAAACCTCGGCGCGCATCAAGCTGCAGCGGACCCGCGTTCCCGACGAGGCACGCGAGCTGATGGACGAGGTCGACGGTCTCGACGAGCAGGAGCGCGACGCGGTCGCTGCACAGGAGTACGAGACGGCGGCCAACCTCCGGGATCGCAAGGCGGAGCTCCTCGCGCGGATCGAGGAACTGAACGAGACGGCGTACCACGGGAACGATCTCCAGGTGGCCGGCCGGGACATCGCGGGGATGGTCGCGATGTGGACCGGCGTACCGATCGGCCACGTCCAGGAGGAAGAGACGGCCCGGATGGTCCACATGGAGGACAAGGTGCACGAGCGGCTGATCGCGCAGGACGAGGCGGTTCGCGCCGTATCCCGTTCGATCCGCCGCGCCTACGCCGGGGTGAAGAACCCGCGCCGTCCGGTCGGCGTGTTCATGTTCCTCGGGCCGACCGGCGTCGGAAAGACCGAGTTATCGAAGACGTTGGCCGAGTTCCTGTTCGGCGACGAGGACGCGCTGATCCGCGTCGACATGTCGGAGTACATGGAGCGATTCTCCGTCTCGCGCCTGACCGGGGCCCCTCCCGGATACGTCGGGTACGAGGAAGCCGGCGAGCTGACCGAGAAGGTCCGCCATCGACCGTACTCCGTCGTCCTGTTCGACGAGATCGAGAAGGCGCATCGCGACGTGTTCAACATCCTCCTTCAGGTGATGGAGGACGGAATCCTGACCGACTCGCAGGGACG
The DNA here is from genome assembly GCA_964608345.1 of uncultured Thermotogae bacterium. GTDB lineage: Bacteria > Bipolaricaulota > Bipolaricaulia > UBA7950 > UBA9294 > JANQEA01. Next base: position 75,079 of record CAZSNG010000003.1, read on the forward strand.
GCGCATCGACTTCCGCAACACCGTCCTCATCATGACGTCGAACGTCGGGAGTGACCTGATCACCGATCGCGGGACGCTTGGATTCTCCGACCAGGATGAGACGTCCGACGAGTCGTACCAGGACATGAAGTCGCGGGTGACCGGCGAGGCGCGGAAGGTCTTCCGCCCCGAGTTCCTCAACCGGCTCGATGACATCATCGTCTTCCACCAGCTGAACCGCGAGCAGGTTCGCGAAATCGCCGACCTGATGATTCACGAGCTGCAGGCCCGGCTCGCCGAGGAGCGCGAGATCGAGCTGACCCTCGATGGCACGGCGTGGAAGCTGCTGATCGAGAAGGGGTACGAGGTGAAGTACGGGGCACGCCCGATGCGCCGGACGATCGAGCGGCTGATCGAGAACCCGATGTCCGAGGAGATTCTCCTCGGCAATTTTCCGGCCGGGTCCGCGGTCACGGCGGTCGCGGACGGCGAGGAGCTCCGCTTCGAAGAGAGCGGGTGACATGCCGTTCCTCTGTTCGGAGTGCGGCTATCGGTCGATCAAGTGGTTCGGTCGATGTCCGAACTGCGGCGCGTGGGATGCCTTCTCCGAGGACCGCTCCGAGAGCGACGCACCGGCCGAGGCGGCGTCCTGGCTCGGTGAGAAGCTGCGGACGATCGATCGCGTCGGCCTCGACGAGATCGAGCGCCTGGAGACCGGGATGGGCGAGTTCGATCGTCTCCTCGGCGGCGGGCTGATTCCGGGCGGCGTGATCCTGTTCGGCGGCGAGCCGGGGATCGGCAAGTCGACGTTGCTGCTGCAGATCGCACAGCTCCTTGCGCTTCACCGTGGGAACGTCCTCTACGTCTCCGGCGAAGAGTCGGAGGGGCAGGTCAAGCTGCGCGCCAGCCGGATCGGCGTCGACAGTGAGCGGTTGTACGTGCTTGCCGAGCAGTCGTTGGCGCGGATCACCGCGGCGATCGAGGAGGTCTCACCGGTCGCGCTGATCGTCGATTCGATCCAGACGACCGTCGACGAGCGGTCCGCCGGCGAGGCCGGCAGCCTCAAGCAGCTGCGCGAGGTGTCGAGCGAGCTGATCCGCCGGGCGAAGTCGCGACGGATGGCGACCTTCCTCGTGGGACATATCACCAAGGACGGCGCATTCGCCGGACCGAAGTCGGTCGAGCATCTCGTCGATGTTGCCGTCTATCTCGAGGGGAGCCGCGGAGAGGACGTGCGTCTTCTTCGATCGGTGAAGAATCGATTCGGCGCGACCCACGAAGTCGTCGTGTTCCGGATGACTGCGGAGGGATTGGCCGAGATCGCGGACCCGTCCCGCTTCTTCCTCGAGGACATGGAGGCGGAGCCGAAGCCGGGAGCGGTCGTCGTTCCGATCCTCGAGGGGTCGCGACCGATTCTCGTCGAGATGCAGGCACTCGTCTCTCCGACCGGCGGGTACGGGGTGCCGCAGCGGCGGTGCACCGGCCTCGACGTCAATCGGGTACTGCTGATGCTCGCGGTGATGGAGAAGCACCTCGGGATTCAGGCGGGCGGCGCCGACGTCTACCTGAACCTCGCCGGCGGGTTGGAGACGAGAGAGCGTGGGACCGATCTCGGCGTCGTTGCCGCAGTCTGCTCGAGCCTGCGCAACCGTCCGCTTGCGGCGAGGATCGCGATCGTCGGGGAGGTCGGGCTGTCCGGCGAGGTTCGATCGGTCCGTCGCCTCGGCGAGCGTGTTCGCGAAGCAGAGAAGATGGGAATGGAACGTATTGTCGTCCCCAAGTCGGCACGGCCGACGAGCGCGGGGAAGATCGAGGTCGTCGCCGCCGAGCGAATCGAGCAGGCGGTCGAGGCGATCGGCCTGGCCTAGGAGGAGAGAACGAGATGAACGACGATCGGATGAACAGGTTGAACGAGGCGCTCGCCGTGTTCCGGGAGCGTCTGGATGAAACGCCCGACGTGGCGATCACGCTCGGTTCGGGGCTGTCGAAGGCGTTCGGCGTGCCCGAGGGGGGCGCGATCATTCCCGCCGAGGAGATCCCACACACTCCACGCCCGACCGTGGCGGGTCATGCAGGTGACTTCTGGGCCGGGCGGATCGGCGAGACAGCGGTGCTCGTGCAGCGCGGGCGGGCCCACTTCTACGAGGGTCATCCGGTCGACGAGATCGTGTTCGCGACGCGGCTGTTCGCAATGCTTGGCGCGAAGACGCTGATCGTGACGAACGCGTCCGGCGCGATCAATCCCGACTTCCGCGCAGGACATCTCGTCCTGATCACCGATCACATCAACATGCTCGGAGTCAATCCGCTTCACGGTGCGAACCTCGACGAACTCGGTCCGCGGTTCCCCGACATGTCAGCCGCCTACACGCCACAGTTGCGCGCGATGGCAAAGGAAGTCGCCGCGGCGGAGGGGATCGAGGTGAAGGAGGGCGTGTACGTTGCCGCCCTCGGACCGTCGTACGAGACACCGGCGGAGATCCGGGCGTTCCGCTCGATGGGAGCCGACCTCGTCGGCATGTCGACCGCCCCCGAGGTGATCGCGGCAGCGCATGCCGGAATGGATATCCTAGGCATCTCCATCGCCACCAATCTGGCTGCCGGCGTCGATCCGAACGCGACGCTGACCCACGAAGAGGTCATCGAAACGACCGATCGGAAGGGCGCCGAAATGCGCCGTCTGCTGCTCGGAATCATCCCCCGCCTGTAGTTGCGAGGGGTGTTCCGCTCGAGGGCTTGCAGTCCGTGCACGGGCCGCCATCACGCTCGCAGGCGTCGACACGACCGCTGTGCCACCCCACGCTGAAGAGATCGAGATGCCAGATGAAGCGGGCCAAGATGCGGCCGTGTGGGCCAAGAACTGATGCCGAGATCCTGTGCCCGATGTCGCCCGATTCCACAACTTGCAGTCCGCGAACAGGCCGCTATCACGATCGCAGGAACCCTGAGCAGACGGAACGCGTGCCAGCAGTAGTGTCATCGAAACGATCGATGACGCGGGCCAGAGAAGCGGCCGCGTGTGCCAGGAAGCCATGTCCATTCTCGGTGCCGAATGCCGCTCCATCCAACAACTTGCAGTCCGCGAATAGGCCGCTATAATGGCGCCGCCGTTCGGGGACGACTGCCAGGGTCGCTGCGCCGAATGGCATATCTCTAGGGCATTCGGGAGGAACAGTAGATGGCCAGCGAACCCACGCTGAATCCGTTTGAGATCTCACAGCGCCAGCTCGACAAGGCGGCGGACAAGCTCCAGCTCGACCCACAGGTTCATGCGCTTCTGCGCGAGCCGATGCGGACCCTCGAGGTTCACTTCCCGGTTCGAATGGACGACGGAATCGTGAAGACGTTTACCGGATTCCGGGTGCAGTACAACGACGCGCGCGGGCCGACCAAGGGTGGCCTCCGCTATCACCCCGACGAGACGATCGACACGGTGAAGGCGCTCGCCGCGTGGATGACGTGGAAGACCGCGGTCGTCGACATCCCGTATGGCGGTGGCAAGGGCGGCGTCATCTGCAACCCGAAGGAACTGTCGCAGGGGGAACTCGAGCGCATCTCGCGCGGTTTCATCCGCGCGCTCGGCCGGTACATCGGCCCGGAGAGGGACGTTCCCGCACCCGATGTCTACACGACACCCCAGATCATGGGGTGGATGATGGACGAGTACTCGGCCATCGTCGGCTACAACGCTCCTGGCGTCATCACCGGCAAGCCGATTCCGCTCGGCGGCTCGCTCGGACGGGGCGATGCGACGGCACGTGGCACGGTGTACTGCGTGATCGAAGCGGCGAAGGCGCTTGGCATCGAGCTGAAGGGCGCAACGGTCGCGATCCAGGGGTACGGAAACGCCGGATACTTCTCCGGCACCCTGATGGAGGAGCTGGCCGGCAGCAAGATCGTTGCGATGACCGACTCGCGCGGCGGTGTCTACGACGCGAACGGGATCGACCCCGAAGCGGCGTTCCAGCACAAGCAGAGCACGGGATCGGTTTCCGGCTTCAACGGCCTCCAGGCGATCACGAACGACGAGGTCCTCGAGCTCGAGGTCGACGTGCTGATTCCCGCGGCGATCGAGAGCGTGATCACAGACAAGAACGCGGCCAACGTCAAGGCGAAGATCGTCGCCGAGGCCGCGAACGGCCCGACCACGCCGGAGGCGGACGAGATCTTGCACAAGAACGGCGTGTACGTGATTCCCGACTTCCTGTGCAACGCCGGCGGCGTGACGGTTTCCTACTTCGAGTGGGTCCAGAACATCGGTGGGTTCTACTGGAAGATCGAGGACGTCCACGCTCGGCTCAAGGAACGGATGGTCAAGGCGTTCCACGAGACGCACGAGATGGCCAAGCAGCACAACGTCGACAACCGGATTGGCGCGTACATGGTTTCGATCGCGCGGGTCGCGGAGGCGATGCGACTGCGAGGCTGGGTCTAAACGCGAGCACCTCCTTGACGGTACAACCTGCGGGGCTCCCATGCGGAGCCCCGCATTCTCTTTGCCGGTGGCGCTTCGACGCGAGACCGGCTAGTCTGCACCCATGACGGAGAGTCCAGCAAACGCATTGGCCGCCTCTCATTCCGTAGAACACATCCTCAACGCTGTGATGCAGCGAGACTTCGGCACCGGGCGGAGCGTCGAAGCGCACTTCGGGGCGAAGAAATCGAAGGTCGACTACCGCGTCGATCATCCGCTCGGTGAGGACGACCTTCGAAGGATCGAGGCCGCGGTCAACGCCGAGATCGACCGAGATCTGCCGGTGACATCGTTCGTCGTTCCGCGTGCCGAGGCCGAGGAGCGTCTCGACATGGGGAAGGTCCCCGCATCGGCCGAGTCGATACGCATCGTGACGATCGGCGATCTCGACGTGATTCCGTGCGTCGGGGAGCACGTCGAGCGAACGGGCCAGATCGGCCGATTCGAGATCCGCAGCGCCGAGATGCGGAGCGAGGATCGGATTCGGATTCGGTTCCGGCTTGGCAACCGGACGGAAGGAGCCTGATGAGTGGCGAAGGATCGATCGACCTGAAGGCGCTGCTTGTGGAGATCCAGGGCGGTTCGTTCGCGATGGGCGGGGACACGGAACCGGACCACCGGCCGGTCCACGAAGTCGAGGTTTCCGCGTTCCTGCTGACGAGGAACCACATCACCAATGCGCAGTACGCCGTCTTCTGCCAAGCGACCGATCATAGGCTCCCGGAGTTCTGGGGCGAGGATCGGTTCCGATCCGGACCCGCGTTCCCCGATCATCCGGTCGTCGGTGTCAGCTGGCAGGATGCGGCCGCGTTCGCGGAGTGGGCTGGCGGTCGGCTCGTGACCGAGGCCGAGTGGGAGTACGCCGCCCGCGGCGGGCTTGTCGGGAAGGCGTACCCGTTCGGCGACGAGATCGATCCGAGTTGGGCGAACTACGCTCGCACAGGGACGACGGGCATCGTGCCGGTCGGCAGCTACGATCCAAACGGCTTCGGGCTGCATGACATGTGCGGCAACGTAGTCGAGTGGGTCGCCGACCGCTACGGAGCGGACTACTACCCGCGCTCGTTGATCGCGAATCCGCAGGGGCCCGACGCGGGCAAGCATCGCGTGATCCGCGGTGGTGGGTGGCACTCCGGTCCGTACTGCGTCCGCGTCGACTTTCGCAACGCGCTGCCGGCCAACTGGGTCGACTTCGCGGTGGGGTTCCGCGTTGCGAAGGGTCGCCGCTAGCCGCGGACGAGTCGGAGCAGTTCTTCGAGAAGAAGGCCGTTCGTCGAGATGGCCTCGCGGCCGTGGATCGTCGGCGATCCGGACCAGTCGGTGAAACTCCCCCCGGCCTCCTTGAGGATCGGCGGGAATGGGCCGCAGTCCCAGGCGTTCATGATCGGGTCGAGCGCAATGTCGGCGCGCCCGGTGGCGACGAGTGCGTGACCATAGGCATCGCTCCAGCCGGCGCAGATCGACGCGGCGCGCTGAATCCGCTCCCACGCCTCGGCTCGACCGAACTCGGCGAAACTGGCAGGGTCGGTGAAGCAGACGGTGGCCCGCGCCAGCTCCGAGGTGGTGGAGACGCGGACCGGGCGGCCGTTCCACCTGCATCCCTGTCCGGTCGCTGCGCTGACCATCTCGTCGAGCGCCGGGAAGTAGGCGGCACCGACTTCGACCGTCCCCTCGATCTCGAGCGCCAGCAGAACACCGTACAGCGGGACGCCGTGAACGAAGGCTTTCGTGCCGTCGATCGGATCGACGATCCAGCGATGCGGCGCGTCGTCACGCCCAGTCTGTCCGAACTCCTCTCCGAGGATCGCGTGCGACGGGTAGGTGCGTTGGATGCGGGAGCGGATCAGCTCCTCCGCCTTGCGGTCGGCGATCGTGACCGGGGATTCGTCGGTCTTGAGGTCCGGCACGATCCCGGTCTGGAAGTAGCCGAGCGTCAGCCGGCCGGCCAGATACGCGGTCTCCACCGCGAAGTCGAGCTCGTCTCGATAGGCTGCTGTCATGTGCGAGGCACCTCCGGGCGCTGATGATGCGCGAAGCTCGCCGGATGCACCAACGGTGCTGTCGTGCTACGTCGTTGCGAGTTCCGGCTTGGAGAAGATCGCGTCGTAGCGAGCGCGCAGCAAGGAGACGATCTGCTCCACGGTCGAGGACGCGGTTGCGACGTCGGCCAGCGGAATCGGATCGGCGAATCGGATCCGCACCGGCTGTCGGCTGAATGCGCTCGCCTTGAGGCGCGCGAGCGGACTGGTCATCAGGTGAGCGTAGACCTGCTGGTTGGTGCAGTTCTCCTCCCGGACGGGGATGAGGTACGCGGGACGGTCGCTCGGGGCGTCCTGCAGCTGCTTGATCAGCGAGCCGATGCCCGGATACCAGCGACGGTCCCGTTTGCCGCCGCCACCGGGGCAGATCATCGCGCTGCCGCCCAACCGGATGTGGCTCGCGCCGCGGTTGAGGCTCTGGTGATTGATCGCCCGCGCCTCTTCCGGGGTCGGCGCGTCGTGCAACAGCGAAACCAGCCGATACGCGAGGACTCGCTTCCATCCGCCGCGCTGCCATTCGGTTCGGGATCGCGTCAGCGGGACCTCCATCGGGAAGGAGATCTCCCCGAAGCTCGGAATCAGCCGACAGACGTAGCTCGTCGAGAAGTAGCGAAGGTCGGTGCGATCGACGCTCGCTGCGACAAGAAACGGCGTCAGCAGGGACGGGTGATTGCCGAAGAAGATCGCAGGCTCCTTCGCTGCGATCTCTCGGCAGGCGGTCGGGACGACGCTCTCCCAAAGCATCCCGGTTCGACGAAGGAATCGAAGGCAGCCGTCGTGAAGGCCGCGCCCCGCGATGTCTCGATCGAGCCGGACGGCCAGCTCGAGGAACGTCTTCAGCGGATAGAACCGCTCGATCGAGGAGATCGCCGCACGCAGAGCGGCCGACTCCTGCGAGGCGGAGTTGTAGGTGCGAAGGAGCTCCGCGCCGTCTCCCGCCTCGTACGCCGCGCGCATGCAACCGAGGGTCGCGCGGGCCGATCGGAAACCCACCCTGTGTCTCATCCTGTCCCCCTCACGACGTCTCGCGAGACCCCGCATCTTCGGCGATGGCGTCGGGCGTTTCAATGAAGTCTGTCCCCTTGTCCTCAGAGCTCTGCCCGCAAGTAGCGGGTCCACAGATCACTGACGAGGCCGACCGGGTCGCTCCGCACACCGAGCTTGGAGAAGAACGCGCAGACGTTCGTGATGTCGCGGCGAAGAAGCTCGAGCGCGGATCGGTTGAACCGCGGGTCGACGGCCTGGGGCAGGTCGATGATCCACGGACGGTCCTTCCAGACGAGGATGTTGTGCGGCGACAGATCGCCGTGAACGAGGTGCTCGCGCAGCAGCGCTTCGACGTTGTGGAGCACGTGGCGCCAGAGCGACCATGCTTGGTCCGCCCCAACGTCGATCCCGTTCAGATGTGGGGCCGGTCCCGCGCCATTGCCAACGTATTCCATCAGGATCGCCGCGCCCGCCTGAGCGATCGGGCGCGGGACGTCGGCGCCGATCGTCGCGAGGCGCTTCAGGGCCTCGAACTCGGCCGAGACCCAGGCACCGGCCATCGCTTGGCGGCCGAACTCAGTTCCCTTCTCGATCGCGCGCAGCGTGCGAGCCTTCATCGTCCGTTCTCGTCCCTCGAAGTACGGCCCGCTGTGCCGGTATGCGCCGGCCGCGTGGTCGCGATACACCTTTGCCGCGAGGAACTTCCGATTCGTCGCGGGGTGCGCGCGGCAGCAGTAGACCGTCGCTTCTTTTCCGCTCGTCAGCTGGGCGTGAACGCGCGTGATCAATCCACGCTGCGCGAACGCATCGAGTTCCGGGATTCCGAAGGTTTGCTGAGGTGCCTGTGAAGCCGTGGATGGATCGTGTCGATCCTCCGATGTGTGGTGCAAGGTGCCTCCTTCGTCGCAAGACGTCGTGCAGTTCCGTTGAGGTTGTTGCGCGCCGCCTCACGGCGAAGGGGTGGAACGGGTTCCGGCTGGAACGAAGGCGATCGGCTAGATCGTCTCGACGGAGGCAGCGTGATAGACGGTTCGTTCGGTCGTCATCGTGCACCTCCGTTTCACTCGAGTCGTGCCACGTGGCGTGGCGGATTGCCGACCTCGGGAGGATAGACGGCACGTGGCCGGACGTCAAGCGTTGTGATCTCCACCCGCGCCTTGAGCCGTGCGGTGGGTGCGCTACCATTTGTCGGAGCGAAAGGAGCCGACCGATGAACACACTCGAGGCGATCGCAGCGAGACGGAGCATCCGCGCATTCCAGGACGAGGCACTGAGCGACGAGGCCGTCACCAAGATCCTCGCGGCGGCCATCCAGGCGCCGTCGGGGAAGAACCGGCAGCCGTGGCGACTGGTAACCGTGCGAGGGGCGAAGCGGGCCGGGATGGTCGCGGTGATGCGCGAAGCGATCGCGACGTTCAAGTCGCGTGGGGAGGACACCGGGAGCGCCGAGTGGACGGCGAACATCATGGAGCAGGCGCCGCTGACGGTGTTCGTCTTCAACGCCCACGGCATCGACCCGTGGCTGGAGCATTCGGTCGACCAGACGTTCCAGGAGTTGGTCGACGTGCAGTCGATCGGCGCGGCGATTCAGAACATGCTGCTGGCGGCGATCGATCTCGGACTCGGATCGCTCTGGATCGCCGATGTTCTGTATGCGGTGACCGAGCTGAAGACGTGGCTCCACGAGGAAGGCCAGCTCGTCGCCGCGGTCTCGTTCGGTGTCCCTGGCGAGGATCCCGACGCGCGGCCGCGGAAGCCGTTCGACGAGATCGTCCGCTCCGCATGACGCCTCCGCCGCATGCGTAGCACCCGCTCCGAGCGTTCCCTGTCAATCGCGACCGTTGCGATGACGCCGGATTCCGACCCGGTGGCCAGCCGCGAGCGGATCGCGCAGCTTGTCCAGCGGATCGTCACGGAGCATCCCGACGTGCGTCTCATCCTGTTCGGGGAGACGATCCTCGGCTGGTTCTACCGCGGAGACGAAACGGCGGCGTATCACGAGCGGATCGCCGAAGCGATCCCCGGTCCGTCCACGGAGCTCATCTCTCGGCTGGCGACGAAGCACAACGTGTACCTGTCGTTCGGGCTGAGCGAGGCGCGTGACGGGAAGCTGTTCAACACGCAGGTGCTCGTCGATCCAACCGGTGAGATCGTCGCCGTGCACCGCAAGTTCTGGATCCGGAATCCGGTCTTCACCGCCGCGGAGCGGACGCTCACGACGGCGACTGTCGACGGGGCGACGGTCGCGATCCTCATCTGCGCCGACGGGCGGAGCCTCTGGCTGCATCGTGCGATCCGCCGCGCGCGGGCGGACGTCGTGCTCGCCAGCCTCGCCGACTACGCGACGGACCTGCGCCTGAACGAGATGATGGGAACGTTGGCCGACGCATGGACCGTGGTTGCCAACCGCTACGGCGAGGAGCCGCCACGGACGTGGCACGGACTGATCACGATCACCGATCCGTTTGGCCGGATCCGCGTACACGGGATGGGAAAGGAGCAGTACTTGGTCTGCAAGCTCCGGCTGACCCGCCCCGGATCGATCCGGCGGTTCTGTCGGCGAACGGCGACTGCCGGCCGGCTGCTTGTCCTCACGGCGACGTTCCTGGTCGGCTGGATCGGCGGGAAGCTTCTGCGGCGGGGCGGATCGCAGGACACGTGCCGTTGGCGCGAGTTGCGGTCGGCACTAGGATGTGCACAACACCGGGGGTGAGTTGATGCGAAACAAGGTCTCTCTCTGTCTTCTTCTGCTGTTGCTCTGTTCCATCACGGTTGTCGCGCAGGAAGACGCGGCGCCGGCTGAGGAGCTGAATCTGTCGGCCGAGCGAACGCTCGGGCTGGGCATGCAGCTCGATTTCCCGTTTGGCGGTCTGATCTCCGGGCGGTATTGGTTCTCGACCGAGTTCGCCGGGGAGGCGATCGTCTTCCTGTGGGGCTACGCAGGCGACGTCGAAGGATCGGTCACCGTCCGTGCGCTGTACCGGATCGCCGATCGTCCCGTCACCGACTTCTACGGTGCCGTCGGGGCGTCCGTTCCCGTGTCACCGTACGGATGGGAAGCGGTCTACTTGTCCGCCGTAGGCGGGATCGAGTTCGGGTTCCGTTCCGCGCCGAGCCTGGCGTGGAACATCGAATTCGGGTTTGCCTACGCGACAGACGGGGAACTGGCGATGGTGTTCGGAACGGGGATTCACTTCCACTTCTAGTACGGGAGGTCGGTTGGACAGCTACGCAGTGGTCCGGGGACCATTCGGATCGAAGCGAAACCCCTTCTCTCTGAACAGGCGCACGCATGCCACGACCACTGCGGCATCGTAGGATCGGCCAGCGTTCTGCGTGATCTCGTCCAAGGCGACGTCGAGTCCCAACGCCGGGCGATACGGGCGATGGCTCGAGATCGCCTCCACAACGTCGGCGACGGCGATGATGCGCGCTTCGAGATGGATCTGATCGCCGCGGAGTCCTTTGGGATACCCGGAGCCGTCGATCCGCTCGTGGTGCTGAAGCACGAACTCCGCGACGGGCCACGGGAAGTCGATGTTCTTCAGGATGTCGAATCCCATCTGCGGGTGTTCGCGAACGAGCTGCAGCTCGACGTCCGTCAGCTTCGACGGCTTGCTGAGAATCTCCGCCGGGACGGAGATCTTCCCGAGGTCGTGCAGAACGCCTGTGACCTGGAGGGAGTCAACGCGGTCGGACTCAAGTTGCATCTCGCTGCCGATCCGCACCGCGAGCTCGGTGACCCGGCGCTGATGCCCGGCGGTGTACGGATCTCGGCTTTCCGCTGTTGCGGCGATCGCCTGGATCGTTCCACCGAGAGCTTGCCGGAGTGCCTCGACCGCGACTTGCTTCTCGTCTTCCAGATCCATACTGCGTAGGGCGAACGCGAGGTCTCCGGCGACCTCCTTCAGGAGATCGATCTCCTCGTCACCCGTGACCAAATCGCCGGGCGACGTGACACCCAGAAGGCCGTAGCGGACACCTTCGTGCTCGAGGCACGCCGCCATCCTGGCTCGATCGCAGTCCTCCCCGCGACTGCTGCACGCTCGGCAGATTGCCCCTGCTGCGTCGATAACGCGGATGCCCCCATGCTCCCACGCCTCTCGAGCACAAGGCGGGAGCGCACCGTCCGAGAACAGCGCCGAGACCGACCCGGTGCTGCCTCCCATGCACCGATGAGACGACCCCAGGAGCCTCTGCGTCTCGTCGTTCAGCGTGATCCACGCGGTGGAGTACCCGCTGCCCTCGACGAGCGCCGCGCAGGCCTGGTCGAGAAGATGATCTCGATCGTGTTCCTTCACGATTAGTTGGTTGACGTTGCGGATCGCTTTCAGCAGGAAGTTCAGTCTGCGCAGCTGTTGTTCCGCCGCCCGCCGCTCGGCCACCTCGTGGAGGAGCTGCTGGTTGGCCTATCGCAACTGGCCGGTCCGCTGTGCGACACGGCGTTCGAGGGACGCGTTTGCCTCTTGGAGCGCCTGCTGGCTTCGCTTGAGTTCGCGGAAGACGAGGGTGAACGGCTGGCGGAATCCCGTCTCGATGATCGCGCGGTAGATCAGGTAGAACGACGCGAGCTTGAACAGATGTCCGAAGAGATTCGAGATGCCGTAGACGCTGACGTAGAACGTGAACAGCAGTTCGGATCCGACCGTGAGCAGGAGCGACGTGACCAACCACCGGAGCACGCGGCGGTCGAAGTCGCGTCGGCTTCGGATCAGCAGTGCGGCTGCCCCGACGAGAACCAATGAGATTGCGTACTCGCTCGCCCTCTTGAACAACGTGAGGCCCTCTCCGTCGACGAAGCAGGTCGGGAAGATCCGCCAGACGAGGGTCGTCAGGAGAGCGAGGATCAGGATCGCGGCGTACGTCCCCATGGCCCAACCGTGTCGGAGCCTGCGGTGGAGGAAGATGGGTGCGGCAATGAGACTGCCGGCCTCGAGATACCGGGCGGCGATCCAGAGCTGCGTGGGGAGGTTCGCGGTGTGGCCTGGGAAGAGCGCCATGCCGCTGTAGGACAAGGTGTGGACGAGGTCGATCCCGGCGATGAACAGGTAGGCGATGCCGAGAAAGGACAAGTACCCGTTGTCCAGATACCGGCGGCTGTTCCACGCGATCATGAACATCGCTACGGCGACGACGATGCTGAACAGCTCGACCGTCGTGTGAAACAGGAGGAAGTTGTACTGCGCGAGGTAGTAGAGGCCGACGAGCAGCAGAAGCGTCAGCAGGAGGGGTGCACGTTTCGCCGGAATACCTGCCATAGTTCGCATGATTTCTGAAACCATAATGCCCTGCGATGCAGCCGCTCGCAAGTCCTTGGTCGGACGTCCGTGCATGGCCTTGTTCGATCCTGTGGTTCCGACTACGCTCAAGCAGAGGTGCCCTGTGCTCGCAAGGAGGGTCGTCAATGGAAGCCGCTCGCGTTCCCGACATCGGGGGGAATCAGATCCAGCAGTTCTTCGATTTGCATCTGGCCAGCGGCCAAGCGGCGTCTACTACTTCGGGTTCTCGGGAATCCTCCTGCGCACGGTGGATCACGTGCTCGCCTTCGATCTCGGCCTGTTCACGATCCGGAGACGGGAGATCGTGGCCCTGCGGCAGCTCGACCTACAGCTCCACACGCACGCTCACTTCGACCATTGGTCGGCGTGCTACGCTCGGGCGATCCACAAGGCGACAGGGGCCCCGATTGCTGTCGAGCCCCAAATCGCCGGGAGAGCACAAGATTCGGACGACTGGCTGATGGCCACGAGGCCTGGAGAGCCGATTGCGATCGCTGACATGACGGTGTCTCCGATCCAAGGCATCCACGTCGGCCCGATCACGCTCTTTCATGTCGCGATGCCGGAGCTGACCGTCTTTCATGGCGGCGACTCGAACCACGTGCCTCTCGACCAGCTGAAGGCAGACCTGGCGTTCGTTCCGACCGGCCGGCCGTCTCCCACGTGCACGCCGCAGAGTGCCGTCGCGATGCTCAGGGATCTGAGGCCAAAGGTCGCGATCCCGATGCACGCGCCGAAGCGACAGATGAGGGAATTCAAGCGCCTCGCCCGGAGCGAGGTCCCCGACACACGCATCGTTGTCCCACGGCGGCGGGTGCCGTTCGTGATCGACGTCGCACCAACCTAGTAGCTGCCGCTCGCGGTGAGGTTCCCCGGGTCGATTGTGCTGTCAGGCCCGATTCAAGGCATGCAGGCGCGGAGAGCAGTCTTAGGAGGGGGGGATGCGGTCTCCTGGAGACGCCGCGATGTCGATCCGCGGAACGTCGCCGATCGGAGTGCCCTTCATTGCCGCGACGGCTTCGCGCGGAAGCTTCATCAGCTGCTCGACGCGATCCCTGGCCTTCTTCGGGTTGCGCGATTCGAGGATCGAGAGGAGTTCGCCGAGGAAGACGCGGTCCATCTCGAGGCCGTCGCGGGAGGTGAGGCCGACCCAGTCTCGATGACGGCGAAGCGCGGTCAGCTGTTCTCCGATCTGTCGAACCACCTCGTTGTGCGTCGCCTCGTAGATCGCGTGAAGGGTCCGCGCGAACGGGCGTTCGAGACCGTCATGCAGGGCATTCTCGGCGCCGGCCTCCTCTTTGTTGATCAGCGCTTCGCACGCAGCAAGGTGGCTCTCTGCGAGATCGCGGATGCGGGCGACCTCGTCTTCCGTGGCGTGGGTGCAAACGAGGGCGGCGGCGGCGGGGAAGAGCAGCTGCTCGAACTCCTCGAGATCCCAGGCGGTGGCCCCGGCTCTCCGGAGGGTCAACAAGAGGGCGTCGCCGAACGCGTCGTGCTGTGATGACGTGACGAACACGCCGCTGCCGTGACGGACATCGACCAGACCGCGGGCCGCCAGCAGGGTCGTGGCGTCACGAACCGCAGCCCGGCTCACTCCGTACTGCTTGGCAAGCTCCGGCCCCGGCGGCAGCGAGTCTCCAGGCTTCAGCGTGCCGGAGAGGATGCGATCGGCGATGTCCTTGGCCAGCCGATCAGCCAGCGTTTGACGTCGAATGGGCTTGGCGTGCAACGATCCGTCGCTCACGTTGTCTCTCCTCTCGGACCGCATCGACTCGCAGGTACAGAACCCATGATACCAGCAGAACGCCACCCGCGAGAATCCACGCGGTCGCGATCGATGTGCGCTGCGCGATGAAGCCGAGGCCGGCGTTGCCGAGGAATCCGCCGAAGTAGCTCACCAGGGATTCGATCGAGAGCATCGACGACCGACGATGCGTGGGGATCTCCTCGTTCAGGAGGAGGGCATGGGTCGAAACAACCGCGCCTTGCCCGAGGTAGACGAGCCAGAACAGGAGGGCGGCGGGCACGACGTGTCCCTGCATGGCGAGCCCGACCAGCAGCGCTCCTCGGAGGCCGTGAAAGATCGCGCAGACGTGCCCGGGACGGCCGCCCAGAAGCTTGCTGATCCGTGGCGCGGCGAGGTTCCCCACAGCACCCAGTGCGAAGCATCCGGCAAGGATGATGCCGAGGAGTACGCTGCGCGATCCGCTCTCACCAAGAAGCTGTCCGAAATGTGGCTGCCACAGTGTCTCGAGGGACGACAGGACGAGCCCGCTCGCGCCGGCCACCGCGAGGAGGCGGAGGAGAACGCCGTTCTTCGAGGTGAGCCTGCCGGCGTCGCGCAGCATCACCGGAATTTCGGCGATCCCGCGGCGCCACGATGCCGTGGGCCGGGGGGTCTCCCGAGGCTCACGTACGAGGACATAGATGGCGATCATCAAACCGAGGCGAATCGGAAGCGCGACGAGGCCTGGTCCCGCCAATGGCGTCAGGATGGCGGTACCGTCCGGAGGGAGGAACGCGAACAAGCGAGCGATACCGCCACCGCAGACGGTCCCCAGGCCGAGCGCAAGCAGCGTGATCGCTCCGGTCCGCGAGAGGCGCGGATGGAGGTCGACCTTTGGATCGACAGCGAGAAGGCTGTCGACGAACCACGCGTCGAGCGTCCCTGAGGCAAGCGCGCGCCCGATGCCGTTGAGCACGAATGCGACGATGAACATGGGAAAGGAAAACGAGAAGAGGAACAGCGTCCAACCGGCGAGGGTGACGGCCTCGGCGAGCAGCGCAACTCGCCGCCGGCCCCACGCGTCGGCGAGTCCGCCGGTCGGCACCTCGAGCAGGAAGACCGTCGCCGAGTAGACCGCCATCATTAGACCGAGCTGGGCGAGGCCCATTCCGCGTGCCTGCGCAAGAAGGATGAACAACGCCATCGGAAGCGCGGTCGAAAACCAGAACAGGAAGACGATGAGGGCGTATCGGCGCTCGACGGATTGGAGGGTCATCACATTGACTCCTTAGGTCACCTGGTGATATGATGACTCGATACTAGCGCGCGTGACCGTCCATGTCAAGAGCAACGCCGGTGAGTTCCTACGATCAGCCGTGTGGCACCGCACAACACGGCCACGGCGTCCGCGAATGCGTCCCCTCAAGAGCCAAGCGACCGGGAGGCCCTCCAAGGGAGGAGAACCCTGGATCTCCGAGGCTAGACCGGCGCACCCACGAGGGCGCTCCCCGTCGGTGCAGCTTCGGCGGTCCAGCGCTCGCACCGGCCGCCGAGATGAGCGATGACAGCGCCGGCCTCGACGAACCGGACGATCTCGCAGGCGTTGGCGCAGTGTGGGCAGACGAACGTCTTCGGCCGGAAGTCGGACGCCTGGATCTCGTCCAGTGGGCGCATGGCCGACTCCATGGCGCCACGCCGCTTGGCGATCAGCGCCGCGCCAAACGCGCCCATGACGTTGTGCTGCTCGGGGACGGTCACCGACAAGCCGAGCGCCGCAGCGAACGCGTCGCGGATGCCCGCGTTGGCGGCGACGCCGCCGAGGAAGAGCACCGGCGGTTCGATCCGCTTTCCCTTGCCGACGTCGTTCAGGTAGTTGCGCACGAGTGCCCGGCAGGCACCGGCGACGATGTCCTCGATCCGATGGCCGGTCTGCTGCTTGAAGATGATGTCGCTCTCGGCGAACACGGTGCATCGTCCGGCGATTGCGACGTCCTCTGTCGACGCGCCGGCGAGGTCGCCGAGGTCCTCGACCGGCACACCGAGCCGCCCGGCGAGCTGGTCGAGGAACGCCCCCGTCCCGGCGGCGCAGACGGTGTTCATCGCGAAGTTGGTCGGAACACCACCTCGGAGCAAGACGATCTTGGAGTCCTCGCCGCCGATCTCGAGCAGCGTCCGCGCGTCTGGATGCAGCGAGAGCGCCGCGCGGGCGTGCGCGGTGATCTCGTTGGTTACGACGTCAGCGCCGACCAGGGCTGCCACGAATCGGCGGGCGCTTCCGGTCGTCGCGCAACCGGCGATGCGGCGATCGGCCAACGCTTGACTGACCGCGGCCAGCCCGTCCTTCACCGCGTCGACGACGCGGCCACGGCTTCTTCGGTACGTCGACGCGAGGACCTGCTCGTGCTCGTCGAGCACGAGGACCTTGCAGGTGATCGATCCGACGTCGATGCCAATCCAGACGATGTCGCTCATTGCGTGACTCCTTCTTGCTTCCGTGCTTCGAGCAGGTCGATGAACGCTTCGAGGCGGCCCTGCAGTCCCTCCTCGGCGAATCGATCGCCGATCGCCAGCGACAACAGCGGCATCTCGGCGTCGCCGGCGATGCGCTGGAGGACCGGCTTGAGCGCCGTCTGGGGCATGCAGCCGAACGCGTAGATGTGCAGCAGGCCGTCGTAGCCTTCGGAGACGAAGTCGAGCGCATGCGCACAGGAGAAGATCTCCGACGTCGAGGGGGCATCGTGCAGATAGCCGCGGCACTGCTGCTTGAGTGGCGCCAGCGTCTTCTCGGTCGAACGCGCGAGCATCCGGAAGCCGCTCCGCCAATCGAGCAGGATCCCGCGCTCGGCCATTCCTTTGAGGACCGCCATGATCGATTCGAGTTCGCTGAGGATGTGCTCGCCGCCGACGATCCCGATCCGCAGGGACGGAGGTTCCCCGCGCAACGGCAGCCGCCCAGCCGCACGATCGAACCAGCGCGATACGCGCCATAGGGCGAACGGCCCTGGTGCACGGTCGATCCGATCGAGCGCTTCGCGCTCCAGTTCGCGGACCTGCTGTGGCGAGGACGACAGACAGCGCAGCCGGGTGCATCGCTTGTCGACCTTGTACAGCAGATCGACCTTGCCGTAGAAGGCGGCGTATGCCTTAAAACAGTGCCGCTTGCGAACCTGAGGTCCGAAGTGCGACCGGAGATTCGCCAACGCGCCGCCGAAGCTGCCCCCACCGAGCCGATGGGCCGAGAAGCCGTCGTACTCGGAAAAGAGCGAGTGGAGGTAGTCGCTCGTGTCGGCGCACCGGCAGGCCTCCGGCCCGAGCGACGACATGAACGCCAGTCGGCGATCTCCGCGCTCGAGTTGCGCCGCGAGCTGGCCGAGGACGAGCTTGCCCGAGAAGCAGAGGAACGGATGGGCGCACGCGATGCCGCGCTCGACGATGGCCGGCCCGATCGGCGGCGGCGTCGCTAGGTCGTGGCCCAGCGTGCGCAGCAGCCCACGCACGGCGATGTAGTTGGTTCCCCAGGAGAACGTGAAGTGGTTCATGCGATCCGCCTCCCCATCGGGAGTGCCGCGGGTTTCAGCAGATCCACGAACGCCTCCAGCCGCGTGATCAATCCGGTGCTCGACTGCAGCTCGTCGAGGACGAGCGTCAGCATCGGCGTCTCGGTGGTCTGCGTCAGGTGACGGGCGATGTCGCCGTCCGGGCCGCAGTTGAACGGCAGGAGGAAGACGATGCCGTCGACGTCCGCGTCGTGATCGAACGCCCTTGTCAGTGTGACGGTTCGTGCGGCCAGCGCGAAGTGCAGCCCCGTGCCTTCCGGCGCATAGCCGATCGGTGTGTCGGGCTCCGTCACCACGCGGGAGCCCAGCCGCTCCAATCGCCGGATGACCTGGCTGTTCGCCCACGGGTCGTCGACGACGTACGAGTGCCCGACCACGGCCAGCGTTAGACCGTTGGATGCCGGGGGAGGCTCGGGCGCTGTGCCGGCCGTGGGCCTGCGTTTCAGGAGTGCCCGGTCGGCTTCGGCGTCCGAGAAGCCGAGTGAACGGGCGAGTGTGCGGAAGCCACCTGCGGTGAGCCCGTCTCGATCGAATCGGAACGCCGGGGCGAGCATCCGTGCCGCGTCGCAGACGCCGAGGGCGCGAACGATGTCGGGCAGGCGCGAGCGGGGGTGGCACGGGAACACCCGGTTGTTCTCGTGCCCGACGATCGCCGGGATCACGATCCGGTCGACGTCCCGTGTGGCCAAGTGGGCGACGTGGCCGACGAAGACCTTGATCGGGAAGCACAGCTCGTCGATCACGAGCTGCTTGCCGGCCCGGAACATCTCCCCATTCGTCGGGGGGGAAAGGACGACGTCGGCCCCGAGCAGGCGGAGGAATCGCTCGATCGCCCCGTCGAACTCATAGTGGAGGATCGATCGGGGCACGCCGATCCGCTCCGGCGCAGTGCGGATCACCACTCGTACCCCAGACCCTCGGCGACCCTGAGCATCAGCTCATGGAGCAGCTTCTGCTCGTCATCGGCGAGAGGCGCGAGGAAGCCGCGCGTGTACGCGGCCGCCCCGTCGATCGTCTCGCGGTAGGCGGCCTTCCCGTTCGGAGTCAGCGAGAGCCACCAGGTCCTTCGGTCGGCGTCGTCCTGTGCCCGCGCGACCAGCCCGCGCTCGACCAGTCGCTGGACGTAGACCGAGATCGTTCCTGGATTGATGTCCATCTGCTTCGAGAGGGCGCGCGCGGTCGTCGGCTCGGACTGCCCGAGGACCATCAGCGTCGACCGATCGGGAAGCGTGAGTCCGCTTCGCTCGACGGCGCCGTCTCGGACCATGCGAGAGCGGTACGCATTGGCCATGCTGAACACCGCTTGGTTCAGTTGGATGCACTGCTTCTTCGAGAGTGGCATCGGTTCTTCCTCCATCGAGCAGCTAGATAGTTGGCTAATCCAACGATTGGATAATACACAAGAAAACCGAGTAATCAAGCTGGGCCAGGCCAGCGGTCAGCATGGGGCTGGCGGTGGCGCACGACAGGTACATGGGGTTCGGGTGTTCGCGACTCACCCATCGCAGGAATCCGTCGCCGAGCAGAACTGGAGCCTGACGCGGATGCGGTGTCGAAACGACGGCGGGCTGCTGAATTCCAAGGCCCTGAGACGATGACTCTCGCAGACGGCGATGCTCGTTGGGAGGAAGATAGGACGGGACCGCTATGCTTCGGGAGCCCTTGGAACACACACTGTAACTCTCGTTCGGACTGAGGCTTGTCTGCCCGATCCCGATTGATGGATCCATCCCGACTTCTGCCTCCGCAGCAACTGGACGGGTTGCACGATTTGCATCCGCACGTGCGACAGCATCAGAATGGGCTGGCCAAGGAGCTCTACCATGTCGGAGGAGTACCGCAAGCTGGTCACTCTCATGCTCACCGACATCGTCGCCTACACCGCGATGGTGCAGCGCGACGAGGCACTCACTCTGAGGCTTCTCTCGGAGCACAACAGCATCCTCCGTCAGCTGTTCACCGAGCATCGAGGCCGGGAGATCAAGTGCACCGGCGATGGGTTCCTCGTCGAATTCGAGAGCCCAATCCGTGCGCTGGAATGCGCGTTGGCCATTCATGCCGATCTGGAGGCGTACTTCGCAGGCTCTCCGGATGGCGAGTCCCTGCGGCTGCGTATCGGGATCCATCTGGGCGATGTCGTTCATCGGGACGAGGACGTCTTCGGCGACGGAGTCAACGTGACCGCACGAATCGAGCCACTGGCCGAGACCGGTGGGACCTGCATTTCGCGACAGGTCTACGACCATGTACACGGCAGGGCCGATGCCCATTTCGATTGCCTCGGGAAGAAGCGCGTCAAGAATGTGCAAGAGCCGATTGAGGTGTTCCGGGTGCTTCCCGCCACGGGCAACGCAATTGGGGGGCGACTCCAAGGCCCCGACCGCACACGGATTGCGGTCCTTCCGCTTGCCAACACCAGTCCCGATCCGGGAGACGCCTACTTCGCGGACGGCATGACCGAGGAGCTGATCTACACGCTGTCGAAGATCCAGGGGCTGCACGTCATCGCTCAGACTTCGATCATGCTCTACAAGGACTCCCCGAAGTCGATCCCGCAGATCGCGGCCGAGCTGGACGTCGGAAGCGTACTGGAAGGTAGCGTTCGCAAGGCGGGAAACACGGTCCGCATCACCACTCAGCTGATCGACGCGACCACGCAAGATCACATCTGGTCGGAACGCTACGATCGCCAGCTCGAGGCCGTGTTCGACATCCAGTCCGAGATTGCCCAACAGGTGGCCGCGGCGTTGGAGGTCCATCTCGTGGCCCAGGACCAGCACGAGATCGCCAAGAGATCGACGGAGAACCTGGATGCCTACTCGCTGTTCCTGCGTGGGCGGTTGTTCTGGAGCCGGCGAGCGCCCGACAGCCTGAACCGGGCGGTCTCGCTGTTCCGGCAGGCGATCGATCTTGATCCCGGGTATGCGCTGGCCCACGCCGGGCTGGCCGACACGCTCCTCCTGATGCCAGGCTTCTTCAGCAGCCTCTCAAGCGCGCTCACCTACCCGCAAGCAAAGGATGCCGCGCTTCGGGCCATCGAGCTGGACGGCACGCTCGCCGAGCCCCATGCGACATTGGGTCTGATCAGCTCGCACTACGAGTACGACTTCGAGGAGTCCGAACGCCAGTTCGAGAAGGCAATCAGTCTACGATCCAGCTACGCCACTGCCCGGCACTGGCGCGCGATTCTCTACATGTACACCAAGCGCTTCCAAGAAGCTGAACAGGAGTACCAAAGGGCGCTCGAACTCGATCCTCTCTCGGTCATCCTGAATGCGGATCTCGGCCAGTTCTACTACTACAGCCGGCAGTTCGACCGTGCTGCCGCGCAGTTGCGCGATACCCTCGACATCGAGCCGCGATTCCCCTACGCGCGCACCTTCCTTGCGGCGACCCTCATCCAGCAAGGGGATCCCGAGGCTGCTCTTCAGGAGCTTGCCAAGACCGAGGGCTGGACACCGGAAGGGATCCCGTGGATGGGGTGGACCTACTCCCTCGCGAACTGTCTGACGGGCAACCAGGATCGAGCACAGGAGCTTCTCGATCGGCTTCTCGCGAAGCAACGCGAGACATACGTTGCGCCCTGTCACCTTGCGTTCCTTCATTTCGCCCTCGACCGGATCGACGAAGGGTTCTCGTACCTGGAGCAGGCATGCGAAGAGCGTGACGTCCTCTTGATCTACGTCATCATGGATCCGTACTTGGATCGCTACCGCTCCCATCCGAAGGCCGTCGAAATGGCCGAGCGGATCCATGCAGAGCCTTGGCTGACCGTCGTCGGGAAGCAAGAGCGGTCGGGACCTTCTCCGGAAACCGCCCGGTAGGGCGGTCGAAGGTCGGTCGAGCTTCGAGGGCTCACGGGAGTTCTCGGATGACCCTGGCGACTGCCCGCGACGGACGGCCGAGCAGCGCTCGTGGCTTCGGCTCCACCGCAGACCGTCGATCAACGCCACGGTGTCGTGAAGGGAATGCTGCGAAGCGCTCCGTCCTCTGCTGTGCGATGCCCACGGCTGCGGTTCATTTTCCATTCATGTACGGGCGTATACTCGGCAGCAGGAGGAGGGCAGGAGGGATGCGGATCTTGGTCGTCGATGACGATGTGCGCCTCTGCTCGGTGATCGAGCGGGGGCTCACGGAGGAAGGCTACGCCGTCGACACGGCGAACGACGGCGAGGAGGGCCAGTACCTCGCCGAGATCAACGACTACGACCTGGTCGTCCTCGACATCATGATGCCGAAGGTCGACGGACTGACCGTCTGCCGGAATCTCCGCGAAGCTCAGCGCGACGTCCCAGTCCTGATGCTGACTGCGAAAGACGCGATTCCGGATCGTGTGACCGGCCTCGACGCCGGCGCCGACGACTACCTCGTGAAGCCATTCGCATTTGACGAGCTGGTCGCGCGCGTCCGGGCCCTGACGCGACGGCACGCACCAACGCGGTCGACCGAACTCTCGATCGAGGACCTCGTTCTCGACACGGTCACGCGCCGTGCTCGCAGGGGCGATCGCGACGTCGAGCTGACGACGAAGGAGTACGCCGTGCTCGAGTACTTCCTCCGAAACCCCGACGCCGTCATCACGCGGGGGATGATCGAGGAACACGCGTGGAACAACGATTTCGACTCGGTCTCGAACCTCGTTGACGTCTACATCCGGCGCCTGCGCTCGAAGATCGACGTCGATGGCGAGCCGAGCCTGATCGAGACGATCCGCGGGGCCGGATATCGGCTGAGGTCCTCGTGACGCTCTTCCGCAGCATCCGGGCACGGTTCACCGGGTGGTATCTTGTCATCCTGGCCGTGCTGCTGATCCTGCTCAGCATTGGGCTGTACCTCGCGATCTCCATGACGCTTCGGCGGGACATCGATGCGGGGCTGGTCCACCGATCGGAGCAGCTCGCGGGAACGAGAGGACTCCTCCAAAGCGCCCGTGAGGGCCGGTTCGAGGAAGCGCTCGGCGAGCTGGTCGCGTTCTACACGCATACGGACGACGGATTGGAGGTGACCGCGACGCGGGAGATCGATCCGCTGATCGAGGGCGAGTGGATCGACGCTGCCCTTCAGGGATTCCCAACCTTCCACACCGTCCCGACCGAAGACGGCCGGCTCATCCGTTTCCACGTCGCGCTCCTTCGAGCGCCTGCCGGTCTCCCGGCGCCGCCGGCGGATCGAGAAGGCCAGGCTCGGCCGCAGCCGCCGGCCGGCGAGACTCCCCTCGGAGACGCTCCACCGGGAGGACCGACGGTTCTCGTCCTCGGGCAGCCGATGGACATCCTCCTCTCCGCCCTCGCAGCGCTGCGCACCACCCTACTGATCGCGATCCCGCTGACCCTTTTCGTCTCCGCGGGTGGCGGCCTCTTCCTCCTCCGGCGCGCCCTACGGCCGGTCGATCGAATGATCTCGACGGCTCGCGGAATCGAAGAAGGCGATCTGGCGACGCGGATCGCCGTGACGGCCCACGACGAACTCGGTCGGCTCGCGGAGACGCTGAACGCGATGCTCGAACGGCTCGAGGGGGCGTTTCGCCGGCAGCGGCAGTTCACCGACGATGCGTCGCACGAACTCCGCTCGCCACTGTCGGTCATCGAAGCCGAGGCCTCTCTGGCCCTTCGCCGGGAGCGATCGGCCGACGACTACCGCGATGCGCTATCGATCGTCTCGGACGAGGCGGCGAAGATGAACAAGCTGATCAATCAGCTCCTGACGCTGGCCCGCGGCGATGCGGGCGAGGACGTCGTGCCGTTCGAGCCGCTCGACCTGGCCGAGATCGCACGTGAAACCGTCGCAACGATGATCCCGCTCGCCGAGGAGAAGGGCGTCCGACTTCGGGC
This sequence comes from uncultured Thermotogae bacterium, assembly GCA_964608345.1. Classification (GTDB taxonomy): domain Bacteria; phylum Bipolaricaulota; class Bipolaricaulia; order UBA7950; family UBA9294; genus JANQEA01. The sequence goes on from CAZSNG010000003.1 coordinate 98,951, forward strand.
TACTGCGCTCGACGCGTGCGAGATCGACGGCTCACGCCCGGATCTGATCCGCTTGCTGACCAACCTCGTCGACAACGCGATCCGCCACACGCCTGCGGACGGTTCGGTCGACGTCGCCGTTCAGCAGATGGGGGCATCGGTTGGACTGATCGTCGCTGACACCGGCACCGGCATCCCGCCCGAGCATCTGCCGCACGTCTTCGAGCGCTTCTACCGCGCCGACAAGGCTCGCTCCCGCGAAGCCGGCGGCTCCGGCCTCGGCCTCGCCATCTGCAAGCAGATCGTCGACGCCCACGGCGGGACGATCGAGGTGGAGAGCGCGCCGGGACAGGGGACGCGGTTCGGCGTTCGGCTGCCGAACGCCTAGGCGTCGCTCCGGGTGTTCGCGCACGGGGATCGACGCCTGGACCGGGGGCTAGCAGCCTGTGTGAGTAATCCCGACTAGAATACGTCAAGAACCCGTTTCAT
>CAZSNG010000004.1:0-82384 GCA_964608345.1 uncultured Thermotogae bacterium
GCGGCGGCGTCTTGCCGGAGATCGGTGATCGACAGGATGTGCGGGATTCGTCCGTCCACAAGAACCTCCTAACGTACGTTGTATAGTACGTCTACTGGGTTCGATGCGCAAGCGACGTTGGTGGGCCGACGTGTACCGGAGGTCGTAGCGCTGGACCGCACACGGGGCTTGGATACACTCCGCCCATGGGATCCGTCTGGCGAATCGACCTGACCTACGGACGCATCGAGCGCGAGCCGACGTCCGACTCAGCCGTCCGCCGCTTCCTTGGCGGGCGAGGGGCGAACATCGCCATGTTGCTTGACGCCCTGTCACCGGAGATCGATCCGCTCTCTCCGGACGCGCCGTTGATCTTCGGCGTCGGTCCGTTCGTCGGCACCGGCATCCCGAGCGCCGCCCGGTTCAACGTCTCCGGGAGATCGCCGCAGACCGGGATCCTCGGCGACTCGAATGCCGGTGGATTCTTCGGGCAGGAACTTCGCTGCGCGGGAATCGACCAGATCGTCCTCACCGGGCGAGCGTCCCGGCCGACCGTGCTGTGGATCGATGGCGACGACGTCGAGCTCGTCGACGGCCGGCCGTTCTGGGGTCTTGACACCGCCGAAGCGACGGCAGCGCTTCGCACGTCCGTGGGAGATCCGAAGGCGCGGGTCGCCGTGGTCGGCCCGGCGGCCGAGAACGGGGTGTCCTTCTCGGGCGTCTTCGCCGATCTTGTCCGCGCCGCGGCACGCACCGGGATGGGCCGGCTGATGGCGTCGAAGAACCTGAAGGCGATCGCGGTTCGAGCCGCCGGGAAGCCGCCGATCGCCGATCCGGTCCGCTTCCGCGAGCAGTGCACGCGGTTGCGCGAGCGGATCCTCGCCCATCCGGAGTACGAGATCCGCTCGCGGCTCGGCTCCACGCAGCTGGTCATGGCATTGCAGCGGATGGGCGGCCTGCCGACGCGACACTTCCAGGCCGGTACGTTCGAGCAGGCGGAAGCGGTGTCCGGCGAGACGATCGAGGAGAAGTACAAGGTCCGGCCGATGACCTGCGCGACCTGTCCGATCCACTGCAGCCGGTATCTCGAGGTCGACGATCCGCGCTTTCCCGACTTGCGCTTCGAGGGGCCTGAGTACGAGCCGCTCGCCGGGTTCACAGTCCGGGTCGGTGTCGACGATCTCCCGCTCGCGCTGTACGCGGTCGATCGCTGCAACCGCCTCGGACTCGACGCAATCTCGACATCCGAGGGGATCGCGTGGGCGATGGAGTGCTCTGAGCGTGGGCTGTTGACCGCCGACGATGCAGACGGCCTCGACCTGTCGTTCGGGAACGGGGAGACGGTCCTGGTGTTGATCGAGCAGATCGCTCGGCGCGAGGGATTCGGCGATGTGCTCGCCGACGGTGTGCGGGCTGCCGCGGAGCGGCTCGGGCTTGGGAGAGATCTCGCGATGCACGTCAAGGGCCTCGAGCTCTTCCAGGCGGACGTGCGGGCGATGAAGGCGTACGGCCTCGGCAACGCCGTCGCCAGCCGCGGCGCCGATCATCTGCGCTCCGAACCGTGGTTCGAGTTCTCCGGCGATCGGGAAGCAGGCGTTCGGCGGTACGGAGTCGCCGACTCGGCTGATCGACTGGCGTGGCGCGGGAAAGGGCTGGTCGTGAAGGACTTCGAGGAGCGAGCGGCTGTCGCGGATGCGCTGGGAATCTGCAAGAATGTCTACAACAACATGGAGGTGCTCGACTGGGACGAGACGGCCGAACTGCTCGAGGCGGCGATCGGAGGAACGTGGACCGGGGAGGATGTCCGATGTGCTGGAGAACGGATCGTCAACGCCGAGCGGATGATCAACGTCCATTTGGGGATCGGACGGGCCGACGACACGCTGCCGCGCCGCTTCCTCGAGGAGCCGGCCGGTCCGTCCGATTCGCCGTCCGCCGGCTCGGTCGTCGAGCTGGAGCCGATGCTCGATGAGTACTACGCCGCGCGAGGGTGGGACGGTGTGACCGGGCATCCCACGGCGGAGAAGCTCGCTGAGTTGGGATTGGGGGCGTGATGCACGAGCTGTGGGTCGAGGTCGAGTGTGTCGAGGGAGCCTGTACCGGGCCGGTGCCGATGGTGCCGGGCGTTGGATTCCTGATGCGAAACGGCAGTCTGATCTTCCCTCGCGGCGGCCCGATCTGCATGTTCGCGCTGCAGAGCATCCTGCCGATGCTCCCGGCGAAGGAGCGGCTGACCGATGACGATCCGGCCGCGGACTGGATGGGGAAGGTCCACCACGTGCAGTGCCCCGACCCGAAGGGCCGCACGATCTGGCGGATCACACAACGGCCGCTAGGTTCGACTGAGGTTGCACCTGCTCAGTCATTCCCAACCGAGGAGTTGTGCGTTAGCGCAACTCCCAAGGCGTCCGGAGGACGCCCAGGGCGCGAAGGCGATCTCTTGATTCGGGTCGAACGGATCGACGGGCGCTGTCTGGAAGGGATGTGCGTCGGGCGGACGGCGCTCTTGCGCGGCAGCAGCCTGTATCTGCCGGAACCGTTCTGCCTGTACGCGATGCAGGCCGTCCTTCCGCTGCTCCCAGCGATGCAGCGGAAGCTTCAGCCGGGCGATTGGATGGCGACCGAGAACGAGGTCATCTGCCCCGATCCCCTCGGGAACGTCATCCTCCGCATCGAGAAGGTCTGTGCGGCATAGCCGTCCTCGGCGAGTCTAGTCGTCCGTCCCGATCACTCGGAAGCCGGCTCGCTTCAGATTGGCCAGGAGGCCTTCGCTTACGCGTTTCGTGAACTCCTCGGTGTAGTGGCCGATCGTCCAGTGCTTCGCCCGATTGTCGATTCCGCGCTCGAGGAGCTTCGCCCGGCGTTCCTCATCCCACTCCTTCTCGAACCGTTCGAGCCACGCCTCGTCCCCCTCTCGGTACCACGAAGCGATGTCCTCGTCGGACGGGACGCGATAGCCGTTCCGATGGACGACCGCGTCGAGAGGCAATCGAGGGCTAAGCTCCGGTTCCTCGTCGGGGACACCGAGCGTGACCAGCCCGGCAGCCACGACGTGCTCCGGCAAGCCGAGCGACTCCGTCAGATCCTGCGACAGAACCATCCCGATGTAGACGCCGCCCAGGCCGAGCGATTCGGCTGCGATCACGCAGTTGTGCAGCGCGATCGTCGCATCCCAGTACGAGACGAACAGGTTGATCGCGCGGTCGTTGTAGAACGGCGCGCCGTTCGCCTCGTAGTAGCGCTTCACGCGATACTGATCGACGACGGCGACGATGGCCAGCGGACCGCTGATGTAGCTGACCTTCTTCAGCACCTCGGGATCATCGATGACGATGAACGCGTACGGCTGGATTCCTCCCCCCGTTGCGGCGCGCGTCCCGGCGCGCAGGATCGTCTCGATCGTCTCCTCGGGGACCGGCTCCGGCTTGAACTTCCTGACGGATCGGTGGTTCATCAAGCAATCGATCACGGGGTTGCTCGGAGTCATGCGATTCCTCCTCGTTTGGATGCTTCACTTACGGGGCACCGGCGCGGACGTCCTGTGTTCCCTGGTCTACTCACCGATCGGCCCACGGCTCGACGTGGGCGCTCTGTCGTTCTAGATCGATGACGACGAGATGCGGCTCCTCGCCCGGCTTCCCGGCGATCACGACCGACGTCGGCCTGATCCTGATCAGCACCATCCCGGGGCGGTTGCGCCAGTTCTCGACTGTCTGCGGAAAGCGCTCCTCGAACAGCCCTCGGATCGACGCGTGCTCGGGCTCGAAGAGGCCGCCGAGGATCTCCGCCACACCCTCGATCTGAACGAGGTCCTTGCACAAGGCCACGCGCGGATTCGCCCGGATCTGCTTGCACTTGCGCGATCCACCCCACGTGAAGAAGTAGACGTCGAGACCGTCGCCTGCGACCAGGATCATCCGGGCGAGGACCCGATCCCCGGCGGACGTCGCCAGCGCCATGATCGCGTTCTCCGGCGCCCCCAGGAACTCGACGATCTCCTGTCTCTTCTCTTCGAACGGCGCCGCCGTCCGTGCTGGGTCTTCGCCCACGTCGACCTCCGTTGGTCCTCAGATCCGCTTCGCAGCCTACACGATCGCCGCGGGATCTCAAGCGGGACCTCGCCCGACGGCTCTTGGCGTGTGGAGTGTGGGGGCAGGTTGCGCTTAACCCCCTGGCGCATCAGTCTCGCCACAAGGATCGAGCCATGATCAGGTCATCGATGTACTCGCCATTCCGGAACACGGACCGCATTCGATGCCCTTCGATCACGAAACCGTGCTTCTGATACAAGTGGATCGCAACCTGGTTGCGCGCGAAGACGGAGAGTTCGATCCGCTTGACGATCGCTGTGCCCTCGGCCCAGCGGATCGCGTGCTGCGTCAACGCCTCTCCGACCCCGCGATGCCGCCAATCCCTCCGGACGGAGATGCCCAATGACGCAACATGCTGCCGGGCATCGCGCTTTCCGCCGAGGCAGTTCAGAAGGCCGACGATCTCGCCGTCCGCTTCCGCGACGAAGAAAGCGGAGTTCTCCGACGCCGCATACTCCGAGATGATCTCCTCTTCCTGCTCGACGGTCAGGGTGAACTCGCCAGGCACAAGTGCCACGTCGATGTCGGTCTCCTCCGAGAGCTGCTGGGCGAAGTGGATCATCTGGGCCGCGTCCCGCGGTTGCGCTTCTCGGATTGTGACACGCACGGACAATCACCTCTCAATCACGCGACGGTCCTCTGATCAGTCTAGATGGGGGCGGCAGATGCGGCAAGGGACTCGGCTTCTACCGGATCAGAAGGCGCAAGGCCAGGACGAACAGCCACTGGTGGGTCACCAGTGCGGCGACGCGTTCGGACAGACCCGCGTATCGGGTCTTCACCGCCGCTCCGCCGATCCCGCCCATGACGAGGATTGCTCCGACCGTGACGTACGAGTAGACATCGAATCCGGGAAGGAACCCCGCACACCTTGACCAGAGTCCGAGAAGCAGCGTCGACAGGATCGACGCCGGGATGAGGACACCGAAGACGAGGATCTTGTGGATCCGCCCCGGCGGCGTAGCCGGGGTGCCCTCCGCATCCTGAGGGAAGATTGCCGTGCCGATCGTGGCGACGCCAATGGCGACGATCGTCCACGCTCCGACGATCCCCAATTCGGCGCCGTTTGTGCTGCCACGGACAACGTCGAAGACTCCAAGACCAAAGAGGATGTGGAGCACGGCGTAGACCACCTGGATGACACTTAGCCCCATCTTGTGGGGCGCACCCGGCGACAGCAGCTCGCTCACCGAGTCAGAGATGTGGCTGTAGCCCGGCCTCAGAGCGCCGCCGAGCACGTACAGGAGGACGTAGCTCGGCCCGATGAGCAATCCGCAGACAAGGAGCACGTCCAGCATCACATGAGCACCTCCCGAGATGGGCAAACCGCAGTGCACACCGATGATACGTCTGCGACGTGCACACGACCATCAAAGCGTGGTTCGTTCTCGGAATCCAAGCCAGGAACCCTACGGACGAACGTTTGACCCTGGAGTCCAATGGTTCAGGAGTTGATCTTGGCTCTTGTCGGAGGGTATAGCTCGATCTGGCGTTCTCCTCCAGTTGCCTAGAGCCCTCGGAACTGGCTTCCGTGGATCTCATGCTGTCTGGCTTGCCAATCGCGGGTCCAGGTCCACTCCTCGGGATGAGGATGCGCGTCCTGACACTGTGAACAGTGCTCACCGCGCATTTGCTCAGAGAGAGAATCGAGCTGCAATCCCCCCCTCCCATAGCCGTGAAGCGTGCACCAGAGGGTCTTCGAGCCGGCCGAGGGAAGTCCCAGCGTCTTTGCAGGAAGACCGTACGATCCCTGGGCAAGGAAGAGGTGCTCGCAGTGTTTGAGTGCCCGAGTCGGATCCAGATCTACTAGCCCGATTCCGACGATCCTCGCCACCAGGTCATCAGGATCGTCAAGATCGATGCCCTGTGCGCGAGCCATTTCCCTTATCATCTTCTTCTCATCTTCAAGGGGAAGCTCTTTCGGAGCGGGCGTATGGAGAAGCCTACGAGCGGCTTCGAAATCCTCATCCAGTGAGGAATGGGCCTTGTCGCGCATGTGAGGGTCGTCGATTCTGTCAGCTTGCTCATGACACCAGTGGAGCCTTCGCTCGAGACTCTCGTCGTTGGCTGGATCAGCCAAGTGCAGTGCGCTCCCGACCAGCATGGCTGTCGTTTCCCATTCCTTGTGCTTGGCGGCGACTTCAAACGAGACCAGCACCAATCCCTCGAGATGCGCTTCCCAGAAATCGGCAGCTGAGTGAAGATCCTCGGATCGGAGCCTGATGAGGAAGGTCGACATCCCGAAAAGGATCCCAATCGTCTCCATTGCGGCGGGATAGGCCAACCCGCTACGCAGGGCCCATCCCATTAGCCTCATGCACTTCTGATGCTGGCCAAGCACATGTTGTGCGGCGCCAATGCGCATTGGAGAGAGCAACATCCCCCATAGCGGGTCTGCAGAGCCGCGTGTGGCGTGGACCTCATGGACCTTCGCGCTCATGAATAGACTGAAGTCCGTTTCAACTGCTGAATGAAGAAGCGAGAGACGCCGTTTCATGGCAGCGTGGAAGCGAATGGCTGGATCTCCATTCCGACAGACCGCTCTTAGCCTGTTGGCGAAACCTAACTTGACTGGAGAGACTAGATCTGCCCGGCCCACGCTCCTGTAGCCTTGAACGGCAATCAGTTCGGCCATATCTAGCGCGGCTACGATGGTTGGCAGTGCTGATTCCGGATCTTTGAGGATTTGTCGAATCGTGCGTTTGACATCCTTGATTCGTCCCCCGCGCCAAGCTTGCTGGAGAGCAGTAAATCGGGCGTAGGATGTGCCTCGCTTCAGTCCCTCAACTGTTGACTCCTGGGAATCCATTGACGAGAGCGCAGCCAAGAGCTCGCGGTCAGTCGCAGCACTCACGGAGCGAAGACCGATCACCAGAACGGCTTCCTGTGCCTTCCTGACGAGTTCCATGCGTGTGGTCTCTATCTCCTTAGTGGTCTGAATGTGCACTGTAACTGAACCGATGTGATCTGCCCGGGCGGCGCAGTCTTTCGGCGAGATCAGGATCGAGCTGGATTGGATGCCAGTACACGTTGGACCTAGTGACATCAACAAGCACCAGAAAGACCGGTATTGCGACTTCATCGAGGTAGTAGGCAATGTCGTCGACGCCTAGTGAGAAGCTGATGCTACGCCCACCCGAGAGCACCCTTGGCGATTCAGTTCCTTTAACTTGCACTTTGAAGATGATGCCGGTGCTCTTGCCATCGCGGAACACCTCCACCTCACCATCGATACCATAGTCCTTTGGCAGAGGGCGATACACCCATTCACGGGGAAGCGATTGCTCGAACAGCCTGCAGGCAGCGTCGTCGATCTCATGCTGTTTCGGTCGGAGCTTGCTCATACTGTCGTCACTTCCTATGCAGGATAACGTAGCACGCTCACAGCATCCAACGGAGATGACGCGCAGGAGAAGCATGACGGCGCGAGGATGGAGGGTGCATGAGGGATGTTCAGAGCTTCATTCTCGAATCGAGGGAAATGGGGATCAGGACTTCATTCTTGGATTCAGGAGACCTGCGGTCGAGAGGCGTTCGAGGTGACACTGGCGACTCGGCATGGCGAGTCGATTGCGAGTTGTGGTTTGTGTCCCTCGATCCCGATCTCCTGAATCCGCCGGAGGACGGTCGTACGCGCTAGTCGGCAGGCGGGCGGTACGTGTCCAGGATGCTCGCGTCAACCCAGAAGATGCGTAGCCCACGCGCGAAGAAGAGGATCGAGCCGTCGGGCGACAGGCTCGCGGCCAGCTCGGTGGCGTCGGTGTTCACGATGTCTACTGCTTGGGCCTCCGACCAGCTTCCGCCGGCGAGTCGGAAACTGACGAAGAGGTCTCCGTTCGTGCCGTTCGGCCCGACGTAGCGATCGAACAGCAGGATCGATTCGTCCGGTGAGACGAACGGATGGGCGGCCCCGCCCGGGGGATTCACCTCAGGGCCGAGCCGCTCGATCGGTCCATATCCGTCCCCGAGTCGCGGTGTTCGGACGATGTAGTCGCCGGTGTCCCCGAGCCTCGTCCAGTACAGCGTTCCGTCCACTGTGCTGCTGAAGTACATCGGGAGGTAGTCCGGATGGTTGATCGGCGATGGCAGGACTTCCGGCGCGCCCCATCCGTCCGGACCCCGCTCCGCCGCATACCCTTTCCAGCGCCCCGTCGCGTCGATCGCGGTATAGAACACCCGGTCGCCCGACGGTGCGATGTGTGGCTCCATCGCCGTGGGACGTCTCACGAACGATGCCTGTCCGACGTACCGCCACTGGCCCTCGATCAGGTGGAATCCGATGGTGCGGTTCGGCTCGCCTTGCGTGATCTGTCCGGTGAAGTAGAACTCCGTGAGATCCGGGGTGAATGTCCCGCCGAACGATCGGTGTTGGAGAATCTGAGGCGCGAACAGCTCGGGCACCAGCCCGGGCGGCTCCTGTCCGAGGTAGTTGCCGAGCGGGGTCTCTTCGGTGGCCGACGCGAGAAGCGACGCCAGAACGCAGAGAGTCACACTTGCGACGAGCGATCTGCTCATGATGATCCTCCTCTCGGGCATCGGCGCGCAGTGTAGCAACATCACGGCCATTGGGCCATCTCGGCGGACAGGCCCTCTTTCGCCAGCCCCTGCTCCGCTCTGGAATCGAGCTGCGCGCACTCCCTTTGCCAGGTAGGTGCGTCTCAACCGGGACAGCTTCTCCTGCACGGCTTCCTGGATTGCCTGACTCCGACTTGGGAACAGCTTCCTCGGAACGGTGCGACGTATCGCTGCGCTCAGTAGACATGCATTGACCGTCGGGGAAGCTTGACGTACGCTGATCTCTCGGAGGAAGAGTCATGACGAATGAGTTCACAGCAGTCCTGGAGCGTGATGGCGACTGGTACATCGGCTACTGCCCGGAGATCCCTGGCGCCAATGGACAGGGACAAAGCGAGGAGGAATGTTTGAAGAGCCTCGCCGAAGCCATCGAGCTGATTCTCGAGGACCGCCGCGAAGAAGGCTTGCGCGGCGTGCCTGAAGACGCTGTCCGCGCCATCGTCAAGGTAGGATGAAGCGTAGCGCGCTGCTGAGGCATCTGCGACGACATGGCTGCACTCTCAGGCGCGAGGGCGCCTCGCACTCCCTTTGGCTGAACCCGTCCACGGGTCAGGTCGAGGCTGTGCCTCGCCACACGGAGATTCCGAACCTTCTCGCGAAGAAGATCTGTCGCGGCCTCTCGGTTCCGGAAGTCTAGGGAACCGCGATCAAAGGGCTTGCGGTGTTCGGACCCGATTCCAGTTGATCTTCCATCGCGGTGAGTTCCACTCCGTCCACGGTAGATCCCACTACGCAGCGTACCCGGAGATCCCATCGAGCGCTACGCGGTGTACGCCTGGCGGCGCATGGAGAGGACGGGGCACTCAACTTGCGTTGAGCGCCTACGAGTTCCTGGAGATCGGGAACTCGTGTGGGAAGGCATGCGAACCTGGCTAGGCAGCGTTCGTAGGTGAGCCATGCCGAGCCGAAGCCGCCGCCGGCGAGCATGACCTTCCGCAGTCCGGCATTGGCGTAGGTCAGCGGGGAGACGTAGGAGAGTGGGCGAATCGTTGCCGGCATGGTTTCCAGCGGCCAGAAGACACCGGAGACCATGATCGACGGGATCAGCAAGAACAGCACGAACTGCATCGCCTGCGCCTGTCCGATCCAGTCTCTTGGCCCTCTACAGGCACACCAGATCATTCGGTGCTTCCTGCCCCTAGTGCCCCTGAGGTCTTGATTCCTTTGCGTCCGTGATCATGTGCTGGCTGCGGCGCTTCCTGCCACGGTGGATCTCGATCAGCACAGAGAGCGGAGTGGCATACCCAACGAGCAGTACCGCCAGGTACACAAGGTACTGGGAATAGCCGGGCGCACGCCGGATGATGCCGGCAGCGTATAGCGTTGCGATGGCGCCCCATACGAGCACGCTGCCAATCACCCCGACCTTCGGAGAGACTACGCGAGCCAAGTCCCGGCCAGCCAATGTGCTGGCTGTGCCAACCAAGGCGAGGAAGGTCACGAACACGGCGCGGTCCGAATCAAGGAAGATCAGCATGGACAGGAAGAGGGCGATAGGTAGTACGATCTTTGCTCGAGCCAGCATGCTAGTTCCTCTTCGTCCGGCTATTCAACAAGAACCCAACCACAGACGACCTCCTCCTCAAGCTCGTAGTGTGAGCAATACTCACACTCCGGACAGCCCGCGGCACAAGCGGCGATGCATGTAGTGTAGCATGCAAGGATTGCGCGAGGGTCTGTGAACGCGGCGCACCACCCGCACACCGCTCCGCAAGGAACGACACACCATGCACACGGCTCCGTGTCGTAGTCTGTGCAGACTACATAACGATACGTCTCACAGACCCACTCCATTTGCTCACTGGACGTCGTCTCGAGCAGGATCCCCGGAATCCCCGTTTCCGACTGACTACCTAGCAGGCAAGGGCAATTCTCGTCCGATTCTTCCGTTCCAGCTGCGATGCAGGCACCACAGAGCAGCAGCATGAGGGCGCCTGTCAGCAAGAGGGTCCATCTCATCATCTAACCTCCTTTAAAAGCTGTATGCCTTTCCTTATAGCGTAATCTCAAAGCGAAATCAATAATAACCCCGCAAGCGCGCCACCTCTCAGCGTGAAGTCGCAATCAAGATCAGTAGACCACAGAGGACTGGCACATCACCGCATTCGATGCTGAGCTTCAGACTAGGGAAGTCTCATCTGAAGGACTGCCGCGCAGCTAGCCTCATGATGTCTGCCCGGGGCCGAAGTGAGCAGTGGAAGCGCCCTGACTGCCCGTGGAGGATGTGAGCTGTCTTGGCCCGACTGCAGACTCCCTGGATCCTGGGAATCGCAGCATCGCTGCACGGCTGGCAAGGAAGCGTACACAAGTGCGATCCTTGCCGGAGGCTGGACCTATCTCATGAGGGCCTTCAGCGGCCTGCTGTAGGGCCATTCTACTGCAGGAGCTCGGTGCATCGGACCCACTTGGTTCGGGATCTTGCCCTACGCGGAGTACGCCTGCCGACGCATGGAGAGGACGCTCAGGAGAAGCATGACGACGGCGAAGGCGCCGAGGACGGCGAGTTCGAACCGGATGTCGCCGAAGCCGCCGCCGGCGAGCATGACCTTCCGTAGTCCGGCGTTGGCGTACGTCAGGGGACTCACGTAGGAGAGCGGTCGAATCGTCGCCGGCATGGTTTCGAGCGGCCAGAACACGCCACTGACCATGATCGACGGGATCAGCAGGAACAGCACGAACTGCATCGCCTGCGCCTCGTTCTTGGCGATTGTCGAGATCAGCGTTGCGATCCCCTGCAGGCCGATGGTGAACAACACAATAACCAGCGCGACGACGCCCGGGTTGCCGACGAACCGAATGCCGAACAGAAGCATCGACGCAAGAAACAGCTCTGCCGCTTGAAGCACGCCGATGATGGAGAACGCGAACGTGTAGCCGATCGTCACCTGCCACGCGCTGATCGGTGCGATCAGGATCCGCGTCAGCGTCCCGCTCGTCCGCTCGCGGACGACCGACATCGCGGTGAGCATGACGGTGATCAGCGTCATCGCGAAGCCGATGATGCCGGGCGCTGTGAAGTCGAGCATCCGGATCTGTCCGGCGTGCAGCGGCCGGACCTCGAGCAATCCTTCGACGGTCAGCGACGACTGCTGCGACGCGAGGACCTGTGCGAAGGCAGTGTCGAATGCGTTCTGGATCGCGCCGGCAATCAGCGGGTTGGAATCGTCGATCACGAGCGTGGTCTTCGGCCCGTCGACCGGGTCGCTCGGCACCAACGTCACTGTGTCGCCGTCGATCTCGACCCGCCGCTCGCCGCTCGCCCGGACCGCCTCATTGACGACGGCATTGGAGAAGCTTGCCGGAAAGACGAGGGCGGCCCAGACGCCGGTCCGGCCGACCTGCGCAGCCGCAGCGTCGGGATCGTCCCTGAGGCTGACGTCGAACATCTCCGGGTCGAGCGCATCGACGAACGCCTGCGCCAGATCGACGGCGAGCGTGACCCGTCCCACCTCGGCGGTTCGCACCGACGCGAGGCCGTTGTCCTCGTTGACGACGACGATCGTCAGGTTCTTGTACGTGCCGGAGAACGAGTTCCCGTACAGGAGGACGAAGAAGAGCGGCAGGATGACGATCAGCGCCAGCGTCCGGGGATCGTGGGCGATCCGTCGAAGCACGTTCCGCGCCACCGCAAGGCTCTTCATGATCGGATCTCCTCGCGCCCTTGCCCGCGTTCCTGGAGGACGATGAACGCGTCATCGAGGTCCGACGTGCCGGTCTCGGCGAGGATCTCGTCCGGCGTCCCCTGCGTCAGCAGCCGCCCGGCGTTCAAGAAACCGACGAGATGACAGCGCAGCGCCTCTTCGACGAGGTGGGTGGTGACGATCAGGGTGACGTCCTGCTCGGCGAGCCGATTGAAGTCGTCCCACAGGGCGCGCCGCAGCTTCGGATCGACCCCGGCAGTCGGCTCGTCGAGGAACGCGAGCCGCGGCTTGTGAAGCAAGCTGATCGCCAGGGAGACGCGCCGCCGCATGCCGCCGGAGAGCGTGCCGACGCGCTGCTTCCTACGGTCGGCGAGCTGGACCAGGTCGAGCAGTTCGTCGGCCCGCTCGCGCACCTGGGCGCGCCGCAGTTCGTACAGCCCGCCGAAGAACTCGAGGTTCTGCAGGACGGAGAGATCGTTGTAAACGGCGAAGTCCTGCGGCATGTAGCCGAGCTGCGAGCGGACGCGCGCGCTCGGCATCTGCCAGCCGAGCAAGTGCGCCTCGCCCTCGTCGGGGCGGAGGATCCCGCACAGCGTCCGGATCAGTGTCGTCTTGCCCGCGCCATTCGGGCCGGCGAGCCCGTACAGGCAGCCCTGCTCGACGGAAAGGTCCAGCCCGTCGAGGGCGGTTCGCTTCCCGAAGCTCTTGCGCAGGCCGGTGGCGCGTACGACGGTTTCCGTTGGCATCAGAAGAGATCGTACGCGAGATGGACCGTCAACGACGTGGTCAGTTCCTGGTCCCCGCTCCCGTAGCGCAGTTCGCCGGCGAGGCTGAGTCCGACCGATCCGAACAGCTGGGTCGTCAGGCTCGCCGTGAGGTCGTGATCGATCAGGGTTCGATCGGGGCGGCTCCAGCCGCGGTCGACCGTGAATCGGTAGTCCGCCCGCGCCGTCCAGCCGCTGGGGAGGCGACGCGAGTACGACGCTTCGAGCTCCCCGCTCAGCTCGCCGAGATGCGCCAGCCGGACCTTGACCGACGCGCTCGACGTGAGCTGCGAGACCGGATCCGGCACGAAGGCGACGTTGTAGAGAAGCACAGCGGTGGTCGCGATCGACAGCTCGGGCAGGACCATCGCCGCGACGCCGATTCGAGCCTGGACATCGCCGCCACAGAGGCGCCCGCCCTCCGAAGACATGATGATCTCGTCGATCGCGAGGAGGCCGAGTACGTCGAGGTCGTCGTCCCGCAGCAGCCCGGTGGCGGACAGCTGCTCCGCGACGGCGACCACCTTCTCCTCGTCGGCCGGTCCGAATTCGCCGAGCGTCTGGGCGATCGCCAGGAGCGGATCGCTCTCCAGCGGCGCGAGGAGGACGCCGAGGTCGAGGAGCGCGTTCTGGATGCGGATCGCCTTGGCGAGCGGCGAGGCATCCCGGAACCGCCCGGTCCCGAGTCCGGCGGTCAGATCGACCTCGAGACCGTCGTTCGAACCATCGATGCCGAACGCCCCCAGGGCGAAGAGGTCACCGTCGAAGAACGCCTTCAGATCGCCGTCGCCCCGGACGGAGAACGACCACTCGTCGAGGCTTCCTCGCAGCTCGGCCACCGTATCGAGACGGTGCCCCGACCCGGCGGAGGAGAAGAGGTTGTCGTACTCGGCGCCGGCGGTCATCAAGACGCTCTGCGTTCGATCGTCGGCGAACGGCCCGTCGTACCACTGGAACGTGCCCTGGAGATTCAAGCTTTCGAGACGGCTCTCCGGGGGGGTGTAGTCGCAGACGGACAGGACAGTCTGCGACATCGCTGATAGCGACGCGACGAGGGTGGCGAGGACGACACCGATGATGACACGATCTCTCATGATCCTCCGCTCGAGCAAGTGGTTCTGTCAACGTACCGCCGCGGGGCGGCTCGGTCAACCGGCTGCCAGAAGGGTTGCGCCGGACCGGCGCCGGTCTACACTGTCCGATGATATGGGCGAGGTGGGTGTGAGGATTGAGCGGCTGAGCACGGCGGAGGAGTTCCACGCCTGCGAGAAGCTGCAGCAAAGCGTCTGGAGGTCGGGCCCGGTCGAGGTCATCCCGCTGCACGTGCTGGTCACGTTCCAGCGGAGCGGCGGCCTGGTGCTCGGTGCGTTCGATGAGCGTGACGCGATGATCGGATGCCTGATCGGTTTCCTGGGATGGCAGGGCGAGGCCGACCACCGACCGAAGCACTGCTCGCACCTGATGGGCGTGCGCGAGGATTGGCGCGGACAGGGCGTCGGGCACCGCCTGAAGCTTGTGCAACGCGAGCACGCGTTGGCGCAGGGCCTCGACCTGGTGACGTGGACCTTCGACCCACTGGAGAGCCTCAACGCGGCGCTGAACATCACGAAGCTCGGCGGGGTCAGCCGTACGTACATCCGAGACCTGTACGGAGCGACGACCGATGGGCTGAACGCCGGCCTGAGTACTGATCGCTTCCAGGTCGACTGGTGGATCGGCAGCAAGCGCGTTCGGGACAGGCTGTCCGGCGAGAGGCCGAAGCGATCGATTGAGGAACTCAAGGCGTCCGGGGCGTCGATGCTCAATCCGGTAGCGCTAGGATCCGACGGCCTCCCACGTCCGAGCACTGCACCGAAACCGCCCGATGCCACAACCGCCCTGGTCGAGATTCCGGCACAGATCCGGACGATCAAGGCGGCCGACCTGGCGTTGGCGCGCGCCTGGCGGGAGCAGACGCGGGAGCTGTTCGAGGCCGGCTTCCGCTCCGGGTACGTCGTGACCGGCTTCGTCAGTGAAGCTGTCGACGGCGTACGCCGCAGTGCCTATGTGCTGGAGAAGGACTTCGAGGTGATCTGATGCGCATCGATCGAATCGAGCTGAGAGAGGTCCGGTTGCCGCTCGTCCATCCGTTCGAGACGAGCTTCGGCCGCGAGACCGAGCAGCGGGTGGTCGTCGTCCGCATCGACGCCGGCGGACTGACCGGCTACGGGGAATCGGCGGCCGGGATCGGCCCGTGGTACTCGTACGAGACGGTCGAGACCTGTTGGCACGTCCAGCGCGACTTCCTGGTCCCACTGCTCCTCGGACGCAACGTCGAATCCGCCCGGGAGATCCCCGAGCGATTCGCTGCGGTGCGCGGCCACAACATGGCCAAGACCGGCCTAGAACAGGCCATCTGGGATCTGTTCGCGAAGGACGCCGGTGTCCCGCTCGCAAGACACCTCGGCGGCGAGAAGGATCGGATCGAGTCCGGCGTCTCCGTCGGGATCCAAGGCACGGTCGATGAACTCTTGGACCGGATCGGCGCGTTCATCGATCGGGGGTACCGACGGATCAAGATCAAGATCAAGCCGGGGTGGGACGTCGCGGCGGCGGAGGCGGTGCGGGGCCGATTCCCCGACGTGAGGCTGATGCTCGACGCGAACTCGGCATACTCCCTCGACGACGTGGAGCTGTTCAGGCAGCTCGACCGCTTCGACCTGATGATGGTCGAGCAGCCGCTCGGCCACGACGACATCGTCGACCACGCGAAGCTGCAGGCGCAGATCAGGACCGCCGTCTGTCTCGACGAGTCGATCGTCACGCCGGAGTACGCACGCTGGGCGATCGAGCTCGGCAGCTGCCGGATCATCAACATCAAGGCGGCCCGTGTTGGCGGCCTCGGCGCCGCGATCGAGATCCACGACCTCTGTGCGTTGCACGGCCTGGACGTCTGGTGCGGGGGCCTGCTGGAGACGGGGATCGGTCGGGCGCATAACGTCGCGCTGTCGACCCTGCCGAACTTCACGCTGCCCGGAGACGTGTCGGAAAGCGCCCGGTACTACGAGCGAGATCTCGTCGATCCACCGTTCGAGTTGAGTCCCGACGGCACGATCGCTGTGCCCGCCGGACCGGGGATCGGCGTGGCGGTCGACGAGGCGTGGCTGGAGGCGTGCACGTACCGACGCGAGGTCTTCGAGCCGTAGCGAAACACGGTCGATCTTAGCGGCTCAGCTTCTCCTGCAGTACAGCGCTTGGCTGCGCGTACTGGCCGACCGCGCGGTGTTTCTTCGTGCGGATCGCCTGGGTCGGACAGTGGTTGTAGCATGCCCAGCAGCCGTAGCACCTGGTCTGATCGAAGACCGGCTTGGGGTCGAGTTCGATCGCGCCGTACGGGCAGCCGCTCGCACAGACGCCGCACTCGGTGCACAGCGCGGCATCGACGGACTTCGCGCCCATCAATCGGCGCGACAGGGTGCGTGGGAAGGCCGGCAGCCAGCCAAGCGGCCCGATCCGCGGGCGGTGCGGCTCGATCGGCTCACCAGCGGCCAGCGGCGCGCCGAGCGCGTCGAGTTCCGCGACGAATCCGTCGAACGCGGCGAGTTCCTTCTTGCTCGGCGCATCGGCGAACGTCGCGCCGCGGACGATCATCGGCGGGTAGTTCTCCGGCGTGTGGAGTCCGTGGCTGGCAACGATGCGGAAGCCCCTCTCTCCCGCCCACCGGGCAAGCGATCGCTGCGTCTTCCCGCCGATCGATCCGAAGGTGTTGAAGAGAAACGCCGGCATCCCGTGCTGTGCAGGAAGGTCCGCGAGGAAGGTCTTCATCCGCATCGGCGGACCTAAGAAGTCGGTGAAGGTGGCGAATCCTACGAGGCCGTAGGCTGTGAAGTCCGGCTCGCCGTCCCGCGCGACGTCGAACAGGTCGAATTGAATCGACTGCACGTGGCGAGCGATGTACTCGCAAGCCAGCCTGGTGTTGCCGGAACCCGAGTAGATGCAGATCAAGCCGTTCATGGTTCCTCCCGCCGCGATCCCCCGGTACAGCCAGAGCGCGATCTGCATAGTGAGCCGAACGGGTGCGGGGCTGTCAAGAGGTGAATCACGTGTGACGCGGCTCTCTGTCCGCAGGATCGGCGAACGCGAGTACCACCTCAGAGGGGAAGAGGAGCTGCTGATGGTATTCGCGGAGCTGTACGCGGAACCCGTTCCGATCGAGTCGATCGCCGAGCGTGACGCCCCGGCAGCCGCCGAGCGCCTTCGGAGCAAGCCGGTAGATCCACGCGTACAGCCGCGCGCCGAGTCGCTCGGACTCGGTCATGTTGACGAGAACGAGCTTGCCGCCGGGCTTCAGGACGCGGCGAAACTCGGAGAGAATCCGTCCCATGTCGGCGTACGGGACCAGATCGAACATGTAGTTGTTGACCAACGTGTCGATCGATCCGGCCTCGATGTCGAGCTCTAGTGCATCCCCGAGAGCGAGCGAGTAGTTGTCGTGCCCGACCGTCGCCAGACGCTTCCGAGCTCGCGCGAGCATGCCCGGCGAGAGATCGATGCCGAGGTTGGTGCCGTTCGGGTTTCGCCTCACCAACTCGAAGAACGCCAGCCCCGTACCGGCGGCGACCTCGAGAACCGTCTGTCCGTCCTCGACTGCGGCCAGCTCGATCGCGCGGGATCTCGCACGAGACTCCGCCAGTCGCCCCCACAGGTCGTACGATCCGGCCAGGCGATCGTACAACGTCCGGACCTCGTTCTGAGGGACCCGCGCGTCCAGGTGTTCGGGCATCTCGCGTACCATCCTCAGCCCTTGACGGCCTTTACCGTGACGCTGGAGATCGTCCCCGTAAGCCGGTGGACCGCATCACTGTCGAGGCCGAGCGATTCGGGATCGACCTCCTTGCCATCGACGTAGAGACCCGCTTCGTCGGGGTCCGCGAACGCCGCGTCGGCGGACGTCTCCTTCAGCACCTCGACGCTCTGGAAGCCGGCCGCCTCGATCGCCGCGAGGTACTCCGCCTTCATCGATGCGCCGGCGACGCAGCCAACGTACGCTTCGATCGAGGTCCTGATGCTCTCGGGCAGCGGCTGCAGCAGGACGATGTCCGAGAGGAACATCCGTCCGCCGGGCCGAAGTGCACGGAACGCCTCCCTGAAGACCTGCAGCTTGTCCGGAGAGAGGTTGACGACGCAATTCGAGATCACGACGTCGACCGATCCATCTTCCACCGGGAGATGCTCGATCTCGCCGAGCCGGAACTCGACGTTCTCGATCCCGTTGGTCCGGGCGTTCCCCCGCGCGCGGTCGAGCATCTCGCTGGTCATGTCAACGCCGATTGCGCGACCAGTTGGACCGACAGCCTGCGCGGCGAGGAAGCAGTCCAGGCCGGCGCCGGAGCCGAGGTCGAGAACCGTCTCGCCTTCCTGCAGCGACGCAAGCGCCGTCGGGTTCCCGCATCCGAGTCCGAGGTCCGCCCCCTCGGGGACCGACCCGAGCTGATTCTCCGTATAGCCGATCGCTCGGCTGACCGGGGCCCCCGAACCGCAGCAGGATCGCTCCGTCCCGCAGCAGGAGGTACCCGTCTTCGCTCGCTCGCCGTACCGCTCGCGGACCGACTTCCTGATTCCTTCGTCGCTCATGTGTCTCCTCCTGATGGTGGGTCCGGGATGAGGTCCCGGGCGACCGACCCAAGCGTCGACTGCACGATCCCCACCAGATCGTCGGACTTCGTCAGCAAGATGCAGCAGATCTTGCCTTCCTGCTCGATGGTAGTCAGGGCCAGCTTGTCTCCGCCATGGATCCCGGCCTTCTCGCGAACCCCTTTCGGCAGGACCATCTGGCCACGGTTGTCGATCCCGACGAGAGCCTGGACCTTGAAGCAGTTGCAGTCACCGTTCTCGGGCATCCGCACCTCCTGATTCGTCTGACTATTCTGATTTATCAGCGACCCATGATACAACGGACGGCTCCTTCGGTCAAGACACTGTGGATCGACCGCCGATTGAGCGATCCGATCCGACCGGGTACGCTGCCGAACAGGGCAACCAAGGAGGATCGATGAGACGAGTGGCGAAGGAGGAGTATCCCGAGGCGCGTCGCGCCGATCACGTGGACGAGCTGCACGGCGTGCGAGTTCCGGATCCGTATCGGTGGCTGGAAGACGTCGATTCCGACGAGACGGCGGCGTGGGTGGACGCGCAGGACGCGCTGACGCGATCGGTTCTGGAGACGGTTCCGTTCCGGGGCGCGATTCGCGAGCGGTTGGACGTTCTGTCGCGCTTCGAGTCCGTCGGGGTTCCGGTCGAAGCGGGGGGGCGTCTCTTCTTCACGCTGCAATGCGCCGATGCACGGCAGCCTTCGCTCTGCTGGACCGACGTGGGAAGCGACGACGCCCGGGTTCTGATCGATCCGGCGACGCTGGCGAACGACGCGACGATCTCGATCGCGGGGTTCGCGCCGAGTCCTTCCGGCCGCCTGTTGGCGTACGGGCTGGCCGAGGCGGGCTCCGACTGGCAGACGTGGCGGGTCCTCGACGTCGATTCGGGCGAGCATCTTCCCGACGTGTTGCAGTGGCTGAAGTTCCCGATGCCGAGCTGGCGACCGGACGGATCCGGCTTTTTCTACGGCGGGCTGGAGCCGCCGCCGCCGGGGGAGACGTACAAGGCGCCGGTGACGAAACGCAGCCTCCGGTTCCATCGGCTCGGAGAGCAGCAGGACGAGGACGCGGTCCTGTTCGAGCGGCCGGACGAGCCGATGTGGATCTTCCGCGGCGAAGTCACGGCCGACGGACGGTATCTCGTGATTCCGATCCAGCGTGGCACGTACCGTCAGAACCGGATCTCGTACATCGACCTCGAGTCTCCGAAGGCGGATGTGATCGATCTTGTGTCTGAGTTCGACGCATCGTATCAGTTCTTGGGAAGCGACGATCGGGCGTTCTTCTTCCTCACGACACACGATGCGCCGCTCGGCCGGATCGTCGCGATCGATCTCGATCGAGCGAAGCCGTCCGCGTGGACGGAGGTCGTGCCGGCGTCCGACGCCGTCCTCCAGCTGGCCGCCTTCGTCGGGGGGCGATTCGTCGTGTCGGCGCTCCGCGATGAGGTCGGCCGGATCGCTGTCTACGATCGCTCGGGAGAGGCCGTGTGCGACGTTCCGCTGCCCGGAGACGGAACGATCGGCCTGCTCGAAGGCCGGGAGCGAGGGACGATCGCCCATTTCTCCTACGCCGACTTCGTCCATCCGAACGTCGTGTTCTCGCACGATGTGGAGACCGGCAAGACGAGCCGGTTCCGGGCGCCGGAGCTGCCGTACTCCCCCGACGACTACGTGACCGAGCGCCTCGAGGTCGAGAGCCCCGACGGAACACGGTTCCCGGTCTTCCTCGCGCGCCGCGTGGGCGTTCCCGCCGGCCCCGAGACGCCGACCTGTCTCTACGGATACGGCGGCTACAACGTCGCGATGCAGCCGCACTTCAAGATCGACCATCTGTCGTGGATGGATCTCGGCGGCCAGTTGGCGGTTGCGTGTATCCGTGGCGGCGGGGAGTACGGGCGAGCCTGGCATCAGGCGGGAGCGCGCGAGAACCGACCGAACGTGTTCGACGACTTCATCGCTGCGGCGGAGACACTGATCGATACGGGGCGATGTTCGAGGGATCGGCTGGCGATCTACGGGCGCAGCAACGGCGGGCTCCTCGTCGGCGCTTGCATGACGAAGCGCCCCGAGCTGTTCGGCGCGTGCTTTCCCACCGTCGGCGTCCTCGACATGCTCCGGTTCCACAAGTTCACCGTCGGGGCGTACTGGGTCTCGGACTACGGCTCACCGGACGATTCGGAGATGTTCCCGATCCTGCTCGGCTACTCCCCCTACCACAACGTGAACGACGGAACAGCCTACCCGCTGACGCTGGTGACGACCGCCGACCACGACGATCGTGTCTTCCCGGCGCACAGCCACAAGTTCACCGCCGCGCTGCAGAAGGCGCAGTCCGGGGACCATCCGATCCTCCTTCGGGTCGACCGCCGGGCGGGCCACGGTCTCGGGAAGCCGAAGGGGAAGCTGCTCGACGAGGTGGCGGACCGTTGGACGTTCGCCTTCTCGGCACTGGGGGCGGAGCCGTCGATCGCGGCATGAACGCGATCGACCACGTCCGCGAGTTGGCGGAGACGATCGGTCCACGGGGCTCGACCACGTCGGGCGAAGCGGCGGCGGCCGGCGGCATTGATCGCAGTCGATGAGAAAGGAGGCAGATCCGAGGTCCGAAGACCTCGGATCTGCGTAAGGCCTAGTACGCTTCTTGAGCCGCGGCTTCGATGGCCTCGAGAACGGTATCGAGATTGATGCCGCTCACGTAATCGAGCACGCCGCTCCAGAACGCACCAGCGCCGATAGAGCCGGGCATCAGATCGGAACCGTCGAAGCGTGAGACGGTCGCATTCAACAGCATCTCCTGTGCCTTGCGTGTGATCGGGTTCTCGAACTGATCCGGTGTGGCTTCGACATGGGCGGAGAGTTCGCCAAGCTCCGCGCTCCAGATGTCCGCTGCCGTCTTCGAGGTCAGGAACTGCGCGAACGCAATGACCTCGGGGCGATCGTCGAATACCGTCACGACGTCGCCTGACACGAGCAACGGAATCGAGCCGTCCGGGGTCGCCTTCGGGGTGATCGTTGGCAGCGGGAAGACATCGTAGTCCTCGCCGGCGACGAGTCCCTCGACGTGATCGTTGAAGAATCCTTGGATGAACGTGGCTTGCTTGTGCATGAGCGCCGATGCCGGGTCGATGAACAGCGGATCGGCGGCGTCCCCGAAGTTCGATGTGAGGGCGCCGATCTCACCGCCCAACACGTATCCCCGCCTGAACAGGGATCCGAACGTCTCGAACGCCAGCTTGACGCGCGGATCGGTCCACGGAATCTCGTGGTTGACCCACTGGTCGTAGACCTCCGCTCCGGCGGTCCGCAGCATGATGTCCTCGATCCAGTCGGTTCCGGGCCAGCCGCTCGCCGCCCCGGACTCGAGGCCGATACTCCACGGTGCGGCGCCGACTGTGATTGCATCGACCGGGGACCACGCGGCCTCGAGGGATGCGATCGTCCGGTCGATCGTGTCGGTCATCAGCTCTTCGAGTTCGATGAGCTGCGGCACAGTCGTGAACCTCCGGGCGACCTCGACCGGGATCTCGATCTCCGGGATCACATCGCGCACGAAGCCCTCTCCGGGCACCCAGCGCTGCCACGGGAACGGAATCTCCGGTCCCGGGTCTCCGAAGGAGGTCCAGAAGGCTCTGGCAATGAACGGACCGCACCTCGGATCGATCCGAACCCCGAAGTGCATCCAGGTGCAGAAGCCGACGGCCGGACCCGACCAGCTGATCGTGACTCCCGGACCGTAGGGTGTGCCGGCCGTGACCGTCGCAGCTCCCCATGGGCCGGAATCGTAGGTTCCCAAGATGCAGGGGGGCGCGATGTTTCCGATGAGATAGAGGTGGAAGTCATTGAACTCCTGCCGGAAGCGGTTGTGGACATCGAAGTTGACAAGGATGGCCCGAAGCTCGCGCGGATTGCCCGGCGCGAACTGAAGCTCGTTGATCACCTCGACGACCCGCTCGCCGTCCTGGAAGACCGGGTACGTGACGATCGCCGCCTCATCGCTCGAACCGACTGGAATGTCGATCGTCAGCTCGCGATCCAGCGGAACCGGCTGACTCGTCGTGACGCCGTCGGCCAGGATCCGATCGCTGAGGGCGAGAAGCTCGAACCATGTCGTCGGGATCTCATACCCGTTGAGGGCAAACAGCTTCGGGTTGTACCAGACGAGGCTCTTCACGTTCGGGAAGATGAACAGACCGTACAGCCCATCGTCGTACTCCCCGATCGGAACAAGCGCCGGGTTGATGTCCGATGTGTCAACCAATTCGGTGAGATCGACGATCAGCCCCTCATCTGCCCATTGCTTCATCAAGCCGATCCAGGGGTGGGGCGTGAGGTCCGGTGGGTTCCCAGCGGCGAGCCGCGTGGCGAGAACTGCGGGCCGGTCGCGGCCGACGATCTCGACGACGACATCGATGTCCGGGTACTGCTCTTCGAACGCGTCTACGATCTTCTGGAACGCGGGAGCCTGTTCGCCAGGCCACCCGTGCATGACGTTGACCACGTTCTCCTGTGCGAATCCCAGCATGCCCACTGCAAGCACGATGAGAGCCACGATCGCAATCCTACGCATGGTGCCCTCCTTTGACGGTTCTCACTTCCCCGATCGGCGGTCGTTCTCTCTTCCCGTACCACCTCGCATCTCGATTCGAGCGGAGAGGAAGACTGGCTGGGTTCAGCAGTGCGGCGACTTCGGTCCGGCAGAGTTCCGCAGCGGATGTCTGCTATGATCTGCGATGCACAGTGGTGATCATCATTGCGCAGTAGTGAACTGTTAGGATAGCGTAGACGCAGACTACCACCACAAGCACCGAAATGCAAGCTGGAATCATCCTTCGTTGTTTCCGCTCCTGCCCTCGCAGGCACGGCGTGCAGCCAAACACTCTGCCCCTCGTCTCAGATTCCGGGATTGCGCAATCGGCTGAGCTTGTCTTGCGGTACGGCGTACATGGATTCTGGAAGGCCGTTGAATACGGCCTTCTGGGGATTGGACTCCCCTAGGATGTGGATTCGTCGAGTGCTGTGGTGCGAAGGGCCGCGAGACGCTGTCTCGCTTCTTCGCCGGCCATCTCGAGGAACGCCTCGAGCACGTCGCAACCGTAGTCCGGGCAGACGGCGCAGGTCACGGCGCCGCGCTCGGAGGCGCAGGTGCGAACCGTGCACTGCTGACACCAGGTCCAGCGAACGCCGTCGGCTGTCAGGCAGCCGTCGCAGTTGACGTCGTCGGCCGAGACGGGGAACTCCTCCGATCCCCACTCCGTCGCCGTCTTCGCCCTGAGTGCCTGATCGTCCGTACGATGGGCGATGTAGGCGGGGCATTCGCTACAGGCGAGCCCGCAGTACGCGGTCAGTCCTTCGGTCATATCATCACCTCCCTTCGGCCGATCGTACTGCCTCGCGAAGGACGATGCGACCGGCTGCTGCGACGACAGGGAATCCCTCGACCAGGACGATGCGGTCTTGGTCGCCTCGTGCATCGAACGGGACACCTCTTCGCGCCGGGCGGACGGGAAGAGGCGTTCCGAACGCTTCCGCTTCGCTCGGATCGGTCAGGCGATCCGGAGGATCTCCTTCGTCCGATCCAGGTTGTCGACGGTGAAGACGAGCTTGTTCTTCTCGGCGGCGGCGTAGATCGAGAGCACGTTGATGTGCTCCTCCTTCAGCCGTCCGAGGAGCGTCGCTAGCTCGCCGGGGTGACTTGGCAGGTCGAGGACGATCGCCTCGCGCTCCTCGAAGTCGATCGACAGCTCGTGCAGCTTCTTGCGCGTCGCCCCCGGGTTGTCGGTGACGAGGTTGACGACGCCCTCTTCGAGGACGGTCAGGCCGGCGATCCCCTCGATGTTCACGTGCTCGTTCCCCAGAACGTCCGCGATCTCGGCGATGGCTCCGGGGCAGTTTCCCATCAGGAAGGAGAACTCCTTCACTCAGACCACCTCCATCCCGAATGCTACCACGTCTGAGGAGTCAGGTGAAGCCGGTCGGGTTTGGCGAGATCCGAGCGCACAGTTAGGATGACGTTCGAGAGGAGAGCATGATGCGTCTGCTTCCATTCTTGCCGAATCTCCGCGTATGACGGGAGGAATCATGACACCGGATCTCACGGACACCGATGAACGCGCGGCGCGATTGCGGGCCGAGTTCGCGCGGGACGGTTACGAGGCGCTGGAAAAGGACGTCTATCGCTACAAGGACCGAATCGGGGTCACCGCCTCACACCTAACGGCTCTGAACAACGGCGAAACGCCGAAGCGGGCGTACTACGTCGAGGGCTCCGCGTACGAGATGGGGCATCTGATGGGGCAGATGGCGGAGCCGGAGATTCGCCGGATGGCCGAAGGGTACGTCGAGCGGTATGCCTGGGAGATGCAGCCGCTTGCCGCCAAGGCCCCGGACAATCTCGGCGAAGGAGAGACCGGGCTGTACAGAGTCCTTGTCGACCGGGTGTACGAGGTCATGCCTCCTGATGAGCCCGACAACACGCCGCTCGGCAGGCGCATCGCGGAGATGAAGGGAATGGCCGACGGGTGCTCGGGCTCCGATATCGATCTGAAGAAGCTGTGGGCGCTCAACGTCGGTGTCGATCGCCTCTTCTCGCTTCTCTACGAGGCGCAGCTGGGCGAGCTGCTGTTCGGGAGGAACCGGGCGAAGGCACGACAGATCGGGATACCGATGGGCTGCAACGGACTCGCCGTGCTCAACGACGCCGCCGAGGATGGACCGCTGTTCGCCAGGGACTTCATGTTCAAGGCGTGCGGGGTCTTCCAGGACGTGGCGAGTCACGTGATCTACCGACCGAGCCCAGACGGCACCGACCCGGAGCCGCTCCCGATGGTCGCGATGACCGCGCCTGGGTTCGTCGGCAGCATCTCGGCGATGAACACCCACGGCGTCGCTGCGGGGGTGGACGTGGTTCACGGTGGCAACAACACGCCGGACTACCTTGGGATGAACTCCCTGCTGCTCGTCCGGGACGCAATCGAGCACTGCCGGACGATCGAGGCAGCGGCGGACCGGATCCTCGACACCGAGCGAGGGCTGACGTGGCTGTACCCGATGGCCGCCGACGGCGGTGAGGGGAAGAACGCGGACCGCGCCTGCGTCGTCGAGTCGAGCGCGACACCGCGGGACGACGACGGAGAGCCGGTGGAGCAGCTGCGATACCTCGATCATGCGCGCAAGGAGCTCAAGAAGCCGAAGAACCTTCTGCCCACGCAACGGTTCCTCGAAGGGAACCCATCCGTGGAGTCCCGGTGGAGCCGAAACGGCGCGATGGTTCGGTGGGAGGGTTTCGAGGTCCCGGACGGGTACCTCGAGTTCAACAAAAGGCTGTGGAACCGGTGGGTGCGAACGAGTCTTGTCTGGAAGACGGTGAAGAACCAGTTCGGAGCGGAAGGGCGGATTGACGCGTCCCATCGGCAGTGGCGGTGCCCGTCGGGTTCGTACTTCGCGCCGGCTCGCGGAGAGCCGGGAAGGATCGTCCTGACGAGCAATCACTACGTCTGTCCCGAAATGCGTATCTCCGCGATGGACAAGCTGACCAATCTGCTGGATCAGCGGTACGCGGACGACTCGCAGTGGCGCTACGACGAACTGAATCATCTTGTGGTCCGGGAACGCTGGTACGACGGCACCGGTCGGGTCCGTCGCGACACTCCGAGAAAGGTCTCCTACGACGCGGCGAAGCGCCTGATCAATTTCCTCGAACCGCAGTGTGCGGGAGACGGTCGCTGCCCGTACACGAAGAAGAAGGAGTGCTTCCACTTCAAGAAGTATCACTTGGAGGAATGCAAGAAGCCGGCCGGGGAACGGACCATCCCGATCGAGGGTGTCGTCTCGCTGTTTGATCTGAGAAGGCGGACGATCGACAGCTACTTCGGCTACTACGGCGACAAGTGGGCGAAGCTCCGGCTCCTCCCCTACGTCGAGGGAACCAGGTAGAGGAGGATCGCCAAGTAGTGGCAGGCGCTGCCGCCGAGGACGAACAGGTGCCAGATCATGTGGCCGTACGGTAGGCGCTTCCAGGCGTAGAAGACGACGCCGACCGTGTAGGACAGGCCGCCCGCTGCGACGTAGGCGAGCGCTACGTGGGGAACCTTCAACCACAGCTCACGGGCGGCGACGACGATCAGCCAGCCCATCACGACATACAGCGCCACGGACGTCTTGCGCAGTCGGCCGATAAACAGGCTCTTGAAGACGATCCCGACGATCGTCAGCCCCCAGATGGTGACGAGGAGCGTCGCCCCCCACCGCCCCCACAGCGACAACAGCAGAAACGGTGTGTACGTCCCGGCGATCAGCAGGTAGATCGAGCAGTGATCGAATATCCAGAACACCTTCTTCGCGCCGGGATGATGCAGCGCGTGGTACAGCGTCGAGGACAAGTGGAGAAGGAACAGGCTGCCTCCGTAGATCGCGAAGCTCACGATGTGAATGGCTGTGCCACCTGCCACGACGGCTCGATAGAGAAGGATGGCGGTGCCGAGGAGGCTGAGGAGGGCGCCGACCCCGTGCGTGATGCTGTTGGCGATCTCCTCGCCGACCGAGAACTTCGGTGGTTGGTGTCGTGGCTTCCGTTGCTTGGCCATCCCTCGGATGGTACCGGAGATACGGGATTCCCACAGCGGATCGTGCAGGGGGCCGGGCGACCTACCTTGGGGCGGCAGGTGGGTTCCCGAAGTTGCGTTCGTAGAGGATCGAGTTTCCGGACTTCCCGACGGCCGTGAGGACGCCCATTTCGCGGAGGACGTAGGCGATCTTCGTCGCGGTCGATCGGGGACGCCCGATGGCTTTGCCGAAGTCCGTGGTCGTGAACGGCTCGGCGAGAGACGGGGGGACGAACGCGAGGTAGTCGGCCGGGTGCTGCAGCGAGACCGAGTCGAGCACCTCGATCAGCCGTCGTTCGTGGACCTCCCACTTCCTCTGGTACCGGCGGGTCCGCGGGCGGCTTCGGGGGCGCCGAACCTCCTCCTCGTGGATCAGGACGACGTCGACGGCGAAGTTCGGATCGCCAAGGAAGGCACGGAGGTTGATCAACTCGTCGAACGCGTCGAGCAACGCGCCACGCTTCGGGGAGCGGCGAGAGCCGACCGTGCCTCCGTCCTCGTCGAGTGTGGTGAGCGTTCGAGCGGCAGCAATGGGCAGCAGCAGGCGGACGGAATGCCCGGCGAGGAGTGCGGCGAGCTTCCGCTTGAGCACGGACGTCGATCCGGTTTGGATCTCGATGATCAGGTCGCCGCGCACGAGGTCGGCGACGAACCGTCCGATCGGGACCTCGAACCGATCGCCGTCCTCGGCCGCCCAGCGCTTCAGTGCGGCGTGGAGCGGCTTCTCGTTCAGCGTCCCGATCTGTGGTCCGGACCCGTTCGCGTTCGTCGACACGGTGTTCCTAGCGGACGATCAGCCAGGTCCCGCCGAGCAGGACGAGCATCCCGATCAGCCGACGCAGACCGAGCGGGTGCTGAACCGAGCCGAGGAATCCGTAGTGATCGAGAATCGCGCTCAGGATCAGCTGCGCGACGATGGCCAGCGTGACCGTCGTCGCGAGGCCGATGCGAGGGATCGCGAACGAGTACGTCGCGAGGATCACCACGCCGTAGGCGCCGCCGATCAGGATGTACCACGGGACCGACTTCCAGGCCCCCATGTTCCCGCCCCACATGAACAGCAGGATGAGGGCGGAGAGGACGAGGCCGCCGAGATGGATGATGAACACGGACTCCATCACGCCGACTCGAGCGCCGAGGATTCCGGCGGAGAACGACTGGAAGCCGATGGCCAACCCACCGACGACGGCGACGAGTGCCGCGGACAACGCAACGGGCATGCGAGCTCCTTTCAGTGCCCGGAGGATCGAGAACGCGGGAACCGCCCGAGTCAATCCCCCTCGAGGTGTGCGATCAGATCATAGACGACCCGACACTGGCCAGGGAAGAGGAGTAAGTAGGCATACACGGTCTCCCGTTCGGACCGCGGCAGTCGCGAGCGGCCGTCGGCCTCGCGGGACCCGTCGAGCACCGTCCCGAGCCCGAGCAGTGCCCCGTCGAGATCGTTGGAGAGCGGAGCCGGCTGCCGCCTCGCGGCGAGCGCTCGCCGCAGGACGGCGATCAGGCGCCGTGGCGCGGATCGGGCCTCCTCCAGCCGTCTCACGCCGTGGCCGGTCTTCGCCCCGTGCCGGATGGCCGCGTCGGCCAGTCGACCGAGCAGCGTCTCCGCCGCCCTCCCGAGCATGACGACCGCGGACGGATATCGCCCGGCGAGGTAGGCGAGAAGCGCCTCTCGCACCGTCTCGATCATGTCGGGCGAGGCCGCGTCGCCACAGCTCGCCTCGATGCCGGCGACGTAGCCGTCCGGGTCATGGACGAGAACGGTGCCGTCCTCCAGACAGGTCGCCCCGAATGTGGTGACGTGAACGAACGGGAGGTTCAGATTGAGCGAGTTCTTTCCCGGCGCGAGAACTCCCTGGACGAGTAGCTCCCAGAGGATCTCCTGCAACGCCAGCACGTCGTGGCGCTCATACTCCTCGGTGAGCCTTCGGATCTCGGTCTCGATGGCGTGGAGATGGGTCTGCGGTGTCTTCCTCAGAACATCCAACACCATTGGGCGGAGGGCGGCCTTCTCCATGATGGCTCAGAGGATACAGGGCACATGGATCGGCTCACAACCATCGTGAGCGTGGGGCCCGGCTCCGCGCCCACGTTCCGTTGCGGGATCAGGCGTCGAGGATGAACTCCCCGCTGTCGTAGAACAGCTCCTCGTCGGCCCAGATCTTGCCGCCCTGCGTCAGGTCGCACACCATGTCCCAGTGGATCGCCGACACGTTCTTGCTGCCGGTCTCCGGCATGCCCCGTCCGAGCGCCATGTGGAAGCTCCCGTTGATCTTCTCGTCGAACAGGGTGTTCCCCGTGGCGCGGGTGATTCCTTCGTTCGTGCCGATCGCGAACTCGCCGACGAAACGAGCGCCTTCGTCGGTGTCGATCGTCTTGAGGAGGAAGTCTTCGCCCTTGTCGGCTGTTGCCTTGACGACCTTCCCCTTCTCGAAGCAGAGGTGGACGCCCTCCAGCGTTCGGCCCTGGTACGTGGTCGGGTAGGAGAAGCGAACGTGCCCCTCGACGGTGTCCTCGACCGGGCCGGTGAAGACCTCGCCGTCCGGCATGTTCCGCTCGCCGCAGCAGTTGACGAACGTCCGGCCCGCGATCGACATCGCGAGTTCGACGTCCGGGCCCTCCACGCGCAGCGTGTCCTTCTGATCGAGCCACGCGACGATCTTCCGCTGCTTCGCCTCGATGCCTCGCCAGTAGCCGACCGGATCGTCGAGATCCGGAAGGCAGGCGTTGTAGACGAAATCCGCGTACTCATCGAGACCCATCTCGGCATCCTGGGCGTAGGCGTGGGTCGGATAGAGCGTCCCGACCCAGCGAAACTCCCCCTCGGCCGTTCGCTTCATGATGGTTCCGAACAGCTCGGATTGCGCCTGCTGTGACAGGGCGACCTTCTCCGGCGGCACCGTGCTCATCGCCTTGGTGTTGACTGCGCTCATCAGGGAGATCGCGGCGTCGTACGTCTCGAACGCCAACTTCATCGGCCCGGGGATGTGTTGGATCTGCTCGTCGGAGCCGTGCCGGAACATCGCTTCGGGGATGCCGGGGATCTGCGCGATCGTGAGTGGGTGGCCTCCGGCCTTGATGACTTCGGTGGCGACCGCTTGCAGCAGCGGGGCCGCGACGGCGCCGCCCTGAACGATCACCTTGTTCCCCGGCTTCACGCCGATGGAGTATTGGACCAGGACTTGTGCGAGCTTCTCGACTCTCGGATCGGGCATGGCATGCTCCTTCTCGACTGAAATGGCAACGCGATGGATGTTGCACCAAGTGTGTCGCGTGTTCGAGCCGAGCGGTTCAGCGCTCGTGTGCAGGAAGGCGCTACATCTCGACGAGATCGAGATCCCGCGCCGTCTCGAGGCTCCGCTCCGGGCGAAGGATCGCAACCCGCCGCCGACCGTCGCCGTACGCGCACGAGCTAAACAGTGTCAGACAGCGATCGTCGAACAGATAGGTCGGCGCGAACGGCTGATGGGATCGGACGAGTACCCGGCTGCCCAGCCGCTCCATTCGCCGATCGAATGCGCCGCGATCGAACATCGGTCGACTGCAGAACGACGGGAGTCCGCCGCCGCTCGACTCCTGCCAGTCGCCCCACGTGATCGCGCGCCACGGCTCCGACCCGAGCGCGATCGCCTCGACGCCTTCGAGCGATGGGATATCCGGGATCGCTCCGTGCACGCCGAGGACCCCGGCCGGATGCCACGCCGCGAACGGAAGCAGAGCGAGCGCCGCGCCGAGTCGCTCGGCGCGGTCGGGATCGAGGCCGTCCCAGAAGTCGGCGGGCGAGAAGGGCGCGACGTTCCACGCCTCGTGGTTGCCCATCAGCAGGTGGACGGACTCCGGATGCTCGAGCGTCGTCGACAGAATTCGCTCGAGGTTCCCGAGCGAGTCGGGGCCACGATCGATCGCATCGCCAAGGAAGACGATCGCGTGTTCGGGGACGGCGAACCGCTCGAAGACGCGCTCGGTCGCCTCCCGATCGCCGTGGGTGTCTCCGACGAAGACGACCGGGCGGTCCGCCGGCAACCGGACCAGCCGGGGCGGCGTCTCTGCTCGAACAGCGATCTCCCGGAGAATCCGATCGATGTGCATGGGCCGACGATACCGGGTGCCGGCCGACCGGGCAACGGTCCCGCGGCTTAGCGCTCCGGCAGCGATTTCAGCGTCGACTCGATTGCTCCCGTGACGGATCCGGGCAGTTCGGCCGCTTGGCTCTGGAAGTACAGGCACCTCAGGACGTTGCGGGCGTTCAGATAGCGGTGATGGACCCGGGGGAGCTCGCCGGTCCAGCGGGCCTCCGGAACGAGGCGCGTGAGCCAGTCGGCGACCATTTCGCGGTCGAGCTCCGATCGCTTGAGGATTTCGATCGCCGCTGCGGCCATTCGCGTGTCCTCCTCGAAGATGAAGACGGCCGTCTCGGTCAGCGCCACCCGCGCGATCGCATCGAGCATCACCCGCAGTCCGCCGGTGGGCACCTCCTCGCACTGCGCCAGCTGTCCGAGCACGTCGGCGGCGTGGGCGATGCCGTGCGCCCACCAGGTCTCGCTCGAAACGTAGCCACGAAGATCTCGCTCGCGATCGAGGTATTCGACGGTCCGGGTCAGGATCCCATCGAGGTCGTCCGAGGAGAGGAACGGGTCTTGCTGGTGGGTGTAGACGATCGGTGCGAGCAGGAGGACGGAGAAGGCTCTCATGTAGACGGTATCCTCCCCCGGCGCGTCGATCCCGAGGAACAAGTGATCCGTGTCGACGAGGATCCGAGCGAGATCGGCGATGGCGACGACATCGAGCGTCCGTCGAACAACCCATCGGTGGAGGGTTCCGTACACGTACCGCTCCCGCAGCTCGCCGTCGGACGAGCCGAGGTGCGGAAGGATCTCCAACGCGAATGCGGCCGGCGCCACATCTGCGGGCGCGGCGTAGTCGCTCTCGGCGAGGGATTGCAGGCGGGTCTTCGCGGCGGTTTCGCTGAGCATCAGGTCTCCTCGAACAGCATAGAGATGGGAGCCGCGCTCGCGCGAAGCGCCGCGTGGCTCCCCGAGATTCTACTCGCGGGCGAGTTCGCCCGCCTGACCGCTCGAGGGGGAGGCCTCGAGGAAGTGACTCGGCTCTGCTAGTCGCAGTCCTTCTTCAACGCTTCGACGAGGTACGAGTCCTTGTGGATTTGCCCGAACTCGCGCACGTAGACGGTGATCCGCTTGTTGACGTGCCCCGGCTCATGTGGATCGTCGACGGCCAGACCTGCGCATCGACCGCCGGCAGGAAGACCCGCTGGGGCCGGTCCTCGCCTCCTGAGAACAGTGCTGCGACGAGGACGGCAATGATCACCGCCACCCCCGCCGAAGAAGGATCCAGGTCTTCCTGTTCGATTGCCTCGTATCTTCAGAGCGTGTTGTTAAGCTGTGAGGATATGCGCTGAGGACATGTCCGGCGGAGCATGATTCCGACGCCCCCACCGAGCGCAAACCGCTGTTCTCGTGTCCTCGCATCGAGGGTTTCGCGCATTACACGAAACGGCGGAATGTTTGACGTATAATGCCGACATGGTCACGCTGGACGATGTTGCGCGGTTCCTCGGGCTGTCGAAACGCGCCGTGCGCATGAGAGTCAACGCGCTCGGCGAAACGCTCGATGGCTACATGTCGCGAGGCGCGCGGAACCGCCTCATCTTCAAGGGAGAAGCCGTCGCCATCCTTCGCCGTCTCGAAGAACTGAGGCAGGAAGAGGGTCTCCCGATCCAGCAGGCCGCCGATCGGCTGAAGCACGAACTGGTCGACGAGGATGGGTCGTCGGGGATCTGCATCGTCATCCAGCCGGAAGTCGAGACCGAGGTCCTCAAAGAAGTCGTCCGCGAACTCTGCCAAGAGCGGGACCGATGGCGCGAGTACGCGCAGTCGCTCGAGTCCGTTCTGCCGACGGAGCTGAAGTGGTTGATCCAGACCCGGCCGATCGTCCCCGAGGATCGTCGTCTGAACTAGCTCGAACTGTCTCCGCTGTCTCGCCCCACCCCACCTACTCGTCCGGCGTTGTCACTTCCTGACTGAGCAGTCGCGGCAACACGGTCGCGCGAATCCGTGGCGGGAGGCGATCGCCGACGCGCAGATCCTTCAACGGCTTTTCCGCCGCTTTCTCCCCTGGCGGGTTGAATAGGGCGATGGCTGTGCCCGGCTCGAGCGACGCCCGCTCGAGGAGCGCCATGCCGATCTGCGTATCACCGAGGGAGACGCAGCTCGTGACGCGGCCGACGACCGCGCCGCTTCGATCGAGAACCGCCGCGCCGTCTTGGACGCGGCGCGCGCCGCTCTCGCATGCGAACCGGACGATCGATCGTGTCTGGTTCCGGTAGGCGGCGACCGACGGCCCTCTGCCGACGAAGAACGGCTTGTGGATCTTCACGTAAGACCCGTAGTCGGCCTCGAACGCGTTGATGTCGTGTCGGCTGGCGAACTCGTGGCCGTACAGCGGAAAGCCCGCTTCTGTTCGGGTCGAGTCGCGGGCGGCGAGGCCGCAGGGAAGCAGCCCGAGCGGACCGCCGGCCTCGAGGATTCGATCCCACACCCAGCGCGCCGTCGTCCCGCCGACGTAGATCTCGTACCCGAGCGGCTCTCCGGTATAGCCGGTGCGCGCTACGATCAGCTGATGGCCGGCGACGGTCAGCTCGCAGAAGTCGGTTCGCTCGAGCGCTCCGACGGCCAGGCGCTCGGCGCGTCCGAGGATCCGATCGAGGATCTCCTTGCTGCGTGGGCCCTGAAGGGCGATGTCAATGACGCCTCGGTCGCGCTTGAGGTCCTGGATCGTCACCCTCGGCGACGGTCGGCGAGCGGGCACATCGTCGTCGATCAGGTAGCGGCCGTCGTTCAGGCCGTTCAGCCACTCCCAGTCCTTTGCCTCGTTGACGGCGTTCACGACGACCAAGTAGCGATCGACGGCACGGCGGTAGACCATGATGTCGTCGAGCATCCGGCCGTTCGGATCGAGGAGGTACGCGTAGTGCGACTGCCCGTCCTCCAGCCACGCGGCGTAGTTCGACGTCACGGCGTTGAGGAACTCGGTGGCGTACTCGCCGCTGACCTGGAAGACGCCCATGTGGCCGAGGTCGAACAGCCCGGCGGTCTCGCGGATGGCGCGGTGCTCCTCGAGTGCCGACGTGTACCACACCGGCATCTCCCACCCTGCGAACGGGGCCAGCCTCGCGCCCAGCTCGATATGCGCGTCGTGGAGCGACGTCGTCTGGAGTGTCTCCGGCGCGGGCTCCTCCCACGCGAACGGCACGCGCTCCGGATCCGAGCGGGACAGATCGAGATGGGACTGGCCGACGAAGTACGGCTTGTGGACGGCGAACCGCTCGGGGGCACGGGCGTACACGTCGCGAATCGTGGTGCCGTTGCTCGCGGGGCCGATCGGCACGTCCAGATCGGCGAGCCACTCGCGGGCCGCTTCGGGGACGGTCTCCTCCGCCAGCTCCTCGACGACCGCCGGCCCCTGGACCTTCCGGAACACGTCGTTCTGATCGAAGACGACGTAGCCGTCGGCGAGGCCGGTGAGCCACGTCGAGACGGCCTGCCCATTCTCGCGAGGCGCGAGAACGAGGTAGTCCTCGGGACCGATTCCCTTGATGAGGATCTCCGAGAGGAGGGCTCCATTCTCGTCAAATAGGAACGTCGAGCACGGTTGTCCCGGATCGAGTGTCAGCAGGTCGGCCGGCGTCGCCTCGTTGAGCAGCGCCCGGACCCGCCCGCGGAGCAACCGGAGGATCGTCCAAGGCGAGTCGCTTCGATACGCGTCGTGGACCGAGACCGAGGGATCGACTCGTGCGATCAGTGCGCGGACGTCGCGCCGCGCCGACTCGAGGACCGACAGCATGGTCTTGCCGCGGGAGAGCTCCCCACTCAGTCCGATGTACTCGAACGGGCGGATGCTCTTGAGCACATGGGCGATGATCCCGGCGAGGTCCTTCATCTCGCCTGGTCCCATCCCCCGCTGCGTCGGCCAAGGGGTTCCGAGCCGGATGCCGTGCGCGTCCGCGGCGCTCGTATCGCCGGGGAGGGTGTTCTTGTTGCAGACGATGCCGACGAGGTCGAGGATCCGCGCCGCGACCTCTCCCATCATGACAAAGCCGGTGTCGTTCTCGATCTCTTTCAGATCGACGAGGAGCAGGTGTGTGTCGGTGCCTCCGTACGCGAGGGTCAGCCCCTCGTCTCGCAGCGCATTGGCGAGGAGGGCGGCGTTCTCCACGATCCGCCGTTGGAGGTCGCGGAACCCCGGCGCCTCGGTTGCCTTCAGCGCGACGGCGAGGGCGGCGAACTTGTTGACGTGGGGTCCACCCTGGAGCCCTGGGAACACGGCGGTGTCGATCTGCTCCGCGATTTCCGGATCGGTCGAGAGGACAACAGCGCCGCGCGGCCCGCACAGCGTCTTGTGTGTCGTGAACGTGATCACGTCGGCGATCCCGATCGGGTTGGGGTAAACGCCGCCGACGATCAGCCCTGCCGTGTGAGCGACGTCGGCGAGGAGGATCGCGCCGACCGAGTCGGCGATCTCTCGAAACGCGTTCCAGTCCGGCTGCCAAGGGTACGACGTGAACCCGCCGATGATCAGGCGCGGTCGGTGCTCCTCGGCCAGTCGCCTGATGGCATCGTAGTTGAGCTTCCCGGTACTCGGATCGACCGAGTACGACACGATGTGGTACCGCTTGCCCGTGACGTTGAACTCGGAGCCGTGCGTCAGGTGCCCCCCCTCGGTGAGTGCCATTCCCATGACCGTCTCGCCCGGCTGGACGAACGTATCGTAGACGGACAGGTTGGCGGCGGCTCCCGACAGCGCCTGCACGTTCGCGTAGATCCGTTCGGCCGGGAACTCCTCCGTCGCGAACGCCTCGGCGGCGCGGCGCCCGGCGAGCGATTCGACCAAGTCGGCGTACTCGGCCCCCTTGTAGAAGCGGCGATCGGCGTACCGTCGGTAGCTCGCGAGCTGCTCGTCGAGTCGCGCGAGGCGGTCGGGCGACGCGCTCACCATCGCCTTGCGCGGATACCCTTCGGCATACACGCTCGAGAAGACCGATCCGAGGGCCTCCCGCACCGGCGCCGGAGTCAGACTCTCGGACGGGATCAGGATGATCTTCTCTCGTTGCCGCCGCTCCTCGGCGGCGATCAGGGCGGCCGTCTGCGGATCGACGTCGATCAGTCTGGGTGCGTGGGAATCGCTCATCTCGAATCGTTCCTTCCTTTGAAGGGGTCGGGGTGAAGTCTACGAGCAAGGTCGCGGCCTTTCCAGGCGGCCTCCGCTAGGAGGCACAGCCCGCCGGAGACGAGCGAATGGCCGCCGATCAGAACGGGGATCGGAGCCTCGGCGGCGGCTTCCGTGAACGTGCGCCAGAGCGGATCGGAGATCCTGCCCGGAAGGAAGAGATCGCTCGCGAACCGGTCGGTGGCCGGGGGGAGCCCACCTTCGACGGCGAGGAGCGGCCGGGAGTCGAGGATCGCCGCGTCGGCGACCTCCGCCAAACGTTCGAAGAAGGCCGGTGCCTTGTTCTCGCGAAGGATCCGCTGGAGGAGGAGCGGGCGTGAATCGCCGGTCGCACGCATGCCGCGGCCCTCGATGACGCCGGCGGTCCGGCACGCGATCGCCCGTTCGAATGCGGCCCACATCCCCGGGTTGATCCGCCCCGAGAGGTGGAGGAGCTGCGTGCGATCGGTCATCCGGTCGAGGACGCGGTCGAGCGTGGGGTGTTGGCGAGCGTCCCGCTCGAGGAATGCGCGCATTGCGGGCCCACCGCGGCCCGCCGCACGAAGGACGACCAGGTCGATCGGCGTGTCGATGTCGAACGACGTCTCAGCTGAGCGGGGGAGGGCGTGACAGGGGACTCCCGCGTCGGAGAGCGCGAATCCGAGGCCGTTGTCGCTGGGTGGAAGATCGACGGTGTGGAGGGACGTCGCCTGTGTGACGACGGCGAAATCGCACGAGTAGAAGTTGTTGAACAGCGCACCCGGCGTGGGGCGCTCGGCAAACGCCAGCAGGTCCTCGACCCCTCCTTCTCCGAGCAGGCCGCCGGCGCCGCTTCCGAAGTAGAGGAGCGCGTCGATCCGATGCTCGCGGATCAGCCGTCGCAACGTGTCGCCGAAGCGGAACGGTCCCGCCGGGTCGGGTCGAACGACCGTTGCGCCGAGCGAACGGAGCGACTCGGTCCAGGACTCCTCGCCGGTGACCACGAGGACCTCGTCGACCTTGGGGCGAAGCGAGCGGATCAGATCCTCGGCGGACGCGCGTCTCCCAGCCTCAACGAACCGCTCGGGCTCCGACGGCCCCGGCGGGGCGTGGAAGACGACGGCGACGATGCGTTTCATGCGATGACCTCCGTCTCGGGTTCCGCTCGGGCCAGGAGCCCGAGGAGATGGATGGCGCCTTGCTTGGAGAGCGGTTCGTTCTGGCTCCCGCAGCGTGGCGACAAGAGGCAGGCGGGACAGCCCGCTTCGCACGGGCAGTCGCGGACGAGCGCGTGGGCCCGCTCCGCCAGTCTGCCGAACGCATCGAACAGTGCGCCCGTGAGGCCGGCACCCTCCTCGATGTCGTCGAATAGGACGATCGTCGGCGCGCCGGTCTGGACGTGGAGCGGCGAGGCGAGGCCGCCGACGTCGGTCGCGTCGCAGAGGACGAGCAGCGGCGTCATGGCGATCAGCGCGTGCTCGGTCCCATGAAGCGCCCCGAGCAGATGTTCCGCGGGCAGTTCGGGGACGTCGCTGCAGAACGCGACCCACATGGCGTCGGTCTCGTAGACGTGCGGAGGGAGATCGAGCGGGTGGACGGACACGGTGCGGTCGGCGTGAACCGTCTTGAATCCGAGGAACGATTCGGTGACGCGGACCCGTCCGGCGGCCCGCTCGATTCCGTTCCAAGTTCGGCTCTCCTCGCGAGAGAGGATCTCGACCTCGGAGGCTCGGAGGCTGTGTGTGTAGTAGTCGACCTCCTCGAGGCGGACCTCGACGAGCCCCTCCTCAAGGTCGAGGCGCTCGACGACGTACGTGTCGCCGCGATGAAGGTAGACGGCGCCGGGGAAGGCGTCGCGCCGGGCACGCACCGCATCCATCGTCTCGAGCAGCCGGTCGTCACAGGTCATCCGGAGCGTCTCCCCACCGAGGTCGTCGAGGGAGACGATCTCGTGTGCCCGGCGCAGGCCGCGGTAGATGTAGCCGCGCGGCGTCGACGCGAGGAGCCCTTGATCGGTCAGGGCATGGGCCAGCTCGGTCTCCTCCGGTGTGAGCTCTGCGTCGGGCAGCGGGAGCTCGGCGGCGGCGCACGCGAGGTGGCCGGCCTGCTGTCGGGGGGTGCTTCGGGGGACGACGAGGCGCTCGCGGGTGCGCCCGAGGAAATCATTGGGATGTGCGAAGAAGTACCGATCGAGCGGGTTCTCGTACGGCACGAAGACGAGGAGGGAAGGCGCCGCGCCTCGGCCGGCACGGCCGGCCTGCTGCCATGCGGACAGGAGGCTTCCCGGGAATCCGACGAGAATCGCGGCGTCGAGCCCACCGATGTCGATGCCCGCCTCGAGCGCGGTCGTCGACACGACGCCGCGAATCGTTCCGGATCGGAGTGCCTCTTCCAGCGCTCTGCGCTCGCTCGGCAGATAGCCGGCACGGTACGGGGCGATCCCTTCGGCGCCGGCTCGGGTGGCGGCGTGTGCGATAACCTCGGCCGAGGTCCGGGACCGGGTGAAACAGATCGTCTGGATCCCGCGTTCGGTCAGGAACGCGAGGAGCCGCGCAACTTGCGTTGAGACGGAGCGGGTTGGATCGATCAGCGGATCCCAGAACAGGACGCGCTTCTCTCCACGCGCAGATGCGTCGTCTCGAACGGATGCGGCGTCACGCCCGGTCAGCGCTCGCGCGAACGCCTCGGGATTGGCCACCGATGCGGACGAGAGGACGATTTGCGGCGACCCGCCGTAGTGCGCGACGATTCGGAGGAGCCGTCGCAGCAGGGCCGCGACGTTGCTGCCGTAGACCCCGCGGTAGTGGTGCGCCTCGTCGATGACCAGCGCTCGCAGGTTGGCGAAGATCCGCGCCCACTGGTGATGCCAGGGCAGGTACTGATGCAACGCGTGGGGATTGGTCAGCACGACACGCGATGATCGCTTGATCCGTTGACGGCTCGACGCTGCCGTGTCGCCGTCATAGGTGGCCGGGCGGAGGTCCAGGTCACACGCGGAATCGAGGTCGTGGAGCTTCGTCAACTGATCGTTGGCGAGCGCCTTCAGCGGGTAGAGGTAAACAGCACACCCGTCCGGATCCTTCTGCAACGCCTCGGCGACCGGAAGGTTGAAGGCGAGCGTCTTCCCTGAGGCGGTCGGCGTCGTCAGGACTACGTCGTGGCCGGTGCGAAACGACCGAATGACCTCGGCCTGGTGGCGGTAGAGGGTGAGATCGCGGTCCGAGAGGTACGTGCCAAGCCGCGGTGGAAGCCCGATGTCGGCGAACTCGGCGACCGAACCGGGCCGTACGGCCGAGTGGGCGACCTGGCCACGATACCAGGCGCTTCGCTCGAGGTCCGGGACGAGTCCGTCAAACATCGCCGGCCGTCCGCATCAGGCGATCGAGCAGAACGACGAGGCTGACGAGATCCTGGCGACTGTGGTTCACGACCGGCACCAGCGGGGCGGCGTCGCCGGTCTCGAGGTACGTGGTGTAGTGGATCGGCACCTCGGCGGAAGGCAGATCGTTCGTGCGCTCGATCCCGAGCACGTGGGCCTCGATCGTCCCGAGATGACAGTCCGGCACGACAGACTGAAACGCCCGGCGCGTGTGGTGGAGG
The DNA here is from genome assembly GCA_964608345.1 of uncultured Thermotogae bacterium. Classification (GTDB taxonomy): domain Bacteria; phylum Bipolaricaulota; class Bipolaricaulia; order UBA7950; family UBA9294; genus JANQEA01. The sequence goes on from CAZSNG010000004.1 coordinate 40,084, forward strand.
AGGTCGATGTGGATCGGTGCGTCGAGCAGTGGAAGGCCGTAGTAGGCGAATCGCTCCCTGAGCATCGTCCAGTCGAAGCTCTTGCCGTTGTAGGAGAGGAGGGCGGAGGCCTCGGCGAGTTCGGCGGCCGTCCGCTCGAGCAGCGCCACTTCGGCGCCGAGCGAGGGAGCCAGGATCTGGCGAACCAGGAAGCCCTTCTCGACAAACCGGCCGACGGCGGCGAGGAAGATCGGCGCTCCGCCGAGCCCGAGCGTCTCCAGATCGAAGAAGCGGAGCCCATCGATCGGCAGGAGTCCGAGAGACCGAAGGTGGAGCGGATCGGCGCTCGGCAGCCATCGCTCGAGTGATCGATAGACGGCGCTCGGGTCGAACGGCGTCCCCCAGGTCGCCAGCAGGGCGGCCGAGGCGTCACCCCAGCGCGGGTGGTCGATTAGGTCGGGAATCGTCGCGTAGCCCTCTTCCCGCAGAACGCGCGTGTATCGGTCCCCAACGCCGTAGAGGAGGCGGAGCTCGCCGAGCAGTGCCTTCGACGTCGGCTCCCGTGAGAGGTCGAGCGGCGTGAGTGGAGCGACGCTGTCGAGGATCAGACAGCCCGAGGGGTCCGGACGCGCATCAGGAAACGCGCCCTCGAGCGAGAGCGCGTCATCGGTTCGAATCGGTTGGGACGGGGTTCCGTTTCGGGCCTTCTCGGCCAGCCATCCCACGGTTCTGTCGATCTTCGCCATCGATTCGGGGACGGCTGGAATGCGCAGAGCTACCGGCGCATCTTCATCGGCTCACGCTCTCCGACGTACGGCAGGAGGGCGAGCTTTCGCGCTCGGTTGATCTCCAGCGCGAGCTTGCGCTGGTGCTTGGCACAGAGGCGCGTCGCTCTCTTCGGCAGGATCTTCCCGAGACGGTTCATGAACGGCTTCAGTTCCTGGGGCTTCTTGTAGTCCAGGTTTGCCTTCTTCTCACACACTCGACACTTGCGTTTTCGCTTGGTGAACATGACTTAGAAAGGAACCTCCTCATCGGGCTTTGCGGCGGGTGCGGGTTCGGAGACGGTTGAAGGAGCGGACGGCGTTGAATCGGAGGACTGCCGGGACGGCCCGCCGAGGAATTGCACGCTCTGCGCGACGACCTCCACGACCTTCTTTCTCTCTCCCTCGGCATTCTCGAACGAGTCGATGCGAAGGCGGCCCTCGACGGCGACCGATCGCCCCTTGCTCAGGTAGTTCGCGCAGTTCTCGGCCTGCGATCCCCAGGCGACGATCGGGACGAACGTCGTCTCCTCCTGAAGCTGCCCGGAGGAGTTCTTGTACTGGCGATTCACCGCGACCGAGAAGCGCGTTCGCGCCGTCCCGCTCGGCGTGTACCGAAGCTCCGGATCGGCCGTCAGGTTCCCGATCAGAATGACTTTGTTCAGGCTTGCCGCCATGGGACCTCCCCTACGACCGGGAGATGATCTGATAGCGAAGAATCTCCTCGTCGATGTTGAGGCGATCCTCCACCGTCCGTACGGAATCGGGGGGAAGATAGAATTCGGCCAGGCCGTAGTACCCTTCGGTGTTGTGCTTGATCTCGTAGGCAAGGACGCGTTTGCCCCAGTCCTCGACCTTCCCGAGCTCCCCGCCGTTCTCGGTGATCAGGGAATGAATCCGCTCGATCTTCGCCGAACGATCCTCTTCGGATAGATCGGTCCGGATAACATATACGATCTCATATTCTCTCAACTGTAGCACCTCTTCGTCGATCTGCGCGTAACTGTATCGCCCGCGAGAAGGGAAGTCAAACGGGTTTGGAGTCTCGCTTTCGACCGGGGCAACCCGGTGGCTCGCTCGAGCCTGCGACGTCGGATTTAGCACCGCGCGCGAGCAGGTCGACCACGGCGGAAAGCCGCGGAAGTGGAAGGATCTTCCGGCGAATCGGCCGCTTGGCGGCAAGTAGGGGAAACGGATAGCTACACTCACATTCTCCAAATACCATGGAAATATCATTCAAGAAACTTGACCGTGCGGGCCGTTTCGCCTATACATGAGGCATGCAAGTACCCAGATGGGCGGAGAAACGAACCGCAGAGTTCCGGCGGTTTCTTCGTTTCTCACCAAGGAGGCGTGAGCGATGAAGTGGGGAGGCTACAACCGGAAAGGGGAGGAACGGATGAACAAGCTGTTCAGGAAGCTGTTCGGCACGAGGACGACGTACTACTTGCTGGCGGTCGCGGCGCTGGCGTTGCTGCTGGCGGAGAACATCAAGTGGTCCCCGGAGGGGAAGGTCTAGCGATCGAGAGGAGGACACGATGAAGTGGGGCGGATACACGCGCAAGGGAGAAGAGCGGATGAAGAAGCTGTTCAGCGGGAAGGTCATGTTCTACGTGATGACGCTCGCGGCGCTGGCGCTGCTGCTGGCGGAGAACATCAAGTGGTCCCCGGAGGGGAAGGTCTAGAGCGGGAGCCCCGAAGGAAACGGGGGCGGGGGGAAGGTACGGCTCCTGTCGGCCGCCGAGTGGGTGCGCCTGCCTCTGGGCTAGGTGTTCGCCCGACCCTCAGGATCTGACGGGCAATGCGGCCCTGCCGCGAACACGGGCCGCACGGTGTCAAACGTGGCGGAACGCGCTCGTTTCGCCACGGTGGTCGGTTGTCTGCGCCTGGGCTGGCCTGACTGCGCGGAATCTCGTACCCTTCGCGCTGAGGAAACGAACATGAAACTCCCAGTGCGCGTGACACTGTACATCGGTTTCCTGGTGCTTCTCGCTGCCACGGCACTGGGGTTTGCCGTCGCGCGAAGCTCCTTCTCCGGCGTCGACGAGGTCGCGCTGTTCGCGATCTTCATCATCCTGGCGGTGCTGGCCGAGGTCTATGCCACCCGCGTGCCCGCCTTCGGATGGGAGATCTCAAGTTCGATCGCGATCTGTCTGGCGGCGCTCTTCATCCTCGGGCCGTACCTCGCGGTGATCCTTGTCGCAGCCTCGTCGATCCTGTCGGAAATGCTCATGCGGTGGAGGGCCGGGGCGGGGGAGCGGAGAACGAGCACCATCGCGATCACGTTCAACGTCAGCCAGCTGATCGTCACCGTCTCCGTGACCGGACTGTTTCTCCTCTTCTTCGATCGGCCGACGCTGCCGCTCGCCGTTCCGATCGACTTCGCACTCGCGATCGGGGGCTTCCTGATCTACATGGTCCTCAACATCTCGTTCGTTACCGGAATCATCTCCCTCACCGAGAGCAAGTCGTTCTTCCACTCCGCTTGGGAGAGCAGCCGCCAGTTCTTCATCCAGTATCTGGTTCTCTGCGTGTCGGCGCTCCTCCTGTCCGTCCTGCGGAGCCTCTCCGTCTGGCACGTCTTTCTGGCCCTCTTCCCGCTGTCGCTCGTCCACATGTCGTTCCGGGGGTACGTGAAGCTCCAGACCGAGGCGAGGAAGACGTTCGAGCAGATCTCGCGTCTCCTTGATGCGCGCGATCACTACACGGCCGTTCACTCCGAGCAGGTCGCCGAGTTGGCGGTTCGCATTGCGGCGCAGATGGGGCTCCCGCAACACGAGATCGAGGACATCGATGTCGGTGCCCGCGTTCATGACATCGGCAAGGTCGCGGTCCCCGATGCGATCCTCCTCAAACCAGGACCGCTGAGCGACGAGGAGTGGGAGGTCATGAGGCGGCATCCGGTGATCAGCGCTGAGCTGATCGAGGGGCTGGAGATCTACGGCCGTGTCGTCGACGCGGTTCGGCACGAGCACGAGCGGTGGGACGGAAGCGGGTACCCTGACGGCCTGCGTGGTGAGGAGATCCCGCTGACGGCGCGAATCATCGCGGCGGCCGACATACACAACGCGCTGTCCACCGATCGGCCGTACCGGAAGGCGTTCAGCCCCGAACGGACGATCGCGATCCTCGGAGAGATGCGCGGTACCGATCTCGATCCGCAGGTCGCCGACGCCCTTCTTCGCATCCTCGAGAGGTCGTCGGCCAAAGCAACGGTCCCGGACGAGCCGGTTCCGGAGCCTGTGCACGGAGCCTGATGACGTCGAGATGCTCTACCTCGTAGCGCTGCTGGTCGGCCTGGCGATCGGGCGCCTCAGTGGCGGCCGGCTGGCACACCTCGCGCGGCTTCGCCTGCGGTGGCTGGCGCTCGTTCCCGTTGCGCTGGTGATCCAGTTGCTGATCTTCCCGCTGTTCTCCGGATCGCCCCTTCTGCCGTACGGAACCGCCCCACTTCATCTTGCATCGTACGCATTGCTGATCGTCGTGGTCGCGAGAAACCTGCATCTGCTTCCGATGCGTGGTCTGCTGCTCGGAGCGGCGTGCAATCTCGGTACGGTGATCGCAAACGGCGGGTACATGCCGGCGTCGGTTCACGCCCTGCGACGGGCGGGGCTGGATCGCGTGGCCGAGCGGCTCCTCGATGGCGAGGCCGTCGCGAACGTGACCCTCATGGGCCCGTCGACGCACCTCAACGGCCTCGGAGACTGGCTGTATCTTCCGGAGGGCGTCCCGTTCGCAACGGCGTTCTCCGTCGGGGACGTCCTGATCATGATCGGGCTTGCCTGGCTGATGGCGTGGGGGATGAGGGCGCATGACTGAACGGATCGGACGACTGCTCGAGCCGCGATCCGTGGCGGTCGTCGGAGCGAGCCCGAAGCCGGGATCGGTCGGCGGGACGATCCTGAAGAACCTCCTGGACTGCGGCTATCGAGGTCCCCTCTACGCGGTGAACCCGAAGTACGCGGACGTGCTCGGCCTGTCGTGCGTCCCTTCGGTCGACGAGCTGCCGGAGATCGTCGACCTGGCGATTCTTGCGATCAACCGGGCCGTTGTCTTGCCGACCGTGGAGGCGTGCGGGAGAAGGGGAATCGAGAACCTCGTCATCATCACCGCAGGGTTCAAGGAGAGCGGCGAGGACGGGGAGCGACTCGAGGACGAGCTGCGCGCCTCGATCGCCAGGCATGGGCTCAACGTCGTCGGTCCCAACTGCATGGGGATCATCAACAGCTCGGCACGGATGCGACTGAACGCCTCGTTCTCGCGTTGGTTCCCCCCCGGTGGGGAGATCGCGTTCATCTCGCAGAGCGGCTCGCTCGGTGAGACACTGCTCGAATGCTTCGAGGACGCGAGCCTCGGTGTCTCGCGATTCGTCAATCTCGGGAATCGCGCGGGACTGACCGAGAACGACTTCCTCGCGGCGCTTGCCGAGGACGACGAGTGCGCTGCGATCTTCCTGTATCTCGAGAGCTTCGCCGATCCCGAGGCGTTTCGGCATCTGATCCACGGGATTGCGAAGAGGAAGCCGGTGGTCGTCCTGAAGGCCGGCCGCACCGAGGCCGGCGCGGCCGCCGTCGCGTCGCACACCGGGTCGCTTGCGAGCCCCGACGCGATCGTCGATGCGTTCCTGCGGCAGGCCGGCGCACTTCGCGTTACAACGATCGAGGAGACGCTGACCGCACTCCGTGCGCTGGAGCGGGGCGTCTTCCCGGCCGGCGATCGGATCGCGATCCTGACCAACGCCGGCGGCGCGGGGATCATCGCGGCGGACGCGTGCGTCCGCGACGGGCTCAGAGTTCCCGAACTGACGGCAGACCTCCGAGCGCGACTCGGAGAGTTCCTCCCACCGGAAGCGGGGCTCGGCAATCCGGTCGACATGATTGCCACGGCGAACAGCGGACACTACGAGCGCGGACTGGACCTGCTGCTCGAGGAGGCGGACGCGGCGATCGTCATCTTCCGCCCGCCACTCGTCTTCCACGAACCGGTCGAAGCGGTCGGGGCGGGCGTCCTTAGAGTTGCCGAGAGGCATCCGGCGAAGCCGATCCTCGTTTGCACGTTGAGCCACGCCGCGACGGTCGAACCGCTGATCACGCCGCTTCGAGAGGCGGGGATTCCGACGTACGCGATGCCTGAGACCGCCGTGGCGGCCCTGTCGATCCTCCGGCGGGCAAGAGAGCTTCGGTTCCCCGACGAGCAGGCGACGGTGGATACGTCGGGCGACCGCGCCGCTGCTGCGGCGATCCTCGAGCGGGTTCGATTGGAGCGGCGGACGGGCCTGACCTTCGACGAAGGCGCAGACCTCCTCGCCGCATACGGTGTTTCGGTCTGCCCGTGTGCCTTCCTCGCCGGCGCCGACGAGGCGGCTCGATTCCTGACGGAGGTCGGCGCGCCGATCGTCCTGAAGGTCGACGCGCCCGAGCTTGCGCACCGATTCGAGCGTGACGCGGTGATCGTCGGGATCGAGACGGAGTCGGCGGCGCGCGATGCGTTCGAGGCGCTCGACACGGTGATCGACTCGCTTGGAATGGCCGATGCGCGCGTCCTGGCCCAGAAGATGGTCGCCGGGCGTGAGCTGATTTTCGGACTCGAGCGGGACCCCGCCTTCGGACCGGCGGTAATGTTCGGGATCGGAGGGACGCTGGTCGAGGCGCTCCAGGACGTGGCGTTCGGTGTGGCGCCGATCTCGCACAGCCAAGCGGATCGGATGATCCGTTCCATCCGCGCCTTCCCGCTGCTCGAGGCGTTCCGGGGACAGCCGGCCGTGGCCCTGCCGCCGCTCGTTCGGATCGTCACCGCGCTGGGGCGGATCGGGATGAATCATGCGGAGATCGCGGAGATCGATCTGAACCCGGTGATCGCCGATGAGCACGGGGCGGTGGCGGTCGACATCCTCATCCTCCTGACAGGGTGACATCCCTCAATCTCGTGCTCGAAGGCTGTGCCACAGCCTTCGAACACGCTATGGATACAAGCGATTGATCTGCCGCGCGAACGGGATGACCTCACGGATGTGCTTCACGCCACAGATCCAGGCGACCACGCGTGCCAATCCCATGCCGAAGCCGGAGTGCGGGACCGACCCATACCGTCGTAGATCAACGTACCACTGGTACGGCTCGACCGGAAGGCCGAATTCCGCCAGCTGGGCGACGAGTTCCTCCTCCGTGTCGACGCGCTGACTGCCGCCGATGATCTCTCCGTACCCCTCCGGTGCGATCAGGTCCGCCGCGAGAACCCGCTCGGGGTCGAGCGGATCGCGCTTCATGTAGAACGGCTTCATCCGGACCGGGAACCGCTCGATGAACACCGGCCGATTGAAGTGCTCGCCGAGTGTCGCCTCTTCCGGTGCGCCGAAGTCGCTGCCGAACGACACGTCGTGCCCCTTCTCCTGGAGGAGCGTCACCGCGTCGGCGTAGTCGACGCGCGCGAACGGCTCGCGGACCTCCTCGAGCAGCCGATCGACGTCCCGCTCCAATTGCTCGAGTTCCGCCCTCCGCTCCTCGGCGACGGACGTGACGATGAACCGGACCAGATCCTCCTGCAGATCGAGGTTCCCCGCGTGATCGACGTAGGCCATCTCTGCCTCGGCAATCCAGAACTCGGTGACGTGCTTCCGCGTCTTCGACTTCTCGGCCCGGAACGCCGGACCGATCCAGTAGACCTTCCCCAGCGCCATCGCGGTCGCCTCGAGGTACAGCTGCCCGCTCTGGCTGAGGTAGGCCTTGTCGTCGAAGTAGTCGAGCTCGAACAGGGTGGTCGTCCCTTCGACCGACGTCCCGGTCAGTATCGGGGCCTCGGTGGCGACGAAGCCGCGCTGATGGAAGAACTCACGGAACGCCCGGAACGTCGCGTCCCGAATCCGAAGGGCGGGGACCTGGCGGCCGGTGCGGATCCACAGGTGGCGATGGTCCATCAGGAAGGCGGGCGTGTGCTCGGTCATCTCGATCGGGAACGGCTCGGTCGGCTCGTGGACGACCTGCAGCTCCGTTGGCTGGAGCTCGCATCCGGTGGGCGCCCTTCGGTCCTCTCGCAGCGTGCCCGAGACGACGATCGACGCCTCGCGGGGGAGCCGATCGGCGACGGCGAACAGCTCCGCGTTGTCGGATTCCGACAGGACCGCCTGGATCACGCCGGTTCCGTCGCGGACCTGAAGGAACAGGATCCTCCCGCTCGATCGCTTGTTGTGTAGCCACCCCTGGAACGTGACGGACTCGCTCAGATGCTCCTTCGCCTCGGAAATCGTAATCGTCGCCATGCCGCACCCTCCCCGCTGAATGGTCAGAGGGTAGGAGGAGTCGGCGTGTCTCGCAAGGCTACTCGGTCTGCTCGACCGGTGAGGACCGCCCCTTGATGACGCGGTGCTTCCAGTTCCCGGTGACGAAGAAGCCGAGGGACAGGCCCGCCGTCGCGAGGTTCGACCAGAACATCGCCCACCAGACGCCACTGGCGCCCATGCCGACGGCGAACGCGAGGATGAAGACGAGCGGAACACGGAGCGCCCACAGGCGGAACAGATCGAAGAACATCGAGTAGAACGTGTGCCCGGCGCCTTGGTAGGCGCCCATGATGACCTGGATGATGCCCATGAACGGGAACGCGAGTGCGACGAGGAAGAGCATCTCACTGCCTGCGGCGAGGACGTCCGGATCGGACAGGAAGAATCCGATCAGATGCTGGCGCAACAGGAGCACGGCAATGGCCGCGGCCAGGAGAATGGCGCTCGAGATTCCAATGCCGGACCAGACCGAGCGGCTCGCCCGATCCGGCCGCTGTGCGCCGAGGTTCTGTCCGACCATTGTCGCGGTCGCCTGACCGAGCCCCATCGCCGGCATCAGGACGATCGCGATGAATGCGTTCCCGATCCCGAATGCGCTGAGAACGGTGATCCCGATCCGGGCCAATGCGCCGTTCATGATGGAGAAGCCGAGCGCCGTTCCCGTCTGCCCGATCGACGCGAGCCCGCCGATTGAGATGATCCGGCGGATCAATCTCCACCGCGGCTTCAGGTGGTGCGGCCGGAGGTGAACCCCGAGGCGACCGGAGAAGAGCAAGAAGAACCCGACGAGCGAGAGGAGCCCGCGCGCCAGAACGGTCGCGACGGCGGCGCCGGCGACGCCCCACTCCGGGAACGGCCCCCAGCCGAAGATGAACAGCGGGTCGAGAACCAGGTTAAGGCCGACCGAGGCTCCCATCAGGATCATCGGGGTGACCGTGTCGCCGGCGCCGTTGAGGAGCGCGGTGATGACGAATGTGCCGAACATCAGCGGAATGCCCGCGTAGATGATCCTCAGGTAGCTGGTCGCCGCGGTGATCAGCTCCGTCTCGGCTCCCATCAGCGTCAGGATCGGCCGCGCAGAGAAGAAGCCGACGAGGCCGAGCGCGATCGCAAGGAGCGTCGTGAATCCGACGACTTGGCCGGCGGCGAGGTTCGCGTCCTCGGTGCGCCGTGCGCCGGTGTACTGCGCGACGAGGGCGGTCCCCGCGATGGTGAGGCCACCGCCGATCGAAAGCACGAGGAAGACGAGGGGCCATGAGAGTGTCAGGGCCGCGATCGGGACCTTGCCGAGGCGCGCGAGCCAGAATCGATCGACGAAGTTGTACAGCGTTTGAAACAGGTTGGAGAGCATCACCGGCCAGGCCAACCTGAGCAGCGAGGCGGTGATCGGTCCCTCGGTGAGATTGAGCAGTGATCTCGGCTGTCCTCGCCCCCGGAGCATGCCGCGCATTGTATGTCATCGGCCGTGTCGCGTCCGTCTCGTCCGGGGTATGGATCTGTTGACATCTGGCAACAGTCGGACTAGACTCCCCGCATGCGAAAGGCACGATTCGGAGAGCTCCTGCAATCGGCAAGGCAGCGGAAGGGTTACTCCCTCCGCGATCTTGCGCAGCGGACGGGGATGAACTACAGCCGCCTCTCCCGAATCGAGCACGGCACGAGGCCGGCGCCCGGATTGGCGGAGATCCGAACTCTCGCCGATTCGCTCGACGTCGACATGTCGGAGCTTCTCGTCTCCTCGGGAACGCCTCGGGAGGTCATGGAGCATCTTCTCTGGTCGGAGCGACTGCACGCCGGTGGGACGGATCGGCTTCATGCGGCCGATCCGCCCGAATGGGATCACATCCTCGCGAAGAACAGCTTCCACGTGTCGGTGATCCGGCGGAACGGGGCGCTGTGCACCGTCGCGCTGGGCGGCGCCGAGATCGACGTGCTCCACTTCGGACGTGCGAAGGAGATCACGATCGTCGTGCCGCCGGAGGCGGTCGTCCTGTTCCGCAACGCCCCCGCACCGGGCGGGTGTGGGGCGGAGAACGTCCTGTCGGTCTGCGTGAAGAAGGTCCGGACGCTCGGGCAGGTGACGAACGTCGTCCTGGCCGGAGATCGGTACGAGCTGAACGCGCTGTCGACCCGAAACGCCGTCGATGCACTCGGGATCTCCGTCGGCGACGACGTCTCCGCGCTTGTCCCGGCGGCGGCGATTCGGACATCGCCGACCGGGGAGGGCGGATGAGCGGTCGACGGCGTGCGTGGATCCTCGGGCTCGCCGCCGCTCTCGTGGCGGTGGTCGTGCTGTCGATCATCCTGTTGCGGCCGACGTCGCAGGAGCCGCCCGAGTCGTGGGGCGCCGACGTTCGATTCTCGGTCCGCGTGCTTCACAGAGGCCGCACGGTCGACGTGGAGCTGACCGAGCAGCCGATCGTCTCCGGGCGGGTTGCCTACGAGGGTCCGCAGATCGCTGAGGGCGAGCCGAACTGGAAGCCGGGGCACACCTATCGAGGTGCCGACCTCGGCGCCGTGGTCGACCGAGCCTTCGGACTCGGTCGAGTCGACACGGTGACGCTGGTGGCACTCGACGGCTGGCACAAGACGGTGCCGCGTGGCGTTCTCGACGGAGCAACGGCTGCCGGACCGGCGGTCCTCGCGCTCTCCGTCGATGACGAGCCAGCGGTGGAATGGGACGACGCGCCGATGCTCGTCTTCCTTCCCGAAGACGAGCGGTTCTCCAACGCGGACATGCTGGATGCGCTCGGCCCGGAGTATGCGCACTCGTTCGGCGATGCGCCGTCGACGACGGGCCTGATGGTGAAGGGCATCGTGTTCCTGGTCATCAACCACGACGGGGGCGACCTCCCGTCGCTCTCGGATCTGTAGACGAAGGAGGGCGACGGCAAGACGGCCGTCCGCCCGGATTGAGTGAGGCCGACCGCGGCCTTGCCGAGAAGGAGAGGTCTGAATGCGCAAGGGAATCATGTGGCTTGTGGCGGCGATCTGTGTCGCTCTCGCGGCCGTCCCGGGTTGGGCGGAGGGTGCGGAGGACGAGGCGCTGCTGACCGTCCTGAGAGGCGACGAGACGTGGACGTACACGGTCGTCGATCTCGAGGGGATGGACGTGGTAACGGGCGAAGGGACGTTCACCCGAAGCACCGGTACGGAGCACTCGGCCGCGTACTCCGGCGTCCCGATGTCGACGTTGATCGGAAACGTGCCCGCCGACACGACCATCCGCGTCACGGCGTCGGACGGCTACTCGATGAACTACGAGGCGGGAATGCTGCTCGACCGGTCCGAAGGAACGTGGATCCTCGCCTACATGGAGAACGGAGAGTACATGCCGCTTGATCCGGGCTACTTCCGGATCGTCCAGGTCGGCGAAGGGAACCCGCACTTCTCCAGCTCACTCTCGGCACGAATGGTCGCGGCCGTGGAGGTCCTCGGAACCTACGAGGAGTACTCCCTGCTACTCTCGGGAGCTGTTGAGCGGCTGTTCGCCCGCGGCGAGCTCGAGGCCGGAATTGGTTGCCCGTGCCACACCGCGACGGTCACGGTGACGAGCAAGGGCGAGACGCACACGTACACAGGCCTGCCGCTGTGGCGGCTGGTCGGCTACGTCGACGACGATGTCTTCCCGGCGCCGGAAGACGGCATCTTCTACAACGAGGAGGACTTCAACGACGCGCTTGCCGAGACCGCGTACACGATCTCACTGGCGGCCTCCGACGGCTACGCGCAGACGGTGACGTCCGATCTGATCGCGAGGGACGACCGGTTCATCGTCGCGTTCAAGATGGACGGCGTCTTCCTCGATCCGTCGTCGAGCGGGTACATGCGGTTCGTCTACGACGATTCGGTCGGGCTTCCTGACGGTGCGTCGCTGAAGTCGGTGAAGTTCCTCGAAGCCGTCATGCTCGAGCTGTAGTCGGACGATGGGCGATGAAGCGACGAGGCAGCGGTTCGACGTTCGTGACCTCGTCCTCATCGCCCTGCTCGCCGCGGCGGGCGGCGTCCTCTCGACCTATATCGGGTACCTTGGCAATCTGATCAACCGCCTATTCGGGGTCCCGTTCGGAGCCGGACAGCTGATCGCCGGGCTTCACGTCGTCTGGTCGCTGCTTGCCCGGCTGCTGATCGGACGGTTCGGCTCCGGAACACTGACCGGCGTCCTCAAGGGTGCCGTCGAGTTCCTCACCGGAGGAACACACGGCGTGGTCGTGCTGCTGGTCTCGCTGGTCGAAGGTCTACTGATCGACCTCGGGATGGGGATCCTCAGGCGTCGCTCGCTCGCGCTCACGATGCTCTCCGGCGCGGTCGCGGCGGCGTCGAACGTGTTTGTCTTCCAGGCGATCTACTTCTCCGGCGTATCCGTTCAGTTCGTTCTGGTGATGGCCGGCCTGGCGCTCGCCTCCGGCGCCGCGTTTGGCGGCTACCTCGCCTGGGACGTGGAGCGCCTGCTCGTCGCATCGCGGATCGTTCGCCGGACGGAGCGGCCGGCCGCAGCACCGCGAAGCTGGGTCAGGCATGCCGGGACGCTCGCTCTGATCCTCGCCCTGCTCGGCGGCGGCGCCTTCTACTACGTGTCGGTCTACGACCCGTTCGCCGCGCCGGGCGAGGCAAGGATCGAGGGGTCGGTTGCTGCGCCGTTCGCTTTCCGATACGAAGACTGGGCCGACGGGGAGATGACCGTTCGTGCAGAGCTTCGCGGGAGCTCGACGCACGTTCCACCGCGCGACTACCGAGGCGTGTCGTTGGTGCGAATCATCGAGGCGGCCGCGCCCCTGCCGGAGGCCGAGACCGTCCGAGTCATCTCCGACGACGGGTACGAGGCGGCGTTCGACTGGGACGACGTCCGAGCCGATCCCGAGATCCTGCTGATCGTCGACGAAGGCCGCCTCCGACTGGTTGCGCCGGGATACGACGGGGCAACCTGGGTCAGGCGGGTGACGCGCGTTGTCGTCGAATAGCCGAGTGCGAATCGCCGTCGAGGATTTGCGGATCCACTACCCGGATCGCGATCGGCCGGCGATCGACGGGCTGACGACGTCGATCGCCGAGGGAGAGGCGGTCGTGATCACGGGGCCCTCGGGCTGTGGGAAGTCGACCTTCTGCCGGGCCGTCGGAGGGTTCATCCCGGAGATGATTCCCGCCGCGGTGGAGGGGACGATCCGCGTCGAAGGGGAATCCGTGTGGACGGCAGATGCGGCGCGGATCGCGCAGCGCGTCGGCTACGTGCAGCAGGACCCAGACGCGCAGATCTGTACCCTGCGGGTCGAGCGCGAAGTGGCGTTTGGGCCGGAGAACCTCTGCCTCCCGGTGGACGAGATCCGTACGCGCGTGGACGAGTGCCTGGCCGCGGTCGGGATCGAACACCTGCGGGGGCGCGAGACGACGGAGCTGTCGGGCGGCGAGAAGCAGCGGCTGGCGATCGCGTCGATCCTCGCGATGCGGCCGGAGACCCTGCTGCTCGACGAGCCGACCGCGAATCTCGACCCCGAGGGCGCGCGGCGTCTGTTCGACCTGCTGACGGCGCTTCGGGAGGAGCGTCGCATGACCCTGATCATCGTCGAACACCGGATTCGCCCGCTGCTGGACATGGCCCCCCGTCTACTGGTCCTCGATCGCGGTCGGCTCGTCCGTCGTCACGCGCGCGACCGGATCGAGCCGCGGGACATGGGTGCGCCGGCCGGGGGGGAGACGCCGAGGCCACGGCGTACCGGGGCGCCGCCGCTCCTGTCGATCGACGGCCTCGCCTTCGGGTACGACACGCCCCTGCTCAGCGACGTCGTTCTCGAAGCTCTTCCGGGTGAGATCGTCGGGGTCATCGGACCGAACGGCGGCGGGAAGACGACGCTGCTTCGGCTGATCGCCGGCCTGGCGGCGCCGGACGCCGGGCGGATCGAGCGGGCGGACGGGGCGACGCTCGGGTTCGTGTTTCAGCATCCGCATCATCAGATCTTCGAGCGGACCGTCCGCGGAGAGCTGCTGATCGACGGGGAGGGCCGCCCGTCCGGCGAGGTCGAGCGGTGGCTCGGCGAGGGCCGCCTGGACGGGCTCGGCTCCGTTCCGCCGCTCTCGCTCAGCCTCGGGGAACAGCGTCGGTTGACTCTGCTGACCGCGCTTCGGCGGCGCCCGGACTTGCTGCTTCTCGACGAGCCGTTCATCGGGCAGGATCGGCGAAACGTCGAATGGATCGTGTCGCGCATTCGCCGCCACTGCGCGGGTGGAGGCGGTGTGGTCCTCGTGTCGCACGACATCCCGCTGGTCGAGGCGCTCGCCGATCGGCTGTTGTTTGTCGATCGGGAGAGCCGCTTCGGTGTGCCGGTAGAGGTGTTCGCCGAGCTTGGCGCCGCCGGCCGAGACGCCTTCCTGCCGAACGCTTGGAGGGCCGACACATGATCGCGCGAGAACGGTCGGCGGACGTGGGCCTCCGTTCGGCGACTCCGGCGGCGAATCTGTTCGTCCTGGGCGCGGTGGTCGGTGTCGCGGTCGCCTCGCCGAGCCTCATAGTTCGAGCCGCCGCGCTCGCATCTGTTCTGCTTCTTGCCGGCTGGTCCGGCGTGCCGGCCGGATCGTTCCTGCGAAGCCTCCGATTCGTCCTCGTCTTCGCCGCCGTCCTCTTCCTCGCCCAGGCACTGTCGATCCGGGAAGGCGCCCTGTGGATCGACAGCGTTGTGCGGATCACCGACGTCGGCGTCCTCGCCGGCGCCGGCATGGCGCTGCGGTTCCTCGTCATCCTCTCGGCGAGCTTTCTGTTCGCTTCCGTCGCCGACCCGGATCGGCTGGCCGGTGCCCTGATCCGCTGGGGTATCCCGTACCGCTACGGGTACCTGCTGATCCTCACCCTCCGATTCGTGCCGTTCTTCCGGCGCGAGCTGAGGATCGTCCGGGAAGCGCAGTCGGTCCGCGGGCTTCGAACTTCGGTCCGGAGCCCGAGGGGAATCCGCCGTGCGATTCGGTTCACGTTCGTGCCGGTTCTCGTCTCCGGGCTGATGCGGGTCGAGTCGATCGCCCTGTCGATGAAGGGTCGCTGTTTCGGACTGTACAGGCAGCGAACCGCACCGCGGCGTGAGCGGTTCCAAACGGCCGATGCCGTGGCCCTCGGGTGCGCCGGCGCTCTCATCGCGCTCGCTTTCGCCGCCGCGTGGGGGGGATGGACGTGAGGCGCTCCGTCCGGATCTGGTCGCTTGTCGGCTTCGCTCTGCTCATTCTTGCGGCGATCGGCGCTCCCGTGGTCCGGTGGCTTGTGGTGCCGGGCTCGCCGACGATCGATCTCGTCGATGCGACCGGCCGACAGCGGACGATCGGCCTGCAGTGGTTGCAGGAGTCCTCGCAGCTCTGCCGGCGCGGCTCGGTCCAGAATCAGTTCGGGAACTGGCGCGACGAGGGCGAGTACTGTGGCGTCCTGCTCATCGATCTCCTTGGCGAGGGGGCGGCGTACGGCTCCGTGACCGTCGTCGCCAAGGACGGCTACCGAGTCGAGATCGAGCGGGAGCGGGTCGAGGATCCCGAGTACCCGGTCGTCCTCGCGATCTCGTTCGATGGCCGTGCCGTGCCGGCGTGGCCCGACGGGTATCGAATCGTCGTCCTCCCGAACGATGGTGGCGTGAGCAACGCGGAATACAGCGCCGAGTCGGCCGGGAGCTACTGGGTGCGAAACGTGGTCCGACTCGTCCTGAATCCGTAGGTGCGGCGCCTGCGATGCGCGCAGCGCGCGCTCACAACCCGAGGACGCGGTGCAGAAGCTGGAGAGGACAGGCAGGGCGTTCGGTTCACACGCCAAGGCGATCCGTGCCCATTCTGGTAGGCGCACGTCGCCGATTCACCCATCTTGTACAGCAGGAGCGACCGCGAGTTGTGTGCCGGCAAGTTCCGTCACACAACCCGCCGCGCTGGGCGCCGCGAAGTGGGACACCGGAATCCTGCGGGCTGGGAATGCAGGACAGCAGTTGGAGAGACCAGGAAGAGCAACCGATACGCATGTCCAGGGCGATCCTCGCCGACCTCTGGTCGGCGAGCTGGTTACCAAAAGACGCGGAGCGTGACGGAGATCGCCCAGGCGCCGCCGCCCGTCGGGTACTCGCCTTCGAACGCGACGGAGAAGCCGTTCAGCAGCTGAAGATCGAACGACGCGGTGAGCAGACCGAGGGAGAACAGAGTGCCCGGCGGGGGCGTCCCGCCGAAGTACGCCTCGACCTCGAACGAGCCGACGCCGTCACAACACGAAGGCAGCGGTCCCGAGATGCGGAAGACCTCCCAGTACTCGGCACGACCGGTGATGGAGCTGTTCTTCTCCTCGCTGAGGGACTCGGCGAACGTGAACGTCACGCCATTGCTGAACGTGCACTCGCCGACGAGTCCATGAATCAGCGCGGCGTTGACCTCGAACGGATCGCTGGACACGGCGATCTCACCGAGCAGCTCCAGGCCGACGCAGATCGCCCAATCGGGCACGATGCGAAGCGTCGGGGAGAAGGACTTCTCATCGACCGTGAACGTGAGAGACGTGTCCAGCAGCGCATCGACGCCGAAGGTGTCGCCAAACAGGGAGAGGCCGGTCATCGTCACCGAGAACGAACTGAACCCCGCGTCGTTCAGCTGCAGGCACGCCTTCAGGTCAGCATCGCAGAGCGCCCAGAGCCAGCTTGCGCACAGGTTCGCCTCCCAGAAGCACAGCGGGCAGATGCCACACTTGAACGCCCCCTGGAACGAGATCCCGTCGAACGTCCCGGAGATCGTGAGTTGGTTGTAGGACGACGTCTGGGGGGACGTGATGTACAGGACGTCGGTGACCGCGAGATCGAGCAGCGCGAACGAAGCCCCGGCCTGCCACGACTCGAACGACAGCGTCGACGGATTGAACACGAGAGACGTATTGAGGCCCCCGTTCCCCAGCGGCCCTGCCGCATACAGGGTCAACGTGTCGAACTGCGAGTCGGTGAAGGTCGCGTCCGCCGTTGCCACCCAGCCTCCGATACCGAGCACGGAATTAAGAGCGATGGACTTCACCGCGACGGACGCGGTCTGCGTCATCTGGAGCGTCGTGGCGAAGAAGCCGCCGAACGAGAGGCCCGCCTCCTGGGCCGATCCGACCCAGCAAGCGGCACTGAAGACCAAGAAGGCTGCGACCACCGCGCTGGCTGCTGTTCGTTTCATGAGATGTCGTGTTGGATTGTCGAGCGGAACGGTGAAACGCAGGTGGAACGGACGGTGGATGGAATGGGACGTTGGTCCGTGATGTGGATTACGTCGTCGTGTCGCCGGTCAGCGAGCGCTCGATCTTACGGGAGGTCGGGGATCGGGCCGCGAAGGTGGGCGAAGACCGAGGCGAGGTCGAAGCAGGGCGTGCGAGTGTGGTGAAGCCACAGGTCGCGTGGCTCGGCGAGCTGAACGCGCGCCGCGAGGATGTCCCGCTCGATGTGCTCGGTCGCTGCGAGGAAGGCGGTCTCACGCTCCTCGGGGATCGATCGGGCGACCTCCGCCAGGAGAGCCAACCGGATCGCCAGGTCGCCCGGCGTGTACGTCCAGTCCGGCCTGGCGAGCACGACGGATCGCTCCGCGGCGGCCCCGTCAGTGTAAGCGTGCCAGCCTTCCGTGAACCCGGTCGTGGCGTCCGTCAGGCCGAGGGATTGTGTCGCCAACAGGAGGACGGTCAGCCGCGCAGCCTCGTCGGTCCGGTGGCGAATCCGCCCACGATCGAGTGCGGCGTGGGCGAGTCCGTCGAGGATTTCGTTCGCGCGATCGCGTTGACCCGGAAGAATCGGTGCCCCCGCGGCGAGCGCTCGGGCGACAACGGACACATCGGACCAGCCGGCCGGCTCCGAGGCGACCTCGCCGTACAGCTCATCGGCGAGGACGGCGGATTCGTCGTCCCAGTGAAGCGACAGTTGATCGACCACGGAGGACGCCATCTGCTGTGCCAGCAACTTCGTTCGCCGGTCGAGGGCGTCGCCCTCCGCCACGTGGAGCAGCCCGAGGAGAAGCGACGCCTGGTCGTAGGCGGTGCTTCGAGGGTCGGAGACGCCATAGGTCGTGCCCTCGCCGAGGATCGTCGCTCGCGTCCCGTGCGGCAGATAGGCGTCCACATCGTCAGACGTCAGCAGGATCGCGGACAGCCACTCGATCTGAGCGTCCACCGTGTACGCGATGAGTTCCACCAGGACTCCGGCGAGCGGCGAGTCGCTCGGGCCGCAGCCATCGAGGAAGAGGACCTCCTCCACGAGGGTCCAACCGAGCGCGGCGGGGGTGATCGTCTCCTCCCGTTCGAGGAAGCCGGCCCCGGCCTCGAGAATCGGTACGCCGGCCTCATACGGCAGGAGGATCGGCCGCCGGATCGACTCCGGCGTCGCAGGCAGCCCAGCGCGCGCCGCGAACGCACTCAAGAGGGTTGACAGCGCCTCCACAGGGATCGGATTCCCCGGGTCCGAGAGGCGCGGCGCGCTCGCAAGCGGAACTCCGAGTGCCGAAGCCCCGAGGAGGGTTCCGAGATTCGCCACCGCCAGCTCGTGTGCCGTGCCCGCCAGGTCCCACGATGAGGACTCATGGCACGCGAGGTCGTCGAGGACCGATGCCAGATGCATCGCCTCGTCTGTGACGTAGCGGATCGAAACGTCGGATAGGAGGCCCGCACGTCCACGGGCGAGCGTCTCGATCCGTGTCGTCGCGCACGCCTCGCGTGGTGGCTGCGGCTCGCGGTCGAGGTTCGCGTACGTGAGGACGGCGCAGTTCAGCAGTTGATCACCGAAGGCGGCGGACTCGTTCACGCGCGCAAGGATCTGCCACGTCCTCTCCTCGGACGGCGCGAGTTCGCCGAACGTCCAGGAGATCCCGCTCCCGGTCTCTGCTCCGACCGGCTCCGCTTCGACCAGCGTGACGCCTTCGGGGAGGGCGTCGTCGAGGACGAGATCGATGAACGTCTCGTCGGTCGTGTTCTCCGCGGTCACGGTGTAGCGGATGATGTCACCCGGCTGCGCCCATCCGACCTCGCCGAGAAGGGCGATCGGCCGGAGGCAGATCCGTCGATCGAACACGGGCGCGAACCGCTCCCCGTCTTCCCGCTCCGACGGGAGCTGGAGCCGGAGTGCGTCGAGCGTCCGATCGACGTGTCGCAGCAGCCGTCCCCGGGTCGCTGCGGCCTCCTGCGGTGGCAGCGTACCGACGGCCCGATCGACCGTGTCGACGACCAGGCCGAGCTCGAGCGGCGTGACGCACCACTCGATCCGCTCCGATTCACCTCGGTAGACGAGGAGATCCGGGTCCCAGAGGCGCGAATCGATCGCGCGAAGTGCGTCGGCGACGATCCGCGCTTCCAGATCCAGATGACGCAGCGCGGCGACCAGAACGCGCAGCGCCCCGAGCTGACCGGCAAGCGTCTCCGGCCGGCACGGAGCACTGTCGGGTCCGTCGAGGTCGAGCTTCTCGGCCACCTCGCCGACTCCGCGCCACGCCTCCGTCCTGACGAAGCCCTCGATCCGAGTCAAGAGCGCGAGCGCTCGGCTTCCGGGCGGCGAAGCGGCGCCGAACGCGTCAATGACGTGCTCCAACGCCGATGCCGTCAGTCCGAGGTTCACCGTCGAAACCTGCCTGCCAAGTGCCCAAGCGTCCCCGGCCGGCCGGGACTCGTCGACGAGGATCAGCGCTTCCGGATCGAGATGGGCGCTCTCGAGGGTTCCCAGCGCCGACTCGAGGAGCTCGACCGCCCACTCGCTCGCATCCGGCGTCTCGACGAGAGGGACGACGCGCGCGTCGGTCAGGAGTGCGGCCGCCTCGCTCAGCCCCCAGACTAGCGAGGCCTGATCGAACAGTGTGGATTCGTGCTCCGTCATGAGGAGCCGCTCATGCGACGCGTCCCAGAGCGACGCATGCGGCACGTACTCGACCCCGCCTGGGCCTTCGATGCGGACGTCACGCAGTGCGCTGAGCGTCTGCGCGATCGAGGCGACGAGCAGCCTCGCTTTCGTTTCGCGTCTCGGATCGGTCGTGTGCCGATCCAGGAACTGCCTGACTTCCTGGGCCTCGCGAAGAAGGGTCATCCCGACCGCGGACGCGACGATGCGCTCGTCAAACGTCGATGCGGACCAGGACAGATCCCCGGCGGACGCTAATCGCGGGCTTCCCGACGCGTACGGGAGCGCGATCGGCTCGACGCTGACGTCGATCAGGCTGTCCGGGGCTCCGCCAAGAGACGCGATCTCCCGGAACGGTACGCCGAGGCCGGAGTGGAAGACGACCGCGATGAGATTGGCGTCGGCGATGTCCTCGAACGCCGCGAGCCGATCCTGGAGCACGAACGCCGCGTACATCGAGACGTCGGTCCGATACCATGGCTCGTGGTCCAGTGTGTGCCAGTCGCCACACGGATCGTCGGAAGACGCGTCTTCCAGGCAGAGCCGCTGCTGCAGAACCGGGGCGAGCCGGACGTCCTCGTTCTCGAGGACGAGCGGGGCGATCCCGCCGCGTCCGGTGCCGACGGTGACGTTCGCGCCAGCCGGCACGGCGTTCGTCAGCTGAAGCGCCGCTTCGTCGACGATCGACCGGACGAATCCGCTCAGTCGATTCAGGATCAGCGCGCGACGCCCGGCCGCCGAGACGAGCGCCAGCTCGCGCAATGCACCCACGGCGAGCCCGATCTCGAGCGGCGTGTAGCAAGTTGCTCGTGTGTCGTCGAATCGGGCACTCGCGTACAGCCCAATCCCGCCGCGATCGATCCAGAGACGAGCGTCAAGCGCGTCGAACGCGGCCTGTGCACGGCCCACGAGCGCTGCGTCGCCGGAGGCGCCGTTGGCGATGAGCAGCCCTCGGATGCCGGCGAGCTGCGTTCGGAGCTCGACGAAGGCCGACGCATCTCCCGAAGTCGTCGCTGCGAAGAGGCCGTTGTCCGCTTGTCGGCCGACGAGATCGTCCAACGCCGATCCGAAGAGCGCGTCGATTCGCGCCGCATCGTCCGGAATCGTACGGCGTGCCGCGTCAAGCGCCGCGAGGAGGAGGCCGAGATCGACCGTCGCTGCCGTGTCGCCTCGATCGCCTGACACGCCGAGGATCGACCCCGACGGCGCGGTGTGCCTTGCTTCGATCGCACCGAGCACCTCGTCGATTAGCTTGATCGCTGTCTGCCGCATCGACTCCCACAGCTCGGCGTCGTGTGAAGCCACGCCGTTCGGCAACTCATCGATCAGCTCGACGGTGCGGGCGAGTCCCCACAGCAACGACAGCTGGTCGAACAGGTGGCTGTCCGGGTCCTCCACGACGGGGTCGTCTGCAGTGGCCTCGCGGTGGACGTGCGGAACGTACGGCCGCTCATCTGCATCGCGAACGGTCAGCGTCTCGTCGAGCGAGGTCAGCTTGTTCGCGATCACCTCGACGAGGACCCATCCGAGGTACCGGTCGAGTGCCGGTTCGCTCGCGAGCAGCGACTGCGCGGCGCTCGCCTGCTCGAGCAGGCCCATTCCGAGGGCGCTGGCGATGATCCGCTTGTCGACAATGGTCCAGTCGCCGGCCGGACCGAGCGCCCCGTCGATCGAGGTGTCGTAGATCGGCTCACCCTCCGCGTGCTCGAGGAAGATCCACCGCTCTCCGGTCGGCCGCTTGTCCGGCTCGAGGCCGGCACGATCGGCGAGGTCGTCGAGCCGTGACGCGAGCGCAGTCTCTGCGGGAACCCCGGCCTGCCCAGCGAGCTGGGCGACCCGCGGTCCGTTGACGAGTGGGATACCGATCGATGAGAGCCCGTCCACTTGGAAGAGATTGTCCCTCGCGACCCGCGCCCCCTCCTCCCGCATTGTGCGCAGCCAACTCGGCAGCAGCGTCTCCGGGAGGAGCTCCCAATCGGCCGGGACGGCCTCGAGAAGTTGGAATTCCGCCGCGGCGTACATCGCGATGTCGGTCTGGAACCAGAGCCGGTCTGCTGTCGCGCTCCATCGTTCGCACGCGCCGTCGCCGAGGACCTCCGCGCTCTTCCGAAGGATCGGGACTGCGATCAACCCGCCTTCCCCTTGAATCGTGTCCGAGCGGGCAACGAGACTGACGTCGCTGGCGTCGTCCGGGTCGTCGTCGCCCGGTACGACGTCACGCTGATCCTCGGGGATCGACTGTCCCGATGCGTCCTCGCCGAACGCGTGCATCCGGTTGGTATAGACGGTCCCGTCGAACAGCGGGCCGACGATGAGTGCGTCGAAGGTGAGCAGCAACAACTCGTCTGTCGCCAGCGTTGCATCGAGATCCCAGATCCACCCTCCGGCGCCGGGCAGCGGATCGCCGGAGGCGGAACCGCGCGGCCACGCGGCGCGCGTCGAACCGGGCACGTAGTCGAACTCGAATGGCAACCGGTCGTCGATCCCGACGTGATACGCCGTGGCGGGGCCGACGTTGCGGACGGTCAGCTCGTACCGGACGACGTCGCCTTCCTCGACCGCTCGATCGGCAGTCGATCTGCCGTCGCGAATGACGTCGGAGACCCGTTTCGACGTGACCAGCGCAGGGACGACTTCGACGGCGACCACAGTGACGTCGTCCCGGTCGTCCGGGTCGTTGTCTTCGGGTACGTCATCGGCGTTGTTCGGCTGGATCCGCTCGTCGGCCCCGTCCCGGCCGGTGGCGATCAGTTCGTTGGTGTACGCGGTTCCGGCACGGACCGGGCCGGCGATCGAGGCCTCGAACGTCATCTCGATCGACTCGTTGTGGCCGAGGGTGGCGTCCGTGTCCCAGAGGAGCGTCGGTCCGGGCATGCCGGCCGGATCTGCGGTAAACGTCCCTGCCCGGAACGGCCAGTCGGCGAAGGTCGATCCGACGAGGTACTCGAACGGCTCGGGCAGGATGTCGCGGATGTCGACATCGTACACCGTGCCGAGCCCGACGTTGGTGATCAGCAGCCCGTACGTGATGACGTCTCCCGACTCGATCGTCTCGACGGCGCCGAGCGATCGACCGGCGCGCGCGACGCTGACGATCGACTTGTCGGTCACGAGTGCAGGCACGGCGCCGATGAGGCTGACGTCGCTCGTGTCGTCCGGATCGTCGTCGTCCGGCACGACGTCGCTGTTGTCCGGCGGGATCTCTTCGCCCGCCCCATCCTCGCCGACGGCGGTCACGGTGTTCGTGTACGTGGCAGCCTGGGTGATGTCGCTGGTCACGAACGCGTCGAACCGGAGGACGAGCTCCTCGCCTGCCTCGAGAGCGGCGCCGAACAGCCATGTGAGCAGCGGACCGGGCGCACCGATCGGATCGTCAGCCGAGTTCCCGCTCGGCCAGGTCGCGTCGGTGCTCCCGTCGTAGCGGAAGCCCGGGGGGAGCTCGTCGAACAGGTCGACGCGGAACGCCGGACCATCGCCGACGTTCGTGACGCCGACCTCGTAGGTGACGACATCTCCCGGTTCGACGATGTCGCCGTCGACCGTGAGTCCTTGGAGCCGGATCGAGGCGACGGCCTTCCGGGTCACGAGCGCCGGCGCGCCGACGCGGACGGACGCGATGCCGGTGTCGTCCGCATCGGGATCCTCCTCGTCATCGTCCGACGTGTCGCCGGCGTCGGCGTTCTCGTCCGGGATCTCCGTGCCGGCGCCGTCCACGCCGCTCGCCTCCGCGACGTTGATGAGATCGAGTGCCGGCGGCGCGGTCAGCGTGACGACGGCCATGTAGATGGCTGTTAGGGTCTCGTCGCCGGCGATCGTGGCATCGATCGACGTGGTGAATGAACCGACACCGTCGACAAGGTTCATGCTTCCGGACGCGGCGGGTCCGGACACCGTGTAGTTGCCGGCGTCGGCCGGTGCACCGGTCTCGATCTCGAGACCGGTCGGCAGCGTGTCGGTGAACTCGACTGCGTAGGCGGTGCCGAGCCCGACGTTTCGGATCGTCGTCCGGTAGACGATGACGTCGCCGTAGAGTACCGGGTCGACGACGCCGACCGACGTACCGCCGCGGAGGACGTCGACGACGCGCTTGTCGATGCTCAAGGCGGGCACGATCGGCGAGACGACAGTGATCCCGGTGTCGTCGGCGTCCGGATCCTCCTCGTCGTCGTCGGACGTGTCGCCGACGTCGGCGTTCTCTCCGGGGATCGGGTTTCCGGCGCCGTCGATGCCGGTCGCCGCGGCGACGTTGATCAGATTGATCCCCTGCCGGACGTCGCTCGTGACGAGGACGGTGTAGTCAGCTGTGAGCTGCCCTCCTCCGGCGATCGGGGCGCCGATCGTCGTGGTGAACGTCGAGACGCCATCGGTCAGACCGAGCAGCGGGGCGTCGACTACGGAAGGATCGGTCACATCGTAGGATCCCGCGATCCCTGGTGGATCGATCTCGGTGACGAGCCCGGTCGGGAGCGTATCGGTGAAGTCGACGGCGTACGCGGTGCCGAGACCGACGTTCCGAATCGTGTACTCGTAGAAGACGACGTCGCCCGGCTCGACCGGCCCGGCCGGGCCGATGCTCGCACCGCGCCGCATGATGTCGGTGATGATCTTGTCGACCGACAGCGCCGGCTCCTCCGTCGGGATGATCGCGATTCCGGTGTCGTCGGCGTCGGGATCCTCCTCGTCGTCATCGGCGGTGTCGCCGGCATCCGGGTTCTCGTCCGGGATCTCGGTTCCGAACCCGTCCTCGCCGGTCGCCTCGGCCGTGTTGACGAGGGCCACGCCCTGAACGATCCCGCTGGTTACCTCGGCCGCGAAGTCGGCGGTCAGCGACTCGCCGGCCGGGATCGTCGCGTCGATCGACGTCGTGAACGTGGCAACCCCGTCCGCAAGTCCGAGCGATCCAGATGCTCCTGATCCAGAGACGCCGTAGGTTCCGTCGCTGACGATCGTGCCCGTTTCGGTGACAACTCCCGGTGGCAGCGTGTCGGCGAACTCGACGCCGTGTGCCGTGCCGCCGCCGACGTTGCGGATGACGAACCGGTAGAAGACGGTGTCCCCCGGCTCGACCGGTCCGGCGATCCCGAGACTCGTCCCGCCGCGCGTGATGTCGGTGATCGTCTTGTCGACAGACAACGCCGGCCGCAGCACCCCAACGGTGACGATGCCGGTGTCGTCGGCATCGGGATCCTCTTCGTCCGTGTCGCTCGTGTCGCCGAGCACCGAGTTTTCCGGCGGGATCGGCGTTCCGTCCTCACGGTTGCCGAACGCGTGGGCGGTGTTGGTCAGATCGTCGCCCTGCGAGACGGCGGACGTGATGACGGCGGTGAAGGTCGCCGTCAGCGTCTCGCCGCCGTTCACGGTGGCGCCGATGGGCGCGTTGAACGACGTCTCCCCACCGGTGAGGCCCAGCGACCCGCTGGCGGACGGCGTGCTGACCGCATAGCTGCCCGGGGCGCCCGCCGCGATTTCGACGCCGGGCGGCAGCGCGTCGTCGAATCCGACGTCATACGCCGGGACCGGGCCGACGTTCTCGATCACGAACTCGTAGACGATGACGTCACCGGGCTCGACCGGCCCGGTGATGTTCCCGATCGAGGCGCCACCACGGAGAATGTCGGCGATCACCTTGTCGACCGACAGGGCCGGCGTCGAATAACCGAAGTCCTGTTCCCGGTTGTGCTCGCCAGCACCGAGGGTGTAGTCGGAGGTGTGCGGCGATCCGAGGCCGTCGTAGTCGTACGTCTGTGCGAGGCCGTCGGGGAGCGTCGTGTCGTCGACCGTGATCGTGTAGGGGCTGGCGGGGAGGTAGTCGAACAGGTAGAGGCCGTCGGCATCGGTTGTCGTCGTGAGGATCTCGTTGATCCCGTCGCCGTCGACATCGCCTTCCAGCGTCACTGATACACTCTCGATTCCCGACTCGGACGGATCCTGCACGCCGTCGCCGTTGATGTCGAACCAGACGTAGTCGCCGATCGAGCCGGTGCCGCGGTAGCCGAAGTCTTGCTCTCGGTTGTGCTCGTTCTCGGCGAGTGTGTAGTCGGAAGTGTGCGGTGTGCCGAGGCCGTCGTAGTCGTAGGTTTGAGCCAACCCGTCCGGGAGCGTCGTGTCGTCGACCGTGATCGTGTAGTCACCGGCCGGCAGGAACTCGAACAGGTACTCGCCGTTGGCGTCGGTCGCCATTTCGGCGACGAAGTCGATCGATCCGTCGCCGTCGAGGTCGCCCTCGAGGATCAGCGTGACGTTCGGGATGCCGTCCTCGCCTCCGTCCTGGACACCGTCCCCGTCGAAGTCGAACCAGACGCGATCGCCGATCGAGCCGATCCCCGGGTACCCGTCGCGTGTCAGCGCGTTGGCGCCGTCGCACTCGCAGATCGCCGCACTTGGGTCGGCGGTGACGGTGTAGGTGCAGTTCCAGCTCCCGTCGGCACAGTCCGGCGTGTAATTGAAGATGACGTCCTGCGCCGCGCCCGAGGCGAGGTCGAGCGGCGCGCTGTCGATCGACAGGCCGCAGCCCGGGCTGGTCAGGCGGAAGACGACGCCGGTCGCATCGCCACAGCCGACGTTCCCGACCGTCGCGGTGACCGAAGCCGTGCCTGCCTGGCAGTCGACCGACGGATCGACCTCGGTGACGACCAGATCGGGAAGTTCGGACGGGATCGCGGTAAGGCAGAATTCGTTGTCCGTGCCGTCGCACTCGCAGACATCGTCGTTCGCATCGACCTCGAATCGGGCCGAGTAGGCGCAGTCGTCGGCGCAGAGTCCCTGGGACAGAACGTGCGTCGTCAGCGAGATCACGGCCGAGCCGGACGCGGAGACGTCATCGTTCACGGCTTCCGTCCACATGTCGACGACGGCGCCGGTGCAGTTCGCGTCCTCGTAGATCGTGACGCGAAGGTCGAATGGTTCCGTGACGTCTGCGCACCCGGTGTTGTCGACGGTGACATCCACGTCGAGTGTCGCCTGGCCGTCGACCGAGCAGCCGATCGACGCGATGGCGCCGGAGATCTCGAGGTCGGGCAGCGTCGACGTGAACGGCTCCGCGAGATCGTTGTTCGTCCCGTCGCACTCGCAGATCGCGTCGGCAGGATCGACGGTCGCGGTGAACATGCAGGAGCAGTCGGCGCAGTCCGTCCAGGTTCCCGTGACCGCGAAGTCGACCGTCGTCGATCCTGCGGCGGCCAGTCCGGCGACCGTCTCGTTGGAGAACGTCAGGCAGCCGTCGGTCTCCAGTCGTACGTCGAACGAGCCTGCTGCACCGCAGCCGGTGTTCTCGACCGCTACGCGAACGACACCGCCGATGCTGTCGGACGTGCACGTCACGTGACTGAAGTCGATGTCGGTCACCGTCAGATTGGGGGACGCAATCGGGAACGTTCCGGCGCACAGGTTGTTGTTCGTGCCGTCGCACTCGCAGATCGCGTCGTTGTCATCGGCCTCGATCCGGATCGAGACCTGGCAGGTGTCGCAAGTGTCGAGCGTCCGGGTGACGTCGACGGTCCGCTGCTGGGTTCCACCGTTCGCGGCCATCGACAGACCGGTGAAGTCGACGGTGAAGGTATCGATTTCGTTCCCTGCACAGTCGGAGCCGTCGAATAGGCTGAGCAGGATGCGGACGGTTCCGGTCAGCGGGTCGCCGCAGCCGTCGTTTCGTAGCGTCACCGGCCCCTGGACCCGAATCTGACCGTCGCCGGCGCACGTGACGGCAAGATCCGCCGTATCGACGATGAGATCAGGCAGCGAAATCGTCTCATTCAGGACAGCTGCGTTGTCCGTCCCGTCGCACTCGCAGATGTCATCGAGCACGTCGAGGGTGACGTTGATCGTGTAGTCGCAGCTCGAGCACGCGACGGCCCACGGGAAGGTCAGCGTGTCGGAGCCGCCGGCGGCGAGCGGGAGCGTGCCGCCGAGGTTCGTGAATGTATCCGTCACCGAGTAGCCGGTGGTCGTCTCGGTCACCGTGAGGGTGAAGTCGTCCCCGGTATCGATCGTGGCGTCCCCCGTGTTGTGCACGACGATCTCGAGCTCGGCACCCGGATCGATCCCATCGCCGGAACAAGAGAAGATCGGCGTGATGTCCGATGGAGCGATCGACAGATTCGGCATCGCCACGCGATCCGATGCGGAATCCCACTCGTTGCTCTCGCAGTCGTAGTCAGCGGTCGTCGGGTTCCCGTCGGGACTACCGCACGCCCAAGTGACGACGGCGGTGTTCGTCCGCAGCGCGTTCGTGCAGTCCGGTGGCGCGATGAGTTGGGCCGTGATCGTGACCGACGTCGACGCGAGCGGTGCCAGCGGTCCGAGTTCCCAGCCGTATGCTGCACCGTACGCCGGAGGGGTCGAGTAGAGGATCTGTCCGCCGCTCAGCGCGACGGCGCCCCCGGTTGCCGAAACGTAGCTCAGGTTCGCGCCGAGGAAGTCCTCGATCCGGACGACTTCGGCGATCGCTCTGCTGCTGGTGTTCGTCACCTCGATCGTCCACGTAGCGGTTTCACCACACGTCGGCGCGTCGGCGGTCGTCTTGGTGATTGTCAGGTTCGGCTGATCGCTTCCGATCGTGTCGTTACGGCTCTGCTGCACCTGCGTGATGCCGCAGCAGTCGTAGTAGAAGATGCGGGAGTTGGCGCTGCCGGCGGTGAAGTAGCAGGACGAAGCGACGTCGAACCGGACCTGGATCTGCCCGGCGGCGGCGAGGGTGCTGCAGGCATCGTTCGGGCCGCCGTCGGCCGTGGTGTCGTACCAGGTAAGCTGCTGCCCGTCGATCGCCGGATCGGGGCTCGAGACGAAGCCGGCGCCGCAGTCGATTCCCGTGGTTCCGAGGACGTAAGACAGCCCGGCGGGAAGCGTCACGCGAGCGTCGACGAAGCTTGCGGGGGCGGTTGCGCTCCCGTTGG
Source organism: uncultured Thermotogae bacterium (assembly GCA_964608345.1). GTDB lineage: Bacteria > Bipolaricaulota > Bipolaricaulia > UBA7950 > UBA9294 > JANQEA01. The sequence goes on from CAZSNG010000004.1 coordinate 68,834, forward strand.
TCACGGTCAGCGTGAACGTGGTCGTGTCGGTGCAGACCTCCACCGAGTCCGGGGCGAGCGATGCACCGACAGTGACCGGCGGCGTCCGAGCCCCGACGACCGATCCTGTGTCGGCCGCGGACGAAAGACACTGCGTGTCGATCTCGTCGCAGGCCCAGAACGCTTGCACCTGGTGATTGAGGTCGTCGCAGTTCCCGCCGCCCGCGGCCTGCGAATCGGCGGTGATGGTCAAGACGGTCGACGCGCTCGGCCCGAGGTCGGCGACCTCCCAGGTGGTGATCTGTCCGACGTTGCTTCCGCCCCCGGTCGACAAGACGTAGGTCCACCCCGCATCGAGCGTGCTGACGACGCGAACGTACGGAGCGGGGACCGGACCGTCGTTGCGGACGGTGATCGTCCAGGTGGCGCTTGCTCCGCACGGGATCGCATCGTCGGGGGCCTGGACCATCTCGACGGAGACGTCCGGGATCCGTGCCGACATCGAGAACGACCCGACACTGGAGCTGAGCGGTTCGCCGCACGGGCTCTCGTAGCCGGTCTGGAACAGCAGATTCCCGCCGGGGAAGTCGCATCCGACGGAGACGTCGAATTGGATCTCAATCACCACGGCGGGGTCGATGCTCGCGAGGTCTCCGATCTCGGTCGAGGTCCAAACAAGGTTCGGTCCGGGGACGCCGGACGGTTCCCCGGCCGGCAGCCAAGCGCCCGGCGTGTCGCCGAAGACATACGTTCTGTACTCCGGATTGCCGCTGTACTCCAGGCCGGTCGGCAGCGAGACGTTGGCGGTGACGTTGTAGACCGTGCCAACGCCGGCATTCTTCGCGGTCACGTTCGCAGTGGACGTCGTGCAGACATCGAGCGGGGTTGGAGCGTACGAGGTGGCGACCATGTTCACCGGCGGAACGACGACCGACGAGTTGTCGGTCCGCGGCGCCTGACAGTCCGATCCCCCGCACCCCCACGAGACGGCGATGTCGTTCGTGAGTCCGTCGCAGGCAACGAGCTCGGCGGCGAAGGTGATCGTCTTCAGGACGCCCGGTCCCACCTCATCGAACAGGAAGGTCGCGCCGTTGATCGGGGCGCCGGTGTGGTCCTGGTTCGCCGAGACGGCCGCTCCGTCCGGGAGGGTGTTGGCCGCATCGAAGATGAGTCCGCTGCCGAGCACGTCGTCGACCCAGACGTTGTACGCCGTGCCGTTGCCTGTGTTGTGGACGACGAGAGACCACGTCACGTCCTTCGTGGTCGCGTACAGGATCTCGGGCGACTTGCGTGTGTAGACGTCGGCCGTCAGGGACAGGCTCGCTTCGTCGAACCCGGACGTCGAGCAGGCGTCGCCGTAGACGCCGTCGTCGTGGCAGAGGTCGTCGAACATCGCGACGACGGAGAGGTCGGCGAGTGGCCCGGAGCACGGAACGGTGACCTGGATCGGACCGATCGTCACGGTATCCCCGGCAACGAATCCGTCAGCGAACCGCCACTCGTACGTGTCCGCGGCAATGATCGGGGCAGCACACGTCGTCCCATCCGTTGGCGAGACGCCAGTGCAGAGGGCGCTCGACAGGTCGATGAGCGAGCCCCCGGCGTTCGTCAGCACCAGGCGGGCGTCGTACGGGTCGGCCAAAGCAGACGTCTTGGTCAGGGTGATCGTCGCATCGTACGTCGCGCAGTATTCCTGGATGGTTGGGATTCCGTCGATCGAGACGGACATCGCTGGCGGCTGCGCCGTCGCCGACGATGCCGGCGGATCGGCGTACATCGTGCCGCAGGTTCCGATCGAGGTCGCGCCGGGGTCTAGTTCGATGCCGGCGTAGATCGGGTAGCTCGTCGCTTGACAGCTCGGATCGTCCAGCCCAAGGACAATGAGCGTGTATGTGTATGTGATTACCTTCCCGCTCACGGACGTCGCGTCGGTCAGCGGAAGCTCGAGACGCCCCGCGGGGGTGTTGTCGACGATGGTTCCGAGCGTCGCGCCGGTGACGGACGCGGAACCGGCGGAGTATTGGAGATCTCCGGTTCCGTTGACGAAGTACGTGAACTCGTTCAACAGGAAGTCGTTGAGCGCCAAATCGTTGCTGAACGTGTACGTATGCGTCACTTCAACGGCGTAATCGGCCGAGCATCGCACTGTGGTCGTTCGATCGAGCGACATCGACGACGAGAAGTAGGCAACGTCGTCCCCGAACCCTTCGCAGAGGATCGTCGTCTCGGCCGAGGCTTGCCCGGAGATCGAACATCCGCAGCAATCGGTTGCAGTAGCGGTGACGCTGTTTGCGTCCGTTCCGCCGCCGGGCTGGGCGCAGTAGCCGCAGTCGGTCGGCGCTTCGAGCCTGACCGTCTCGTCGAACGGAGGCGTCACGTTCGGCCAGGTGATCGTTCGCGCGCCGCCGTCGACGGTTCCGCCGGCCGCGTCCGCCACGGTGAATCCGTCGGGGTACGTGTCGACGATCGCCACCGGTCCGGGCGATCCGCTGTAGCAGGAGAGGTCGCCGGCGTAGTCCACGGTGATGTGGTAGTCGCCAATCTCACCGAGCCGAAGCGAGGCAGGCCCGGTCTTCGTGACGTCGAGTGCGGGACCGGACCCCGATGACAGGGTTGAGAACTGAGGATAGGCGACGAACGGGATGCCGCAGTCGTTTGCGTACGTGAGTTGGAATGTGTTCGCCCCACTCGGGCCGCCGGCACACCAGTCGATGCCCGGATGGAGGACATAGAAGGCCAGATCGAACGTCGTGCTCGGGGCGATGTCCGGAATCGAGAAGCATCCTTCGCTGTACGTTGTGCCCGGAGGCAGACGGGTCGGATCGACGGCGAGGTGCTGGAACTCGCAGCAGAGCTCGACGTTCCGCGCAGTTCCCGCTCCGCTGTTCGTGATCTGGGCCAAGCTTGCCGTTTCGTCGGTGCAGTAGGCCACGGCTACGTCCGGCGGGGTGAACGCGAGATCCGGGTTGTCGACAATCAGATGCAGCGACGCGGTCGCCGTGCCGCCGTCGATCGCGGTGTCGAAGCACGTGCTGGGCGGACCGTCGCAGCCCCAAGACGCGTCGGCGTCGTTGACCAAGCCGGAACAAGAGATCACCTCGGCGGTCAGGTCGACGGAGACGCTGTCACCGGCGGCGATGGCGCCGAGGTCCCACGTCGTCGTCTGTCCGACGTTCGTACCGCCACCGGTGTCGGACACGTACGCGAGCCCCGCTCCGAGAACGTCGGTCAGCATGACGTCCGAGATCGTCCCGAGGCCGGTGCTCTCGACGGTGATCGCCCAGGTGACGTCTTCCCCGACGCGAGCGTCCTGGACGGACGGCGTCTTGCTGACGACGAGGGCGCCGGGAAGGACCTCGATCGACAGCGAGTCGAGTTCCTGGTACGGCTGGGCGGTCTGGCAGTCCTCGTAGTCGATCTGGACCTCGATGTTCCCCGATTCGGCGGTGCAGTCGGTCGCGAGGTCGAACGAGACCGAGATCTGTTCGCCGGGCGGGAGCTCGTACTCGCTGCCGACGATCGCATCCATGTCCCATGCGTTGCCGACGGGGTCGGCTGCGAAGGGAGACGGGAAGCCCGGAACGGTGACCGCGGCGGTTCCGTCGCCGAACGAGAACCCCGGCTGCGGCGGCGCCGCCGAGATGACGATGTCGCACGCCGCTTGAGTGGGGCTCGTGTTCTCGAGGGCGATGGTGAACGTCTGCTGATCGCATTGGTTCATCTGCGACGGCCCGGAGACCTGGCCGAATGCGATGCCGCAGAACGCAACGGCGCCGAAGAGGGTCGCGAGGATTGCCTTTCGGGCGCTCACGTCACACATCCCCCTCTCCGCCCGGCTCATCGAGTTCGATCCTCACCTCGAGAAAGCCGGAATCCGGCGACGGCCAGATCACGGTGACTTCGATCTCCGCGCCCGCGTCGATGCGGACCGGACCCTCCCAACGGTGCTGCTCGCCTTCGATCGTCAGGGTGTAGTCCCCCGCGAGCACGTTCATGAACAGGAATCGCCCTTCGTCGTTTGTCGTCCGCTCGAGTCCGACGGCGAGGGAGACAGTCAGGCCGGGAACGGCGGGCTCGCCCTGTTCCTGCTCCCCCGATTCGTCGGTGTCGACGTAGACGAGTCCGATCAACGATCCAACGACCTGTCGGGCCGGGAACAGCGCAACGGTCGGAGCGCCTGCATGAACGTCGACTGTGATCGAAGGCGCCTCCAGGTCGATTCCGAACCCTTGCAGCCGAAGCAGTGCCAGTCCGTCGGCTGCGATTGCCAGGGTGTGCTCGCCGGGATCGAGATTCGGGAAGGTCGCCCACCCGTTGTTGCCGGTCACCGCGAACGTCCCTCCGTCGAGCACGAGCCGAATCTTCGGCAGCGGCGGGTCATCCGGGCTCGGCAGGCCGTCGGCATCGAGGTCGACGAACAGGACACCGCGCAGCTCCGGCGGGCGCAGTTCGATGCGCACGAGGGCCGTAGCTCGATCAGTCGCTCCGGTCGGCTGCCCGCGGTAGACGTCGCGCACCTCGACGGCGACCCGGCCGACGACCTGCGTGCCGTACGTCGCCTCGTACTTCGCATCCACGGACCAGTCCGTGTCGAACCGGCCGTCGTCGTTCAGATCCCAGCGGTACTGAAGCGCGTCCTCGATATCGGGGTCGGTGCTGAAGCTGGCATCCAGGGTGATCGGTTCGCCGGTGAACCCCTGGTAGAACGCGCCAGCATGGGCCGTCGGAGGATGGTTCGCGTGCTCGACGCGGACGTCGACGTCGGCGGTGGCGGTCGAGCCGCATGGGTCGCGGACGGTGTACGTGAAACGATCGGCCCCCTCGTAGCGGGCCCGCGGCGTGTACCGGACTTGGTCGCCGACGACCGTCGCCGTCCCGTGCGACGGGATACCGGTTCCGATGACCGCGAGTGATCCTCCGCTCGAGTCGGAATCGTTCGCGAGGACGTCGATCAGCACGGCAGCTCCTTCGGGGGTCTCGGCGTTGTCGTCGAGCGCTGTCGGCGGCGGCGAGGAGATCGTGACCGTCACGGTCGCCGTGTCGGAGCTCGCGCCCGGGCCATCGACCTCGTAGGTAAACGTATCGGTTCCGCACCCGTCCGGATTCGGAGTGTAGCGGATCTCGTTGCCCACGATCTGGGCAGATCCCTTTCCCGGCGGCGAGACGATCCGATCGACAGTCAGCGAGCCGCCGGAGACGTTGAAGTTCGTTTGGTACGTCGTCCGCGGGTCGCCGCACGAGCAGCCTGGCGTCGGCGTCGGGCTCTCGCTCGGGCACGGGATGTTGTCGGTCGCGGTCGAGCCGGCCTGGACGTAGACGTCGTTCGACAGGACGTCGATGTCGACGGACGACCCACGGCTCACGGCCGCGCTGTCGTTCGACGCGGCGAGGCCACCACCGCCGAACGCGATCCCGAACGTGCCTACGTGCTCGTCGCACAACGTGGTTGCGTCGACGTCCTTGGTGAACTCGATCACGAGCGCGTGCGTCCCGACCGCTGGGATTCCGAGATCCCACGTGCGCTCGTTCGCCCCGCCCGGGTGAACGGCGATGGTGCCGAGGTTCTGCCCGTCGACCCACACCCTGGCGACGTCGTCCTCGGCGTTCCCTCCGTTGTCCCAGACGCGCAGCGTCACGCCGCCGGCGCAGGTGAGCGCGAGCGCGGTGGCGACGCAACTCCCCACAAGAAGCACCTTCCAGGCTCTCGACCCAGCCATGCTCTCCTCCCGCCTTCGGTCGCGAATGTCGTCTCGATACTATCATGAAGGGTGAGACCCAGCGTATGATGAGAATCACGTTCTGAACCCGGTTTCTGAAGTCTGGTCGGCGCAATCATGAGAGAAGCTCGGACTCTCGGATTCGGGTCTGGCAGCTTGCACTACTTCCCGGCCCGACTCGCAGCTATCCTTGGCGGGAGAGAGGAATACTCGGATCGGGTCTCCTCCACTCACGAGGGGGCCGATGGAGGACCGATGAACGACGATGCACTCAGGTCGACCGGGGACGAGATCCGGGCGCTTGTGGACTCGCTCCAAGGTATCGCCGACTGGCAGTGGGACGGCCGGTTTGGCACAGCACTGGCCGAGTTCGCGGTCGCCGAGAAGGACGCCATCCTCGGGACTCTCGAGGCGCACTTCGCGTCTCGGTGGGACGCGTCCGGCATCGAGGACGCCCCGGATGTCGCTCGGGAGATCGTGAGCGCGCTCGGCGGTCTGATGCCCGGGCAGCTGCTCTATCTCTCGGGATCCGATCCCGAACCTGCACCGGAGGGGTCTGCGGTGCTGTTCTGCGCCTGGTGGCCGTGGGGCGGCGGGCAGAGGATCTCGATCCGCATCGGTTCGTACGGCCGCGGGCTCGACGCGGACGAGAAAGCGCAGCTGACCGCGGCTCTCCGACGCGGGTTCGGCGTGTAGGCGGTTCGAGTTCGGAGTCGGCGGTGAACAGCGATGGCGGCCTCCACGGAGGCCGCCGTCGAACGTGTTGATCCTTCTGCCAGCCTACCTCGCAACGATGATCGGTACGAGCGCGGCCCTCCCCTGGCCGTACGTGATCCAGAAGACGTAGGTGCCCGGTGGGAGCCCTCCCGTGCCGATGTCGAGGACGTAGCGTTCCCCGCCGTCGTACCGGCCGGAGAACGAGTAACCGGCGAGATTCGCGGCACCGCCCGCCCCGGCCGCGCTCGAGAAGCCCGGTCGGGTGACCGAGATCCACGGCCAGCCGGTCGTTCGACGATCCTGCCTCGGCAGCGGGAAGTCGACGCTGAGCTCCTCCCCGGCGCGGATGGTAACGGGATCGATCTTCGCGTACGCAGCGAGGGATTCGAAGACCGGCGAGCTCGTTGCACCCGGCGTCGCACGAAGGAGGTGGCCCTTCGCGTCTTCTCCGTGCGTGACGATCCCGACGTTCGTGTGCCAGTTGTCCGCGGTGTCGGTGGCGAGCGGATCGTTTCGCTCCATGGTTCCGAATGTCGTGGCACTGCCGGCGGCCCAGCCGTCCCGACCCAGGTTCGACGCGTTGGCCGTGTCGACGATCTCGCCGATCCCGTTGACAAGCATGATGACCTCTCCACGATCCGAGAGATCCAACCTCAACGTCTGCGCGGTGTCGTAGAGAAGGTCGGCTCTCGCGTCGCTGATGACGTCATCGTGCCTTCGCTCGAGCAGGTAGAATCCGGCTTCGACCGGAGCGATCTCGGTCGAGAGGAACCAGACGGGGTCTCCGGGGCGGGTCCGGGAGAGCTGGACGATCGGTTCGATCGCGACGGAGTCGGGATCACACGCCTCTCCGGACGAGGGCCCAAGCCGTCCGGACAGCTCGACGACCTTCCAGATCTGGTCCTCCGGCGCCGACGGGTGTGTACGCCGCCAGCGGAGCTCCCAGCCGGCGAGGTCCACCGGCGTCGTGCCGAGGTTCCGCAGCTCGATCCATTCGTCCCGCGGATCTGCAGCCGTGCCGGCCCACGCGACCTCATGAATGATGACCTTCCCTTCGCACGTGTCATCGTCGGCCGCACCACCGGCACCGGCGTCGCCCGCGACGCCGACGGTCACGGTCGCGAAGTCGGTGTTCCCGCGGGTGTCGGCGATGGTGTACGTGAACGTGTCGGTGCCGGAGAATCCGTCATTCGGGGTGTACGTGACGTTCAATCCGGTATTGACCACCGTGCCGTTGAGCGGCTGCGTCACCGCCACGACGGTCAGTGAGTCGTTGTCCGGATCGGAATCGTTGTCCATGACGGTGATTCCGACCGGGGCATCGCGCTCCGTTTCGGCGGAATCGTTCTGTGCGATCGGCGGATCGTTCACCGCGGCGATCGCGACGAAGACGGTCGCCGTATCGGTTCCGCCCTTCCCGTCGGAGACGGTGTAGCGGAACGAATCGACGCCGCTGAACCCGGGCACGGGCGTGTACGTCACTTCGGCACCGTCGCTCGACACGGTGCCGTTCTCGGCTTGGGTCACCGATTCGACGACGATCGGATCGCCGTCCGGATCGGTATCGTTCAGCAGCACGGCGATCACGACTGGATCTCCTTCGTCCGTCACGGCGTTGTCATCCGTCGCGATCGGCGGATCGTTCACCGCGGCGACGGAGACCGTGACGGTGGCCGAAGCCGTGCCGCCATTCCCGTCGGAGACGGTGTAGAAGAACGTGTCGATCCCCTGGAATCCCGGATTCGGGATGTAGGAAACGCCGGTCCGCGCGTTCAGGACGGATCCATTGGCCGGTTGGGTGAACGACTCCACCAGCAGGAAGTCGCCGTCCGGGTCGGAGTCGTTCTCGAGGACCGGAACGGTCACGAGGATCCCCTCATCCGTGGTGGCGCTGTCGTCCTGAGCTGCAGGAGGGTTGTTCCGCGCGGAGACGGAGACGATGACCGTCGCCGTATCCGTTCCGCCGTTTCCGTCGGAGACCGTGTACGTGAACGTGTCGGTTCCACTGAATCCGGGGCCGGGAGTGTAGATGACGGACCCGCCGTTGTTGATGACCGAACCGCTGGCCGGTTGGGTCACCGCTTCCACGGCGAGCGGGTCGCCGTCCGGGTCGGAGTCGTTCAGGAGCACGAGGATCTCCACCGGCTCGTTCTCGCTCGTCGACGAGGAGTCGTCCTGAGCTTCCGGCGGGTCGTTGGATGCGACGACGGTCACGAAGACCGTGGCGGTGTCCGTCCCGCCGTTTCCGTCGGAGATCGTGTACGTGAACGCGTCGGTGCCGAAGAAGTCGGGGGACGGGGTGTACACGACGCTCGTGCCGCCCGGCACGACCGCCCCGTGGCTTGGCTGGGTGACCGACTCGACGGCGAGGTCGTCGCCGTCCGGATCGCTGTCGTTCGCCAGGACGGGGATCGTCACGGGGGAATCTTCACCGGTCGTCGCTTCGTCGTCCGCTGCGACGGGCGGCTCGTTGACGACCGCGATGGTGACCGTGACGGTCGCGGAATCGGTTCCGCCGTTCCCGTCGGAGACGACGTAGGTGAACGTGTCGGTCCCGTGGAACCCCGGATCGGGAGCGTATGTGACGTCGGTCCCGTTGGTGACGACGGAGCCATTCGCCGGCTGGGTCGTCGACTGGACGGAGAGGCTGTCTCCGTCCGGATCGGAGTCGTTGCCGAGGACGTCGATTGTGATCGGGACGTTCTCGCTGCTCGCACCGGAGTCGTCCTGGGCGGCCGGCGGATCGTTGACTGCGGCGACTTCGACGACCGCTGTGGCCGTCGCACTGCCGCCGTTTCCATCGGAGACGGTGTAGGTAAACGTGTCGGTTCCGTCGAATCCCGGGTCGGGGACGTACGTGACGTCGATTCCGTTGTTGATGACGGATCCATGTGCCGGCTGGGTCACCGATTGGACGGAGAGACCGTCGCCGTCCGGATCGGAATCGTTGTCGAGAACGTCGATCGTCACCGGGGCATCTTCATCCGTTGTGTCGGTGTCATCCACGGCGATCGGCGGGTCGTTCACCGTCGCAACGGCGATCGAAACGGTGGCGGTGTCCGTGCCTCCGTTCCCGTCGGAGACGACGTAGGTGAACGTGTCGGTCCCGTTGAATCCCGAGTCTGGGGTGTACGTCACATCGACGCCGTTGCTGACGACGGTCCCGTTTGCCGGTTGGGTCACCGACTGGACGGAGAGGACGTCGCCATCCGGATCGGAGTCGTTGGCGAGGACGTCGATCGTGACCGGGACGTCCTCGTCGGTGGCGTCGGAGTCGTCCTGGGCGAGCGGCGGATCGTTGACGGACTCGACCGTGACGTTGACGGTCGCAGTGTCCGTCCCTCCGTTGCCGTCGGAGACGATGTACGTGAACGCATCGGAGCCGTGGAAGCCCGGATCCGGCGTGTAGACCACGTCGGAGCCGTTGTTGGCGACGGGGCCGTTCGCCGGCTGGGTGACCGACTGAACGGAGAGTCCGTCGCCGTCAGGGTCGGAATCGTTGTCGAGGACGTCGATCGTGATCGGCGTGTCCTCATCGGTCGTGTCGGAATCGTCCACGGCGATTGGCGCATCGTTGACTGTCGCAACGGCAACCGAGACGGTGGCTGTGGCGGTTCCTCCGTTGCCATCGGAGACGGTGTAGGTGAACGAGTCGGACCCGTGGAAATCCGGATCGGGCGTGTAGATGACGTCGGGCCCGTTGTTGGCGACGGTCCCGTTCGCCGGTTGGGTGACTGATTGGACGGAGAGGGTGTCGCCGTCCGGGTCGGAGTCGTTACCGAGGACGTCGATCGTGACCGGGACGTCCTCGTCGGTGGCGTCGGAGTCGTCCTGGGCGAGCGGCGGATCGTTGACGGACGCGATCGTCACGGTCACGGTGGCCGTCGCGCTGCCGCCGTTGCCGTCGGAGACGGTGTAAGCGAACGAGTCGGAACCGTGGAAGCCGGGGTCGGGCGTGTAGGTGACATCGACGCCGTTGTTGACGACGGTCCCGTTCGTCGGCTGCACGATCGATTGGACGGAGAGGCTGTCGCCGTCCGAATCGGAGTCGTTGTCGAGGACGTCGATCGTGACCGGGACGTCCTCGTCGGTGGCGTCGGAATCGTCTTCGGCCACGGGAGGATCGTTGACGGCAACGACGACGACGGTGACTTCGGCGGTCGATTGCGCGCCGTCTCCGTCCGTGATGGTGTAGGTGAACGTGTCGACGCCGTGGACGTTCGGATCGGGGGTATACGTGACGTCGGTACCGCTGCTCTGGACCGAGCCGTTCGGCGGCTGCGTCACCGATTCGACGGAGAGAGAGTCATTCTCGGGGTCGGAGTCGTTGTCGAGGACGTCGATCGCTACCGGGACATCCTCGTCCGTCGTACCGGAGTCGTCCTGAGCGATCGGCGGATCGTTCACGGGGAAGACGGTCACAGTCACGGTAGCGAACGTCGTGCAGCCGTTCCCGTCGCACGCTGCGTAGGTGAACGTGTCGACGCCGTGGAAGTCGGGATCCGGGGTGTAGGTCACGTCTGATCCGTTGTTGACGACGGTACCGTGATCCGGCTGTGTCACGGCCTCGATCGACAGCGGGTCGCCGTCCGGGTCGCCGTCGTTTCGGAGCACGTCGATGGAGATCGGCGTGTCCTCGTCGGTGTCCGCCTGATCGTCCCTGGCGAACGGCGGATCGTTGACCTCGGCGACGGTGACGGTGACCGTCGCCGTCGACGTGCCCCCGTTCCCATCGCTGGCCGTGTACGTGAAGGTGTCTTCGCCGTGGAAGTCAGGGTCAGGCGAGTAGGTGACGTCCGAACCGTTGTTGGAGACGGTGCCGTGATCGGGCTGAGTCACGGACTGCACGTCCAGTCGATCGCCGTCCGGGTCGGAGTCGTTGTCCAGGACCGCGATCGCGATGGGTGTGTCCTCATCGGTGCCGGCGGAGTCGTTCTGCGCGACCGGCGGATCGTTCACCGCCGCGACGACAACGGTCACGGTCGCCGTCGCGCTGCCGCCGTGGCCGTCGGTGACGCCGTAGTCGAACGAGTCGATCCCGTGGAAGTCGGGATCGGGCACGTATGTGACATCGGACCCGTTGTTGATGACCTCGCCGTGCGACGGTGCGGCGACCCAATCGACGGAGAGCGAATCGCCATCGGGGTCGGAATCGTTGTTCAACACATCGATCGTGACCGGCGTGTCCTCATCGGTCTCGTCTTCATCGTTCTCGGCGGCCGGCTCGTCGTTCGTCGGCGTGACGACGATGCTGACCGTCGCGATGTTGGAGTCGTCCGTCCCGTCGGTTGCCCGATATCGGAAGGTGTCGCTCGTCGTCTCGCTCCCGTCGTGCGTGTACACGAACGAACCGTCCGCGTTCAGCGACAGCGTGCCGTTCGAGACATCTGACACGAGAATCGCTGTCACCGGCTCTTCGGGGTTCGTCTCGTCGTTGGCCAGGATCCCCGGATCGGGGACGTCGAGTGTCTCGCCCTCGGCGACGGTGTACAGATCGTCGATCGCGAGCGGTGGGTCGTCGCACATCACGTCGACGGTAACGCCCGCTTCGTTGGAGGTCGCTCCATCGTCGTCGTCGACGGTGTAGCGGAAGCTGTCGACACCGCAGGCGCCGGGATCCGGCGTGTACGTTACGGCACCGGTCGACGGATGGACGCTCAACTCACCTAGGGTCGGGCTGCGCGTGATCGTGACGGACGAGGTATCGATCGACCCATCGTCGTCCGAGTCGTTGGAGACGACGTTGATACCGATCGATGTGTTCTCATTGGTGCTGGCATGATCGTCCGTCGCGACGGGGGGCTCGTTGCAGACCACTTCGACCGTGACGGACGCCTCATTGGAGGGCGTGCCGTCGAAGTCCTGGACCACGTAGGAGAAGCTGTCCTCGCCGCAGACACCGTGATGTGGCGTGTAGGTGACGACGCCTGTGGCCGGATCGACGTCGAGAGCGCCGTTTCGCGGGTTGCCGACGATCGTGACGGTTGATGAGTCGATCGAGCCGTCGGGGTCCGAATCATTCGCGGTGACGTCGATGTTGACGAAGCTATTCTCGTCGGTGACCGCGGAGTCGTCCTCGGCGACCGGGGGATCGCTGACACAGCGGATCTCGATGAACACCGTGGCCGTGTCGGAGCCGTTCTGGTCCTCGATCGTGTACTCGAACTGATCGTCCCCGCAGTAGTCGTTGTCCGGCGTGTAGGTGATCGAGCCGTCGGGATTGGCCGAAGCGGAGCCGTGCGAGGGCGTCCCCACCGACACGACGGCCAGCGCCGTGTCTGCGACCTCGACGGACAGATCGAACGTCTGGCTCTCCGCGTAGCCGAGGTCGCCACAGCAGAGGTCAGGACCGGTGGTCCGGCGGAGCGTCTCCGTCCGGAACGCGACCGACGAGTCTTCCGAGCCGTCGAGCCTGATTCGGGTCGACGCCGCGTCGTTGTCGAGGACAGAGATGATCACTGGGGTGTCCTCGTCGGTGATCTCGGAGTCGTCCTGTGCGATTGGCACCGTTTCGTAGGCGCGGAAGTCGATGTAGAACGTCGCGATGTCGTTGTTGTTGCACCGCCCTCTGCGGCCGCACTCGTCGCTCGTCCCGTCGATGTCCGACTGCTGAGGCCAGACGGCCGTTACGGTGAAGGAGTAGTCGCCGTTGGGGAGATAGAGCGGGTGCGGGTTGCTCTGATTCTCGTCCGGTCCGGCGTAGAACTCGTACGACCGCGGGCCGGAGATTGCTACGATCGCGCCGTCGTCCCCCTGGATGCTCGGGCCGGTGTCCCAGACTACGACCTCGACGTTGTCCGACTGGGCGAGTGCACCCAGCCCGGCGAGCAGGGAGATGAGGCCCATCGTGACCGCGACGCGTGTCATGGGGTATCGATTGAGACGGCTTCTCGTTCGCTTGCACTGCAGCTGACCTCTGAACATGGCTCCTCCTGATTCGATCTTCGAGGTTGGCAGCCCAGCGGCCTTCTCGACTCGCGTGCCGAGTCACAGAGGTCTGTGGCTTTGCGTCCCACTCTCGCAAGTGGTTTGCCCTTCACAGCCTGTCGCAGCGGCCTTCACGCCGCGATCTGCTAGGGATTATGCCTAGCAGTCCGTGTGGGAAGTGATACCGCACCGCGAGTGGATTGGGATGATC
>CAZSNG010000005.1:0-77575 GCA_964608345.1 uncultured Thermotogae bacterium
CTTCACCGGCAGCGTACTGCACTGCCGGCAAAGGAGGCGCGCTTTCATAACATCATAGTACGAAACTGGCCCCTGCAGCCTCTGGATGAGTATTGCGTCCCTGGAACTCCACGATGTCTTGACCGGCCCGTCAGGGTTCGCTTCGTTGTCTGCTGGAGGTCGAACGTTACGCTTCCTTTCGCATCAGCTTCCGGTAGTACGAGTCAGAGAGGTAGAGAGCGGCGGCTGGATTGTGGCCGAAGACTCGGTCTTTGGCCACGAGGACGGTACAAGGGGCCTCGGCGTATTGGAAGAAGAGAGCATCATGGCCCACACAAAGGCCGACGGCGATATTCAATTCCGCTTGTTGGTTGTTCAGGATCATCGCTTGGGCGATCGGGTTGCACATCGTCTCCCAGGCATCCGGTCCTCCGATCTTCTGATCTTCCAAGATGCCAATCGCTTCTTTAGGAATCCCTCCCACGCTGCATCGCACTGATACGACCTGGAACCCTCGATTCTCGAGGATCGTATTGAGGATCCCTGCTTCCTTCGCAAGCCCGGCACAGAACGCGACACCCAGCTTCCTATACCCCATCTTGCTGGCGAATTGCGCAATCTCCTCCACGCGCGGGTTACGGGGAGTGACGCCTTCCGGGAGATGCATATAGCATTCGAACTCCTGAATCGAGGCTTGTCGGGCGAACGCCCTGATCTGGGGCTTCGCGTACTCGGCTACCGCGGCTTCGATGACCGCTTGCTTCGTTCTGATCGGGCAGCTGGCAGGCCCGTGATCGGAGTCCTCAGTTCCACAGACGGTGTTCGAACACTTGGCGCAGGCGACATCGTGAGTCATGAACGCTCCCTCCACTGCTTGCTGGATTCTTCGGCAGCAAGTATAGGGAAGCGATAGCCCGGGGCACATACCGGATCTGGGGTCGGATCCTGCAATGCAGCACCAAATTCCAGGAGGTGGGGTCGCGTCTTGTTCTTTGACGTCAGAGGTTCCGGGGACGTAGTGCGCAAGCATCTTGGTCTCTCGGTGCCGATTGGGTAGGGTCGAGCGAGATGGGCTCTCGACGCGCGGCACGAACGGTTAAGGTCTACTGCGCTGGCTGCACCCAGCTGCTCTACAAGTACCGCAAAGGTGGGTACGGTCGACTGGCCAAGTGCTTCGTGGACAAGATCGTCCAGGACCATACCGAGGGGGATCTGCGCTGTCCGAGCTGCGGGCAGGCGTTCGCTCGGGAGACGATGGCGTACGGTCGTCCGGCGAACAAGATCATCCAGGGGAAGGTGACGGTGAAGGGGTGAGGGCTCTGTGCACTCCGGGGTCGGAAGAGGGATGCGAGTGACAAGCAGCGAGAGCACACCGCTTGATCAAGGAAGGCAACGGCGAAGAGCGAAGGGATACTCGCGTGTGCCGATCGGTGCTGGGAGCCAATCACTGGAGGGTTGCGAACATGAATGACAGAACGGGAGTCAAGAGGCAGGGCGACGATTGGGAACAGGTAGACGGAACACGGCCGAAGCTGCTTCGGTTCAGCGTGCCCGGCGGTTGGCTGGTCACCGTGTCTGGAGGAGCGAGCTATCCTGTCACCTTCTACCCCGATCCGGAACATGCGTGGAATCCGAGGATCAAGGACTGACTCAAGATGAACGAGCCCGATCAGTGGCCGATGCGAACGTCCGGGTGCTGCCGAAGGTGGTCCGCCCGGACTCGATCCGAGTCGACGTCCGGCAGCGACCCTCAGCAGCGGAAAGGACCCCGATGAGTGGTCCCGAACGAAAGAGGATACGCCCGGGTGCAGAGGTGCAGATCGTGCAGAAGCACCATCAGCGGAGCGGGACGTTGACGCGAGGAGTTGTCCAGCACATCTTGACGAAGTCCCCAACCCATCCGCATGGAATCAAGGTCCGGCTCGAAACCGGCGAGATCGGCCGGGTGAAGGAGATCCTCTCGGAGAGGTAGGCGGATGATCCTCGGCGGGATCTGATCCTCAACCGGAGAGTTCGTCCTCTTTGTCCGCCGATTCCGACAGCTACAGCACGTACCGGCTGATGAGCATCACGGTGGCGAGGACGGTGAACGTGACTCCAGCGACGCGCGCGAGACGGCGTTCGTGGATGCGGCTCGCGATGGCCGAGGCACCGAGGGCGCCGACGACACCTCCGACGGCGGTCAGGCCGGCGAGAGCCCAGGGGAACCCCGCGTGAATCGCATGGGCGCCGCCGCCGAAGGCCGCGGTGAAGGCCATCACCAGGACGGCCGTGCCGATCGCTTCGTGTGGCGAGAACCCCATCGCGTACACGAGAAGGAAGAGGATGCTGATCCCTCCTCCGGCGCCGGACACGCCGCAGAAGAGGCCGACTCCCAGTCCGCCGACGAGGCCGGCGACCAGGTGAAGCGTGTTCGTGGAGATCGGGAGCCTCGATAGGAGGCGCGGCTTGCCCGACTCGTGCGGAAGGAGGCTCTGCGGTCGAACGGCGAGGCGGATCCCGGTCGTGAGGATGATGAGGGCCGTGATCGCCCCGAGGTGGGCATCCGGCAGACGCGTGGAGAGCCAGCTGCCGAGGAGCGCGCCCGCCGCTGCCGCAGCGGCGATGATCAGGGCCGGACGGACCCGCAGGCGCCCGTGCTTGTGATACACCCACGCGGCAACGAGCGACGCCACGACGTCGGTCAGCAGGCTGACTCCGATGGCCTGGTAGGCGGAGAGAGAAGCGAAGGTCACGAGCACCGGAACGGCGAACGTGACGGCGCTCGCTCCGATCAAGCCCGTGACGACACCGGCTCCGCAGCCGGCAATCAGTGCTGCGACGATCGTTGATACCGGCAAGGCCCCTCCTCCGATCCACCCTAGCCTGAATCCCTCCGATATCCTATCCGATGCTCGCGCTGCGAGAACAGCTACGCCACAGCTTGCTTGCTTTGGTCAGGATGTCGTGGTCGGCGAACTGGAGCCCGGGGACGCATTCTCTGGCCTCCGTCGGGTCATGGTTTGTATCCCCAGAGGGCATATTGATGAAGCGCTGCCAATACAGCTTGAGTGAGGGCTCCATTCCTGGTGTCCTTGGCCTCCAGCAGGCGGTGCAACTCCCATCCCCTCCAACACGGCTCCCGCTCTGCCGTCTCGGATTGGACTGAGCGAATCGTCGGCATTCACGCGGACAGCAGCATGCTGATATCATCGGACGCGAACTGATCGAGGGAGAGTCTGAGGGCCGCGGACATGGCGAAACCGTCCGAGAAGGGCCGGGAGTGGACCGAGGGAGCGTACACATGAGGGTTCAGATCTACACCATGCAGACGATCGATGAAGCTCGGGCTGTGGTTGCGCAGGGCGTCGATCACGTCGGCGTCACTCCCGGAGACTCCGGCCTGCCCGGCGAAGTGGATTTCGCCGCAGCGCGAGCGATTGTCGATGCGGTCGGCGACTCGGCTGTCTGCGTTGCTCTATCGGTGAAGTCGGATCCGGACTCCATCGAGGAGATGGTCCAGGAGGTGCGGCCGGGCATACTGCATCTGTGCGGACTCGAGAACACGCTCCTCCCCGATGCCGTGGGGGCGCTACGAGAACGTCTGCTCGGCGTGCCGATCATGCAAGCGATCTCTGTTGCGGGACCGAAGGCGCTGGACGTTGCCTTGGCATACCAGGGCGTGGCCGACTACCTCATTCTGGATACGCAAGCCCCGGACATCGCGGGGATCGGTGCATCCGGCGTGGTCCACGATTGGAGCATCAGCCGCGAGATCGTCCGGCAGGTGCGGATCCCTGTCATCCTGGCAGGGGGGCTATCCCCGGAGAATGTCGCTGAAGCGATCAGCGTGGTGCGGCCTTGGGGAGTGGACTCGCTCACACATACCAACCGGCCGCTGGCGCACGGCGGCTTCCGCAAAGACCTGGAACGTGTCCGTGAGTTTGTGATGGCGGCCCAAGGAGTCTCGTAAGGCATGGCTGTCTCGCGGGTCGTGGTGCTCGGCGACGCATGCGTGGACATGGTCATTCGTCTGCCTGATCGCACATCAGGATCAGCGCATCTGTCTGAGTCCGCTCCACAGCTCCATGGCGGCGGATCTGCGGCCAACGTGGCTGTCGCATTGGTACGGCTCGGTGTGGCAGTCACGATGGTGGGGGCGGTGGGGGATGATGGCTACGGCCGATGGGTGCGTGACGATCTTGTCCATGAGGGCGTGGACGTCGATGGATTGCGCTCGATCGGTGATGCCTTCACCCCGATGGTCATGGCGCTTGTCGAACCCGATGGGGAGCGACTGGTCGTTGCATGGCCGCCGGAAGGCGGCGCTCACCTGCGGCTTGCCTCAGACGACATCGATCCGGGAGTGCTGGAATCTGCTAGTTGGCTGCACACAACCGGCATGTGCCTCAGGGCGGCACCAGCTCGCGATGCATTGCTGCACGCCATGGGCCTGGCACGCAAGGCAGGCCTGACGGTGTCGCTTGATCTCAACCTGCGCTTGGAGTCGTGGGGTCTGAACGACGCAACTCGAGAGACGTTCGAACGGGCGATTGAGTTGTCGGATGTTGTCTTCGGAAGTGCCGACGAGGAGATCCTGCCGATGGCCGGCACGGATTCGGTTGAGGCGGGATCCGAGTTCCTTTGCGGCGGCGAGCGCATCGTCGTTGCTCGACGGGGAGCGGCGGGCGCCTTGGTGACGACACCAAACGAGACGTTCCACGTTCCTGCGTTTCGGACGCAGGTTGTGGACACGCTGGGTGCTGGAGATGCCTTCAACGGTGGCTTCATGGCTGCACGCTTGGCCGGCGTCGGAGTACGGGGGGCGGCGATCTGGGGGAACGCGGTTGCCGCCCTGAAGAACGGCCAGGCCGGCGCGCGAGGATTGCCCGCCATGGAAGACGTGAGGCAACTGCTTGATGGTCAGCCGGGTCTGGGATAGAGAAGCCCTGACGTCCGCATCCTCGTTGCTGTGCTCCTTCTGAATCGCATCGACCTGTAGAACGGACCCACCCTCACACTCGAGACGGCCGCGTTCTGCACGACATGCGTGCGCTCCCACGCGGATTGGCCTACACTGAAAGCGTCGTTCTGAGCCGAAGCGGGGGAGGCTCAATTCGACCGGTAGTCATTGAGGGATAGGGAAGGCGAGGAAGATGTGGCGATCCCGGTTGCCCTGAACGGGCCCGGATCCCTGGGAGGGTACTCGAGTGATGGGAGGCCGCGAACCGTTGATGTCGCCCCCACCATCTTGTGGTTCATGCGGCCGGGCTGCCCCGTGGAACGATCGAGCATCCGGCTTCCGCTCGAGAACAGGCCACAGTCTGTGAGTCCCCAAGCATGACCTCGGTGGCCTTGCTGCTGGTGAGTATCTCGGCTGTGCTGCACGCGTCGTGGAATCTCATCAGCAAGCGGGAATCTCCTTCAGCGGCGTTTCTCCTGGTCGCAAACACGGTTGGCTGTCTGATCCTCGTTCCGATCGCGATCGCCTTTGGCCTGCAGTATGCGGCATTCCCATCGTCGGTCTGGATACTGCTCCTGATCACGGGGCTGTTTCAGGCTCTGTACTTCGCGTCATTGGCAGGCGCCTACAGATCGGGCGACATGTCATTGGCCTACCCACTGGCCCGATCCTCCCCGGTCATCGTGGTCACAGCCGTTGCATTCATCCTGGGAAGGGGAGACACGATCAGCCCGCCATGTGTTGTAGGTATCCTGTTGGTCGTAGGAGGGTGTTTCCTTGTTCCACTGAAGACATTCTCCGGCTTCCGTTTCAAGAACTACCTGTGCCGTGCATGCGGATGTGCGCTATTGGCCGCCGTTGGCACCGCTGGATACTCAATCGTCGATGCCGAAGCGCTGGGATGGCTTCAGGCGTCGTTGGCCGATGGGGGCGGCATCGTTGCCATCACAGTGCTGTATGCTTTTGCAGAGGCGATCTCCGCCAGCCTGTGGCTCCTGCTGTACGTCTCCGCCCGGAAGGGAGAACGGAAGCAACTCGCCCAGGTGCTGAAGAACAGGAAGCGCGCGGCCTTGCTGGCCGGCATGGGGATCTACCTGACCTACACCTTGGTGCTGATCTCGATGGCATGGGCGAAGAACGTGAGCTACGTCGTGGGGTTCCGGCAGTTGAGCATTCCCATCGGCGTGATCATGGGCGTCGTCCTGCTTGGAGAACCTCTATACAGACCGAAAGCGCTCGGGGTTCTGATCATCATGGTCGGTCTTGTGCTCATTGGGGTTGGGTAGTCGGAGTGACTCCCAAGGTGACGGCCTGAGGCGTCACTCTCCAGGAGTGTGGGCGCGGAAGACCTCCGCGGCCGTGCCGTCTGCGCTTGGCATTCTCACCCAGGCGATCAGCTGGTGCTACCGGCGAACCCGGTCTGGCCGAAGCATGTGGCTGGCAGGTAGTATGAACATCGGCATACTCGCCGGGTCCGAAATGGAGTTGGCAGATGGCGCTAGATTTCGAGGAGCTCGATTTCCAGGAGACGCCGCTGGGAGAGATCAGTCTTCGGCGCCGGGCGGACCCCCGCCTTGGCGGGGAAATCGTCTACGAGATACGGCTCGGTGACGAGTACCTCATGTCCAGTCTGTTCACTACCGGCGAGACGCAACTGGCGAAGCTCGGGCTCGCCGCGCTCGAAGGTGATGGGCTGGATATCGTGGTCGGTGGATTGGGTCTGGGCTACACGGCGGCTGCGGCCCTGGAAGACCCATCCGTCAGGTCAGTTACTGTCATTGAGGTGATGAAGCCGGTGATCGACTGGCATCGACGGGGCCTCGTGCCGCTCGGAACTGCAGTGGTGTCGGATCCTCGTTGTACGCTCGTTCACGGCGACTTCTTCGCATGGGCGTCATCCTCCGGTGGCGGGTCCGATCGACCAGATCCAACACGGCTGGCTCACGCCGTACTGCTGGACATCGATCACTCCCCCAGCCATTGGCTCGCTCCGGAGAACCGCGCCTTCTACTCGGTTTCGGGGCTTCGGAGTCTGGCGGAGAAGCTCCATCCCGGCGGCGTTTTCGGGCTGTGGTCCAACGATCCGCCGGATGCTCAGTTCACCCGCCTGCTCGATGGCGTGTTCGAGTCCTCGGAATCTCATGTTGTGACCTTCCCGAACCCATACTCGGGCGATGAGTCGTCCTGCACGATCTACCTGGCGCACAAGGACAGGTAGCGGTCCTGAGGCCACGCATGTTTGGGCCGGACCCTGCAACGAGGAGCTGAGGAACTCAAGGTTGCGAACCACGTTCCATGCTCGGATGGCCGCACGTGCAACCCGGGAATTCGGGAGCCGGAGCCCGGCCCTCGGGGTTCATCCATAACCGGCGAACGGCGCCAATCAGATGGCGATGGTTTCCCCCAACTTGGCGATGTGCGGCTCGAACGACAGGTTCTCGCGGATCCGCTCGGCGAACCTGTCGAGCGTGTCGTCTTCACCGTGGACGAGGACGAGGCGGTCGGGGGACGCCTGGCGGATCCAGTCGAGCAGGATTGGCTGGTCGGCGTGGGAGGAGAACCCGTTCACGGTCCAGGTCTTGGCGGCGACGGCGATCTCCTCGCCGAAGATGCGGACCTTCTCCGCGCCGTCGACGATCTGGCGGCCGAGGGTGCCGACGGCTTGGTAGCCGACGAACAACACGCCGGACCGCTCGTGCCAGAGGTTGTGCCGGAGATGGTGGAGGATCCGGCCACCGGTGCACATCCCACTCCCGCCGATGATGATGTTCCCGCGTGACTTCCGGTTGATCTCCTTCGACTCCTCGGTCGCCTGGGTGTAGCGCAGTGGCGTGAAGCCGAACGGAGTCGAGTTCCCCGCGAAGACGCTTCGGCCCTCAGCGTCGAAGTACTCGGGATAGCGCGCGAAGACTCGTGTCGTCGAGATGGCGAGAGGGCTGTCGAGGAAGATCCTGCAGCGTGGCAGCTCATCCGTCTTCCACAGGAGGAACAACTCGTAGAGGACTTCCTGGGCTCGCTCCAGAGCGAAGGTCGGGATCAGTAGGTTGCCGTTGTTCGGGATGACGGTCGCGATCGCCTCCCGGAACTCGGCGACGGTGTCGTCCATCGAGCGGTGGGCACGATCCCCGTACGTCGACTCGACCAGCAGGACGTCGGCGTTCGGTGGAGGGGACGGATCTTTGACGATCGGTTGGTGGCGATTCCCGAGGTCGCCGCTGAACAGCAAGTTCCCGTTGGAGGTGCGAAGCTCGATCGCCGCTGAGCCGAGGATGTGACCGGCGTCATGGAAGACGCAAGAGGCGCGGTCGTTCAGCCGAACCGGCTCGCCGTAGCCGGCGATCGGACGAAACAGATCCGCACACTGCAGAACGTCGGCCATGTCGTAGAGCGGCGGCTCGGCGACTTCACCGCGGCGGCGAGCCCTCCTGGCCCGACGCTCCGCATCCTCCATTTGGATGTGGGCGGAGTCGGCGAGCATGAGCTTCGCGATCTCCGCCGTCGGGGCCGTGCAGAGGATCTTCCCGGCGAATCCGCGTCGGACGAGCAGGGGAAGCCGCCCGGCGTGATCGAGATGCGCATGCGACAAGAGGACCGCGTCGATCTCTTCCGGGGCAAACGGGAACGGCTCCCGATTGAGATCGGCTCGGCTTCCCCCTTGGAAGAGACCGCAGTCCAGGAGAAGCCGAAGCCCATCGATTTCGACGAGATGGCAGGAGCCGGTCACCGTCTCGGCTGCTCCGCAGAACGTGATCTTCATTCGAGTCTCCTCCGACCGCACAGATGCACCATTCTATGCCTGCGCCCCGCTGCGGGAACAGGCGCTCGGCCCAATGAAGCTCACCCGAGCGACGCGGTGCCATGCCGCGACCACGACGCGAGGCCGCCGCGGAGGAGCTCGATGCCCGACACGACGGAGAGCTTCCCTTCTTCGCCACGGTTGTAGATCGAGACGAGGGCGAAGGCGGCAACCTTCCCCGTCGCCATGACGGTGCCGATTGCGCGAACCGTCTGCTCGACGTCGGGGCCGTTCGGTTCCTTGGTCCCGTGACTGGGGACGAATCGCTCGTCGAGGATGTCGGCGTCGATGTGAAGGTAGATCGCATCGCAGCGCGTAGAGAGCCTGTCGACGGCGGTCGCAAGATCCTCGCCGGGGAAGCCGTTCGCCACGGCCGCGATCGTCGCATCGGTGGCGCGGATGAGGACCTCCTCCGCCGGGTCGAGGTTCCGCACGTCGACGAGGACGATCCGATCGGTTGGCAGCGGGGCGACGATGTGCGAGCGTTCCCGCCACGTCGGGTGCGTCAATCCCGCGCAGACCGCCACGGGCATGCCTCCGAGCATCCCGGAGATCGAGGTGCGCGCCGTGTTGAAGTCGCCGTGCGCATCGAACCAGACGAGGCCGAGTCGCAGCTCGGGGCCGTGGGCATCCTGGAGCCCGCCGATCACACCCGTGATGTGGGTGCAATTGCCGCCGGTCATCAGGATCGATGCGCTCGATCGGCGTGCGTCGGCGACCGCGTCGGCGATTCGGCCGTTCAGCGTGCCGATGTCGGCGGCATCATCGCCTGTGCGCTCCTCGGGTGAGAGCCTCGGTTCGACGACCTCGAATGGGACCCCGGCGGCGCCGTAGACCCCTGGCGCCGCGTAGGCATCGAGACCACGTTCGTCGCCGGTGGCCGGATCGGCTCCCCGATATCGAATGCCGATGATCCGAAGCCGCTTGAGCTGCTGGTTCGTCATAGCTCTCCTCAGATCGCGCCCTGGCGATCGACTACAGGATCCGATACGCGCCGTGCGGCCGATCGACCTCGGCAACGTACTTGCGCACCGCGGCCAGTCCCTCGATCAGACCTCGAAACGCGATCCGCTCGAGGCACTCTTCGGCGGTGAACCAGCCGAACTCGGAGTGCTCCCATGATAGGGCGACATCGATCGGGTCGGCGACCTCGGCGGCGAAGACGGGGACGAGTTCGAGGTTCTCGCGGCGCGTGCTGTAGAAGCTGTAGACATGTTCCGCGGCCCAGATCCCCGTCGGCTTCAGGCCGTACGCAGCGATCCAGCGCTGTGCCGCAGCAAGCAGCGTCTCTTCCCCCTCGGCGAATCCACCGGTGATCTGCCAGAAGCAGTCCCCGAAGAACCACTTGTCGGCCTTCTCCTGCGATGTGTGCAGAAGGAGGTACTTCGGCGCGTCATCCCGCTTGTGGAAGGTCCACACGTCGACGGCGTTCGTTCGAAGCTCCATGGTTCTCCCTTCTCGAAACTGGCGATTGGATGGGGAGTCTAGCCGTGCGTGGCGGTGCGTTCAACGGTGTGCCTGCGAAACGATCGCGAGAAACGGAGATGTAGGCGGCGGCTACTCGTGCTCCAGGCGGTCCCTCGCGATCGCGAGGGCGTCGCGGAGGAGACCGGCGGATACGTCGCCGACGGGGGATGGTGTCTCGAAGATCCGTTCAGGCAGGTGGAGCGCGGTGACGTCGAAGCCTTCCCGGATCTTGAACGCGTGCTTGCGCCGGAGCGTCTCGGCGCCGAGCTTCGCCAGCCGCTCGGCATTCGCCTCGATTCCGAGGGAGGCGAGCGCCTCAGTGATGAGCTCCGGGGTGTAGATGCCTCGGGCGAAGAAGCAGACGACGAGACTCGATAGCACCTGCCGCCACTGCTCCTCTTCGAGCAACGCATCGACGAGATCCTCTGCGCTAGGCATCGCGCCCGTCGCGGCGGCGCGTTGATCGAGGCTGTAGCCGGCGGAGTCGAGGTGGCTGTGGCGAGCCCCTGTGAGGAAGCCGAGGTGGCATGCGGGTCCGGTGTGATACCCGGGCATCTCATTGCCGCCGAACGCGAGGGCGAACTCCGAGCCGCCGTAGATCGAGGCAACGTGATCGACGCCTCGGGCCATCGCCCCATACAGATCGGTTGGCTGAGAGACGAGCCTGCGAACAGCGTCTGCGTACGCGTCGGCAGCGCCCCAGACGAGCGACACTCCGTCCAGGTCAGCGGTGGAGAGCAGCCCGCGCTCGCTTGCCTCGGTCGCCCACGCGAGGACAACGCCGGTCGACATCACGTCGAGGCCCTGGATCTCGACCTCATCCATCAGCCGAAGCATCGCCTCCGGATCGTCGACGCCGAGCAGGCTGCCGAGGGCGAAGATCGGCTCGTAGTCGTAGCCGAGCATCGACGTCTTGTAGAAGTACGGCTCCTTCGGGTGCGGTGTCCGGAGTGCGGCGAGGTGGATGCAGGCGACGGGGCAGTGGGCGCAGGCGAGGCGTCGCCCGAGGAACCGCTCCGCCATCGCCTCACCGGAGACCGACTCCGCCCCTTCGAACCGCCCCGACGTCAGGTTACGCGTCGGCAATGCCCCGAGTTCGTTCAGTGGCAGGACGTTCATCGGCGTGCCGAGATCGTGGTACTTGCGCATCGCGTCGGACTGCGTCGCTGAAGCGTAGACGGAGTCGTAAGCCTGTCGATACGCTCGAGGTTCTGCGACGGGCAACGTCCGCCGTCCGACGATGACGATGCCTTTCAGGCGCTTGCTGCCGAAGACTGCACCCAGTCCGAGTCGTCCGAAGTGGCGATACGTCTCGGTGATGACGCACGCGTACGATACCTGCCGCTCGCCGGCGGGCCCGATGCGGAGAATCGAGCGGTGGCCCGAGCCGGACTCGCGATCCCTGAGGACGGTGCCGACGGTGTAGCTGCTGCGGAGCCCCCACAGGGCCGCCGCATCGCGGAACGAGACAGCGTCATCTTCGACGACGAGGTAGACGGGCGTCTGCGACGCCCCGCGGATGACGATCGCCCCGTACCCCGCCATCCGGATCGAGACGGCGCTCCGTCCGCCGGCGTGGCTCTCGCCGAGGTTGCCGGTATGCGGCGACTTGAACAGCGCCACCGTCTTCGACGCGAGCGGATACAGGCCGACCAGCGGGCCCACGGCGAGAACGATCGGGTTGTCCGGCCCGAGCGGATCGGCCCCGGGCGGGCAGTGCTCTTCGAGAAGTCGAATCCCCACCCCGGCGCCGCCGAGCGCGCTGTCGAACAGGTCGGGCCGCTCCTCGATCTCGAACCGCGCAGTCGTCAGATCGATGTGCAGAACGCGACGCAGTGGGTCACTCGGGTGCACGGTTCCCCCGATCGATCTCCTCGTGCGCCAGCACGTCGTGCGGGCAGTACGCGGCGCAGATGCCGCAGTAGACGCAGATCAGGGGTTGCGATGAGTCATCGTCCCAGAAGACGGCGCCGAACGGACAGGCGTCGCGGCAGGCGCCGCACGATGTGCACGCGTCGGCCCGGAACGTGACGCCGCCGCCCTCACGCGGCGTCAGCGCCTCGGTCGGGCAGGCGCGAGCACACGGCGGATCGTCGCAGGCGCGGCAGACAATGACGACGAAGCCCTTCCGCATGCCGCCGGCGGAGCGGACACCGATCCGCGACACGCCGATCCCGCCGACGCCGTTGCGCCGGCTACAGGCGAACATGCAGAGCTGACAGCCGACGCACCGATCGACATCGACAACCGCGAGCCGCTTGACCATGGATTCCCCCCGCATGCACTGTACGAGGCGCTCCCCCGAGAGGGCAACCCCTCGAGCGGAGCCGCTGGTCCCCGGCTAGTGCGTCGTGAGGAGAACGAGGATGTCGCGCCGCTTTGGCACGAGACATGTGGTGCGGCGCGGACACGGACGGAGCCAATCGTTCCGGAGCTCCGTTCGTGTGGTGGAACGGGTCGCGAGCTTGGCTTAGTGCGCCGTCAGCAGCACCAGGATGACTCCCTGGGACTCGTTCATCGATTCGAGTGCCTTGCCGATCAACGCGCACGGGCACGGGGCATGCCCAGGCCAGCGCATTGCGCGTCCGGGCGTAGAGGAGGACACGAGCAGGTCGCCGGGGCGGATCGGGCCGCCCTCGTTCGTGACCTTGACCGGCACGATTCCGGCGAGAGCGAGCCGTGCGCTTCGCGAACCGCTCCCGCCGAGAGCGATCCCCGGTGCGGTGGAGACGACCCCGGCGGCCAGGGACGAACACGCCGTCCGCGAGAGGCGGTACGCAAGGGACGCGGTCGGATCGAGTTCGAGAACGTCGCCCGGCCCGACCGGCTCCGATGCGCGTATCCACTCGGCGACATCGGCCGCTCCGGTCGCGAACGCGGCGGCGTAGAAGGTCGCGTCGGCGAGCACCGTTCCGGAGATGTCGACGCGGAACGTCGCCGCGGTCGGCGAGACGACCGCGACCTCCACGGGGTCGGCCGGGCTGTCAGTTGCGTTGGAGTCGGTCACGATGAGGTCGAGGTCGTGCGTTCCGACTGTCAGATTGACCAGGGGCGTCACGGTCGATGCGATCTCGGTCGCCCCCTCCTTCCATGAGTAGGCGGAGAGCGAGCCATCGGGATCGTAGGAGCCCGTCCCGTCGAGATCGACCGGCTCCGTCCCCCAGCCGCCGGCCGCCGTATCCACGATGTACAGGTCCGCCCCGGCATCGGCGATCGGCGGATGGTTGTACGTCGCGTATTTCAGAGAACCGTTCGTCACGTTCGGATCGTAGTACGCGATGTACGACGACGCGCCGAGAACGAGGGAAGGTGCGCACGGCGCCTGACCGTCCATCGTCTCGATGGTTTCGGGATGCCACGCAGATCCGTCGTACCACGTGTGCTTCAGACTGCTCTCGTCCGCCGTCGGGTTGTAGACGATGTAGGCGATGTGTGGTCGGTTCATCCCGTCCAGCGCGAGGGACGTGAACAGGCAGAAGTTCGGGTTCGAGAGATCGTCCACGACGGCAGTATGCCAGTCGCTGCCGTCGTACCACGCGCGCTTCAGGTCCCAGGAGCCGTAGCTAATCTGCGGGAGGCCGGAGGATCCCGCCGCGACGGACGGGCTCATCCCGCTGAAGCCGTCCCCCTGCTCGACGATCCGGTGGTTCCACGTCGAGCCGTCATGGTGGGAGTAGCGCACGCCGCAGTCGGTACCGTCCCCGAAGCGATAGGCGATGTGTGGGTGACGCCCCGCATCGATGTCGAGGGAACAGCCGGTTACCCAATCGAACGTCGTAACGAGGGTCTGGGTTATCCACGTCCCCGTATTCCACTTGTAGTGCAGGCTTGAGTCGCTGTTCGCCGTGTACGCGATGTGCGGGCGGTCGAGCGTGTCAACGTCGATCGACGTCGAGGTCACGGTGACGGAGATCGTCACGACGTTGCTGTCCCACGTACCGTTTCGCCAGGCGTAGTCGAGCGCGTCGGTCGAGTCGTTGTAGTGGCTGACGAACGGATTGCCGCTCGAGTCAAGCACCATCGAGCAGTGCTGGCCGACGTTCCCAGAGGAGATGGCGGTCTCCACAAGCCCGCCGATGCCGGTTCGGTAGTAGTACATCAGGTCGTAGGAACTCGTTCTCAGGAAGGCGACCCGCAGGTAGCCGGACGAGTTGACGGCGGCCGACGGGTGCATCCCCTCGTTGATCGGGCTCGATTCGTTGATCGTGATGATGCTCCATGCCGCCGTCACCGACAGGGGTGGACCACACAGAGTGATCGCGATGCACACGCAGATGACAAGGAACAGCGGTCGGATGGACAACGGACGGACGGTTCGTGGACCTCGGGTCGGACACATCATGCCCACCTCCACTGCGGATTCGTACAGACAGAGGGACATGGGAAGCGTCGATTGCGGCGCCTACAGCGTCGCAGATATCGGAACCAATTAGCCTGTCTGATCACCGTACCGCGGATGGCTGTTCGCCGTCAACTCCTGGGACGTGCCGACAACCAGCAAAGCGAGCCGGTGCATCGACGGGCCCGTGGGACGGCGCCTAGTGCGCGGTGAGGAGGACGAGAATGACCCCGCGATCGCCCTCCAGCGGCTCGAGCGCCTTCCCGACGAACGCACCTTCGGAGCCGCCGTCCGGTTTCCGCATCGCGTGTCCGGGCGTGGACGAAACCACGAGAAGATCCCCCGGCAGGATGGGACCGCCTTCCCGCGTGACCTTCACGGGCACGATGCCCGCCAGCGCCAGGAGCGCTCGACGCGACTGAGACAGGTTGGCCCCGAGGATGACGCCCGGTTCGGTGGAGACGACCCCCGCAACGAGGGAGGAGCTGGATCGGGAAGCGAGACAGTAGCAGCTCGGCTCCGTCGGATCATGAGCGAGAACGTCACCCGGCTCGACCGGTTCGGACACCTCGACCCACTCGGCGATGTCGGCGGACCCGACCGTGAACGCGGCCGCGTAGAAGGTGTCGTCGCAGGCGACATCGCCGCGCGTCGTGACGACGAAGGCGGCGGGCGACGAGAGCATCGTGAGCACGATCGCGGCACCGTCGTCGTAGGCGATCCGCGTGCCATCCGGCGACGAGCGGCGCAGGCGCGGTCCCCGCCAGATCGGTCAGGTCGATTCGATCCCGGTAGAAGTCCGTGTACGCGACGCGCGCGCCGTCACCGGCGACGGCGGCTTGCGCGTATCGCCGCGAGTACTGACCGAATCCCGGGCAGAGGAAGTCGTTGCCGCCCGGCCCTTGTCCCGTCTCGGCGGAGAGCTTCGCCAAGCACCACTGGCCTGACCGATTGGTCGTGTAGACGATGGTGTCGTCAAGCGGCGACCAGGAAGCGTCGATGTCATGGGAGCTTCCGAAGGGATCGCTGCTGATTCGCTCGAGCCCGCTGCCGTTCGGATGAACCCTGTGGATCCCGTACCGGCAGTCGTCGGTCGCCTCCTGCATCGCGAATGCGATCCACGGCCCGCCCGGATAGCCCGCCGGCGACCAGCTCGGACGACTGGCCCCTTCGATCCGGGCTGTGCAGCTGCAGAGATCGCCGGTGATCACTTGCTGGTTCGTACCGTCCGCGTCCATGACGTAGAGGCGGTAGCTCGCATCTCGATTGGAAACGAACGCGATCCGCTGGCAGTCGGGGGACCAGGCCGGATAGAGATCATCTCCGAGCGAGTCCGTCAGGCGTGTCTCGCCGGTGAGATTGTCGTCCATCGCGTAGATCTCCCAATCGCCATCCCGGTCGGACATGAATGCGATCCTGTCGGCGCACCAGCACGGATCGATGTTGCGCACGATCCCGGCGTTGTCCGACTCGAACCACAAAGCCGGTGCGCCGGTGTTGTGGGTGGTGGGGAGTGACGTCTCCAGACGGACCGATCCGCTTGGCTGGAGCGTGTGAGTGGACATCTCCTGTCCCCAGTTGCCCATGTTGGACGTCGAGACCGTCCCGATCGGGATCGACGTGAGCGGCCCGATCAGCGTGTCCGCGTCGTGCTTGTCGCCGGTGACGTACATCGAGCTCAGCTCGGCCAGTCCGAGACCGTATGTTCCGCGGATCGAGTAGAGCGTCACGTCGGTCGTCGCGGTTGCCGTGAGTGCCACGGAGGCGACGAGCTGCGTGCTGTTCAGCCCGGTTCGCTCGATGTCCCAGACCACGTCCATGACGGGGAAGCCGCCTTGATCGAGCGTGCCGATCAATCGGGCCGACCATCCGTCATCGACGGTGAGTTCGACCGTGTCGATCGACGGATGCCGTAGCGGACTCGGGGAGTATCCGTCGGCGAGAAACGGCGGCGCGAGGTGGAGCGGTCCCAGTACGACGGACGTTCCGAAGCACGGATCGGTTGGCGAGCCGGGCGCTTCACCGCGTGGCTTCCAGCGGGTGAACCCGTTGTCGTAGATCACCACGTCCTGCGGCCAGCTGTCTTCGAGGTCCCAACGGCTTCCCAGGACGATCCCGGGGTGGGTGCCATGCGAGATGCCGTTCACGATGACCTCGAAGCTTCCGATGTCCGATGGGGTATCGAGGACGTAGACCTGATCGGACGCATCGGCGGTCTCGAAGATGAGCGTTGCGGCGTTCTCTCCGCCTCCGGAGCCGCCGTGCGGACCTCCGGCGCTTCCGGAACAGGTGCTGCAAGGGGTGTCCGCCGGCGGGCATGGACTGGGGCAGTCCGTGTCGTCGCAGCAGCACCACTCCGTCCACGGGGCTCCGCACGGGTGAACCTCGACGGACGGATGCGTCGCGCGGAGGGTGAACGCGGCGGAGATCACCTCGCCTTCGCCGAGCGTCGGGCCGGCGATCGGCAGCGCGATGGGGACGACGAGGCTGTCGTGCTCGGCGCAGAGAGAGGCGCTCCGCTGCACGATGTAGAAGAGGTCGGCTGCGAGGGCGTGCGGCGTGACGAAGGCAAGAATGAGAGAGATCAAGCAGGCGGCGAGATGAAGACACCATCGAGCGCGGCGGCTGTGCACGGCACCTCCTTCGGCGAAGGGGCATGATATCGGAGATTCACGTTTTCTTCAATACGTCTGAGGGAACGGAAGCGCTCCATCTTGCCGCGTATGGAGCGGCCAGATCACTGCGGCTTGACCAACTCGACGTGGAAGAAGCGGCCGTTCTTACGCACCTCGCCGGCGTCGAATCCGGCGGCCTCGGCCGCGGTGACGTAGAAGGTCGGATCGTGGGGCTCGTCAGGCCACGGCTGGCCGTACCCGGTGCCGATTTCGCGATCTCCGACGAGGACGCGAAGGAAGGTGACGTAGGCCTCCTTGTCGGTGTCCGCGGGACGCGAGATGTTCGCGTCCCAGATGAGGAGCCGGCCGCCGGGCCGGAGGACCCGGTGTGCCTCGGCGAGGACCTTCTCGATGTCTTCACGGCTCTTGAGGAACATCAGCGAGAAGAACGCCGTTGCCGTCTCGAAGGAGCCGTCGAGGAACGGGAGGGCGCGCGCGTCGCCGACGACCTTCAGCGGACCGTCCGGTGCCTCTTCGAGCTCCCGCTTTTGCGGATCGATCGCGACGACACGATCCCCCTTCAAGAGGCCGATGATCCCTTCGCCGCCGCCGCCGATGTCGAGACTGAAGCCGGCGGCATCGAAGTCGTCGACGGTGATCGTCTCCTGGTCGAACACGCAGTACTTCTCCCTCAACGCTGCCATCTGCTCGTCGTTCATCTCTCTGCTCCTCCTCGTTGCGCATCCACCCCGTGTCGGTGATTCATCCGACAGATCTCCAGAAGCTGGCCGTGGCGGCTCCCCGGGGATCGCGGGACGATCACGCGACGCCCGCGATCCGGGGCACCGGTCAGCAGATTGCGTGCGACCGGATTGCAGACCACGCAGGACGTCTCGGCTTGCCGGAGGCGCTCCGCCAGAGCGATCCCGCTCGGCACCTCCTCGATGCACAGTCCGATCGCGTCGCCGTCTCGGACATGGATCGTCGCCAGATGATCATCCTCCAGCCACAGCACGTCCAGATCCCACGGGCGGTCGATCTCGACGGCCTGCGGCAGGCGGGCGTGTTCGAGTGCGCGGATCCGATCCCGCAACTGTCCAGCCTCGTCGTATGACTGTCTGGCCGACAGCTCATCCATCTCTCGGCGCCACGCCTTCAATCTTGCCGCCGGCGGGCGAGCCAGGAACCGTCCGGCCTGGCGGATGAGGAGCCGGTACCCATTCTCGTCGATAGCGCTCGCACACGGCGCCCGGCACGTTCCCGCCTCTGCTCGTACGCAGGCGGTCCCGTCCGCGGGCAGTGCATGGCACGTCCGGATCGGGAACAGCTCTCGGACGGCTTCGAGGATTCGATTTCGCAGCCGCCAACCGACGTAGGGTCCGAACAGCTCCGCGTATCGGCCGTCGGTGGCGTGCAACGCGAAGTTGACCCGTTCCTTGCGGTAGGGGACGAATCGGGGGAACCGCTCGTCGGTCAGCGCGATGTAGTAGTAACTGTCTCCCGCGCGAGTGAAACGGCTGTTGTACGGCGGCCGGTGGTGGCGGATGAGATTGCTCTCGAGAACGAGCGCCTCGCGTT
This sequence comes from uncultured Thermotogae bacterium, assembly GCA_964608345.1. Taxonomy (GTDB): domain Bacteria; phylum Bipolaricaulota; class Bipolaricaulia; order UBA7950; family UBA9294; genus JANQEA01. The sequence goes on from CAZSNG010000005.1 coordinate 18,717, forward strand.
CGTTGCGCACGAGGAAGACGTCGATCCCTCGGATCCGCCGGATCATCTCGGCCTTCCGATGAGGGCGCTCGGAGTCGCGGAAGTAGGACGACAGCCGGCGCCGGAGATTCACGGCTTTCCCGACGTAGAGCAAGGCGCCGGAGGCGTCTCGCATCAGATAACAGCCGGGCTGCTCCGGATACGAGGCGGCCCGGAACGCGAAGACGGCCGGTTCGGTTCGTCGTGTGATGTGCGTTACGCTCGCCATCGGTGCGCAGACCATACGTGCGGTGCGGCGGCACGGCAACTCGGCCGGCCTCCGCGGGTCAGGCAGGGTCGTTCGCGGTGCGCTATCCGCGCTGACCACGGCCGGCCGAGCTAGGCGGCGAAGGGAACCGTGCCGCGGATGCGCGTGAGTACTTCGGCGTGCGGATCGTCCCGCCAGGTCGCGGCGTCGATCCCGGTCAACCGGGCGCGGGGCGCGAAGCCGGTCGACGGTGCGTGCGGGCCGCGGCAGAGGTCGATGTAGTCTCCTTGCTTGTAGAGGGTGATCGCCGGCGTGCCGATCTCCTCAAGGATCTCGAGCTTGAGGACTTCGCCGAGCCGGATCAGCAGCGATCGGGCGTCGCCCCTCGACATCTCGATTCGCTCGATCGGAAGATCCTCATCGATGATCCGCGCCATCTCCGCCTCGATCCGCTCTGTCTCGGCTTCCGTGAGCGGCCGTGCGGCGACGATGTCCTGGACGAAGCCGCGGGCGGACGCCGGCCCCATGCCGAGCACGATGTCGGGGAAGAGGCGCTTGACGGCGTGCGCCGCGATGTGTGCCGCCGTGTGGCAGAGGACCGCGCGTCCTTCCGGCGTGCTTGCCGTATGGAACCCGATCTCGCAATCTGACGTCAGCCGATCGCGTAGGTCACGTAGCTCCCCATCGACGGTGACGCACAGGAGAGTTGGCGCGAGTCGAGGCTCGACGGCGGTCGCAAGGTCACGAATGCCGGTCCCACACCGGATGCTCCGCTTGGAACCGTCTGGCAGCGCAATCCGTATCATGTCGTTCGCTCCTTTCGGACAGGCGCCTGCGCCCGTCCCCGGTGAGCCGCCGGATCGGCCTTGCGCTACCCAACAGATCAAAGGAAAGACTGCAGGCGAGCGCCTGCAGTCGTCTCGGACCTCCTGTTGGGCGGTGCGCAAGCCGAAGCTAGCGGCCCACAGGAAGTCCGTTGCTCGTCGTACCAACACCGACCGGATCCGCCGAAATCGATCTCAGAGCGGTCCCGCTTGGTTGGCACATTGCAGAATCACTCTAGTCGAGAGGAGGGCTGGAGTCAACCCCCGGCGGCAGTGGGGACGAAACAAGTCGGGAGTGGGGGTGTATTCCACACGCACACTGACACCTTCCGCCCACCGAGGCCCAGGCCCTCCGGGACCTGGGCCTCCCTCCTTGAGGGCTACCAATTTGACGAGGGGAAGACACGCGGCGGAGGGAGCCCGTCACTGGGCTGGGCGAGACCGGAATCGTCGATGGCCTCGAGGTACCACTTCTGCCGCATCGGCTCGAAGCGGACGGAGTAGCGGGTCAGCCCGTCGGTGCACCGATAGTTGAGAGACATCGTTCCGCGCTCCACCTGAGCCGGGCCGGTGAGGTCGATCCGGCGGTGATTCCATCGAATCGCCTGCAGCGACGGGAACTGCAGCCCCTTCGTGTACTTGACGAGCGCGTCGACCTCCGAATTGATCCACATGGCTCGTACATCGTGCCGTGTGTGCAAGCGCTCGTCAAGGAGACATTGGTGACGTCACGCTGCGGCTTCGGACAGAGACCCTTCCCTGCGAACGGCCGGACCTCCGATGTGTGCGCTACGCGCTAGCGATCGCACGGGTCGTGTCCGGGATGGACGAGCAGCTCGTCCAGGTCGCGGGTGGTTACGAACGGAACGTATCCGTTCGCTTCGGACTTCGCGTACGCGTCGTCGATGTGGCGTGGCGTCGTCGCGTAGTCGATCGTGAGGACGAGCTTTCCGGCGGCGAGGAAGATGTCGAGATGCGACTCCATCTCCGCGGTCACAGTGATCGGCGTCATCACGTCATCGTCCGCATAGCCGTAGTAGATGTCCTCCTGGCCGATGCCGTCGACGAGATCGAGATACTCAGGGAACGCGTCGCCGAGCTCGGCGGCGTTCTGGACGACGAGGAGGAAATCGGGATCGCGGGCCGCGACGTGGGCGCGGATCGCACCGATGAGCGCGATCATCTCCGCCGCCGCCGTCGATCGCCCACGGCTCTCGTAGTGCTCGTACGCATCGATCAGGTCGAGGTAGGCTCCGTGGAATCCGGCATCGAGGAGCCGATCGGTGTGCTCGAGCACGATGTCCCGCCACTCCGGATCCCAGTAGCGGACCTTGTAATTCCCTTCCCAGTCCGGGTTCTCGTCATCCAGCCAGGGCGGAGCCGTGGACGTCCACGCGACCTGCCAGTAGAAGCGGTAGTCCTCAGCCTCTCCGATGCTCATGTAGGAGAGCACGATCTTCGTTCCGCCCGGGCCGCCGGCGAGCGCTTCGATCTGCGCTGGGGTTAGCTCTCCTTCCTCGCCGCCGTCGGAGGAGTAGTCGATGACGATCAGGTCGTAGCAGCTGCGGGCGATCGCGACCAAGTCGAAGTCCTGCAGCTGATAGAGGAAGCTGCGAACGCTTCTCGACTCCGGAAGCGCCGGGGACGGGATGCCGATCTGGCATGCGCTCAGCAGCCCCGCCCAGACAAGAACCGACAAGGTGGCGGCGCGCCGAAGAGCGGCGCGATGTCTCGACATGCCCCAACCGTAGGGGCTCGGACATGCCCGGTCAAGCGAATGCAGCGCAGCCGCCGGTCGAAGAGGCGGACATTCTTCTCCCGTCGACGCCGCGAATGTGATGTCCGTCACGCAGCGCTCCTCGTAGCCTCTCCGCGAGGAGGGAACATGCACGAATGGCCGAACGAGGTACACATGGCCGACTGGGTGCGTGAGTACTTCGGCATCGAGGATGAGGACGAGCTGCGTGTGCTGCTCGCCGATCCGACGCAAATGCTCGCCCTTCTGGACGTGGCGCAGGCCGCCGGTGACGAGGAAATGCCGGTGATCGCCAAGTCGCCCGACCCGTACGCGGTCTGACAGCGAGCACGAGCGAGTAGTGGACGGCTGAGACGCCCAGTTCGCTGCCTCGTGCCGCCTTTCTCTCAAGCGAGCCACCGCCAGCAGCCACCGAGCACGGCCGATTCCCGGTCCTCCGTCCTTCTCCAACCCGTGACAGATGGAACGTCGCCGATCGGAAACGCGGGCCCGATCATGCGGTAAGTTCGTCAGGGTGCAAGGGAGGGAGGAAGGGCGGATGCGGACTCGTGTGACCGCGTTGCTCACCAAACTGAAGAGGATTCACTCCGTCGGGTGCCGCCGTCTGGCGGCGCTCTTTGCTGAGGAGAGGAGGAGTCGATGTCGAGGAGACTGCTAGGGATTGCCTTCGCCGGCCTGGTCGTGGCGAGCATCGGACTGATTGCGGTGTCGCGTGGCGACGAGTTCTACGTGCCAGACGACTACCGAACGCTGCGTGAGGCACTGCAGGCCGCGGGACCGGGCGACACGATCGTCCTATCGACCCGGCGGGAGATCCGCGAAACGGTATCGATGCGCAACAAGCGGCAGATCACGATCCGAGCCGAAGAACGGTTCAACAAGACGGCCACCGTCGAGGGTCGGGACGACGACGAGCCCGTCTTCGAGCTGGTCAACTGCCGCGAAATCACCTTCGAGCGGATCAACATCACTGCACGCGAAGACGACGACGGCACCCGTTCTTCGACGGGCGGGATCGTCACCGAGAGCTGTACAGACATCGTGCTGCAGGAGTGCACGATCTCGGGTCACGGCGGTCCGGGGGTTCAGGGCAGCGGCATAACGCTCGAGGAGTGCACGGTCAGCGGGAATCTCTCGTGGGGCATCGAGCTGACCGGCGGGGCCGGGATCACCGTGACGGCGACGACCGTCGAGAGGAATCCGAGCGGCGGACTGCACATCCAGGACGCTACGGCGTCACTGGAGGAAGCCTCGTTCACGAACAATGACGGGTACGGGATCGTCGTCGATGGCAGCTCCTCGGTCCGGTTCAGCGACTTGGGCGGGCCGTCTCGGATCACCGGCAACGGCCTCGGCGGGATCCTGGTGAAGGGGGCGACATTCACCCTCCAGGGCAACGCGGACGTTCGAGACAACCGGGGCGTCGGGATCGAGGCGGAGGACGCGCAGCTGACCGTCTCTGGGGCTGAGATCAGCGGCCATCCAAGCGCGGGAGTCCTCTATCGACGCTCCAGCGGATTCGTCTCATCGAGTTCGATCGTCGACAACAGCGGGGTCGGCTTGCTTGTGGACGAGTCGAGCAACGTAACGCTGGATGGAACGACGGTCGCGCGACAGGGTGCCGATGGCGTTCAGGTGCTGAACGGGTCGACGCTCGGCGTGCGAGGCGGGTCGCTCGTCACGGCGAACGGCGGCGACGGCGTGTTGGCCGATGCGACATCGGTCACGGGTGATGCCGCGACGTTCTCGCTGAACGGCGGGTCGGGACTGCGGCTGCTTCACGGGGCGACCGCGACGCTCGCGAATTCGATCGTCGATGACAACCAAGCGGATGGGGTCACCGTGATCGCATCGACCGCGACCCTTCGCGGCGGCCAGTGCAACGACAACGTACGCTACGGGATCTGCGTGATCGAGGGTGGGCGCGCGGTGGTCGAGAGTGAATGTGTCGTGTCGAACAACGGATCCGACGGACTCCACATCGATGGCGCCACCGGAGAGCTCCGGGACAGCGAAGCGAGCGGGAACACCGAGAACGGTGTGAGCGTGCTCGGAAACTCGACCGGAACCATTGCCGGCAGTGACGTCTCGGGCAACGGGGAAGAAGGCGTCGAGATCGTCTTGGCGACCGCCACCGTGAGCGGCAGCGTCGTGTCGTTGAACGGGGCGAACGGTGTTCTCGCGACCGGCGGTGCGGCGGTCGAAGTCCTGTCCGGATCCCGGGTCATCGAGAACGGGCTCGACGGTTTGCTCGTCGACGCCTCGACGGCGACCGTCGATGCCAGTGAGCTGAGCGACAACGTCGGCCACGGCGCGCACGCGATCGTCGATGCGTTCCTGACAATCCGAAACGACAGCCTGTTCGAGCGCAACGGCGCCAACGGCGTGTACGTCGTCGAGAGTACGCTGGAGATGTCGGACAGCATCGCTCGGAGCAACGTGGAAGACGGCGTCGCCCTCGACGGCGCGGAGGCGCGGATCGACGGGTGCCGGCTCGCCAGTCAAGTGGTTCACGGTTTGCACATGGAGGGGAGCTTCGCGACTGTGTCCGCCTCGGCGATCGCCAACAACGGCGCCGAAGGGATCTTCGAGCAGAAATCGCGCCTGGCGCTCATCGACTGTACGGTCGAGCTGAACGTCGTCAACGGGATTCTCCTCGAGAACTCGCTGATCGACGTGCTGCGGTGCGCGGTCCGGGACAACGGGGTCCACGGCCTGTACGGGCACGAGAACTCCAGCGCGACGGTGACCGGGACGACGATCACGGGCCACCCGGATGACGGCGTCCTGCTGACGAACAGCTCCGGCGACTTCCTGCGAGCGACCGTCGGGCAGAACGGGCAACACGGAATCGACACTGACGTTGCGGCGGTCGTCATGGCCGACTCGGACGTCCTCGAGAACACGCTCCACGGCATCCACTTGGTGAATTCGACAGCCGACCTGACGGGTTGCCGGATCACGGACAACCTGCTGAAAGGTGTATCGGCGACCGACTCGACGGCGTCGATCGTCTCGTGTGCCTTCTCCGGTCAGGGAGAGGAGGGGCTGTCGCTCGCCAACTCGGCGGCCGGCCTGGAAGAGACGACGATCGAGGGGAGTGCACTCGCGGGGCTGCTAGCGGCGAACTCGGTCGCTGCGATCGAGGGTGGTGCGATCCGCAACAACGGCTCGCACGGCCTGTCGCTCTCGAGATCGTCAATCGATGCCGTCGACCTGGACGTCTCCGACAACGCAGGCACCGGCGTGTACGCGGTGTCCTCGGGAATCGGTTTCGTCGGCTGCACCGTGAGCGGCAACGATGAACACGGTTGGTGGCTCGACTTCTCCCAGGCGACGGCCGAGGGCGGGGAGACGACCGGAAACGGGATGACCGGCGTATCGGGACGCGAGCGATCGCGCATCACGCTGGTCGACACGGCGGTCACGGATCATCCGGACGGTGGCCTGGGGCTGGCCGACTCCTCGGCGGACGTTCGCGCCACAATCATCTCAGGCAACGGGACGCACACGGTAATCGCCGCGAAATCGGTGCTTCGGATCGTCGACGGAACCGAGATCAAGGGCAACGTCGGCAGCGGCCTGTTCCTGACGAACACGTTCGCCGAGATCAAGGGCAGCACGATCGAGACGGGAACGCAACACGGGATCGAAGGGACGCAGTCGACCATCGTCGTGGTCAATTCGGACATCCGAAACCATCCGGACGACGGCATCCATCTGACCGACAGCACAGCGGATCTCGAACTCGTGACGGTGGAGCGAAACGGCGCGCGCGGCATCTACGTCGAACGCAACTCGGAGATCAAGCTTCGCGCCACCCAGGTCACGGACAACGGCGAGGAGGGGATTGCAGTCGGTGCCAGTTCAGTGGAGATGATCGCCTCGGATGTCTCGTCGAACGCTACCTTCGGAGTGATCGCGAGCGACGGGGAGGTCCTGATCGACGAATCGTCGATCACGGGACACCGGCAAGACGGGCTGTTTCTGAGCACGACGTCGGCGGAGATCGTCGACAGCGAGGTGCGCGACAACGGGAACTTCGGTATCCATGCTGACTTCGGGTCGACGTGTCTGTTCGCTACGTCGGTGCTGAGCGGAAACTCCGCGGGCGGCGCGAACCTCGATACCTCGGCGATCGACGTTGTGGCGAGCGAGGTCACGGCCAACGGCGGCAACGGCGTCACCGCGGTCGGTGGGATTATCAACCTGTCACAGGCGTCGACGATCGATGGCCACCCGCAGGACGCGATCCACATGTACGGCGGCTCGGCGAAACTGCTCGACTCGACCCTGACCGACAACGACGGGGACGCGATTGACACGACAAACGGGAAGGTGACTGCGCAGGGCTGCACGATCGACGACAACGGCGAGCTGGGCCTGCGGAGCGACTCCAGCTCGGTCACTCTGTCGACGTGCATCGTTTCCGGCAACGGCGGTTCGGCCGTCGGCGCGGGCAGCCGATCCCGGGTGACGCTCATCGGCAGCACCGTGACCGGCCACTCGAACAGCGCAATCGTCCTGGACACGAGTGCGGTCGATCTGCAGGATTGCGAGGTGATCGACAATGGTTCCCATGCGATCGAAGCGGCAAGCGGCACGTTGACCATCTCAGGAACCACGATCTCCGGCCACGGCGACGCGGCGATCGTGCTCGTCGACACGCGCGGAGAGGTTCGAGACGCGCAGATCGAAGACAACGAAGGACCCGGCGTCGACGCGACGACTTCGACGATCGCATTCTCCGACTCCACCGTACGCGGACACCCGACGGACGGCATCCGGCTCGTTGGTTCGTCGCTCGAGTGGGTCGGCAGCGTTCTGACAGCGAACGAAGGGGACGCGGTTGTCGCCAGCGACTCGCAGGTGACCGTCTCGGCGAGCACCATCAGCGACAACGCCGGAAACGCGCTCGACCTGACCGACAGCTCGGCGGTGATCTCCAACGGATCGGCCGTTCGCGCGAACGACGCCGTTGCCGTCGCGACGCTGAACGCGACTGTGACGGTCCTCGACTCGACGATCACGGAACACCCGGCGAGCGGCATTGTGCTGGACAACTCGCCGGCGTCGGTGTCGTCGAGCTCTATCACGGCCAACGCCGGGTGGGGAATCGAGGCGGTTCACCAGTCCGCGCTGATGTCCTCGGGCACGACGATCTCCGAGAACACGCTCGGCGGACTGTCGCTCAACCGATCGGTCGCGGCCCTCCTTGACGAGACGATGATCACGGGGAACCTGGCGGCCGGCGTCGTGGCGACGGCACGGTCGGCGCTGCTCGTCATCGAAGCGTCGATTGTTGGCAACGCGGGGGCCGGGCTGTCGCTCGATGCTTCCTCGGCGTCGATCCGCGAGGCGACGGTGGCGCAGAACGACGGCCACGGACTGAGCCTAGGGAACCTGTCGGTGCTGTCGCTGGTCGGTTCGTCACTCGCCGGTAACGGCGCGGGCGGACTCCGGCTGGTGACCTCGGTCGCGTCCATCCGCGAGAACACGATCACCGGGAACGTCACGTTCGGCGTGTTCGTCGACGCGGAATCGCTGGTCGCTGGATGGGGGAACGCGATCAGCGGGAACGGGACCGACGTGTCGGAAGACGTTCCGGATGACCTGGTGCAGCCGCGCCAGCAGTAGGTTCGGGTAGGACAGCAGTGACCGCGGGTGGGGACGCTGATCATCTTCGCCCGCGTCTTCCTCAGGGAAGGAGACGCGCGATCTGAAGCCCCTCCTGCCGGTCGGCGATCAGGACGAGCCCGTCGGTCACGAAGACGGCGATCGCTTCGCCGGGGGTGTCGATCGCGGCCACCCGTTCCGGCTCGAGTGGATCGGACAGCGAGTAGACCGACACGCCCGCTCGCTCGGCGACGTACAGATGGTTCCCTGCCAGATGGAGCCCGACCGCTTCGTCGCTCGATCCGAACCAGCCGACTTCCGCGGCCAACGCGGGGTCCGCGACGTCGACGATTCGGACGCCGCGGTACCCTGACGCGACGTACGCGATGGACCCCCGCACCGCAACGTCGCGGGCGTCGCCGGAGAGTGCGACCGTCCCGAGGAGGCGGGGCGTCAGCGGGTCGGAGAGATCAACGATCTCCAGCCCGGCGTCCCCGACGGCGACGTACGCGATATCCCCGGCGATCGTCACCGCACCGGCATGCCCCCCCGTCTCGTAGCTCGAGAGGAGAGGGGCGGCGCCGGACGCCGCTCCGCTGCCCACGTGGAACCCCGCGCGCTGAGCGCCGACGCCGGCTAAGCCGGCGGCGGCCGCGACATCCTGTGCCCATCCTGGCGTCTCGAGCGATCCGACCTCCGTCGGCCGGGTCGGGTCGGAGACGTCGACGACGGTCAGACCCTCGCCGCGGTTGGCGACGAGCGCGAGCGCACCGATGAGGGCGATGCCCTCCGCGTATCCGCGCGTGCTGTTCGATCCGATCTCGTGCGGATGGGCCGGATCGGACACGTCGACGATGGACAGCCCCTTGACGCCAACGATGAGGTAGACGAGGTCGCCATCGGCCCAGACATCGAGCGAATACCCGGACGGGTTGAATCGGCCGACCGTTTCGAGCTGCAGTGTCGAGGCGACAGCGAGCGCGTACGTTCCCGTGCCGCTGACCGGTAGCACCTCAAGGTAGTAGTGCGCCGTCTCGGGCGCGTCCCAATCCAGCGCGGCCGGCCCGCCGTTGGTGGTCGACGTCTCCTCCAAGACAACGACGCCGTCTGCGGCGCGGAGGATGAGACGACAGGAGAGGCCGGCGCTCGTGGTCAGGGTGAACGTGTAGTGCCCGCCGGTGCGCGCATCGAAGCTGAACCAGTCGGCGTCTCCGGCGACCTCGACCGAACCGGTCAGCGGTGGGCCGTACAGGTCGAGGAGGAGAGCTGACGCGGCGTCGCTGCCGAAGTCGTCCGCATAGCCGGTGCGACCCACGCGAATCTCATAGCCGATCGATGCTTCGCCGCCGGTCGAGCGGACGAGCAAGAAGACGCTGCCGGCATCCCGGCCGACGAGAATGATCTCCTCAGCGCCGTCGATGGAGATCGGACCGGCCGAATCCGTGCTTCCGGAGACCTCGACGGTGAGGGCCCCTCCTCCGTTCGATGTCCGCGTCACTTCTGCGACGTAGTCGTAGCCCCGCTCGACCGAGAAGAGGAACGCATCGACATCATCGGCAGTCTCGAGGAAGCCCGGAACTGCGTCTCCGTTCACCGCGAGCGGTGTGGCCGACAGCGAATCGTCACCGTGATCGTCGATCAACTCGAGGGAGATCGAAAGCGCGTAGCAGCCAGTCCCATCGGCGGACTGCGCGTGACGCACCATGACGAAGAACGTTCCGTCACTCGGGCATGTCCAGCGAATCCTCGTGCCCGCCTGATCCTCGGAGCTGTAGGCGACCGACAGGATCGCCTGGCCGTCGGACGCGAGGAGATAGAGGACCGAGTCCATCTGCGTGCTCTGATGCGTGGTCAGGATGCGGTACGAGCGGCCGGCGACTCCTGCGAACAGGAAGTAGTCCATGTCTTCGGGCTCCTCGATGCACGCGTCGAGGAGCATTCCATCGACGCCGATCGGAGTCGCGGCGAGCGCAGAGTTCCCATGGTCATCTGCAAGAACGGAACCGGCCACGGCTCCGATCACCAGCAGCGCTGCGAGAATCGGTCTCATCCTGCCTCCCGAGTGTGCAATGTCGTCGACGAATCATACCGAAAAGGCGTGAGATGGTTTCGTCTTGCAGCCACTGCAAGTAGGTCGGGATGACTGCCCCTTCTTGAGTGGAGGGATGAAGAACGTCACACGGAGATGGGTTCAGCTCTGAGTGTGATCCCGAAGGGTGCAACGGCAAGCCTGACCCTCTGATGCAGAGCAGCCTATCCCGCATGGGCTGTGCATCATCATCCGTTGGGAATGACCGCAACTGACGGTCATAGGCCGTCAATTGGCGAAACGGCGACAGCCCTCCAAGGGAGCGTCCTTCGCCAATAGGACACCAACACCCGCCGTCGAGAGGGTTCATGGTCGCTTCCTGCCAGGACAAGCGAATGAGCCACATCCCCTTCGGGCGAGTGTCCGCTTGGGGTCTCTTCCTACTTGGTGAACAGCCCGGGAGGTGGATCCCAACGGCCGAGCCGGCGGTGCCCGACGCGTGGGCAGCCGAGATTCGTTCCAGGCTCGCGAACCCGTACGACCGAGAAGGATTCCACCGTCTCCTTGGGTTCGATCTGTGAGTCAGGTGGCGTGTCCGCGTCGGCTGAACGTGGCGGCGCTTCTATCTTTCGTGTCCGTGATCTCCTCATCCCCTGATCACCCTGAAGGAATCTACCGGGAGTTGATGCGCGGAGTCAAGTCCGCGTGTCGGCAGGCAGCGTGTCAGCTGGGCTGGCGGGGTGCTAGGGCATGATCACGGTGCGAAGACCCGAGCCGTACTGCTGGAGGCGGAGCACGGCGGCATTCACCGCGTCGGCGTCCAACGGGACGGTCTCCGTGACGACGCGCGTGAGGTCGAGCTGGCCCTGACGGGCGAACTCGAGCAGGGACGGGATCTCCGCGAGGAGATGGTCGGAGCAGCCGATGACTTCGGCCTCCTTCCCGAGGACTTCACGGTACGAGTCAATGCAGAGCGGCTGATCGGTGAGGCCGACGAGGACCGCCCGTCCGTACGGGGCCAGCGACTGGACCGCCTGACGCATGACCTCAGGCAGCCCGACCAGCGCGAGCGCGACATCGACGCCGCGACCGTCCATTCGTTCCCGGAGGATGTCGACAGGGTCGCAGCTCGATGCATCGATCGGGACGGCGCCGAGCGCATCGGCCTCAGCGAGCCGTTCGGCGTTGATATCGACGGCATAGACGTCGCGGGCACCGAGGATTCGCGCCAGTTGAATCGCGGACATCCCTAGCCCACCTGCGCCGAACACGGCCACCGTCTCTCCGGCGCGGAGGCGACCCTTCCGAAGCGCGTGGTATACCGTGGCGGATGAACACATCATGATCGCTCCGTGCTCAAACGGAACGTCTTCGGGCAGTCGGACCGCGTTCCGCGCTGGCACCGCAATGAACTCGGCGTGGCCGCCATCGATGTCCTTCCCGAGCATCACCCCCTGCTCGCAGAACTGCTCACTCGACGAGCAGCAGTACCAGCAGCCGCCGCAGGTCACGAGGTAGTGCAGGCAGACGCGCTGCCCGACGGAGTGAGTTGTGACGTCCGAGCCGATCTCCTCGACGACGCCGGCGATCTCGTGACCGAGGGTCTGCGGCAAGCGACCGACCGGTGAGATCCCTTCCCAGTAGTGGACGTCCGAGTGACAGAGGCCGGCCGCCTTGATCCGAACCAGGACGTCCTCCCTGCCGATCGCGGGAACGGGAAGTTCCGTCATTTCGAACGGCTTGCCGAGTTCGACCAGTTGGATCGCCCGCACGCGGCACCTCCTGCGATGTGTTGGAACGCGAGCCCTTGGGCAGGGATTCTAGCGGATGCCAGCCGCACTGACACGCCGATCTCTCATGGGGCGGCCTTGCGGCGCGCTCGCGGGAGGGGAGCCGTCGCGATGGAGCGTCGGTTGCCCCATCCGGTGCGGGTTTCCGCGATGCTCAAGTGTTGTTCATTGGGTCATCCGGAGCTAGAATGCGACGGGGGCGGGTCGAAACTGGAAGAGAGCGTGGTCCCGCATCTTCCGGGTGGTCCAGGCACAAGGAGGATCGCACGTGCGATCGCATCGCGTTGCCCTGCTGGCGCTTGTTGTTGTGTGTGCTCTGGGGATCCCGGGCTTGGCCCAGAGTACCGTGCTCCTGCCCATCACCCTTCGCGACGGGGACGGATTCGACTGGGACGTGCAAGGGGATGGTTCGATCGGGGTCGGTGCGAAGGGAGCCTTCTGTGGCGGGGTGCTCCTCAGCGTCAACGGCGAAGGGTTCCCGAGCTTCGGCAGCGCCGACGCGCTCTCGGGAGGACGTGGGCTTGTGATCGGACCGTCCAATCTCGCGGGGATCGAGGTGACGCGAGAGGTCTACGTCCCGCGTGACAACACGTATGCGCGCTTCACGGAGATCCTCAGCAATCGCTATGGCTATGCGATCGATGTCACGCTGAAGGTCTCCACAACCCTGGGTGCCGGGGCCTCGACACGAATCGTCCGCACGTCGACCGGGGACACCGCGCTCGGGCCCGGTGACGCGTGGATCGTCGCGGACGACGGGACAGATGGTGGGGGCGCTCCTGCGGTGGTCCACGTCTTCGTGAAGCCTCTTCCCGATAACATGGACTTCGGCGGCGGACGCCTCGACTACCGCTACACCCTCTCCGTGCCCGCCTACGGCGAGGTGACGGTAACCCACTTCGCTGTGCAGCGCTGGGGCCGCTCGGATGCGATCGAGACTGCGCGACGCATTGCGTCTCTGTCGGCGATGGGAGGGGGCGCGGGGTACGAGGAATTCGAGCCGCCGGCGGGGATGGTGCTCATCCCGGCCGGAAGCTTCGAGATGGGGGACAGCTTCGGCGAAGGTGTCCCCGATGAACGTCCGGTGCACACCGTAGAGGTGAGCGCGTTCTATATGAGCTGCTACGAGGTCACCAACGACGAGATGGCCGAGGTCCTGCAGTGGGCGTACGAGCACTCCAAGCTCGCGGTATCGTCTTCGTCGGTGCGCAACGCCGCCGGAGACGCGCGGGATCTGCTCCACCTGACCGACCCTCAATGCCGGATCACTTGGAGCGGGAAGGCGTTCGGCATGAAGGCGGAGAAGGGTTCGGGGTATCCGTGTGTTGAGGTGACGTGGTACGGCGCGGCAGCGTTCTGCAACTTCCGGAGTGAGATGGAAGGGCTGACGCCGTGCTACGATTTCGGCGATTGGAGTTGCGATTGGTCGGCGAACGGATACCGGCTGCCGACGGAAGCCGAGTGGGAGAAGGCGGCGCGCGGCGGAGCGGCCGGACGTCGCTTCCCGTGGAGTGACTCGGACACGATCCAGCACGAGCGGACGAACTACAGCAGCGACCCCTCCTTCGGCTACGACACCAGCCCGACGCGTGGCGACCATCCGGACTACGGCGGCGGCGAGAAGCCGTTCACCAGTCCTGTCGGGAGCTTCGCGCCCAACGAGTATGGTCTTCACGACATGGCGGGGAACGTGTGGGAGTGGGTCTGGGACTGGTACGGCGGGGGATTCTACTCCGAGTCGCCGGTGCACGACCCGCGTGGCCCGATATCCGGCTCGTACCGCGTGGTTCGCAGCGGCCGCTGGGGCTACGATGGGTCTTCCTGTCGGGTTTCCGGACGCCGTCACGGCTGGCCTGGCGGCCGCAAACGAATGGGCTTCCGGATCGCCCGAGGCGTGGGCACGGAGTAGTGTAGAGAGGGTGGCGAAGGACGAGATGGCCGATCGTACGACCATCGCGAGGAGGCCTCGTGGGGAACGGTGAACGGAAGCATATCGCACATCCAGCGCTGCGTACTGTCGGGCTGCTGGTGCTCCTCCTGCTGATCGCTGCCGTGGCGGGCCGCTCAGAGCCGGTGCTGATTTCGGGCGCAATCTCTACGGCGAACCACACGGGTGAGAGGAAGACGGACTTCGAAGTCGTCGTGATCTCGGATGAGCGTGTCGACATGGAGGGGCCGGAGCGGGGCGGCATGCTGTGGGTCGATGGAGTCCTGGCGTCCCCTCCGCGGATTGCGGACAACGACTCAACCAGGGTGACCCTCGGCTGGCGCGTCCTCATCCCGGATGGAGCGTCGGTGGTCGTGACGTACGTGGGCAGTCAGGATGGGTGTAGCCAGTTTGGCCTGCTCGCGTCTTTCGGATCGGAACGCGCGTCGACCGAGCGCGTGGCGGTGTTGGGGTGGCGCGTGGTCTGTTCCGGATGGACGTTCTTCAAGAACGCGAATCGCACCGTAATCGCGTACGACGACTTGAGGATCTTCCAGCCCGGCGCGATTACATTCGACTCGATGCTCTCCGCGCTCGAGACGTCCCGTGGACACATCGGGTGGGCCGGCCCCGCGGCGGGGGACGTCCGAGCGGCGGGCGGAGATACGTACGACGACGCCGGAACGGCACCACTCGACGCCTTCAAGCTCGACGAGGCTGGCTTCCTGCTGGCGAAACTCGACGTCCGCTTCGCCAATCCGAGCTTCTCGGAGAGCGAAGCGACAATCCTTATCGGACACGAGCGTCAGGCCACCTGCGGGCTCTGACCGGACGCCAGCCCATGAGGTCGCGGACGCTCCTCAGTTCGCGGCGAGATGAGACGTGAACCAGTCCGTGACCTCGGTGGAGGCGCGGGATCCGTGCTTCTCGTGGTAGCCGTTCTCGCCGCGGAATTCGTGGCCCGTTCCTGGGATGGCGACGCAGCGGACACCGTGTGTGCCCTCGTGCAGCCGGGCGCACAGTGCCTCGCACGTGTCCGTGATGATCGGCATATCATCAGTCCCGTAGATGATGAGGACGGGCGGCGCATCGTCTCCGATGTAGCGCCTGAGGCTGAGTGCGTCGAGCGTCTTCCGATCGATCGACAGCGCCGGCAGGGCCGCGGAGATCTCCGGAAAGCGATCGACTCCGTCGACGAAGTCGAAGCCGGCGGGGTAGTAGGTTGCGATCGCGGCGAACCGCTCGCCTTTCGAAGCGAGTCCGAGCTGCAGGGCGAGGTAGCCGCCGGCGCTCGCTCCCCACAGGCCGACCCTCCGCGGGTCCACGCCGTACCCGGTCGCGTGGTCGATGATGAGCTGCGCGGCTTCGTGGACGTCCTTGACCATGTGATCGAGCGTGGACGGCGGGTGGTTGCTGTGACGCACGTCGAACACCGTGAGCCCCGCGGCGAGGAGGCCGGCGAAGCTGAACTGAGCCAGTAGCGGAATCGGCGGGTCGGCGCCCTGGACGGGCAATTCATGCGGCTCGAGGAACCGCCATTGAGACTGCCCTGTCGGTGCGTACTGCGCCAGCTTCCCGGAGACGAACCCGCCGCTGTTGATGAACAGCACGGCACCTCCGTTCGCCGGTGTCGGTCGGTAGACGTCGAACGACAGTGCGACCTCGTGACGGTGTCCGTAGACGACGTCGGGGACGACCTCGATCCTTCGATTCGGGTGTGCCATCTGCGGTTCCTTTCGGGCGTGGGTTCATCCGGTGTGTCGCTGCGGACTGAGGAGCGGTTCAACGGCGGTGCGCGGTCGTTGAGTCGAGTTGCGTGACGGCAGCCCGTTTGGGATCCCGGCACCGGCCGGACCGGAGGGCGTCAAGGTTCTCCCGACATGCTTGGACCAATGAGGTACCAGGGATGCGGCCGCCTGACCCACCGGAGTGCGAGACACGAGCAGCGTGTCGCAGAGGGGGCAATGGCACCATCGAAACTGTTGACTGCCCCGCCATCTCGACGGTACTCTGCTGCCCTCTGAACGAACCCCAATCAAAAGGCGGACCGACGATCACGCGGCGAGCGGCCGCGTGCTACGCGGAAGGGAGAAGCTGATGTACGACGTGGTGTGTCCCGTGTGTCAACGTATGATCGAGATCCCCGCGCAGGCGGTCGAGTCGAAGGGTGCACACAGATGCACCAAGTGCTGGACGTGGTTGAAGGTCGTTGATTCGCATCCGCTGCGGCTGGAGACGTGGTCGGAGGATAGGGAGGTCGCGAGTGTGCCGGCACCATCTCGACGCCCATCGAGACTGAGCGAGGAGGAGGACGAGTCGTGATCCCGATCGTTTGCCCGGAATGCGGTGAACCGTTCGAGGTCGATCCGCAGGTACTGTTCCTGATGAATCGTTTCTACTGCTCGCTGTGTGACGCATTGCTCGAAGTGATCGAAGAGGAGCCAATCGTCATCGACATCGCGGTCGCGGGGCCTCGCGATGACGAAGCCGACGAGGAGGACGCCGACTGGGCCGACGACTAGGGCGAAACGGGGACAGCCCGGCGTGCTGTCGAAGTCGTCCCGTTCACACGTTCTCCTTTGTCGAATGGATGTCGATCTTCTTCCTGTAGCGAACGGCCGGCACCGAGGCGCCGGCGCTGATGATCTGCGTCGCGCCGTCGAGCGCGTAGCCCATCGCCTCGTAGAACCGTCGCGCCGACTCGTTCGCCTCGAACGTCCAGAGGACGATCCGGAGGAACCCTCTGCCAGCGAGCATCCCTTCGACGCGCCGACACACCTCAGCGCCGATTCCCAGGCGCCAGAACTGCGGGCGGAGGTAGATCCCCCAGATCTCTCCGACGACCACGGAGTCGAGATCCTCGTCACGGCACGGGCCGATCGTCACGTGACCGATTACGCACGCTTGCCGAACTACGACGTACGTTTCCCCTGTCCCGGAGGTGAGGAACTGCCGGAACCGGTCGGCTCTCCGCTCGGGGTCGAGCGCATCCAAGAAGGAGTCGGGAACGGCTCCTCGGTAGGCGGATTGCCATGCGCCGATGTGCGTTGCCGCCATGGCGGCCGCATCGTCGGGTGTCGCGACGCGAAGCTCGATCATGCAGGAAGGGTACGGTGTTCGAGGAGAAGCGGTCAAGAGTCGGGAGACGGGTGGATCTGGTTGCATCGTAGGGCGGGCTGACTCATGCTGTCCGCGACGGAGGAGGACGGGTGCGGGCGACGACCGATCGGATGTTCTGGCGGTTCCGGGCGTACGGGTTCCTGAAGAACCTGCGGTTCTTCGACCCGTTCCTCATTCTCTTCTTCCGCGAAGCGGGGCTGACGTACCTAGCGATTGGCTCCCTATACGCGATCCGCGAGATCTGCGCGAACGTCCTGGAGATTCCGACCGGACTCATCGCCGACGCGTTCGGTCGCCGGCGAGCGATGATCGCAGCGTTTGCGACGTACCTCGGCTCGTTCGTCCTATTCGGTATCTTCTCGAGCTACCCGGTGTACGCGGTGGCGATGATCCTGTTCGCGCTCGGGGACGCGCTGCGCTCGGGGACGCACAAAGCGATGATCCTCGAGCACCTGCGGCAGCGGGGCCAGGAGGATCGTCGCGTCGCGTACTACGGACGCACGCGGGCGGCGTCGCAGCTCGGGTCGGCGTTGGCGGCGTTGATTGGCGCCGGTGTTGTCCTCTGGGCGGGAAGCTATCGCACGGCCTTCCTCGCATCGATGATCCCGTATGTCCTCGGCCTCGTCCTGATGGCCACGTACCCGAGCCGGCTCGACGGACACGTGGAGCGGATCGGCTGGTCGTGGTCCGACGTGTTCGGGCGCCTGCGCGACGCGGTTCGGGCGTCGGTCGCGGCGCTACGGCAGCCGTGCCTCCTTAGGGGGCTGTGCAGCGGCGGCACGTTCGACGCCATCTTCCGGTCGACCAAGGACTACCTCCAGCCAATCGTGCAGACCCAGGCGCTTGCGCTCCCACTCTTCCTGTCCTTGCGAGGCGAGCAGCGCGTCGCGGTGGTCGTCGGCGGTCTGTACTTCGTGATCTACCTGCTGACGAGCTTCTCTTCGTCCCGGGCCGGCCACGTGGCGTCGCGCGTGTCGCCGTCGAAGGCGATCAACGGGATCTACGTGCTCGGGATGGCGCTTCTCGTGGTGGCCGGCCTGTCGGCATGGGGCGGATGGGAAGCCGCTGCGATCGCCGCGTTCCTGCTGTTGTACGCGGCGCAGAACATCCGACGCCCGATGATCGTCGGCTATGTCTCCGAACGAATCGACCATCGGATGATGGCAACGGGCTTGTCGGTCGAAGCGCAGTTGCGCACGATCCTGACGGCGATCCTCGCGCCGCTCGTTGGACTTACGGCGGACCGCCTCGGCGTGGGCGCGGCGATCCTGACGCTCGGCGCCGCGGCGGTCATCGTTTACCCGTTCGTGCGGGTTCGGGGAGCCGGCTAGAACGGTAGGGCGAAGTCGAAGTACACGGATTCCTCTCCATCGAGCCCGCTCAACGGGTAGGCGTATCCGAGCGACATGGCGAGCCCGCCGCCGAGCACCCCATCGACGAGGATCGTGAGTTCCGCCCCGGCCTCAACGCGGATGCCCGACTCACAGACGAGATCGCATCCGCCCCACGTCCTCCCGCCCTGGATGAACGCGCTCGCGATGACATCCTCGACCCTCGTGAGGTTGAAGATCGGATAGCCGAGGTTGCGGGCGAGCGGCGGGAACGACAACGCAAGCCGGCCGTATAGCTGCCGATTCCCGAACGGGGGGAGTTCGAACGCGCGGAGGCGGTTCAACGAGAACATGAAGTCGGTCGGAACGGTCTCGATCAGCGAGGTGCCTGCCGATACGGAGAGATCGAGGTAGAACAAGTGTGCGAGGCGGATGCGCTTCATGCCCGACCACTCGGCCGTCGCGAACGGCTCGGCGCCGAATCCGGGAATGCCGGCACGAACGGTCACGGTGTTGATCATGTACAGCGACAGGAGGTCGGATCGGCCGAATTGGGCCATCAGGTAGGGGATCGGGCGAGGCAGCTCGCCGAGCGCGCCGACCGTCAGGGCGAACTGGTTCACGGGATACCAGTAGGTGCCTGCACTGCCGATCTCGGGATTCGAGAAGCCTAGCACGTGCAGCGTGAGCCGGGCGTCGAGCTCGCCGGTGCCCTCGGCGGGATCGAGATCGATCACGGAAGCGGTGGCCGAGAGCGAGAGGCTTCGATCGATGTTTGCGGCAAGAACCCCGATCACGTCCCACGTCTCGAACGCATCGAGGAAATCGCCGTACGACGCGTTGGGATCGACGTGCGGCATCGCCGTGATGCTCCAGCGGTGGTCGGTGCGGAAGCTGCCGGACACGCCGGTCGGCGAGAGGCTGATCACGTAGGCATCAAGCGGCCTGCCGATCTCGGGGGCATCATCGTCGCGGAACGGATGCCCGACGAGGATCCGGCGGGGCGAGTGGTTGTTGAAGCGATTAGCGTCCAGGAGCATCTCGTCGGGGTCGAGGTGGACGGAGCGAACCGGCGCGGACGTCTCGAGGATCAGCGCATCGGCGGCGCAGCAGTCCGGCTCCCAGACCGCGTCGACGACCGTGCCGTCATCGAGCGTTGCGCGCACCGGAACCGGCAGTTCCGGCCCGTCTCGGCGCAGGCGGATCGTCGTGGTGAATCCGTCCCCGAATTCGACCGACTCAAACCCGTCGATCGCGACGTCGTGTCGAGCGTCCCCGTACAGCCAGTCGTCGAAGAACCGCTCGAGATCGACGCCGGATGCGTCCTCAGCAAGGCTCCGGAACACATCGACGGTAAGCACCTCCCCGCGCCACGAGGCGTTTGCTTCGACCAGCGCGGTGCGCAGGGCGTCTCGGCCGATGAGCGACTCGAGCGTTCGCAGAACGAGGTAGCCCTTGTTGTAGACGCGGATGGACTGGCCGTTGAGGTAGTCGACGTCGACCATCGGCTTAACGATCGCCTCGTCGAAGTCCATTCGTAGGAGCTCGAGGTACGGGCTCTCGGACAGGTGTTGGCGGAGATTCAGGTAGCCAAACTCGCCGCGGATGACGTCCTCGAGTAGGCCGGAGCCGAGATGCGAGAGCAGGTTGGGCTCGAGAGCGCCGTACTTCTCCTCGAAGTAGGTGATCGAGAGGTACTCGGCGAACCCTTCGGAGATCCAGTTCTCGGCGTCGAAGTCCGTGCCGATCCCGATTCCCCACCAGAGGTGGGCCGCCTCGTGAGCGAGCAGGTACTCGAGGAGGCGGTCGTAGACGCCGAGCGCTGGCATGTCCTTGAGCTGCGAGAAGCTCCGCCCGGCGAGGATCATCCCGTCGGCAGCCATTCCGAAGAACCCTGGAGACGGGGCTTCGGCCAGCACGAGTCGGCCGTAGCCGAGCGGGCCGAACGTGTCGCTGTGGTACGCGAGGATCTCGGCGAGGTAGGAGAGCGATAGCCTGGCGAACGTTTCGCCACCAGGCAGGTAGACGGCCTCGAGTTCGACGCCGTTCCACGCCGAGGAAACCGAGTCCAGTTCGGTCCCGAGGATCAGCGGGACGGATCGCACCGGATGGCTGTTCGTCAGTTCGTACGATGTCAGACCGGCGACCGTCTCGAGTTCGTCCTGACGGTCGGCGCCGCCGAACAGGCGGTACTCCTCGGGGACCGTGAGCACGGCATGGTAGTCAGCCGCTGGGATGGCGAAGCCGCCGTCGCGCGCTGCGGCGGAAACGGCGATCGGGTTCCAGCCGAACCGCCAGACGTACGTCTCCCGATAGACGCAGTTGTCGAGGGCCATGGCATGGGAGAACCGAGTCTCGAACTCGATGTTCACGGTGACGCGCTCGCCCGGGCCGAGCGAAGCGGGCAGGTCGATGACGAGGAGTCCGGCCTTCAGCGAGTAGGTCTGCTGGGCGGGCGGAAACGGCTCGAAGTGATGAGGAAGCGGCTGGCCGGAGACGTTGGTGACGTCGTGGATTCGTGTCCACGTCGGGTCGAATCCGCGGACGTACTGCGAATCGAGGACCGCAGGGTGCAGATACGGATTCGGCTCGGCTCCCCAGTTGCCGATGAGGCTGAACAGGATTTCGTCGACGGCGGTGTCGGTGTCGTTGATGTAGTTCACCTGCTGCGACCCGACGAGTGTTTGCTCGGCCGGATCGAGCGTCACCCGGATGTCATACCGCGTCCATGCGTCTTCGATCTCGGCGATTGCGCCCGCGGCCGTTAGGCACACGATAGCGGCCAGTGCAATGGGTCCCCACATCATCCTCATGTTCGTCCTCCTCGGTGCACCCCCGGCCGACGTGACCGCCGGACGGGGCATGGTAGGAGAATCCCCGCAGGCAGTCCAGTGGAGGATGCGCTATGAGATGGCGTCGGCGACGAGTTCGGCGAACCCGTCCGGGTTGTCGACGAGCATGTCGTGTCCCGACCCTTCGAGGACGCGGACGTCGACTCCATCGGCTCTCAGGCGGTCGACGTCCGGACTGGGGACGTTCTTGTCGCCGTAGATGAACGTTCTGGGGATCTCGAGACGAGCGAGATGCTCCCGGTACGCTGGACGGCGCTGCGCGATCAAGGAAACGGCGCTGCGGTGCAGGGCGACCGAATCGCACGCCCGGAGGGTCCCGGCGTACTCCGGGAAGCCCGCATTCCGGATCTGGCCGACGAACCGCGCATGCCCGTAGCTCGCGAATTCCTGTTCGGTCATCGATGTGATCGGGCCGCTGACCATCCCGGGACCCGGGTCGAGGTTGCCTTCGGCGACGATCAAGTGTTCGACGCAGCCGGGTGCGGCGGCGGCCGTGAGGACGGCGATCGATCCGCCCATGCTGTGGCCGACCAGCGCGCAGCGCGAGACGTTCGCACGCTCCAGGAGGCGCTCCACGATCTCCGCTTGCGCGTCCATCGTGTAATCGAAGTCGGCGGGGCGGTCACTGTATCCGAATCCGAGCAGATCGATGAGCAGGGCTCGGTGATCGCGAAGACGCGGGTGCGCCGCTGCACGGGCGAAGTACGAGGAGGACGCGGAGCCGAGGCCGTGGAGGAACACGAGGGCCGGTTCGCGGCCCGGGAGATCGTGATAACGCAGGTATGAACCGAGCCTCTCGACGAGATGGGCGTTCACGTGTTCATCCTCATGATGGGCCTCGCATCAGCCGACGGGCTCGACAGCCGTGCGGTAGTTGATCCCTCGCTCGCGAAGGCCCGACAGGATGAACTCGACGGCCGCCGGATTCCGGCCGATCCGCTCCGGTGGCGCGATTCCCGGTTCCGTCCACCGCCCGCTCGCGAGGAGACGCACGGCCATCGTGGCGGTGTAGCCGGTGGTCCGTGCCATCGAAGTCGTGCGCGTGATCGGATCGTATCGGTCGAGTAGGTTGGTTCGATAGCGGATCGCCTTGCCGTCCGCCAGTCCGGCGACGTCGATCCGCATGACCGTCAAGTCCTGTTCACCCTCTCGGAGCTCCCACAGCGGGAAGAGGAGGGTCGTTGCGAGATCGATCGGGCGGATTTCGCGCCCGTCGATCTCGATCGGCTCCTCCGCGAGGAACCCGGCGTCGCGCAGGAGCTGCACCTTCTTCGCGTGTCCGGGGTACCGGAGCGTCTTCTCGACCATGTCGGGCGCTTCGATCGTATCGACGAGTGTTCGCAGGCCGTCGGTGAGAAACGCTTCCAGAGTTCCGACCGACCCGAAGTCGAGTTGTTCGAGGTCGCTCAGCGCGGGCCGGGTGACGGTCTCGCCGCCCACAACGAGCCGAGCCGGGCGGGTGTACTCCTCGATCACATCGATCGGGGAGAAGACGGCGCGGTACTCGAACGGCGGCACACGGTCGGCGGGCAGGCCGCCGACGTAGATTGCCACCGAGTGGGTCTCATCCAGCAAGGCGTCGGCATGCCCCACCAGGAGGTTACTCATACCCGGCGCGACGCCGCAATCGACGATCGCCCGAACGCCGAGTTCCTTCGCCAGACGGTCCAACCCGAACGGGTCTTCGGGGAAGAACGCGATGTCGACGACGTCGACCTTCGCTTCGATGACTGCTTCGAGCGTGCGATATCCGAGAAAGCCGGGCACAGCGCTGACGACAAGGTCCGCCCCGTCGATCGCCCGCGCGACGGTGCTCGGGAGGGAGAAGTCGACCCGCTCCCCGGGGATTCCGTGGCGCTCGGCGAGCCCCGAGATTCGGTCCGCATCGCGGTCGGCGACCCGGACCTCGAACGCCTCATCCTTGGCCAGATCGATTGCCATCGCGCTGCCGACGCGCCCCGCACCCAGTACGACGACCTTCATGGGACCTCCGTCCACGGAACCGTTGACGATTGTACGAACGCACGTCGGGCTGCGCGAGGTCCTTGCGACGGAGCGGAGACGGCCGCGTGGCAGGCTGCAACGAAAGGCGGACCGGCCGATGCTGATCGACGAAACGAGCCTCAGCAGGACGATCGACGCGGTCGACCTGAGACTGGCCGAGCACGGCGACCTCACACGGAACGAGCGTGACCGTGTCGCCGCTTTTCTGCTCGACCGGCAGACCCCACGCGGACGCGGCGCCGGCATGGTCTTGCCGTTCCCGGGCGAGTTCGAAGCGGGTGTCCACCTGTTCACGGGGGAGCGGCTGCGGACCCGGCTGGCTACGCGCAATGTGCTCACGCTCGAGGCTGCGCGGATCCTCTCGGTGGTCGCCGCGGGGCGGCCGGGCGTCGCGAGTGCCGTGTCGCGCAGCTCGACCGCAATCGGGCATGCGTGCTTTGCCGCCTCACACTGCGTCATCGGCGAGTGCGCTCATTCCTCGATCGCGTACATGCGCGACGCTGCGTCCGAGCGAAGCGGCGATCGAAGGAAGTGGATCGAGAAACACGTGCGGGTCATCGGTGCACATCGCGACGGATCCGGCCGGTGGAAGCGATTCCCGTTCTACTACACGCTGCTCGCGTTGCTCGAGGCAGGGACGCCGGCTGCGAACGCGGAGATCGAGTACGCGCAGGCCGCCTGCCGAAGGGTGATCGGGCGGGCGACGGGCGGCGCGTACGCGAAGCGGCGGAAGATCGTCCTGGAACGCGCGGCCGAACGTGTCGGCGCGACAGGGGCGCTGTTGGGACGCACGCGACACTCGACGCAGAAGAGGAAGGAGGCGCCACCGGACGGCGCGGCGCCTCCTCTGCATCGTGGCGTTCCACGCGCGATCGCCGCGGCTACGCGGCGATCGGAAGGTACAGGTCGAACGTCCACTTCTCCGGATCGGTCTCGGTCGGATTGATGACCTCTTCCAGACCGCAGGGGCCGCCGCTGGGGTACGTATGCGGGCTGTCCTCGAACCAGGCGACGAGTGCACGCCAGAACTCCCCGATGTGCGACAGGCCGGTGAAGCGCGTAACGGCATACCTTCCGCCGGGGACATCCTTGATTGCGATCGGCTCCTCCGCCTCCACGTCCGGGCCGATGACGAGCCAGATCTCGTATCCGTAGTTCGGGCTTCCCGGGGACGGATTCGGGTTGTTGAAGCCGAACGATCGGTATTCGGGAGAACCGGGTTCGACCCCGATCTTTCGGGCGAGCTGCGTGATCATGGTTGCTGCCTGGTCCTCCGGTTGCTCGCCATAGCCGAGCGCGCTGGCCACGCGCATCGGAGGGAGATCGACGATTCGTACGTCACTCAAGGTCATGCTCGCTCCTTTCACAGTTGAAGCCGCTTCTCCTGCGGGAGGGTGTTCTCGAAGTCGTAGAACGCGAACGGGACCGACGGATCGCCGTCGGAAGTGGCGAAGTGCGTGAAGCCCATTCGCTCGTAGAATCGGTGAGTGCCGACGGCGTAGTCCGGCGTATCGAGGCTCCAGCGGATCGCGTCCGCGTGGAGCCTGTACATCGCGCGGATCGCTTCCTGGCCGATGCCGCGGTTCTGGTAGTCCGGATCCACATAGATGCCCTCGCACCGCCACTCGCCCGTGCCCAGATCGGGGCGAGCGACGGCGAACAGGCCGCCGACGATGTGGCCGTCGCCGAGGAGGATCTTGTAGTAGGCGGAGTCGCCGTCCTTCCGCTGCCCATTCACCTCCTCGATAATGTGCCGATTCCATCGGAAGGACGTGTGCGGCGGACCCTTCGATGGGTCGTCGTCGGCGACGATCGCGTCGCGGGTCTCCTCGGGCATCCACCGACGGTCATCGAAGAACGCCAGGGCAGCGACGACCGTGAGCTCCGCGGCGTCTTCGGGCGACGCGATTTCCAGGCGAACGGTCCGGGTCTCGGTTCTCTGGGGCATTCCCACCTCCTTACCAGCCAGTCTGCCGCGCATTCGCGACATCTACTGTCACAGTTGTACACTGCCGCCAAGGAGGACCCATGCGCGCCGATCGTCTCCTGTCGATTCTGATGTTCCTGCAGACGCGAGGGCGAACGACGACCGATCGGCTCGCCCGCGAGTTCGAGGTTTCCCGGCGGACGATCATTCGCGATCTGTACGCGCTGCGCGTCGCAGGCTTCCCCGTGTATACCGAACGCGGTCGACACGGTGGCTGCTACCTGCACGAGGAGTACCGCAACACGCTGACGCAACTGACGACCGATGAGATCTCCGCGTTGTTTCTGTCGAGCATCCAGGAGCCGCTGAAGGATCTCGGCCTCTCCGAGCCTCTGCGTGGCGCGCTGCTCAAGCTGTCGGCCGCGCTCCCGGGGGCGCGGCAAGCGGCGCGAAGCAGGGTCGCTGAACGCATCCTGATCGACTCCTCGCCACGATCGGGTCGGCTCGAGAGCAGTGATCACCTCGCGGTCCTCCATCGTGCGGCGATGGAGGATCGCTGGGTTCGGGCGCGCCTCTTGCGCCCGTTCAACGTGGTGACCGAGCGCCGGATCGCGCCGTACGGACTGGTAGCGAAGCTGGGAGACTGGTTCGTAGTCTGGGCCGGGGAGGACGAGCAGCTCAGAGTGGATCGGCTGTCTCGGCTACTGGGCGCAGTGATCGAGGAGTCGTGCTTCGTACGGCGGGACTCGTTCGATTTGAGCGCATTCTGGTCGGCGTGGCGGACACGACAGGAGGAAGCGAGGCCGTCCTTGACCGTCGCCCTGCGGGTTCGCGAAGACGCCGTGCCGAACATCAGGGATCGGCTGGGAGAGCGGCGCGGCGTGTTCCCGGATACGGCCAACGCGTCGGAAGACTGGGCCGAACTGGACATCTCGTTCGCCGATCTCGAGCAAGCGCGCCGGGAGCTGCTCGCGCTCGGCGCCGCCGTCGAGGTGATCCGACCGGAGCCGCTTCGACGGTCGATCGCCGATTTCGCCGATCAGATCGGCCGTGTGTACCGGGACGATGGCTCGTCGGAACGGCCTGGGTGAGCGATCCGGTTGTCGGCTGGGTTGGGTACCGAAGCCCAGACTCGGCCATCTGCGCGGTTGCTCGTGATGGACTGAGACTGGGCCGCTACGCGCCCTCGGCTCGATCGTCTCCGTCCGAGCGCCCCGCCTGTTTGGCTTCGTACATCTTCCGGTCGGCGTCGCCGAGGATGCGGTCGATGGTTCGCGGGTCATCCGGATCCCAGTGAGCGCAACCGATCGACAGGCTGACGGGGAAGTCGACGATGTGGGCGAAGCGGTCGGTGACCGCGAGCGCTGCGAGAATCCGATCCCGGCAGATCTCGGTCTCGCCGTTCGTCTCCGGGAGAATGACCAGGAACTCGTCGCCGCCGTAGCGGACGACGAAGTCCGACTCACGCACCGTCTCGACGAGGAGCTGCGAGATGCCCACAAGCACTTCGTCGCCGGCATGGTGTCCGTATTGGTCGTTGATCTGCTTGAAGCGGTTGACGTCGGTCATCAGGAAGCCGATCGGATGGCTGTATCGCCTGGCGCGGTGGAACTCGCGTTCCAGGAGCTCGGCGAGATAGTGTCGGTTGAAGCTGCCGGTGAGCGCGTCGGTGTGCGCCATGCGCGCCAGCTTCGCCTCGTACTGCTTCCGCTCGGTGATGTCGCGCACGATGGCCGTGTAGAAACTGCCTGCCTTCGTCTCCCAACTCGAGAGCGACAGCTCCATCGGAACGGTCCCACCGTCCTTGCGTCGGCCGTGGGACTCGACGCCTCGCTCCGTGCGGGCCGCGCCATCCAGGTCGAAGAAGCTCATGGGCGGATCGTGTTTGGCGTGATGCGCCTCGTCGATCAGCATCGTAAACGGCCGACCGAGAACGTCCGCCTCCGCATAGCCGAACATCGCTTCGGCTCCCCGATTCCAGAAGGTCACCCTCCCTCGACTGTCGATCGAGACGATCGCATCGACGGCCGTCTCGGCAACGGCGCGGAAGCGGGCTTCGCTCTCGCGCAGCGCGTCCTCGGCCCGTTGACGCTCCTCGACCAGCCGTTGCTCGTTGAGGATGCGCTCGATCGCCGGCGGCAGAAGATCGAGAAATCCGGCTGCGGCATCCTTGACGACGTAGTCGCTTGCGCCGAGCTTCATCGCCTCGACTGCGGTCTCCTCGCTTCCCGTCCCGGTGAGCATGATGGTCGGTGGGAGATCGCCGTCTGCGCTGAGGATCTCGAGAACCTTGAGGCCGCTATGGACGGGCATGTTCTGATCGACGATCAGGACGTCGAACGTACCGGCGTGATACCTAGTGACGCCTTGCTCGCCGTCCTCGGCGATGTCCGTCTCGTAGCCGGCCCGCTGGAGGCGCTTCTGGACGAGGCGCGCGAGACCGGGATCGTCCTCCATGTACAGGATGCGAATCGGGGAAGCGTCCGTCATGCGACTCACTCTCCGTCCGGCACCGTAACGATCGACATGAACAGGCCCAGCTGCTGGATGGCCGCAGAGAAGCTCTCGTACTCGACGGGCTTCGTGATGTAGACGGAGCAACCCAGCTCGTAGCAGCGAGATACCTCTCGCGCGTCGTCGGTCGTCGTGAGGACGACAACGGGGATCTGCTTCGTTCTTGGGTCGGCCTTCATTCGTTCGAGAACCTGGTACCCGTCCATCACGGGCATGTTCAGATCGAGGAGCACGAGCAGCGGGGACGGTCTCTCCTGTCCGACGAAAGCCCCCTCGGAGAAGAGGAAGTCCAGTGCCTCCCGGCCGTTCTCTACGTGTGTGATTCCGTTGGAGATGTTGGCGCGCTTCAGGTTCTTCTCGATCAGCCGGGCGTGCCCGGCGTCATCCTCGACGATGAGGATGCTGACTTCATTCAGGTTGCCCATCTGGTATTCCTTCCCTTCGCGGATTCCCGATGGTGAAGAAGAACGTCGTGCCGACGTCCGGCTCGGACTCGAACCAGATCTGGCCGCCATGCTGTCTCACCATGGTGCGCACGTACGAGAGTCCCATTCCTTCTCCAACGACGTCCTGTCTTCCTGCCCGCCGGAACGGGGCGAAGACCTTCTCCTCGTCCTCCTTGGCGATTCCCCGGCCGTTGTCCTTCACCCAGAACCTTGCTCCGAGGTTCGTCTGTTCACCACCGATTTCGATTCGTCCCGGTCGCTCCGGATTGAGGTAGTTGACGGCATTCGTGAGCAGATTGCCGATGATCTGTTCCAGCGCGGTCGGGTCGGCGACGACCTGCGGGAGATCGCCGACGATCAGCTCGACGCCGCGCTCGTCCAGCTGATGTGCGAGGCTCTGGCGACAGGTCTCGACGTACTCGGCAGCGTCGACCGGATGAAGCGCCAGCTCTCGCCGTCCGAGCCGCGATAGCTTGAGGACCGAGTTGATGAATCCGTCCATCCGCGAGACCGACGTCTCGATGAAGCCGAGAGCTTCTGGGATGTCCTGTTCCACTGCCGCGGAGAGCGAATCCTTGCCGGCTCCTTCGGCCCCTTCGATCAGGCGCTCGAGGTGTGGCGCGAGCAACTCCATCGCATCGTGCAACTCGGCCGAGAATCCCTTCAGGTTGACAAGCGGGGCTCGGAGATCATGCGACACGATGTAGGCAAACTGCTTGACTTCCTCGTTGGCCACTTCGACCTCGGCGAGGTACCTCTTCACTTCCTGCTCGGCGCGCTTTCGCGCGGTGATGTCGCGATCGATGCCGACGATCCCGATCGTCTTGTCGTGGGCGTCGACGAGCGGAAGCTTGGAGACCAGCAGCCACCGCGCCTTGCCCGTCGAGCGATCGACGACGTTCTCCTCCACGTTGAGCACGGGCTCTCGGGAGTCGACGATCCCCCGATCCTCGGCCATGTAGTCGGCGGCGTCTTGCTCGGGAAGGAGGTCGCCGATCGTCTTGCCGAGCAGCTCTGCGGGAGACTCGAGTCCGAAGAAGCGCGCGATCGCCGAGCCCGCGACGACGAACCGTCCTTCACGGTCCTTGGCATAGATGAAGTCCGGGATGTTGTCGATGATCGTTCGCAGGAGGGTCCGCTCCTCTTCCAGACGCGCCTCGGCTTTCTTGAGCTCGGTGATATCCGAGCTGGAGCCGACCATCCGCGTCGGCAGCCCCTCCTCATCCCAAACGGCCTGACCCCGAGCGTAGACCCAGATGTAGTCGCCGGACTTCGTGAGTAGCCGCTGCTCCACATCGTAGGGCGTGCGATCCTTCAGGTGCGCTTCGATGGCCGCGTCCGTGGGCGCCTTGTCATCGGGATGAAGGATGGTCTTGAGCAGGTCGAAGCTCGCCTCGAGTTCGTCGTCGGCATACCCGAGCATCTCCTTGAATCGCGGAGACCAGTAGAGCGAGTCGTCCTGGATGTTCCAGTCCCAGATCCCCTCGTTGGCCCCTTGGACGGCGAGGGCGAACCGCTCCTCACTGACCCGCAGTGCCTCCTCGGCGCGCGTTCGCTCCTCGAGCTCCTGCTGGGCGGCCCGGAAGAGACGCGCGTTCTCGAACGACATCGCGATCTGATCGGCAATCGTGGCCAGGAGGAGGGCCTGATCCTCGCTGTACGCGCGGGGACGATACGACTGCACGTTGATCACGCCGATCACGCGTCCTTCGACGAGGAGCGGGATGCCGAGCCACGATTCGGGAGCCTTCATCGAGCCGAACAGCGAAGGGTCGCCGATCGCTTCGCCGTACTCCTCCGCGCTGCGGACGTGGAGCGGTTTCTTCGTGCGGATGACGGTGGACGTCAGTCCGTCGCCGAGCGGGATCGGATCCGACGGCGTCCGCTCTCCTTCGTCGACCATGAACGGGAATTCGACGACTCCCTCGTCCTCGTTGAGCATCGCGATGAAGAACGTGTCCGCTTCGAACACGGGGGCGATCTCGCGATGGACGATGAGCCCGAGTCGTTCGAGGTCCCGCTCGCGTCCAACGACACGGCCGATTCGGTTGACGATCGCGAGCCTTTCCGCGGCGGCTTGCATCGACTGGAACGTCTCGGCATTTTGCATCGCGAACGCGATCTGGTCGGCGAGGATCTCGAACAGCCGTACCTTGTCGGCGTCGTAGGCGTGCGGCCGATCGAGCATGATGCACAGCGCCCCGAGCACGCGATCCCCAACCATGAGGGGCACGCCGAGCCAGCTTGCGGGCATGGATGTTTCGCCTTCCGCTGTGTAGGGGATCGGGAGACGGTCCTTCTCGTCCGCGAAGTTGCGTATGTGTAGCGTCCTCCGTTCGGTGATCACGATTCCGCTGAGGCCGCCGAACGGGTTGCGCTCGCGCGGCAGGCGGGATCCGTTCATCATCCCGAAGAACAGTTCCAGCTCGTTCGTGGCCTCCTGGTGCAGGACGACGAGGAACTGGTCGTGGTCGAACGTCGACGAGATCTCATCGTACAGCGCTTCGATCAGCTCTTGGGGGTCAAGCGTTCTGCTGACGGCGCGGCTGACGCGGTTGAGGAGGCCGAACCGCTCGGCCTGTCCGCGCGTCTCATCGAACAGCCGGACGTTCTCGATCGCCATCGCCAGCAGGTCGGCGACGATCGTCAGCAACCGTTCGTCCTCCGCGCCGTAGGCGTCCTTCGGAGCGGCGGCGAGCGAGAGAACGCCGACGACCTGCCCGCGCATCCGAAGCGGAACGCCGAGCCAGGATGCGACCGTGTCTTCCTTGCCGACGACGAGTGGGTCGGGAAGCGATCGATCGCGATCGCTGACGTCAGGGATGTAGAGTGACCTGTCCTCCCGGACGACCACGCTGCTGAAGCCGGCGAGTGGCATCTCGAAGTCGTCGATCCGATGGCCGGCGGCCCTCCCGAACAGCATGCGGAGCGAGTCTTGCCCGCGGAGGTACTGCATGACGGAGTAGCTTTCGTGCTCGAAGAACGGAGCGACCGCCTCGTAGACGACCTGCATCAGCTCTTCGACACTGAGCGACGCGCTCGCGACTTGGGCGATCCGGGAGACGACGGCCAATCGGTGTGCGAGATGCGAGTTCCCCTCACTCACTGCATTCCTGCCTTCCTGAGACGTGTTGCTTGATTCGGCATCGTACCGGGTCGGCCGAACGCGAGCAACGACGAACGGCAACCCGACGGGTCTCGGTTGCCTCATCCGAGCCGGGCCGTGTTCCGGGCCGACTCGAGGCCCGGTCGCCGGAAGGGCGGGAGAGCGATGGGTCGGTCGCTCCGCGCGATCCTCGAAGTGGGTTCCGGGTCTCAGTAGAATCGCGCGCGATGGAGGAGGGATCATGGATTTCGAGTCTCTGTTGGCACAGCTCACCGAGGTGCTGTCTGGTGTCAGGGCGAAGTCGCATGTCGCGGAAATCGTCCGGCATCATCGAATCCAGGCGTCGCCGGAGTTCGATGATGCGATTGCCTGCGTTCGCGACACGCTGGGCCGGATCGGCGTCGAGGCAACGGTCTCTTCCTTCCCGGCGGATGGTCGGACCGAGACGTACGGATGGACGGCGCCGATCGCGTGGCGAATCCGGTCGGGATCCCTTCGCCAGGTCGAGCCGGACGGGCATCCGCTTTGCTCGTACGACGACGTAGCGATCTCGATTCTCGGTCAGTCGGGGCCAGGACGCGGTGAGGGCGAACTGGTCCACATCGGAAAGGGGACCACGGCGAAAGATGTCGAAGGGGTCGACCTGGAAGGTCGGTTCGTCCTCGCCTGCGGGCGCGCGATGGAGGTGGCCAGACGGATCCGTGGGAGCGGCGCAGCCGCACTGGTCATCTACCCGGACTCCGAGCGGGCTGCCGCGTCGTACGACCTCGTGCAGTACGGCGGTCTGTTTCCCAAGGCGAACGAGGTGGAGACGACGCCGATGGGCTTCTCCATCTCGCGTCGAGAGGCCGACCGGATGATCGCGCAACTGGCCAAGGGGCCCGTGCGACTCGCGGGCGAAGTCGACGCGGAGTTCTTCGACGGATCGATGCAGGTTCTCGAAGCGGAGCTTCCCGGGACGGATCCCGGCGCGGGAGCGATCCTTCTCGTGGCGCACCTCTGCCACCCACGTCCCTCGGCGAACGACAATGCATCCGGAAGCGGGCTGCTGATCGAGGTCGCGTGGGCACTGCGCGAGATCGCGTCGAAGCAGCCCTTGAAGAACGCGGTCCGATTCCTATGGGTTCCGGAGTTCAACGGGGCGGTGCCTTGGGCGGCGGCGAACGTCGAGCGGCTGCGCGACGTACGGCTTGTAGTGAATCTCGACATGGTCGGGGAGTCGCCCGAGCTGCTCGGTGAGCCGCTGCGGGTGTTCCGCGTGCCGAACGCGCGCCCGACGTTCCTCAACGCGTGCGTCGAGCCGATTCTCTCGCGCATTGCAGGGGATCCGATAACACTCTCGCCCCAGGGGTCGCGACGTCCGCTGCACTGGATCCTCGACGGGCCGAGCGGAGGGAGCGACCACCTGGTCTTCCAGGCCGCTCCGCACGCACTGCCGGCCGTGATGTTCGGACACGACGATCCTTTCTGGCACACGGACCTCGACACCTTCGACAAGGTCGATCCGACGCGCTTGAAGCACGTCGGTCTGCTCACGGCGCTCGTGGCCGCGTTGCCGACGTGGGGTCCGACGGAGGCGGCGCGCATCGGCGGATGGCTGCTGCCGTTCAGCGCGCGCGAGCTGGCTCGGGCCGCGGCGTTCGCGCAACGGACGGAGCCGACCCGCGGACGGGCATTCCTTGCCGCGGCCCTTGCGATCGAGACGGCGCGGGCCGACAGCATGCGGGCGGTGGTTGGGGACAACGCGTGGGACGCGCAGCGACACGTGGAACTGCTGGCGTCGATCGAGCGGACGCTGTCCGAGCCGTTCCCGGCGGCCGTGTCGCCGGGCGGACCGGCGCCGCGGCGGGCGCTCGACGGTCCGGTCCGCTATGAGATTGTCGACGAGTTGACCGAGAAGGAGCGGGCCTTCTTCGACGACAAGTTCTCGGCAGGGCACCGCGCGGCGGTCGAGTCGCTGGTGAACCTCTGCGACGGCTCGAGGACGATCGACGAGATTGCGGTGCATCTGACACTCGACTTCGATCAGCGCTTCTCACTCGCCGACGTGGAGCGAGCCGTGAAGCTCCTTGCCAAGGTCGGGTATCTCGCGGTGTGAGCGAGGGGACGAGCGAAGCGGCATGCCGAGAAGCTTGATCGAGACGATGCGGCGGTACGATCGGCGATTCTGGACGTTGTTCTTCGTCCAGCTGATCGTCGCCGTCGGGTTCGGCGCGGCGATGCCGTTCGTCAGTATCTTCCTGTACGACGTGCTCGGCGTCTCGATGACCCTTGTCGGTGCGATCATGCTCGTCTCGGCGATCGCCGCAGCGGCCGGGCGGCTCGCCGGCGGCGAGATCGCGGATCGATTCGGGAGAAGGCCACTGATCGTCGCGGGAATGACTGCGCGCGTGCTCGTGTTCGCACTGATGGCCTACGTGATCTACATCCGGGCTCCCGCGCTGGTCGTTGGTGCGGTGTTCGTGGCGATTCGCCTCGTCGGCGCGATGGTGCGGCCCGGGCTCGCAGCGATGGTCGCGGACATCGTCGAGCCGGAGCGGCGCGTGGAGGCGTACGCGCTGTTTCGAATCGGTCAGAACGCCGGATGGGCGATCGGGCCGGCGATCGGTGGATTCCTCGTCGCCACGTCCTTCGCGTCGCTGTTTCTCCTGACGACCTTCGCCAGCTTGGTCGGGCTGCTGCTGCTGGTCTTCCTGACCGGAGAGTCGATTCGGTCGGCCGAAACGACGCGGTTCTCCCTTCGCCGGGTCCTCGACGTGGCCCACGACCTTCGCTTCCTGGTCTTCTGCGGGTGGAGCCTGCTGCTGTACGTGGTCATGGGGCAGTTCGCGAGCACGCTGGCGGTGTTCTCGACCGACGTTGTGGGGATCACGAAGGCTCAGCTGGGGATCCTGTTTACGGTGAACGGCGTAGCCGTGGTCCTGTTCCAGTGGTCGGCGGCGAAACTCTCGAACCGGTTCGGGATCCGGTGGGGTCTGGTCACGGGCTGCCTTCTCTACGCAGCGGGCTACTTCTCGGTCTCCTGGGCGTCCGCGTTCCCGCTGTTGATCGGGTCGATGGTCGTGATTACGCTCGGCGAGGTGACGTTCTCGCCGACGTCGATGGCGGCGGTCGCCAACATGGCGCCCATGGACCGCATCGGCCGCTACATGGGGTTTTTCGGCTTGACGGAGGGCCTTGGATGGTCTCTCGGCCCGTTCGTCGGCGGGATCCTCTTCGACGCGCTGTCGGGAACGCCCGTCGCGTTGTGGGGAATCATCGCGGCAATCGGCGTGACGGCGGCGATCGGTTTTGCGGCGACGACGCGGAGCGACCGGATGGAAGGTGGTTGAAATGCGCCGTAGACGGGTCTGGTGGATCGCGGGTGGGGTTGTGCTGGTGGCGGCCGTGGTCGCGGTCCTGCTGTTGACGCGGCCTTCGGTGGCCGGGCCGTACGTGCTGTCGGCGTGGGAGTACGGCGCGATCGCGTGGGTCGATCCGTCTCCGGACCACCGTGCGGAT
This sequence comes from uncultured Thermotogae bacterium, assembly GCA_964608345.1. Classification (GTDB taxonomy): domain Bacteria; phylum Bipolaricaulota; class Bipolaricaulia; order UBA7950; family UBA9294; genus JANQEA01. The sequence goes on from CAZSNG010000005.1 coordinate 53,686, forward strand.
CGGGCGGTTGAGGCGAGTAGGCTGTTCGTCGATGTGTTCGCGCTGTGGGGATACGAGCCGCCGGAGCCGGTCGAGGGAGGGCGCGTGGCGAAGAAAGCCGATCCTGCCGGTGGTGCGTCGGTCGACCTCCGGGCGCTCGAGTGGAAGGGGGCTCTGCTCCCTCCGCTGGTGGTGCTCGTCTTCCCGGACGAGGAGTCGCTGGCCGAAGCGACGGGGATGGATGACGAATCGGTCACGTTCGCCTACGGCGTCGCCCCCGAGACCTCGTTCGGCGACGAGCCGCCGGAGCCCGTGTCCGAGTGGCTTGCCGACCTGACCGGCGCGTCGATCGCGTTCGTCTGCACGGCCGATCGGTGGGAGGAGCTGTTCGTCGGGGAGGCGGCGAAGTGGATGCTCGGACGAGCGATGGAGATCCCCGAGCTGTGCGAATGCACGCCATACGGTCTGCCGCGACTGATCCGGGAGGGGATTGCCGGCTTCTCCGCAGGCCGGCTCCTCGGAGGTGAGGATCGGGTCGCTGCGGCGACGGCATGGGCCGAAACGAACGGACTGCCGACGGGCGCCGACGTGGAACCGCTCGTCTTCGATGTGGATACCGACACGATCACCACCCTCGGAACCAGCTTCATTGCCTATCTCGTCGAGGAGCACGGGACCGACGGGCTGGCGAGCGCGATCTGCAATTGGCACTCCGGATCGTCGAGATGGTGTCGGATGTCGGAATCGAGAACGCTCCTCTACCTGAGGGGGTGGCGAGCATTCCTGGGCGTCGAAGAGGAGTGATCAAACAGCGGAGACTGGACGGGCTGTACCGATGAAAGGCGGTGAGGATGCGCTCTAGACGGGCTTGGTGGATCGCGGCAGGAGCTGTCGTGGTGGTGGCGGTCGTGGTCGCTGTTCTGCTGCTGACGCGTTCTTCAGCGAACGGGCCGTACACGGTGTCGGCGTGGGAGTACGGCGCGATCGCGTGGGTCGATCCGGCCCCTGCGGACGTGACGGGTCGAGCCGTAGAGGCGGCGGAGTTGTTCGAGGCCGTCTATGAGCTGTGGGGGTTCGAACCGCCGGCGCCGGTCGACGGTGGCCGTGTGGCGAGGCGAGGCGACCCGGCCGGCGGGCCGTCGATCGACCTTCGCGCGACGGAGTGGAGAGGCTCCCTCGTGCCCCCGATCGTCGTGGTCGTGTTCCCCGACACGAGCAGCTTCGCGGCGGCCACCGGGATGGAGGGCGAGTCGGTGACGCTGACCTACGGCGGCGGCCCCGAGCGCCGCTTCGATGAGGAGACCGTGGAGGCGTCACTGGCGAGCTGGCTGACCGAGCTGACCGGCGCGTCGGTCGCGTTCGTCTGCGCGGCGGACCGGTGGGAGGAATCGCTCGTCGGCGAAGCGGCGAAGTGGATGCTCCGGCAGGCGATGCAGATTCCCGATCTATGCGAGTGCACGCCGTACAGTCTGCCCCGGCTGCTGCGAGAGGGGTTTGCCGGGTACTCGACCGCCCGCATTCTCGATCGTGACGATCGGCTGGAAGAGGCCCGCGCGTGGGCAGCGGAGAACGAGATCTCGACGAACATCGAGGGTGACCCGCTCAACTTGGGAGTCGAGGGGGAGACGTTGACCGTCCTCGGCACGAGTTTCGTCACGCATCTTCTCGAGGAGTACGCGGACGACGAACTGGTCCGCGAGATCTGTGCTTGGCGAGGATACACATCGTACTGCGGGCCTTCGACATCCAAGACGCTCAGATACCTTCGGGGTTGGCGGGACTTCCTCGTGGGCACCGAGGAGGAAGCGTAGGGGCTGGATCGCCTCGGGAACGGTGCCTAGCCGAGAGAGTAGATAGGCAAACCCCTTCGGAGGGAACCATGCGCACCAGCTTCCGCATCGCTGTCGGCATCGTAGGAGTTCTGGCCATCGGGCTGCTCCTCGGCATCGGAGAGACATCCGACCCGGCTACGCCCGGGGAGAACCAGTTGATGAACCCCGGCCTGGAGGAGGGAACCGGGAGTCGCCCGGCCGGATGGACGGCGATTGCGCTCCCCGGCGGCGCAGGGGAGATCGACTTCGCGTGGAGCGAGCGAACGGCGCACGAAGGGCGTCGATCGCTTCAGATCTCCACGACCGACACGCGGCGAGGGATCTGGCAGCAGGTCGTTCCCGCGCGGCCCGGGACCGTCTACACGTTCTCCGCCTACGTAGCGCTCGAGGCCGTCGAGCGCGACCGTGGCAACTGCCGCCTACAGGTCGTCTTCCGCGATGCGGCAGGGAGGTTGCTCGAGTTTGTCGACTACCCCGGGCACGACGGGACGCGGCCGTTCGAGCTCGACTTCGCGGCGCAGCTGAAGTTCCGGGCGCCGGAAGGGACGGCGCGGGCCGAGGTCAATGCCTTCCTGCAGGGACCGGGGACCGCATGGTTCGACGATCTCGATTTCGCCGAGGCATTGATTGGCGAGATCGCCGGCCGCGTGACGAGCGCCGGCGTGCCGGTCGAAGGAGCAACGGTCTGGATCCACGGCGATCCGTGGGGCATGCCGGTCGAGGCGGTCACAGACGCAGCCGGGCGGTATCTGCTGGCCGACGTCCCGGTCGCCTTCCCTCGATACATCGTGCTCGCCGCCAAGGACGGGTACAGGACCGTGCCGCAGGGAGAAATTGCCGTCGAGGAGGGCAAGGCGACGAACCTCGACTTCGAACTCGTGCCGGGAGCCGACCCACTCGACGACCTCGAAATCCGCTACGGATTCCTCGCGAAGGCCGCGTTCCAGGAGCGAGCCGAGGTCCCGGAGGATGCGCTCATTCCGGCAGAGGTCTCCGGCTATCCCGCGTCGGTGCATGAGTTCCTCGAGGCGGACGAGTACATCACGTCCGACGACCCGGCCGTTCGGGCCCGGGCGGCGGAGCTGCTTGCGTCGATCCCCGCGGCGGACCGGACGAGCACGTACGCCGTGGCATGGGCGGTCTTCGAGTGGATCAGCAGGACCTTCAACCATGACGCCGTCTTCGGGAATGGACGGGATCCGTATCGCGACGTCACGAGTGGGATTTGGCAGACGATCCAGGACGGCGGCTGGTGTTGGGGACGAAGCTTCTACGACTGGGCGTACACCGCGGCCGAGTCTCTGCAACGCGGCAGCTTCATCTGTGTCGAGCACTCGTGGCTCTGCGCGGCGCTCCTGAGGGCACTGAACATCCCGGCTCGAGCGCGTGTCGGGTCGGCGCAGTTCTGGGTTCAGACGACGGTCGACGACGGGTACTGGGTCGGGATGAGCACGAACGGCGGATCGAACACGTACCGGGAGCACGGAATCCTCGGCAGCGGGTTCGGCGGCGCCGTCGAGCCGGTCTTCACTTCGGTGACGAGTGAGCCGTTCCTGCACGAGGACTGGGATCTCGAGAACCCCGGCCTCTGGCACGAGACGCATCCGTGGGGAGAGTCGTATGAGGGAACGGACGGGGGACTGGCCCGTGCGATCTCCGATCTTGCGGTCTTCGTGCAAACGGGCGACGCGCCGCGCGGTGCGGTTCGCCGCATTCCGGGGGAGCCGACGTACGAGATCCAGTACTCCGCGATCACGATCAACCTGTACACCGTGGGCGATCAGCGGACACTCGACGTGCGGTTCCCGATCGTCAGCGAGTCCGACTTCTACACCGACACCGGCGAGCGTGCCTTCTGGACGAACCATCCGGAGTGCGTCCTGCGAACGTGGGTCGAGGAGATCCTCAATCCGCCGGTCGAAGGCACCCAGCGCTGGTTTCACGTCGAGTTCGATCTGAGCAGCCTGATTCCCGGCTGATCGACGGTCCGCCTCGGCCTCTCGCCGTTTGCCTCACCTCCTTCGTCCGCGTAGGCTGTTCGAACAGGACGTAGGCAAACAGCGGATCCGTTCGTTGAGACGGCCCAGAGCAGGGAGGGGCACCGATGCAGCCGATCGTGCTGATTCACGGATACAGTGCGGAGGGGAAGAGCCGGAAGGTCAAGGAGATCTATGGCTCGCTGCCGAAGGATCTGCGGGCGCGATTCGGGCGGCCGAACGTCGTGGAGATCGACCTCAGCCGGTGGATCTCCCTCAGCGACGGCATTGCGCTCGACGACATCAGCTTTGCCCTGGAGCGAGCGCTTCGGAGCAGGGCGTACAGGTCGCTCCTTGATTCCGGATTCCACGTGGTCATCCATAGTACCGGCGCGTTGGTGATCCGGAACTGGCTTCGGCTGTTCGGGGAGAAGCCCGCTCCCGTCGCGAATCTGGTCCACCTTGCGGGCGCGAACTTCGGCAGCGGCCTCGCCCACATCGGCCAGGGACAGCTCGTGCGTTGGGGGAGGGAGATCTTCCAGGACGTCGAGAGCGGTGTGCGCGTCTTGAGCGAGCTGGAACTCGGGGCGACGAAGACGCTCGATCTGCATCTTGGCTTCCTGGAGAGCGGCCGCCAGATGTCCAAGGACTACGGGGTCCGCGAGTTCTGCATGATCGGGTCGCAGTCGTCCGATCTGATGCAACTCGTTCCGATCCGCTACGTGAAAGAAGACTCGGCGGACGGCGTCGTGCGAACGAGTGCAGGGAACCTCAACTTCAACCACATCAGGATCGCGGCGACTCGCAAGGGGCAGCGGATTGGTGCGAGGAGGCTGGAGGGTGAACTGAAGCGGCGGTTGGCGAACGAGGTCGTCGCCGAGGACTCCTACGAGGTGACTGAGCTGTGGATTGCCGATGAGCACGACACGATTCCGTTCGTGCTGCTGTACGAGACGAGCCACTCCGGGGGAGAGAGTGGGATCGTCGCCGGGACGGAGAACCGCGGCGAGGTCCTGGACCGCATCGAGGCAGCGCTTCGGACGGAAGACGAGGGGGCATACCGTCGGCTTGCGACGACCTGGGCGACCCACACGGAGAACGTTCTCGTTCGCGCGGCCGAATTGAAGCGGTCGGTTCTTGACTGGAGCCCGCAGAAGGAGTACGAAGGCCACTCACAGCTGGTCTTTCGGATCCGTGACCAGTACGAGCAGGACGTCGAGCATCATGAGATCACGTTCCGATCGGAGCCGCCGGCGAACCGGCGGAGGCCGCATCGGCTCGAGCGGATGATCGAGGACGTGCACGTGAACCGGCTGAACCCGGGTACGGCGACGTACTATCTGCGTACACAGAGATACCGCGGCAAGGATGCGAAGAAACGGCCTCGTTGGGTGAATCAACTCAACCGGGTTGCGCCGGTACGCTTCGAGATCTCCGGCTTCGAACCGCAGTCCGAGGAGATTCGCTACGTCCCGCTGAACGTGCGCATCAGCGGCGAGGACCTGGCGCGCTTCATCCAGCCGTTCCGAACGACGGTGATCGACGTCGTGCTGCAACGGCTGCCCTCGGAGAAGGTCTTCGAGCTCACGCGGTACCGCTCTCGATAGGCGAGGCGGCCTGTCGCTGTTCGAGTGATGCGACTGCGTCGGAGCGTGAAGGGTGGGCGAGGAAACGCTTGACGACGATCTCGGCGACGTCGTTTGGCGGTGGGGCGGTGCGAAGCGCCCGGAGGACATGGCGGGCCGGTTTCAGCCCGGCCACGAGAATCAGCCGCAGGAAGAACCTCGCCTTGCGTGACGAAATCTCGGGATGCGCCTGGATCCCCCAGACCGGCCGGTCTCCGTAGCGGAGGACGTGCGTGTCGCAGTGCTCGGTTCGTCCGAGCTTGCGCCATGGCGGCGGCGGATCCGCGGCCTCATCGAAGTGGAACACGAACGTCGACCACGGATCGGGAAGCCCATCGAACAGCGGATCGGCCTCGATCCGCTCGATTCGCGCCCAGCCGACCTCCGGCGGGTCGGAGCGCTTCAGGTGCTCCGAGCCGGATAGCGCGCGGACCAACATCTGGTGCCCGAAGCACGAGCCGAGGATCGGGAGCCCTTGGTCCACCGCGTCTCGGATCAGCCGGGCCTCGGCCTCGAACCACGGCTTCGGATGGAGGATCGACGCCTCCGACCCGGTCAGCAGGACGTGCGTAAACGGCTCGAGCGTCGGCAACGGCCCCCCGGATGGGACGTTCACGGACGTCGTGTCGATTCCCCTCAGATGCGCCTTCCAGTGCCACGACGGCTTGAACAGCAGGCGGTGAATCGCGTTGTCGACGATCAGGACGTGCGGCGACATGCTCGGAGTATATCGCTCGACGGGATTGGCAAGGCGACGCCCCCTTGCTATGCTGGAGAACCATTCAACTGTGAGATACGACGCGATGCCTGCGGAAGGAAGGTGTGCATGGCTGGGAACGGTGACAAGGAGAACCGAAGGACAAGGAATATCCTTGCCGGCAGCGTGCTGGGGATCTCAACCGTCGGGATTCTCCTGCTGGCTGGCATGGCGGTCAACTCGGCGACAACCGACCCGAAGGAGATCTTCAACATCGTGCTGCCTGTCTTCGCGACGTGGGTCGGGACAGTGCTCGCATTCTACTTCGGGCGCGAGAACTTCGAGTCGGCGAGTCGTGAGGTTCAGAAGGTCGTCGAGAAGCTCACCGGCGAGCAACGGGCCAAGGCGGCGATTGCCCACATCATGCGGAAGATTGGCCAGATGACGTGCCTTCGTCTCTCAGCGGAGCAAACTGAGGACACACGGGACGTCGGCTTTCTTCTTGACTTCATGCGGAACGCCCACGTAACGCGCCTGCCAGTGCTCAGAGAGGACGGGAGCGTGAAGTACATGGTCCATGAGAGCACCGTGAGCAAGTACCTTGCCGCGGACGAGCATGAGAGGGGGAATGCGCTGCGATCGCTGGTTGACGCGCACGCCGAGTTCGTCACGCTCGACAGTGGATTCGTCGTCGTGCCTGAGTCCGCAACCATCGCAACGGCCAAGACGAAGATGGCGCAGGCGCGAGCGTGCCAAGACATCTTCGTCACGAAGTCCGGAAATCCGGAGGAACCGATCCTTGGCTGGGTCTCGAATGTCCGGTTGGCCAAGTTCATTGAGACGTAGGTCGGGTTTGCGCAAACTCAAGAGCGGCTGAGCCGCGGTGGCTACCGCGTGGGAGAGGCGTGCCCCGAGTGCGGTGCGACGATCGAGAAGATCAAGACCGGCTCGACGTCGAGTTTCGTCTGCCCGAACTTCCAACCGACCCCATAGCCTGGGCGGTTGGGAACGCAGGCACCCGTCTGATCCGGTTTCATGCAAAACGTAATGAATGTTACACTCGTTCGCTTCCGGATGCCGTCGTCAGGCCACTGAGCAGCGGCGCTGCCTGGGCTTGCCGTGCGCTGGACTCCGCTCCCGAACCGGGATAAGGTTGAGGGCATTGTGATCGAGCCACTCGGCGAGCTGCCGCAACGGAAAGGGAGACGGTATGCCTTCCCGCTCGCTTCGGCATCCATGTTCCTCGCTATTGCGAACAGCGGCATCGGGCTGATTCTCAAGTTGTTCCTTCAAGATCAAGGGTTCGCCCCGATCGTCATCAGTGCCGTCTCCAGCGTCAACGCCGCCGGTGTGCTTCTTGGGAGCCTGGTCTGGGGGCGACTGAGCGATCGGACGTCCCGCAGACCTCTCTTGTTCATCACGTTCCTCGGTGGAATACTGGCAATCGGCGTATTGATCGCCCTTCCGCCGGCGACGGTTGCGTTGGGTAGCTCATTCACTCGCGCATTTGTGCGAATGGGCTTCAGGACGATAACCCTGGCGATCATCTCCGGGGCGAGTATCGCGGCCCGGCGCGGGAAGAACCTATCGTACGTTACCGCGGCAGGTTCACTCGGTCTGGCAATCGGGTCCATCTCCGCCGGTTTCGTGCTCGAGCAGCTAGGATTCCGCGGCGGTTTCGCCGTCATGACGTGCCTCCCGTTGGTGGGCGCCGTGTTCCTGTTCGCGCTCCCTCATGAGCGTGCACCTGCACCGCCGCCACGACGATCGTCTTGGAAGTTGGCTCTCTCGTCCGGGCTGAGCGACCTCTACCTGAGCACCATGCTGCGACAGATGGCGATTCATGGGGCGTTTTCGTTGCTCGTGGTCTACATGGCTTCGAACGGGATCCCGGCGCGCTACATCGGCCTGGTCAGCGCATTCAACTCAGGGACACAGGTTCTGACCCTGCTCCTCTTCGGACGCCTCGCGGATCGGATCGGGCGGCGGCGGATCTTCATGCTTGGCTTCGCGCTATCGGCGGTGGCACCGTGCCTCTTCATCCTCTCAACCCACATCGGTGTGATGATGCTCGGCTACACCGTCCTCGGTGTGTCGTTCAGTTCGCTCTACATCGGGTCGACTGCGCACATTGGGGATCGGGCTCCCCAAGACCGCCAGGGGACGATGCTGGGCCTGTACGAGACGTCCCGCGGTCTTGGCGGCGTGCTTGGCCCCCTCGTCGCCGGTGCGATCACTCCGCTCATCGGCTTCCACGGCATGTTTCTGACGATGGGTGGCATCGCGGCGCTCGGCTTCCTGCTGATGTTGGTTCGGCAGCTGATGCGGCGGGAAGCCGAGGCTCCCTAAGATCGTCGGCTTCTCTCGAGCGAAATCGATCTGCTTCCGGACGTGCCTGCCGGTTCCACATGTCGCGACTCCCAAGGCACACAGGGTAGAATGGAAGGGGACTGCGGACGAAGGAGGAGTTGCGTGGCCAGGGTATCGCTTCGGCTGTTCGGAACGCCGCGTCTCGATGTCGACGGGGAGCCGGCGCAGCTCGGGCGGCGGAAGGCGACGGCGCTGCTGGCGTACCTCGCGGTCACGCGCAGCCGTCACCACCGCGAGAGCCTCGCGACGCTTCTGTGGCCGGAGTCCGGCCCGGAAGCGGCCTTCTCGGCGCTGCGAAACGTGCTGTGGCTCCTCAGGCAGACGCCGCTCTCGCACCTGCTCCGTACGGACCGAAGCACCGTCGAATTGGACGAAGACGACTCCCTCTGGGTGGACGTGTTGCAGTTCCGCGATCTGACGGCCGGTTGTCCGGCCGGCACACATCCGCCGATGCAGACCTGCCCCGAGTGCGTCTCGGCACTCGAGGCCGCCGTGGCGCTCGCGGAGGCCCCGTTCATGGACGGGTTCATGGTCTCCAACGCCGACGGGTTCGACGACTGGCAGTTCGCCGAGCGCGAGGCGCTGCAGCGGGAACTGACGGAGTCGCTCGACCGACTGACGGCGTTCTACGAGGAGACGGGGAACTGGGCCGCTGCGACGGCGCAAGCCAGGCGGTGGCTGCAGGTCGATCGGATGAGCGAGATCTGTGCGCGCCGCCTGATGACCGGGTTGGCCGCTCTCGGGAGACGGAGCGAGTCGCTTCGCGGCTACGAGGAGTTCCGCGAGACACTTAGCGCCGAGCTCGGTCTGGATCCGGAAGCGGCCACGACGGAGCTCGCCGAGCGGATTCGGCACACCGACGACATCCCCCGAGCGCGCCCTCAGGCTCCGCGGCGGACCAACCTCCCAGCGGCGTTGACGCCGTTCGTCGGCCGCGAGGAGGTCATGGACCGGGTTGTCGATCTGCTGGCGACGGGTGAGGCGCGTCTGCTCACGCTGGTCGGGCTCGGCGGCATCGGCAAGACCAGCCTCGCGCTGCAGGTCGGCCGAAGGCTGCAGACGAAGCTGGAGGACGGGGTCTTCTTCGTGGCGCTTGGCGAAGCGAGCGACTTCGACGTCGTCGCGTCGGCGATCGCCGGAGCGCTCGGACTGGCGTACGCGCGCGACAAGGGGGCACAGCTCGGAATGGCGCTGGAGGACTACCTCAAGGCGCGTGAGATCCTGTTGGTCCTCGATGCAGCGGACGGGATCGCACCGTTGGGCGGCGACCTCGTGGAACTGCTCTCGCGGGCGCCGGGGGCGCGTGTCCTGTGCACATCACGCTCCCCGCTCGGTGTCGCCGGGGAGTCCGTCGTCACGCTCCACGGACTCGACTACCCGGAGGAAGGCGCACCGATCGACGCGATCGGGCAGTTCGACGCGATCCGCCTGCTCAAGGTCGCGGAGCGGAGAGTTGACTCCGGATCGACGGACCGCGAGCCGGAGCTGCAGGCGATGGCGCGCGTCGCTCGTCAACTGGACGGTTTCCCTCTCGGCCTTGAGATGGCCGGCGCGTGGCGCGGTGTCTTCTCCTGGCAGGAGATCGCCGATCGAATCGCCTCGAATCTGGACTTCCTCGTGCATACGCACCGCGACGTCCCGGCCCGGCATCGGAACCTGCGAGCGGTGTACGAGCAGGCGTGGTCGCTGCTGTCGCAGGAAGAGCGAGCGGTCCTCTGCAGGCTGGCCGTCTTCCGGGGCGGGTTCACGATCGAGGCGGCCGAGCGAACGACCGATAGCTCCCCGGCGGCGCTTGCCGCACTCGCGAAGCGGTGCCTGATCCGGAGAGTTGATCCGGAGAGGTATCACGTGCACGAGCTCGTTCGGCAGTTCTCGCTAGAGAACCTGCGTGGGACACACGATGACTCCGAAGCGGCGATGGAGCGCCACGCCACGTACTTCATCGAGCTGATCGAGGCGTCGTTTGAGCGGCTGAAGGGGCCGGATCAGCTCGAGACGTTGCGGCAGCTCCAGCGAGACCTTCCGAATGTCCGAGCCGCCTGGCTGTATGCCGCGAAGTCCGGCCGGGCCGACCTGCTTCGCCGAGCTGCGCATGGTCTCTTCTTCTACTTCGACATGCGGGCGCACTTCGAGGAAGGCGTCCGCGCGTTCGACGATGCTGTGCGGAACTTCGACGGGAGGATTGATCCGGTGGCCGCCGGCTTCGTCCGCGTCGCCTATGGATGGTTCACTCAGTTCACGGCGGCCGCCGAGCCGCAGGAGTGGATCAGCGAAGGGCTCCGCATGCTCGACGACGAGGGATCGTTCTGCGCCGATCACGCGCTGGCGAACGTAATCGCCCGCTTCGCGGGGTCGATCCTCGAGGTCGAGGAGGCGCGTGCGCGGCTCGGCAGGACCCTGGCGTTCTATCGGGACGCCGGCGACACGTGGGCCGAAGCGCTGACGATCGATTGCCTCGCCGGAGCGGTGTTCTCGTCCTCTCCGGAGGAGGGCGAGGAACTGGCCGAGGAGAGCCTCCGGCTTCGGAAGAGCATCGGAGACCGGTGGGGCGAGGCCCTGAACCTCGCGACGCTCGCCAACTTCGCGGAGCATCGCGGGAAGCTGGATCTGGCGAAGGTGCGCTTCCATCAGAGCCAGCGGCTGGCGGCTCTGATCGCGGAGGATCTGCACATGGCAATCACGGCGCAGTTGTCGCGTGCCCGGATCGCGGGCCGTCAAGGCGCGTTCGAGGAGGCCGAGGCACTCGCCGAGCAGGGACTCCTCATGGCCCGAGGGTCGAGCAGCCGCCTTCTGACCGCGCGGGCACTCGTGGAGCTTGGTACGCTGGCTCGGTGGCAGGAAGACCTACCGAGGGCGATGGAGCGGCTCGAAGAGTCATTCTCCTTGCTCGACGGCACGCCGTGGCGATGGGCAGGAGCATACTGCGCGACTCTCCTCGCAGAGGTGGCTGAGGCGTCGGGCGACGACGGGGAGGAGCGACGGTGGAGGCAAGAGGCACAGACGCTCGATCCCGAGGGACAGATCTTCCGCTGGATGGAGTGACGCGCCCGCGCTCGCGGCGGCGCTATGGCCGGGACGCGTGGCAGGAGGGAGGAGCGGTGGGATCGCGGGAGAGCCGTGCGGCGGCGCAATTTGGTCTGGCTCGACCGATCCGCTCGGTCGCGCCGCTCGGTGAAGGCCACATCAACGCCACCTTCGTCGTTACTGTGCACGTGGACGGCGACGAGCGCCGATACGTGCTCCAGCGGATCAATCGAACCGTCTTCCGCGAGCCCGAGGTGGTGATCCGAAACGTCGAGCGGGTGGTCGAGCACCTGGCGGAGAAGGTCAGGAAGGAAGGCGGGGATCCACGACGGCGCGTGCCGACGCTGGTGCGGACGGCGGACGGGTCCTCGTCCATCCGGGATGTCGAGGGGGACGTATGGCGTTGCTTCACGATGATCGAAGCAGCGACGGCCACGTCAACCGTGATGGGTCCGGAACACGCCCGCACCGTTGCGGCGGCGTTCGGGCGGTTTCTTGAGCGAATGTCCGACTTCCCGTTGGACGAACTGCAGGTCACGATCCCGGGATACCACGACGCCGAGGGGCATCTGCGGACGCTCTGCGACGCGATCGGGCGGGATCCGCTCGGCCGGGCCCGTGAGGCGGATCGAGAACGACGGGATCTCGAGGATCGCCACTCGGTCTTCGCGACGTGGACCGAGCTGCTATCGTCCGCGCCGATCCCGATCCGCGCAATCCACAACGACACCAAGATCAACAACGTGCTCGTCGATGACGAAACCGGCGCCGGCATCTGCGTGATCGACCTCGACACGGTGATGGCCGGATCGGCGTTGGTCGACATCGGCGACTGCGCTCGATCGGCGATGACGGGACCGGAGGACACGGGATGGGACTTCGACCTGCGCGTATTCGAGGCCGTCGCGAGCGGCTATCTCGACGAGACGAGAGAGCTGTTGAGCGAAACGGAGACCGCGCACATCGTCCTCGCCACACGCGCGATCGCCCTCGAGTTGGCATCGCGGTTCCTGGCGGACTTCATCTTGGGAGATCGATGGTTCCCGGTCTCGCGGCCGACGCAGAACCTCGAGCGGTGCCGCGTGCAGCTCGAACTGGTCCGCGGCATCGAGGCGAACGAGCGGGAGATGGAGCGGATCGTTCGTCGCGCCACCGCCTGAACCATCGATCTCTCCTGCGTCGGCGACGAGGAGCGGTGAATCGGTCGGTCGAGCGTCCCTGGGGCGGCCCTCGTGTCTGTCGGGATGTGGCACGCTGTTTCAGTCGCGGATAGACTGACGCGGCTAGGTGGGGGGGGCATGCGCAAGCTACTCGAACGGAACCGCAAGCTGTTCATCTACTTGGTCGTCTCCAGCTTCCTACTCAATTTCGGGCATCGCGTCTGGCAGGCGATGTTCAACAACTTCGCCGTCGAGAAGATCGGCGTGGGCCCGGAAGCGATCGGCTGGATCCAGTCGGTGCGCGAGCTACCGGGGCTGTTCGCGTTCGTCCTCGCGTTCCTCGCACTCGTTCTGTCCGAGCTTCGGATCATGGCGCTGAGCCTCGTCGTTCTCGGAGTGGGGCTCATCTTCACCGGACAGGCGACGACGATCCCGATCGTGCTGATGTCCACCATCGTCATGAGCTTCGGATTCCATTTCTTCGAGCCGTGCAGCAGCGGAGTGGTCCTGATGAGCGTCGAGCGGGAGGAGAGCCCGAAGGTCCTCGGGCAGCTGCGCAGCCTCGGCGCGATCGCGGCGCTGGTGGCAACCGGCGTCGTCTACCTGCTGGTCGATCGGCTCGGATACCGGGCGCTCTTCTTGATCGTCGGAGCCGTCGTGGCTGTCGGCGGGGTCATCCTGTTCACGCGGGGAAAGGGAGAGCACGGCTTGCCGCCGAAGCGGCGCGTGAAGCTTCGGAAACGGTACTGGCTGTTCTACACGCTGGCGTTCCTGATGGGAAGCCGGCGGCACATCTTCACGACGTTTGCCCCGTTCTTGCTCGTACTGACCTACGGCGTGAACGTCCAGACGATGTCGATCCTCTTTCTGGTCAATGCACTTGTCAACACCTACGTCTACCAGAAGGTCGGGAAGCTCGTGCCGAAGATCGGCGAGCGCGCCCTGCTGACGATTGCGTTTGCGCTGCTCATTCCCGTCTTCCTCGGGTACGCCTACGTCACCGTGCTGCCGCTCTTGTTCATACTGTTCGTCCTCGACAACATGCTGTTCGGCTTCAACCTCGGTTTGACGACATACTTGCAGAAGATCGCGATCACCCCTGAGGAGTTGACGAGCAATCTGTCGGCACAGGTGACGATCAACCACATGTCGGCGGTGATCATCCCGGTCGTCGGCGGGGCGATCTGGGCGCTGCTCGGCTCGCGTGCGACATTCCTGATCGGCGTCGGGATTGCCGTCATCTCTCTGGTTCTCGCACAGTTCATCCGTGTTCCCGCGGCGCAACCGCAGGAGTAGCTCGCTCGGTCTGTCGATTCGGCGTCGGGCCGATATAATCGCTGCGCTGTAGGGGAGGGGTGTATCGCCGCATGGGATCGACCGACTGTCCGAAACCACAGACTTCAAGTGCTTCCGTCCGGTTGCTCCCTCTGACTGTCCAGCATGCGATTCACCCGCAGGATACCGACGGGCAGACGGCGGCGGATCTGATCCTGGAGATGATGGCGGAGGCCGGCGTCGAGCCGCAGGAGAAGGACGTGGTGGTCATCAGCTCGAAGATCGCGTCGTTCTACGAGGGCGACTGTGTCGTTCGCCTCGCCGACGTCGATCCGTCGCGCAAGGCGCGCCTGCTTGGATGGCTGTTCCAGCGGGACCCGCGGAAGCTCCAGCTCGTGCTCGAGGAAGGCAACGTCCTTGTCGTCATCCCGATGAGGCGGATCGTCCGGATCCCGAGCATGCGGCGCATGCTCGAGCAGCGGACGCCGAATCCGGAAGCGATGCGCAAGGGGTACGAGCAGGCGAATGGCTACACGTTTGTCGTTCGCAAGCACGCGGTGTTCCTCGATGAGGCCGGCATCGATCACACGAACTCGCCGGACGAGTTCGTGTCTTTGCTGCCGCGCGATCCGTGTGCCACGGCGTCGAGGATCCGCGAGGAGATCCGCGGACGATGCGGCGTCGATATCGCCGTCATCGTGTCCGACACCGCAACGACCGTCGGCCGGCTGGGATCACAAGACGTGGCGATCGGATATTCGGGAATCGACCCGGTGACGAGGGCCACGTTCAGTGACGACTTGTTCGGCATCCCGCGTGCCGGCGGAATCGACCTCGTGATCGACTCGATTGCGGGGATGGCCGGTCTCGTGATGGGGCAGACGACCGAGCGACGACCGGCCGTCGTGATCCGTGGGCTCGAATACGCGAACGAGCGGGAAGACGATGATTCGGGGATGGCGGCCGTGGCGATGCCCAAGGACGCCGAGTGGCGGATCAGCGTGTTCACCGTTCTGGCGACGGCCGCGCTGCGGATCGGTAGCTTGTTCGCCTTCCAGCGAACTCCTAGGCGGCCGGAGGCTCGTCGATAGACAGCGAGTCGCCGGCGTGGCCGAACACGTCCTCGAAGACCTCCGGCGCACGCCACAGCTCGGCCTTGCCGTCCGCGCGGATCGCGACCTTCGCCGGGCGAGGGAATCCACAGCTGTTCGACGCGAAGTGGTCGGCGCTGTACGCTCCGGTCTGGTAGACCACGCATCGCTCCCCGGGAACGGGCAGCCTGTTCAACGCGACCTTCGCCTTGCTGATCATGTCGCCCGAGAAGCAGAGCCGGCCTGCGAGGAACGCTTCGACGGGACGGTCGTCGGATTGCCTCGGGAGCGTCGCGGCGGCGAAGATATCCGGCGAGATCAGGTTCGTCCCATGGCTATTGATCCCGACGTCCAGAGCGACGATCGGGTGGCCGAGCACCGTCTTGACGCCGGTCGCCCGAGCGAGGGTCACGCCGGCGGAAGCCATCAGCGAGCGACCCGGCTCGACGATCAGCCGGGGGCGACCAAGCGTCGCGAGGCGATCGACGACCGTCGCACCGCTCTCCGTCCGGTGGTCGAGGACACGGTCGAGCATCCGCGCGGCGGGATACGCCGACCAGTACGACTTCCCGACCCAACGCGGCTTCGGATCGTCGCCGGCGCGCTCGTAGCCCATCGGCAAGTCGGTCCACGTCACGGCGCCGGAGACGTCCACCTCGCCCCGAAGCCGGGCGAGAAGGCGGGTTGTGAACCGGTCCCACTCCTCGTCGGTGAGGAAGGTCACGGGGAACCCGCCGCCAAGATCGATGCATTCGACGGGAAGGCCGACATCGACGGCGAGCTCCGCTGCGCGAAGCAGGTGCTCCGCGAGCAGCTCGTAGCCGAGCGGATCGGCGATCTGGGTGCCGATGTGTGCCGACACACCGCGGAAGCGCAGACGGTCGGATGCAGCGAGTTGCCTGAACAGATGCTCGGCGGCGTCGATGTGGAAGCCGAACTTCGTCCAATCGGCGGCGGTCGTCTGATCGGCGGCGGTCAATCCCGAAAGCGGCATGCCGCGGAACCGCACGAGCACATCGACCTCAGCGTTCGCGTGTCCGGCTCGTTCCTCCAGTTGATCGATCTCCGCCTCGTTGTCGAGGGCGATCAGGGTGCCGGCGCGAATCGCCGCGTCGTGATACTGTGCGGACTTGGCGTTGCCGTTGCAGATGATCGCGCTCGGATCGATGCCCTCCTCCAGCGCGGCCCTCAGCTCGTGCTCCGAGGCAACGTCCGCTCCCAGCCCGACTTGCTTCGCGACGCGAAGTGCGCCACGGCACGGGTTGGACTTCGCGGCGAACGCTACGGTCGAAAGCGGGTACCTCGACGCAAGCACGCTGTGGAAGAGAGCTGCGCTGTCCGCCATCTCCTCGATGAAGAAGACGTGGAGCGGCAAGCTGTACCGCTCGATCAGCGAGTCGATGAGGTCCCGATGTCGTTCAAGATGGGAATCGAGGCGATCTGTCGTGTTCAATGTTCTCCCTTCGGGTGTGGCGCCACATGGTAAGCGACGGACGAAGACGTTTCAGCGGTGCCGTCCGACTGTGCACGGCGTTCTTCCGCCGGACAGCTGTCCGTAATGCCGCTCACAGTGGTGCTTTTCGAGCGGCGAAGCGCTCTCGGCAGCGAAGTGACCATCGAGACGGCGGTTCGGTCTCGTGGCCTCCCGCCTTTCGGCCTCCATCCCGCCCTTCGGTCGGTTGCCGCGGGAGAACGCGAACGGCCCGGCGATCGACAGATGTCCGAAACGGGTGCTTCGCCATTGGGGTCTTGTCGGTCCGCAGTGCGCATGGTATCGTGACTGGTACACAGGAGGTGGAGAAATGATCACCATCACAATCACCAGCGGAATGCTCCTCGCCTTCTTCTGGGCGTTCTGGATCTTCGCGTTCGCCGGTTGGTGGTGCGGCGGCGGCTGCTAGGACGACGTCAGGTTGTCGGATGGGGGGGAATGTGATGCAGATCACTGGAGCAGGGAGGGTTCTCGTTGTCGCCTCTCTGCTCGTCTTTCTTCTTGCGGGCGCCGCCAGCGCCGACCCGCGGGAACGATTTGCGGAGGAAACCGGTCTCGATCTCGACCTGATAGGGGTCGCGCAGGTCGACGTCGGTGGGTTTGATCTCACCGTCACCTTCGTGTTCGTCAACGAGCGGACGTTCAGCAGCAAGATCTCTCCTGAACTCCGGATCGCGCTGTCCCCGTACCTCGGGCGAAATGCACTGTACGTCAACCCGAGCATCGAGGAGGTCGTGGCGCAGTTCGCGTTCTCTCCCTACGAGATTTCGGTTCGCCAAGTCGGTGGCTCGACGTTCACGCCGGCCGCCGACGCCTGGATGGACATCACCTCGGGCTTCAGCGCCGGGCGGTTCGAGGTCAACCCCAGCGGCCCCGACCACGGATCGGGCAGCGAGGGGATCCTCGTCCTCGGCGATGCGATCGACGCGACCTCGCCGTTCGACGTGATCTACCGTGGACAGGAAGTGCGGTTCGAGATCGGAACGGCTCCGACCACTTCGGCGGCCGGCCCGCCGCCGTCTGCGGCAACCACGTCGCACGACCCTGTTGACGTGGCTCCGCTGGAGGGCACCGGGACGCTGCAGAGCGTCCTGATGCACGACGACTTCTCCGCCGAGTCGATGGCGGCACTCGTGGAAGTCGGTCCGAGTCTCGTGCGCACGCTCCAGCTCACGCTGCGGGGAGAGGAACTGCGAATGCTGTTCGTGCGGCTTGAGGAGGCGATCCGTGAGAGCGCCCTCGGACCGGAGCTGATCTCCGCGCTCGAACCGCTGATCGGTACGGGAGCGGTGATGGTGTGGGCATTCTCGGTCGAGGGTGCGGCATTCTCGCCGTGGAGCTTCTACGTCAAGCAGGGCGGGACGAACTACGTCTTCTTCAGTTCCGCGTCGTTCGTCGAGCTGACGAGCGGCTTCGTCCGAGTCGAGCGCGTGGGCGCCGGCGAGGTCGTGGCCGGCGTGATCCGCCTTCCGAAGTCGGTGAGCAGCGGGCTTCCCTTCTCCATCTACTTCGGTACGTCCGGGGTCGACTATCCCTAGTCGGCTACGCGGCGCCGCCGGGCAACACCCGCTCCGAGCCAAGCACGGATCGAGGACATTATGAACCTAATCCTCGCCTCGAAATCCCCACGACGATCCGAACTGCTGGGCCGCCTCACGTCGGACTTCGTCGTTGTTCCGAGCCACATCGAGGAGATCGGCGCCGGCACTCCGACGGAACAGGCCATGGACGTGGCAAAGGCGAAGGCGAGGGCCGTCGGGCGGACCGAGCGTGGGGTGATCGTTGGGGCCGACACGATCGTCGTGATCGGCGATGAGATCCTCGGGAAGCCGCGCTCCAGAGACGAGGCTGCAGGCATGCTCCGCCGCCTGAGCGGTCGGGAGCACTCCGTGCTCACGGGGCTGTACGTGTGGAACACGGAGTCCGGGGAAGAGCGCGAGCACTGCGAGCGGACGCGGGTTACCTTCCGCTCGATCGACGATGCGGAGATCGAGGCGTACCTGGGCGCGGGCGAGTATCACGACAAGGCTGGCGCGTACGCCATCCAAGGAGCGGCGGCGAAGTTCATCTTGGGAATCAATGGAGACTACACCAACGTCATGGGACTTCCGCTCTGTCGCGTAAGTTTCCTGTTGCGGGAAGTAGGAGTCCGGCTGTAGCCTTTCGGTGCGCGACTCGTTGAGACCGTTCGACGCACACTCAACAGGAGGAGGACATCGGTGTCCGACAAGAAGAAGCACAGCATTCACACGCTCCAGAAGATGAAGAACGCGGGGGAGAAGGTCGCCTGGCTGACGGCGTATGACTTCCCCACGGCGCAGTTCGCCGAGGCGGCGGGCCTGGACATGCTGCTCGTCGGCGATTCTCTTGGCATGTGCGTGTATGGCTACGACGGAACCGTCCCGGTGACGATGGACCAATGCATCGTTCACTGCGAGGCGGTTCGGCGCGCGGCTCCGAACACGTTCGTCGTCGGCGACATGCCGTTCATGAGCTATCAGATCAGTGACGAGGACGCGGTGCGGAACGCGGGGCGCTTCCTGAAGGAGGCCAACGTCGACGCCGTGAAACTCGAGGGCGGGAAACGCGTGATCTCCCGTATCCGCGCGATCCTCGACGCCGGAATCGTCGTCTGTGGACACATCGGTCTGACGCCGCAGAGCTCCGGGCAGCTGGGTGGCCACAAGGCGCAGGGGCGAACGATCGCCTCGGCGCGGGCGCTGATCGAGGACGCACTGGCGATCGAGGAGGCGGGCGCGCAGCTGTTGCTTCTGGAGGCCGTTCCTCCGGAAGTCGCCGGCTTCATCTCGCGGAAGCTGACGATTCCTGTGCTCTCCATCGGCGCCGGACCGGAGTGCGATGGACAGCTGCTGATCGTCTCCGACCTGATCGGTCAATTCCAGGCGTTCACTCCGAAGTTCGTCAAGCGATACTGCAGTGTGGCCGAGGTCGTGACCGAGGCGATGCGGCAGTACGTAGCCGACGTGAAGGCCGGCGCGTTCCCCGTGGACGAGCACTGCTACCATATGCTGAAGGCCGAGGCCGGGGGCTTCCCGGATCTCCGGCAGGAGTTCGAGTAGGCCCCGAGGAGGCGGCGATGAGCGACCTGCGTCAGCGGCTGGCGATCGGTGAGGCCCACCTGCAACGAATCAACGAGTTCCTTCTCGATCCGAACGCCGGTGTGATCAACGAATTCCTGGCCATCGTGGAGAAGCACGGCGGGCCGGACGAGATCAACCGGAAGGCCGCGGCGGCGCGGCGACTCCCAGCGCTGATGGAGCGACTCGGCGCGAGCGGATCGCCGTACCTCGCCGACGTAGAATGGTTGATCGATCAGCGTGACCGGGGCGCGTTCGTGACGGTCGAGGGGTTCCGCCGGAAGGTGCTGGGAGACCGGTTCGACGCGACTCCATGCGACGATGCGAACGCGGTCACCCTCGAGATCAGCGCCTTGCAGTTCTTCCCGTGGCTGATCGCCGAAGCGAAGCAGGCGATCGCCAACGCGGAGCTGATGCCGGGGCGATTCATCCGTGTTCGCAACATGGCCGAGCAGGTGGCGGACAACGGCGATACGCTTGCGGTGGCCGCAGCGATGCAGGTCATCGGGGCGAGCTACGTCGAGACGCTGGACACCAAGGGAACCGACGGTTCGAACGTCCATCTCGGCGGGCCGGCGACGATCACCGGCTACTTCGGCGGGATCGGGCAGCCGAACGACCACGCGCTCCGGTGGGTCGATGAGTTCCTCGGATACTACGCGGAATACGGAGTCCGACAGGTTCTCAACATCAACCCGGGGACGGTCCTTCTTGGGTATCTTCTCCACAAGCTCGGGATCGATATCGAGTTCAAGATCTCGGTGTTCATGGGGAACGACAACCCGTACGCCGCGCTGTGGACGCTGCTCGGAGCGAAGCTGTTCGCTCGAGACGACGGCTCGACATCGCTGATCGGCTTCAATTGGGCGAACTCCGTCGACAACGGGACGATCGAGAGAGGGGCGGCGATCCGCGAAGCGCTCGACCTCGAGGCGAACGTTCGGTTCGAGCACCACATCACCGAGACACAGAAGTCGATCGTGATCCAGCCGTACGATCGGACGGACGAGCTGGTTCAGCTGGCCGATCGTGTGGCCAACATCTCCGCGAAGCACGAAGGGGGCATTCCGGCGGTCGATGCGGGCCGGGATCACCCGTCCGACATCCTCGACTACTTCGTCCCGAAGAGCGACATCGAGGCGCAAGGCTTGATGGCGGCGATGGAGCGCAACTACCTCGACAAGCACGACGCGGTCAACCGGACGGCCGTCGCCCTGACGAACGAGGGGCTGGCGGTCGTTGCTGCGCGGAACCTGCATCGATAGCTCGCGGTTCGTTGTGGATGAGAGGCGTTGGCGGTAAGCTTTGCCTCCCATCAACGTCGTTCGGAGAGGCTTGAGTGCAAGACTTCGCGTCTTTGAAGCGCCGCGTCGAGGAAGAGGGTATCGGTTCGATCGATTTCCGTGTGTCCGATCTGGTCGGACGATTCCGCCACTTGACGATCCCGGCCTCCCGTCTCACCGAGGCCGTCCTCCGCGACGGGATCGGCTTCGATGGATCGAACTTCGGATACTGCCGCGCATCCGGCAGCGACATGGTGCTCATCCCCGATCTCTCGACGGCGTACGTCGAAGAGCGCAGCGGCGAGCGGATCCTCACACTCATCTCTGACATCTGTGACGCGGATACGCGGGCGCCTGCGGCACTGGATCCCCGTGGGACAACCGCCGCCGCGATCGAGTATCTGAAGAGCCTCGGCATCGCGGATGAAGTCATCGTCAGCCCGGAGTTCGAGTACTACGTGTTCGATGAGGTCCGATTCGAGGGGGGCGCGGTGTGGAACGGCGTCGAGATCGATTCCGTGGAGGGGTGCGGCGAGGCCGGCGGATGTACGCGGTCCGCGTACCACGCCCCCCTGGCGCAGGATCGGCTGTTCCCGCTCCGCTGCGAGATCGTCCGGCAGATCGAGTCGGTCGGGATCCCGGTGAAGTATCACCATCACGAGGTCGGAGCGTTCGGTCAACAGGAGATCGAACTTGGCTTCGACGGACTCGTCCGCATGGCCGACACCGCACTGGTTGTGAAGTCGATCGTGCACAACGTGGCGAACGAAGCGGGACTGACGGCGACGTTCCTCCCGAAGCCGATGCACGGCCAGGCGGGAAACGGGATGCATCTGCATCAGTACCTCGTTCGAGACGGGGGCAACCTGTTCTGCGACGGTGACGGACTGTCCGAGACGGCGCGCTGCTACATCGGCGGTCTTCTCACGCACGGAGCCAGCCTCATGGCGTTGACGAACCCTTCGACGAACTCGTACCGGCGTCTCGTTCCGGGGTACGAAGCGCCGGTGAGCTTCGTGTTCGGGGCGTCGAATCGGACGGCGGCGATTCGAGTGCCGGCGTACGCCCGCGGCGACAAGACACGAATCGAACTGCGCACGATGGACGCCACGTGCAATCCGTATCTGGCGTTCGCCGCGATTCTGATGGCCGGGATCGACGGGATTCAGCGGCGTCTCGATGCACGGGAACTGGGCTTCGGTCCGGTGGATACAGACGTCCGCGAGGGAAGCGTGGGAACGGCGGCCCCTCGAAGCCTGGATGAGGCGCTTCGCGCCCTCGAGGCGGACGGGGAGTACCTCGAGGCGGGGGGCGTGTTCAGCGAAGCGGTGCTCGCACAATGGATCCGGGCGAAGCGCAACGAAGCAGCATCCGTTGCAGCACGACCGCATCCGCACGAGTTTGCGCTGTACTACGATCTCTGACCTGTCCGAGAGGATCGGGCGGTTGGACGGTCCTCACATCGAGTCGGGGTCCGAAGATTGCACTAACGTCTCTTCTCTTCGCGATCCAAGTACTGGATGATCGCTTCGACGACAAGGTAGTTGATCGAACGATCGACCTTCCTCCCGAGTCGCTCGAGGCGCTCGATTGGCTTCCTGTCCAGTTTGCTCTTCGGAATGTAGATGGACAGGGTCGTCACTTCGCTCTTTCGGACCACGTAGCTCACCTCCTTGGACCTTCGCAGATCCCTGGGTTCTGTGCTAGCCTACAGCAAACCAAAGAAAATCGACAAATCGGTTCGGAAGTCAAATGAATACGCCTGGAGCCGCTGGGGCCCCAGGCGTGTCTCTTCTCTCTGGCGTCGTTCGTGGAAGCTCTAGCGAACGACGAAGCGGAAGGTGTAGAAGATGATCTCGCGCTCTCCTCCGATGGTTGTCACGGTCGGCTCGCAGCCGGGCATCTGTTCTCCTCGAGCAGGTGCCATCCGGTGTGCCGTCGGCGCTCCCGGAATGCCGCGTTCGACCGCGAAGACGAACGTGAACGTCCCCTGGTCGAACACCCCCGTCGTGACGATCGGGTCGTCCTCCCAGACGATCTCGGTAACCGGAACGACGGCATCGAACAGATCGCCGGCCGGCGCGACCGAGATCGATCCGCCGATGGCGAGGCCTTCCTCGTTGAGTACGTTGACCGTGTTCCCGCACGGAAGCTGGATCGAGCAACGATCCCAAAGGATGGTGATGACGTCATCAGAGATGTTGTGGAGCCAGAACGGTAGTCGGCTCTCGACGCCTTCCTCGGTGTGCGAGACGTTGAACGCAATCCGAATTGTATCGTCCTGGAAGACTGCCTTCTCCGAGTAGATCGGGTCGAGCATCTCCAGCGAGGTCGGCGGCAGAACCGTGACCTCCGTGGCAACGGGCTCCTCGACCGGCGCAAGCTCCCGCTCTGCAACGACGGGCTCCGGCCGGTTCAGGAGGATCCCGAACAACAGCAACGCTCCCATGATCGCGGCAATCACCGCAACCTTTCCCAAATCATTCACGATCTCTCACCCCTCTTCGTCGACGAAGTTGGTAGATAAGCCCATCGTATCGCGCGAGCCGTGGGTTGACGTGCGGCCTTTGGCCCTTTCGAAGCAGAACTCTGTCCGGAGGGCCGGAGTACCCGATCAGCGGCGGCGGCGAAGCAGATCGGGACGATTGCGCTCATGCAGAGAACACGGACATGTCTATACGGATAGAAGGGAACGCCGCGAGTGCTGTCACGATCTTTTACATTCTGGTGGGGAGCTGTGTATGATGGGCTCGTGTAGACCCAAGGCAACGAGGAGGCAGGAGATGAATCGAAAAGGGCGGAGGGCAACCCTCTGGGTTGCATTGATTGGAATCCTTGCGGTGACCGGAGCGATTGTGCCGCTGTGGGTGATGGCCGATTCGAGTCAATCGGACCTCACGGCGACGCTCTACGCGGACGTGATCCGCTTCGATGCGGACGGCGCGGCGAGCCTGCGGCTGACGATCTACGACCTGGCGGAGAACGAGC
>CAZSNG010000006.1:0-67768 GCA_964608345.1 uncultured Thermotogae bacterium
GAGCCGGCGTGAGGTCGCCTCGATCTTGACGTCGCGGATCGACGCACCTTCGAGGATTCGCGCAGCCGCTTCACTCGAGGTGATCCCACGGTCGGATTCGACGCGGATGTAGCGCGCGTAGGTTGAGCGAATCTTCCATTGCGCATAGATGGCGAATGCGAGCGCCGGCAGGAGGATCAGCAGGCTCGGACCGAAGAAGAACGGGAGACCCCACATCATGCTACGATTCCACCTCTGTATGACGTGGCCGGAGTATACGGCGCCTCAGAAACGCCCACAAGCGTCCGCCCGCCGCAACCAGACCGAGGCCGAGCAGCGCGCCGACCAGGTCGGCGATGTAGTCCAGGCTGCTCGCCGTCCGTGCAGCGACGAAGAACTGATGAAGCTCGTCGGTCCCGGCATACACGGCGGTGAGGACAAGCGAGAGGATCGGGCGGCGCCCGGTCGCCTTCCACGCAAGCGCGAAGAATACGGCAAACGCCGCAGCGTGGAGGCACTTGTCTGCGTGGGGGAAGAGTGGAGCTCCTCCGCCGACGGAGGTGTGCGATTGGGCGAAAATTGCCGCGGCATAGAGCACGAGTAGGATCGTCCAGAGTCGTCGTCGCATGGTGTCGAACGAGAGAGAGCCGATAAGCCGGATTCTGTCGTGGAGAGACATCTATCTATGCGGCCTACCCGAAGGCATCGAGCGGGTCCACTCTCCGGCGCCTTCCTATTTGGCCTTGCTCCAGCCAGGGTTTGCCGAGCCGGCCCGGTCGCCCGAGCCGCTGGTGGTCTCTTGCACCACCGTTTCACCCTTGCCTGATCGAGCCTCAGGAGGCTCGCCATCGGCGGTCTGTTCTCTGTGGCACTTTCCCGAGGTCGCCCCCGCTGAGCTTTCCTCAGTGGCCTGCCCTGTGGAGTCCGGACTTTCCTCATCCGTGTTCGATCATGGACCGGACACGGACGCGTCTCTCTGGCTCTCTCTCGATGGCCGAGTATACCGAATCGGCGGCGCAACGAGGGAAGTAGGGGAAGACGATGCCGGTCAGTCGTCGCGGGAGAAGTCGTCGACGAATAGGATGCGCGAGCAGTGCTCGCACGTCACGATCGAGAGACTCCCTCTGGCGCGTTCCACGGTGCTGCCGGCGAGCTTCAGCTTGCAGCCGGCGCAGGTGCCGTTCTTGATCATCGCGATGGGCTCCGCGCCGCGAGCGCGCAATGTGTCATACTGCTGGATCAGGTAGGCGGGGATCCTCTCGGTGAGAGCGTTGCGCTGTTCTCCGAACTCGGCGATCTCATCTCGAATGCCGCCGACCTCGGACGTGATGTCGTCGATCTGCCCGCGGAGCTGTTTGACCTTCTCGGAGCATTCGGCGGTGGCGCGCTCAACGGTGGCCCGCGCCTCCTCGATCGTGTCCATCAGGACGAGCGCCTCGTCCTCCATCGTGGAGATCCGCCGTCGTTCGCTGATGATCTTCGCCCGCAGATCCTCCATCTCCTTGAAGGAGATGATCCCCGTGTCGAGGCGCACCTGGTATTGGCGGATGTTCTCGTCGAGCTCGTCGACCTCGAGGTTCCGCATCCGGCTGTCGTGCTCGAACCCCGAGAGCTGCTCGCGCAGCTTGGCTACCGCCGCCTCTTCGACGACGATTCGATCCTCGGTCTGTTTCTGCTGGGCGAGAAGCCGATCGATTCGCGCCGACAGTTCGTGAAGCTGCGCATCGATCGCCTGCAGGTCGAGAAGCTGTGTGATTTCGGCCAGCACGGTCCCCCCCACGCCGAATCGCGGTTTGAATCGACTATACGGGCCGGCGTAGGGTGCTTCAAGTCGGAGAGCCGTGCCGGGCTATCCCGGGAAGCCGCCCGGGAGATTGAGGCCTTGGGCGAGCGGTCCCAGCTTCTCCTGCGCCGTCTGCTTCGCGTTCGCTTGCGCCTCCTGAACGGCGGCGATGATCAGGTCGGCGAGCATCTCGACGTCCTCGGGGTCGACGACCTCGCGCTCGATCTTCAGATTCGCCAAGTCGCCCTGGCCGGAGACGGTCGCCGTCACCATGCCGCCGCCGGCAGTCGCCTCGATTCGCATCTCGGCGATCTCGGCCTGGGTGCGCTCCATCTCCTCCTGAAGCCGCTTGGCCTGTTTCATCAGATTCCCGAACCCGCCAGTCCCCTTCACAGCTCCTCCTTCACGATCTTCCCGTCGAAGGCCTTGCACACCATGCGGGCCTTCTCCTGAAGGACCTCGTGGGGCAACGGCTTGCGAACAACGTCATCGTCGATCTCCACCTCGACGTGAATCTCGTCGCCGAAGTGCCGACGGACGACACCGGCCAGGTACTGCATGTTGTCGCGCTTCTCGATGCTGTCCTTGTGGAACGAATGCTCCGGGTGAAACGAGATCAGCAGCTTCGTTCCGGAGAGGCTCGGCCTCCCCTCGATCAGGAACGCCGCGATGGCGATTCGATCCTGTTCGATCTCACGGAGTAGTGCGTCCCAAGTTCCCTCGAAGGCCTCCGGAAGGGGCGGCCTTGCTTCCGCTCGTGCCACGTCGTCGGCGCTCGGTGTCTGGACGGCCTCCTCCGGTGGTGGGGTCTGCTCCACGCGAGGCGAAGCCGCCGGGGCATCGACGGATGTGCCTTCGTCGGCGAGCACAGTTCCGGGCTCGCTTGCGGGGGTGGGGGCCGGCTGCGCAGGGGATGTCGGCCGATCGGCCGATGGCTCCCGCTCCGGGAGCGCGGCCGCGGCTGGGCGCTCGGGAGAACCGGGAGATGCCGGAAGCGAAGCCAGCAGGTCGAGCAGTCCGATCTCGAGGTGGATCCGGCGATCGAGCGAGCGGAACAGGTCGCTCTTGATCGCGAGGAGATGGCGGGCGATCTCGATGTCGGCATCCGCGGTGGGCGAGCCGTCGGCGAGTCGGTCGCGCAGGATGTGGATGACATCGGAGAGGAAGATCTCCAGATCCTTCCCGCGGTCGACGAGCCGCTCGATCGTTTCGATCACCGACTCCCGATCCCGGGTCCTGACGGCGTCGATGAACGCCTCCTGCGTCTGCCGCTCGACGAGCCCAAGCATGTCGAGGACGGCCTCGCCGGTGATCTCGGCTCCGCCGTAGCTCATTGCCTGCTCGAGCATGACGAGGGCGTCGCGCATGCCTCCGCTGGCGCGGTGGGCGAGAAGCGTGACGGCCTCGGGCGACAGTCTGACGTCCTCGGACTGGGCGACGCGCACGAGGTGCTCTTCGATTTGCGCAGGGGGAATCTGGCGGAACTCGAACGCCTGACAGCGGGAGACGATGGTTCGCGGGACCTTGTACGGCTCCGTCGTGGCGAAGATGAACATCGCGTGGGGTGGCGGCTCTTCCAGCGTCTTCAGGAGGGCGTTGAACGCCTCGTTGGTGAGCATGTGCACTTCGTCGATGATGTAGACCTTCCGCTTCAGATCCGTCGGCGCGAACCCGACCTCTTCGCGGAGCCGGCGGATGTGATCGATCCCGCGATTCGATGCGCCATCGATCTCGACGATGTCCAGCGACCGCGTCGCGAGGATCGTCGAGCAGTTCCCGCACTCGTTGCACGGCTCACCGGCATCCGGCTGCAGGCAATTCACGGCGCGTGCGAGGATGCGCGCGATCGACGTCTTCCCGATGCCTCGTTCTCCGGCGAACAGATACGCGTGTGCCACAGCCCCGGAGGAAACTGCGTTTCGTAGCGTCCGAACGATCTCCTCCTGGCCGATGACGTCCCCGAAGCGCTGAGGTCGCCAGCGGCGATAGATGGAGACGCTGTCTGACGGCTTGTTCACGGTGGCCCTCACTTCCCTGGTCGGGGAGACTGGATTTGAACCAGCGACTTCCTGCTCCCAAAGCAGGCGCGCTACCAGGCTGCGCCACTCCCCGCGGCGGCGTGGTCATTATAGGTAGGCCCGCGAGGCCGATCAATCGGGTGATCCGGCTGCGGCGCACAATGCAGGCGGAAACCGGATCAGCGGCCCCGCCACGTCCTCATCGGCAGCTTTCGGACGATCAGGTCGAGCAGGAAGACGGCGAGCGCGGCAAGCAGGAGCGGAACGTGCAACGGATCATACTCGGTGGAGGTTCCGCCGGTCACGACGGGCAGATCCTCTGCGTTGCCGAGCATCGAACCCCTGGTTGCCTGGACGATCCGCTCGATCGCGGCGAGGTCCGATCCCAGGTTCCTGAGCTCGTCCGGATACGGGATGGTCAGCGGGATCGTGACGGAGCGTTGCCGAGTGTTGTCGATCAAGTGAAGCGCGTACCCGCCCTCCGCCGGCGTGGGGAACGTCGCGACGTATAGCCCGGGACCGCGCTGGTCGAGATCGAGGGTTGCTCCGTCAGGGAGCAGTTCAACCTCGAGGTCGAGGAAGTTGGCGAACGCGCCCGCCTCGTACGCATCGACAAGCAGTTCGGTCGTCTCGGGGCCTTCGACGATCGTCGGCGACAGGCCGATCGTCGACGTGAGGTACGGCTCGGTCGTGGCGAGGACATCGTCGAACAACGCGGAGAGGCCGGGCCACGCGAGCCATGCTTCGGAGCCGAGGCCCGCCAGATCGGTGTTCAGGACGGTTACGGCGCCAAGACCCAGGCGCCAGGTACTGACGACCGGGTCCTCTGAGACCCAGAGGGACGTGTCGGCGCTCGGTTTCGGATACGTCAGCACGTATCCGTCGAGCGGCGGGACATCCGGGATTGCCAGCTGATCGCGAAGCCGACCGTCCACATCGGCGGGACCGTCGATGAACCGCCGCCGGCTGATGCGCTGCGTTGCCTGAATCGAGATTTGCGGAAGCAATGAGAAGTCATCGGCGCGGTAGAGGGTGCCTCCGCCAGCCTCGACGAGCGCGCTGAGAAGGCCGACGTTCATCGTCCGCCCAACGCCGATGGCCGAGAGGGTGACGTCGTCCAATCCCTGCAGGCGCCGGACGAGCCCGGCGTAGTTTCGTGGTTCGTCGACGGTCTTCCCATCGCTGATCAGCAGGATGTGTTTTGCCGGGACCTCGATCTCCTCGAGGCGATCGAGCGCTTCGACGATCGGGTAGTAGACGTCGGTTCCGCCGATCGCCTCCAGCTCGCGCAATGCGTAGTACAGCTCGGACGACTCGACCGGAGAGACCGGGACGATCCAGTCTTGGTCGAGATTGAACGCGAGGATCCCGACGTGGGTCGTGGCATCGAGGAGGGCGGCGCTCGCGGCCGCAGCTTCCTTGAGAATCTCGATCTTCTCTACACCGCCGACCCTCGAACGCATGCTGGACGAGCGGTCGAGCACGTAGACGAGTGCCAACTGCGCTTCTCGCGACTTCTCGGGTAGGGTGTAGGAGACGGGGAGCAATTCCTCGATTCCGCCGGCGCTGATCCCTCGCACCTCCTCTTCGCCTTCGATGACGAGGAGTCCGCCGCCGAGGTTGCGCACGAACGAGTCGATCGCGTCCAACTCGTCGACGGTCAGGGTCGCGAACGACAAGCCGGTCAGGATGAGTTGGCGATAGGTCGACAGGATCTCGAGCGACGGGATCGTCGCGGACGCCGTGAAGTCCACATCGAGCGACTCGAGGAGCCCGGGAACTGCCGTGCGACCGAGAGGGTCGACGACGAGAACGGACGGATGCTCGGTTGCCGTGACCAACAGCGAGAGAGCGTCGTTGTCGGGAATCGGATCGTCCTGGGCCTTGACGATCGCCTGATACGTGTGAGCGACCGGCTCGGCGAACCGATCGTCGACCGAGAAGCGCGTGTGTCCCTGTTGAAGCGTGATCTCATCGAACGTGACGAGATCGTCGTCGCGGTAGACCACGAGCGTGGCGTCGACGGATCGTGCGGAGACGATCTCGAGATCGATCGAGAAGGACCTCCCCACCGAGACCTGGCTCGGCCCGTGCATCGAGATGAGTGTGACGTCTGCGGGCGGCGGTGCTCCGACCGGTACGACCGAGATCGGGACCCCCGCCGTCTGCGATGCGCCGGCGGCGACGTCGGGATCGTCGGTGAAGCGGCCGTCGGTGATCAAGACGAACTGGTTCGCCGCACCTTCGGGCAGGACGGACAGGCCGAGCGAGACGGCGGCGTTGAGGTTCGTTGACGTGCGATCGAGCTCCGCCACGCCGAGGGGGATGGCGGACGAGCCGAGCGGGACGGCAAGCGACGCGGTCCTCGCGAACTCGATCGTGGCGAAGGTCGAGGCCGGGTACGCGGAGAGAAGCCGTTGGATCGCTTCTCGCGTCGAGTCATCCTCCGAGGTGAGGATGACGCTCGCCGAGCGATCGACGAGGAAGACGATGTTGTGTTCCTCCTTGACGCGGGCGACACGAGGGCCGGCGAGGGCGAGCACGACGAGCAGCAGCGCGATGGCTCGAAGAAGGGGGCGGCGCCTCTGCCGGATGGACAGCCAGACGAGCGCGGCGGCAATCGGCAGCGCGAAGAGCAGCAAGTACGGCGTCGCCAGCTGGATCATGGGGTCCTCCTCATCAGCCGCCGCCGGCCGGCGTGCAAGTACGCTTCCGCAAACAGCAGGACGATCGCCAGCCCCGCGGCGATCGGCCAGAGCGAGAGGAAGCGGACGGCGCTTCGTCCGTCCGTTCCCGCAGCAGAGTCTTCGCCGGTCGGTACCAGGAGCGCCGATTCCGCGGCGGGGACGTTGACGGCGATCGCGAAGGCGCCGCGGTCCGTGACGAGCGTGTGGAAGCCCGGCATGGTCGGCTGGAAGGTTGAGAGGCCGATCGGAACGCTGATCGGGGCCTCCTGGGCGTCGTACAGCGCTTCGACCGTACCGCGGCCGGCCAGCGAGACCGCTTCGCCGACCTCGGCCGAGCGATATGACAGGTCGGAGGGCAGGCGAACCAGTCCCGAGAGGACGTTGCGGATCAACAGCGGGAAGTCGATGGTGATCGGCAGGTTGGTGTCGAGGATGTTCGGCGCGAGGTAGGTGACAGTGCGCGACTCGTCCTCGAACGTGACGAGGAGCGGGACGCCGTCGGACTCCAGAATGACCTGGGCGGACGACGGGAGCGACGCGGTCGGTGCCTCGCGGATGCGGAACGTCGTCGGGTCGACTCCGAGGAGGAGCGAATGATCCGGACGAGAGATGGCGATCTGCGGCGTTGGGAGCGACTCGCCCTGCTCCAGGAGGCCGTCGATGCCGCCGTGAACCAGCAAGATCGTGCCGGTCAGAGAGGACGGTGCGCGGGCGGCATGAACGATCGTGAGATCCGCCGCCTGCGGGGAGTCGACGAGGCGAATCGGAACGACGGCACGCAGCGCGGCCATCAGGTAGCGATTCTCCGTCCCGACCCAGTGGATCCGAACGTCGATCGGGCGATCGAGGGAGAAGAAGCGGAGGTTGTCTGCAGGGAACGCATCTCCCGGTTCGATCGACGCCGTGAACAGCGAGCCCCGGGAGTTCGGGAACTGAATCACGAACGTGTCGGCCGCCCCGGGCTCCAGGAGGACGCTGAGGGTGGTCTGGTTCTCGCGGTCGTCGATGCGGATCGTCACATCCTGATAGGAATCGCTGTCATTCAGCACGGACGCCAGCGCGCTCACGCCTGCGCTCTCGGGGTTCTCGCGAACGGAGAAGCCGGTCACCGCGAGGTTGTCCTCGCCACCGACGAGGACCGACTCGAACGAAGCGGGCAGGTCGGCGAACGCATGATCGGAAAGGACGACGACGCGCTCGAACTGCGAAGTCCCTCCGATGCTGCCGAGCAGGGCAAGAAGCATGTCCGGAGTTCCGTCGCCGTTCCAGGTGGGCTCGGAGCGAAGCAGCGCGGTCTGGAGATCGGCGCGGCCGTGCTCGGGCCTGGCGAGGATCTCCGGGTGGGTCGAGAGCTGGATCAGAGCGGTCGCCGCGGATGAGTAGCGGTCGAGAAGGTCGCGGGCTTCTTCGATCGCCCGTTCGTAGCGAGTCGTTCCATCCTCGGTGACCGTGCGCATGCTCGCGCTGCCGTCGAGGATCACGGCCAGGCCGGAGATGGACGTTGTGCGCGTTCGCAATGCAGGCTGCGCGAGGGCGGTCGACAGGGCGACGAGGACTGCGATCTGGAGGAGGATGAGCGGATCGAGCTGCTGGCGGATCCGCGCCGCTCGGGACTGCGGATCGCCCGGCAACCCTTCCCAGAGGAAGAGCGCCGAGACCTCGCGCCGACGTTCACGCGCTCGCAGGAAGTGCAGCAGGAGGATCAGAAGCGACGCGAACAGGAGGTAGAAGGCGGACGGGTTCAGGAGCGTCATCGGAGGATCCCTCCGTGGCGGAGATCCTCGTGCAGGAATCGCTCGATGGGGACGTCCGTCGTCGTCTGGAAGTACGGGATCCCGCGCTCGAACGAGAAGGCGCGAAGCCGTTCCCGGTTTGCCCGGATCCGCTCGGCGTACTCGTCGAGCGTCCGCTGCCCGATCGTGAGCGTGACGTGCTGGGACGACTCGACATCAACGAGCCGCGTCGCGCCCGCGCTGTGCGGGACGACGTCATCGGGGTCGAGGATCTGTAGGAGGATCACCTCGTCGCCCCGATGGACGAGCCGCGCCAGACCGTCCTCGAAGTCGACGCCGGAGGCGAGGAAGTCGCTGATGAGGATCGTCAGCCCGCTCTCGTGCGTCTGGGCGAGGAACTCGAGTACCGCGGCATTGATCGACGTGCGCCCTCCCGGCTCGATGTCGTGGAGCAAACGAAGGACTCTCCCCATCTGGCCCATCCCGTGGCGCACGGACAGGCCGGGAATCAGCTGGTCGTTGAACGGGTACAGCCCGACGCGATCGAGGCCGCGGAGACCGAGGTAAGCCATCGCCGCGGCGAGGTGGGCGGCGTAGTACGCCTTGCTTGGAACGCCGATGCGCATCGAGGCGCTGAAGTCAAGCAGCAGGTAGACGGGCAGATCTGCCTCGTGCACGTATGTCTTCACCAACAGCCGGTCGAGCCTGCCGAACACGTTCCAGTCGATCGTGCGGAAGTCATCGCCCGGCGTGTACGCGCGGTAGTCGGCAAACTCGAGGCTGACGCCGGCCCTCGGGGAGGCATGGAGCCCGGCGAGATGCCCCTTCCTTCGTCCCTTAACGATGAAACGAAGGTTCGACAGGCGTCGCAAGAAGGCTTCGTCGATGAACGTCGGCATTATGTGTGGGCGGGGACGTGCTCCCACACGTCATCCAGGAGCTCGTCGACTGTGACCCCTTCGGCTTCGCCCTTGAAGTTCAGGACGATGCGGTGCGTCAGCGCGCTGTGGAACAGCTCTTGGATGTCCTCGCGGCGCACGTTCACCTGGCCCGCGAGGAACGCATGGGCCTTGGCGCCGTTGATCAGCGCGAGGGCGGCCCGGGGGCTGGCCCCGTATTCGACGTACTCCACGATTCTCGCAGGAGCGTGTTCCGTGTTCGGGTGGGTGGCGAGTAGGAGACGCGCAACGTACTCGCGCAACCCCTGGCCGATCGGGATCTCGCGGACGACCCGCCTCGCCGTCAGGATGTCTGCGGCGGTCGCCGTCGGCTCGGGCAGGCGGATCCCTTCTCCTTCGGTGTTCCGCTCGGTGATCGTGACGAGCTCATCGAGGGACGGGAAGCGAACGTTCGCCTTCAGAAGGAAACGGTCGATCTGGGCCTCGGGGAGGGGATACGTGCCCTCCATCTCGATCGGGTTCTGGGTCGCCAGGACGATGTACGGCTCCTCGAGCGGGTATGTGTGGATCCCGACGGTGACGGTTCTCTCCTCCATCGCCTCGAGCAGCGCGGACTGGGTTTTCGGGGTCGCGCGGTTGATCTCGTCGGCGAGGATCACGTTGGCGAAGACGGGACCTTGAGAGAACGAGAATCGCCGATGCCCCGACTCCTCGGTGATGATGTCGGTCCCGACGATGTCGGCGGGCATGAGATCCGGCGTGAACTGGATCCGCGAGAACTTCAGCCCGAGCGATGCGGCGAGCGTCCTGACGAGCAGCGTCTTGCCGAGTCCGGGGACGCCCTCGAGGATCAGATTTCCCCGGCAAAGGAGCGCGATCAGGGCGGCGCGGACGATCTCGCCGTGGCCGACGATCACCTCCTCGATCGATGCCGTCAAGCGCCCGAATACCGTTTGCGCTACCTCCAGGTCCCGTTCGGTGATCATGCTCCTCCTTCTGAAATCGCGTTGAAGTAGTCTCGAACGATCTCGATGGCCCCCTCGGGCACACCGCGCTCTCTGAGAATCGAGTCAATCCGATCAAAGCGCACCCGAAACGATGCGGCTTCGGAGTCGGTGCCAGGCAGCACCTCGATCGGAACACCCTCGGTGACGAACTCGCTGACGAAGTCCCCTTCGGATCCTATTCTTCCCTGCTCCTCTTCGCGGATGAACCCGACCTCTCGCTCTTCGCCCTCACCGGTCGGGCCGCCGGCGCCGGCGGTCCCACCGAACGGATCCGGATCCTCGAAGCCGCGCTCACCGGCGGTGTCGGACGGACCGCCGAGCGATTCCTCGCCGTCTCCCTCCGAGCCGTCGGACTGGTCTCCACCGCCCGGTCCGCCGGGACCCGCGCCTTCGGCGCCGGCCTCGTCAGGTGTCTGATTGAACTCGTCCATCATGTCTTCGAGGCTCTGCTGGTCTCCCGGCATGGCAGTGCTCTGGGGGAGCCCATCCCCGCCCTGAGACTCACTTCCGCGGTTCTCTTCGTCGCCGAACTGATCGAGCAGCTGCTCAACGATCTCCTCGACTGTCCGGGACGGCGGCGGATTCACGAGTTCGTTGAGCCCTTCCTGAAGGCCGGGAGGAATAGCACCTTGATCGAGTTCGCGCTGCAGGTTCTCGAGCTCTTCTTCGGTCAGTTGCGGCGGCAGTTCGGACTCCGGAGCGTTCTCGAGGCGCTCCTGGATGCTCTCGAGGAGCTGAGAGATGGCGCGCATCGCTTCGCCCTGGATCCGGGCCAGGTCTTCGATGCCTTCGGGGGAGATCGGTACCAGGACGGCTTCGTCGGGCGTCATCCCGGCGAGATCGCGCATGACGTCGTCCAGCGTCTCGCCCCGGCTGGGTGTGTCGAGTCCCGGCAAGGTACCCCCAGCAGCCTCCGGCTCGGTCTTGAGTGTCGTTGGCGCATCCACTTCCCCGACCGCCGATGGAGCGGCCGTCTCCTCGGCGGAGATCGAACCGCTCGGCGCGAGGGATCGCTCCTCCACCGCTTCGAACGGTGATACCTGGAGCGCCGGGAGCGGGACGAACGCGAGGCCGACGGCAAGTGCGACGCAGCAGAGGCCGGCTGAGCCACCAAGGAGCGTGCGTCTCCCGACCGGGAGTGCGGACTCCCACACCTGGGTCGCGGGGCTCACTTCTTCCTCGAGCCGCGTGCGGAAGACCGTCGCACCGGCGCGCTGCCGAATCTCATACAGCGAACTGAGACGGGCTCCCAGCCCGAGGATGTCGTCGAGCTGCAGCAGCAAATGCGGCATGCGTGGGCGCTTCCGGCGCCCGACCAGATACGCGAGGCCGGCGGCCAGGAACGGAGGTGTCGCGAACGCGGCGAGTGCCCAGTACGGGAACGGAATGCGGAGAAGGCGAACGGCAACCATCGCGGCGACGGCTGCGGCGGCCGTTCCGCCCATCGCGATGCTCGCGAACGAGAGGCCCCTCAGAGAGCGTGCCCTGGAGTCAACGGACTTGAGGAAGCGGGAGAAGTCAAACGGCATGGGTCCTCCTGAGCGAGCGGCGAAGGCCGAGGATCTGTGCGAAGACCAGCGCGACGAGGAAGGCGTAAGCCACGAGCAATTCGAGAGACGGTGCAGATTGGACGATGCGAAGCGCAGCGCCGAGCGGGCTGAGAAGCGTCACCGCCGACGGCACGTGGGGGACGAAACCCAGGCTCCACGGCACGAGGAGGACGAGGCCGAACAGCGCGTACTGAAGCATGAACGTGTGCGTCTGCCGAGCCACTCCCCACAAGGCGAGCCGGAGGGAGATCAGAGCGAACATGAACGATGCGAGCGTCGAATAGAGGACGAGGAGTGGCAGAGCCAGGTCGTGGCCGGGCAGGAGGGCACGGGCGAAGAAGAGGAGCGGGAGAACGACCAGCTGTCCGAACAGGATGTGCCATAGCAATCGCGGGAGCGTCTCCCATCTCAGGCGCTCCCACCTTGCCGCTGCGATGCCGCGGAACGTGCCGAGCAGCGCGATGAGCGTGAGATACGTCAGGTGAAACACGAACGGGGAAGGCTGCCAGCGCACGTCGATCAGCTGAGAGACGCGGCCGCCGGCCGGGATCGAGAAGAGCAGCCCTGTGGCGCACGCCAACAGGATGAGGAGATACCCTTGAACCGCGCTGTTGGAGAGGACCGACTCCTGCCTTCTCAAGAGACCTCCCCCCTGACGACGTACACGTCGAGATGTCTCACTTTCCGGCCTGCTTCCGTGGCAACGTCGTCCCTCGGGACCGAGAGCCCGACGAACCACATGCCGGTCTGGAAAGGCAATTCCTCGATCAGGTGCTGAAGGACAAGAGAGGCCGTCCCGTCGGCTTCTCGCACCAGGGAGCCCAGCGTCGCTGAAGATGCCTGCTCATATGTGTGCGTACCGTTCGATACGGGCGGCACACGAACGCCCTGCCCATCGGCGATCAGCCAGCAGTCGACGAGCTCCACATCGGCGCGGTAGTCGAGGACGGCGTGGCCGCTGGCCCTGTCGACAGAGAGCCGCACGAGCGACGGCGCGGTAGCGTAGGCGTAGAACGTCTTCTGCCCGATCTCGGCGGCGGACGCGATGACGCGTCCCGGCTCCGCAGTGTGCGCATAGGCGCGAGGCGTCGCCGTCGGTCGGGGCATTGGGTGCGGAGTGACAGTTCCCGACGGCGCTTGGAGGGGGATTGCCTCACCGCCGAGGGCGTACGGAAGCGGGTCGGTCTCTGTGGAGTAGAAGCTCGACGAAACATGATCAATACCGAACGACGTTGCAAGGTGTAAGACAGTGTTGGAGACATATATCGACGATACCTGTTTCGTGTTGTTTGCATAGAAACCGGACCAAACGCAGAGAGCCGCAAAGACCACGGCGGCGGTGGCCACGCCGGCCCACCGGTGCCTGCGGCCGACGAAAACGACCGCCCCCAGGGCGATCGTAGTCAGGGCGATGAGAAGCAGCGCGGAACCATGCGTCGGGCGATCGACCGGAAGGGATCCGAGCAGCGCCTCGGAAACAGCCGTCATCGACAGGCGCGTGGCGCCGGGAACCGCTTCCCTGGCCCGCTCGAACTCCGCCCCAGTGAGGTCGGTCGGGCGAACGGCCACGACGGCGACGTGCCCGGCACCGTACGGCCAACCGAAGACAAGCGGTAGATCGCCGCGGGAAACGGGCCTGGACGTCCCCGGCTTCAT
This sequence comes from uncultured Thermotogae bacterium, assembly GCA_964608345.1. Classification (GTDB taxonomy): domain Bacteria; phylum Bipolaricaulota; class Bipolaricaulia; order UBA7950; family UBA9294; genus JANQEA01. The sequence goes on from CAZSNG010000006.1 coordinate 13,313, forward strand.
CGTTCCGGTGAGCGCGAGGGTGCCGTCCTCGTGAGTGGTAAGCGACGGATTCGACAGCGGTAGGAGCTGCCGAAGAGCGGGCGAATCGAAGCGGAAGTAGTCCGGTCCGCTGGCAATGACGAGGGAACCGCCGGCGAGGACCCACTGGGCGATCGCGGGCCACGCCTCCTGTGGTGGGGGCTCCGAAATCCAGAGCGAGTGGACCGCGTCGTACGCCCACCACTCGGACGGCAGTTCGGCGGCGGTGACCGGTGTCTCCTCCTCGTCGAGGCTGTGCGGCAGGGCGCCGTAGACGAGCGGGAACGGATCGAGATGACGCGTCGCCCGGAGGAGAATCGACGTCTCTGCGAGGCTCGTTCCGTCCTCGGCAAGAAGTGCGACATCGATCGGGTTCAGCGGCTCGTACATCGGGATGGCCGTACTGAAGGCGCCATCCGTGGAAACGACGAACCCTAGATCCTGTCGGATAGTGCTGGTGTCGCGCCACTCGTTGCCGAGCACGTGCGTGACGAGAAGGCGGGCAGTCAGATCGTGGTCGAATCCGCGGATTCGCACGCGAAGCGGCGCGTAACGTTCGGGGACGACGTGCCCGTTGAAACCGATTTGGACGTCAATGGACGGAGCCGCTCGCGCCGGCACGACCACGAGTGCGAGAAGAGCCGATGCGAAGCAGAGCCATAAGGTGCCTCGAAGATTGGGGTTCCGCCCGGTCGTCATCCGCCCGAGTGTATAGAGAGATTGTCAAGAAATTGAGGAGACGTCGGGCCTCACATCGTCGCGGAGTTCGGCACCGCCTCAGGAAGAGGCGGACAGCTACTGGGGGAGCTTCTCCACGGCGAGCGCGGCGTCCTCACTGAGCACGTCGGCGTAGATCTGCGTCGTTTGAATCGAGCGGTGGCCGAGCTGCTTCTGGACGAGCCGGAGGTTGAAATCCGACGCGCGGTATAGGAGCGACGCGTACGTGTGGCGACAGGAGTGGATCGAGAACCGCTTGGGGATGCCGACGACATCAGCGTGCTTGCGGAAGATTCGGTAGACGGCCGACCGGGTCAGCGAACCGCCGCGGGACGAGACGAAGACGGCCGCGCGGCCCGCGGTCGACTGACCGAGTGACTCCTTCCATGAGATGAACTGCGCGAGGTGGTCGCGCAGGGCGGATCCGATGCGGACCCCTCTCTTCTTGCCACCCTTGCCGTCTCGGACGATCAGCGAGGAGTGCGCTTGGTCGAGGATGACGTCGCGAAGCTGGAGTGCACAGATCTCCGAGACGCGGAGTCCCGAATCGAGCGCGACGTGGAGGATCGCCCAGTCCCTAGCCGGATCGGTTCGGCCGTCTGGGGACGGCTCGTCAGCGAGACGCTGGCAGTAGGTCTTGAGCAACTGCACCTGGTCCGGTGTCAGGAAGTCTTCGTGAGTCACTTCGAGCGGCATGGCTCCTCCTTCGTCCGGGGAGGAGCGTAGCGAGGCGCCCGCGATCGGGATGGGACAAGTTTCGCAACAAAAGGTTACTTTTGTTGCGAAATCGGACCGTGGATCGCGAAAAGGGCCTAGGGAACTGCATCTAGGAGCAATCGGGAACGGGCGTGCGAGTCGCAGGGTGTGGCGCGATGTTCTGGTGAGGGCCGATTCTGGGGTCGGCGGACTGCTTGGAGGCCGTTTATGGGGCCTCTCATTCGATCGAGTATCTCTGGACGATCTTTTCCTCGTCCCCTACGACGTTTGCTTCGACTTCGACGTACTTCTCGATCGTCGAGCGCTCGAGTTTCTCCCGAAGGAGGTTGTCGAGCTGAAAGATGCCCGCCGAGTTCGACATCTCGATCGAGATCCTGATCGGGCGTTCCCCGCCTGACTCGAGGTGAACCTTCCGGATCGCCATGGCCGAGACCGAGTGAATGGTCGGGACGCCGGTCTCGAATGGGATCCGTGCGCGCCCCGACTCCATGTCGAGCGCGTCAGCGACCTTCACCACGCCGGCTTCGATGGTGAGGGTCTCGATCTTGCGCTGGTGGGCGAAGATGGCGTGGAGCACCTCGCCCTTGAGGAGGGCGATGGTGCGCTGGTCGTAGATCGTGCCGAGCAAGCGATCGACCAGCGGAGCGGCCAGTATGAGCGACAGGAGCTCGTGGTCGTGGCGGTGGATCACGTGCCCGATGTCGTGCAGGGCGCAGGCGAGGACGACGACGACCTCGGCGTCGTCGTTGGTCAGCCCGTGATTCTCGACGACGCTCGGCGTGACTCCTGCGTTCATCAGGAGACGCAGCAGCTTCAGGCCGATGTTCGTCATAATGCGGACGTGGACCGGTCCGTGGTCGTTGATTCCCATCCGGTCGATTGCCGTGATGTTCGAGCCGGACCAAAGCGCATCGAGCTCGACCGACGAATCGATCTGCGCGACGACGTGCTTGAGCTGCTCATTCTGGTTGCATGGGACGTTAAGGGGCATCGATCTCCTCTCTTAGGAATCGCCACCAGGGCGCTGCTTCGTGGGGAGTGTCGGCCTGGGCTTGAAGGCGCTGCTCGAGGGTGGCGACGTGTTGACGCAGGAAGGCGAGTTCCTCACGGAGGGACGCGATCAACAGGGCGGTTTGATCCGGTTTTGCATCGCGCGGCACGAAACGCGGCGAAACCGATGTGGTCGAATGGTTCTGGTTATATACCTTTGCGCGCAAGACTTCGCTGGCCTCGGTCATGGTTAACCCGCTATCGTGCAACTCCTGCAATCGCCGAAGCAGATCGGCACCGTCGTCGGCGAGCAGGATCTGGTTGTTGGGGCCGCGGCGAGTGTGCGGGAGGAGCAGATCCTTGATCGCCTCGATGCGATTGCGGACCTGGTTTGCGCTGGTGAGGCCGAGCGACTGCCGCAGACTGTTGATTGAGTGCATGATCCCCCTGGCAGACGATACCGCACCGGCTCCGTGGGAGGCAAGAGACGCCGATTGTGAGGCCGGAGGGGATCGGATAGCCTAGGGCCGGCATGCGCATCCGACGACTCACCGAGCCCGTAACGCTGAAGATCGCTGCCGGAGAGGTGGTCGATCGCCCGGCGTCGGTAGTGAAGGAGCTTGTCGAGAACGCGATCGACGCCGGAAGTGAGAGGATCGATGTCGTTCTCCGTGAGGGGGGCAAGTCGCTGATCATCGTCCGGGACGACGGCGAAGGGATGCCCGGCGAGGACTTGCGGCTCGCATTCGAGCGGTACGCGACGAGCAAGATCGAGACGGAGACGGACCTGTACTCGATCGAGACGCTCGGTTTTCGTGGAGAGGCGCTGGCCAGCATCGCTGCGGTCTCCCGGGCGCGCGTCACATCCTGCACCCGCGACGGAGGATCGGCCCATACGCTGGAAGTGAGCGGCGGGCACATCGGAGACGTGGTGCCGGCGTCGCGACCTCCGGGGACGACCGTCGAGGTCGCGGACTTGTTCTTCAACGTGCCGGCACGCTCGCGATTCCTCGGCGCCGCGCGGACGGAGTTCATGCACGTCAATCGCGTCGTCCAGCGGCTCGCCCTCCTCTCGCCGTCGATCGGGTGGTCGGTGAAGCACGGGGACCGTGAAGTATTCGCCGCGCCGGGTGTGGAGTCGCTGCTCGACCGATTGGCGCAGATCTACGGAACCGAGGTCGCTGCCGGCTTGATCCCGCTCGAGGGCGTGCGAGGTCCGATCACGGTGAGCGGGTTCATCAGTCGCCCCGACCTGAAGCGGGGGAATCGGAGGGATCAGAGCTTCGTCGTCAATGGCCGGTTCGTGAGCGATCGAGGGCTCTCGTTCATCCTCGCGAGCGCCTACCGCGGGATTCTGCGTCCGGGGAGCTACCCGATCGCCGTGATCCGGGTCGATCTGCCGAACGAGCAGGTGGACGTTAACGTGCATCCTCGAAAGGAAGAGATTCGATTCGCGGACGCGCGGCAGGTGCAGGACGCCGTTGCGGCGGCCTTGCTGAAGGCGCTGTCCAGCCGGCAGGTCGTCGCTCCGCTGACGCCGTCGCGGGGCGGATCGCGCGGAGCGGTCGCGACGGGAGAGCCGCAGCCCCGCTATGGCGAGCGAACCGAGGCGCTGTCGTTCGATCTGCCACGCGAGATGCAGCTTTCCGGGCGGATGCGCGAGCTCGAGAAAGTGAGGGTTCAGGGCGATCGCCGCGTGATCGGGCAGCTCCAGGCGACGTACTTGCTTGTCGAGTCGCCGGACGGGCTGGAGATCGTCGACCAGCACATCGCCCACGAGCGGATCCTGTACGAGGGCCTGCGAAGCGAGTGGGGCGCGGACGGCATCGTCCGCCAGATCTTCCTGATTCCCGCCCGCGTCGAAGTGCCGTTCGAGGCGGCGAGCGTCCTCGTCGGCCGGCGTGAGGAACTGGAGAGGGTCGGGATCATCCTCGACGAGTTCGGCGGCGGCACGTTCCTGATCCGTGAATACCCGCGCGCGCTTGCCGACGAGCAGACGAAGAGGGGATTTCAGGAAGTGATCGAGTCGCTGATCGGCGCGCTTGGCGCGGAGACCGATCTGGAGGACCCGCTGCTCGACCGGCTGTTGAGCGAGTTGAGCTGCGGCGCGGCGATCAAGGCCGGGGATCCGATTCCGCTCGCCGAGGCGCAGGCGCTGGTGGAGCGGCTGATGACCCTGGAGAACCCCAACTTCTGTCCGCACGGGCGGCCGATCGTCTTCAAGATCGACAGGGATGAACTCGATCGCCGCTTCCAGCGCCGCTAGCCGGGAACCAACACGCGAAGGGCGTTCGGGAGGGTCGAGACGGTGAACGAATCGCTCGGCAGCCTGTACGGTTCTCCATCCATATGTGCGATCAGCTTCTTCGGCGACGAGAGGGTCGCCTCGGGCAGCTGCCGGTAGTGGACCTTTCGCCACTGCAGGTGCCGTCCGGCCCTGACCCGCGGCAGGCGAACGAGGCGCTCGAGCTTCGAGTAGTCCTCGATCGCGGAGATGTCGATCATGCCGTCAACGATGTCCGCCTCGGGCGCGAGTTTGAACCCGCCGCCGGCGTACTTCCCGTTGGCGATGCCGAGTGAGAGGCAGGTCAGTTCGAGCTGCCAGTCGGCCGCCTCGATCGTCACGGGGAAGGCCGGGAACCGGAGGATCTCCTTGACCGCGGCCGAGACGTAGGCCGGAGCGCCCTTGAGCCGCTGCATCTGGAGCACATCGCGGGCGACCTGGGCGTCGATGCCGATGCCCATTCCATTGACGAAGCAACGTTCGTCGTTGATTCGTCCCAGATCCATCGTTCGCTCCACGCCGCCGGTGAGAACGTCGATGGCGTTGAACGGATCGGCCGGGATGCCGAGCATCCGGACGAAGTCGTTGCCTGTCCCGGCGGGAATGACTGCCAGGACGGCGTCCTTCCCGAGCAGGCCGTTGGTGACTTCATTGACGGTGCCGTCCCCACCCATCGCGACGATGCGCTTGAACCCCGCTTCGATCCCCCATCTGGCGACGTCGGTCGCCTCCTGAGGCTCATTTGTGTAGTGGAGTTCGTACGAGATACCGCGCCGATCCAGCTCGGCCTTGACCTTCGGAAACAGAGCCTTACATCGGCCGTGTCCGGCAATCAGATTGACAATGACGAACAGCTCCGCCCCGCCCCCGCCGCTCATGGGAGAATCCTACGAAACCCGGCAGATGGAAGTCAAGCGGCGCCGGCTGATCGCCGCCTGCCGATCACGGCTTGATCGCTCGAATGACGATGAACGATCCGCGCTCGTGCCCATCCGACGGAGGCTCGATCCGATCGTTCGCCCGCTCGGCAGCGCCGGTGAGCGTCTGCACCGTCCGCTCGATTCGCAGCCCGGCCCGCTCGACGGCGTCGAAGACCCGCCGTTTCGTGTGGAGCGTCGCGTGCCGGTAGAAGCGATCCTCCGACGCGAGCTCGCAGTACAGCTCCCCGAAGCGACTGTCGCCGGGCAGGAATGCGACGATCGCTCGCCCGCCGGATCGCAGCGCGCGTTCGACCTCGGCGAACGTCCGGTCGATGTCGTCGACGAAGCAGAGCGTGGTGATCAGGAAGACCGCGTCGGCGGATGCGTCCTCGAGCGGCAGCGATTCGGCTGTTCCCCGCAGAACATCGACGCCACGCGCCGCGGCGAGTGCGGCCATTCCTTCGGTGGGTTCGACGCCGAGAGGGATGCCCAGTCGTGACGCGAACCGTCCGCTGCCGACGCCGATCTCGACCCAGTCGCCCGCTGGTGGCAGCAGCTCGCGAACGGCGAGCAGCTCGGACTCGTACACGCGTTCGTTCCGGTCGAACCAGGCGTCGTATTCGGCGGCGTGTGTCTCGAACGGATTCGGTTCACCCATCGGTTCCTCCAGTCTGGATCAGCGCGAGCAGATCGTCCCTGGCTTCCAGGAACGGGCTTCCGAGACGCTCGGTTCGCTCCGAAGCGGCGAGTCGGATCGACCGATCCCCGAGGACCGCCGCCGGCCGCTCGGTCAGCACGACGATCCGCTCCGCGAGGGCGACCGCCTCCTCGAGGTCGTGGGTGACGAACAGCATCGTCCGGTTGAAGCGGTCGATCAGCCCCGCCAGCCAGTCCTGCATTCGATGTCTCGTGAGGACGTCCAGAGCGCCGAACGGTTCGTCCAGGACGAGGATCGGGCTGCCGGTCATCAGCGCTCGCAGGAGAGCGACGCGCTGGCGCATGCCGCCGGACAGCTCGTGCGGATAGGCAGCCTCGAAGCCGGACAGACCGAACGCCGGCAAGTGCTCGCCGACGGTCGCCCGGCGCCTCGCCCGCCCGACGCGCCGGATCTGCAACGGCAGCGCCGCGTTCTCGACCACCGTCTTCCACGGGAAGAGCAGGCCCCCCTGAGGCAGGTAGCCGGCGCGGTCGAGAGAGCCCGCGACGTGTCCTCCATCCGCCGTCTCCAGACCGAGTAGGATTCGCAGCAGTGTCGTCTTTCCGCATCCCGAGGGGCCGAGGAGGGCGACCGCCTCCCCGTCGTCGATCGACAGCGATACGTCGTGGAGGACCTCGAGATCCCCGAACTGCTTGCGAACGGAACGGACGACGAGGCGGTCCGTCACTCCGATTCCTCCCGTTGTACGTCCTCGGGCTGCGGCAGGTAGTCGTTCGTGAACGCGGCGAGCGGGTCGATCGCCCGTTCGATCAGCCGATTGTCGAGCGCCCACTGCGAGAAGCGGGTCCAGACGATCTCCTCCTGCATGCCCCAGCGGTCGACGTCCTCCATCGTCTGCTCGGCGATCCATGCTTGAGACGTACGGACGAGTTCGGCATCGAGTTCCGGGGCGTGTCCGAGAAGGATCTCCGCCGCCTCGGCCGGGTGCAGCGTCGCATGAACGTATCCGCGCGCCAGGGCCCGCAGGAACCGGCGCACGACGTCCGGGCGATCCGCGATCATCCGTTCCCGCGTGACGATCACAGGCGTGTAGTAGTCGAGGACGTCGGCGAGGTCGGGCAGCGGGAAGAAGTCGAACGCGATCCCCTCCAGTTCGGCGTGGATCCCCTGCCAGCCGTAGAACACCCAGTAGAAGTCGGCCAGGTCGCGGCGGACGGCCGTCGTGAAGTCGAGCATCCCCATATTGATCATCTCGACGGTGTCGAAGTCCGCGCCGACCGCCTCCATGACCGTGCGGATCATCACGGACTCCAGGTCGCTACCCCAGCCGGCGTAGCGCAGGTTCTCGAAGTCGAGCGGTCCGGCGATGCCCCGATCGCTCGGGGCGGCGAAGCCGGACGTGTTGTGCTGGAACAGCGTCGCGATCGACACGACCGGAACGTCCTGCGCGCGGGCCATGGTCACGTACTCCTGCATCGATACGCCGAACTCCGATTGGCCGCTCGCGACGAGCGGGATCGACGCCGTCTCGGTCGGCTCGAGGACCTCGATGACGAGGCCCTCCTCGGCGAAGAAGCCAAGCGCCTCGGCGACGAAGATGCCGGTGTGGTTCGTGTTCGGCGTCCAGTCAAGAGCGATCCGCACCGGTTCCGGATCGCTCGCCACCGCGGCCGAGGCGATCGCGAGGCAAAGGACGAGCAGAACCGACCATCGAGCGAGCCGTCTATCCATGAGTCCTCCTTCGTAGCCACGGAGTCAGGACGAATCCGATTCCGTCGACCGTCTTGAACAGCGCGAAGCTGAGCAGCATCACGAGGACGATGGCTCCAAACAGCCGATCGGTTCGAAACGACTGCTGGGCCCTCGTCATGTACACACCGAGACCGAGCGATCCGCCGAGCCACTCGCCGACGATCGCACCGAGAACCGAGTACGTCGCGGCAATCTTCGCGCCGGCGAGGATCCCAGGTAGCGATGCCGGAACGTACAGATGCCTGTACCGATCGATCCACGATGCGTCGAGGGTGTCGAGCAGCTCCGCGTAGGCCGGATCGACGGCGCGGAACCCCTCGTACGTGTTGACCGTCAGCGGGAAGAAGCAGACGAACGCGACGACCAGGATCTTGGAGAGCGAGCCAAGTCCGAACCAGATCAGGATCATCGGGGCGATCGCGATCAACGGAACCGCCTGCGACAGCACCAGGTGGGGGTAGATCAGATCGCGGACGACCGAGGACCGATGCATCGCCAGGGCGACCGCGATGCCGAGGCCGAGGGCGATCCCCAGGCCGGCGAGGGTCTCGACGATCGTGGCGGTCGCGTGATGCCCGAGCAGCGCAGCGTCGCTCGCGATCGCACGGAGCGTCGCCGCCGGAGACGGGAGCATGTAGCCGGGAACGCGGAAGACCCACACGACTCCCTGCCAGAGGGCGATGAATAGGACCAGGCTCAACGCCCACCGGACCGAGGGACGCCGCCAAACCGATCTCGGGGAAAGCGGTTCGGCGCGTCCGTTCATCGCGGGGCCTCCTCTGGCGGTCCGTGAACGACGAGGAGTGTGCCCGAGCGAACCGCGATGCGGACCGGCATCTCCTCGATGACGTTCGAGATCCCGTGGGCGCTCGCCCGGACGAGAGGCTCGTCGTCGAGGCGATATCGAAGGCCGTCCGTTCGAACGACGGTGCCGCGTGACAGCGGGATCAGCGAGACCCGGTCGGCCGGCCGCCCGACCGGGAGCGAGAACTCCCCTCGGATCAGCCAGGCTGTTTCGTCGCCGGCGATCAGCTCGACCGACGCACCGCAATCGAGTGCCTTCTCGAGCATCAGGACGTTTGCCAGCGTGTGGTCGATCCGCCCCCCGAACGCCCCGAAGACGATCAGCTCCCGAGCTTGCCGACTGAGCGCGCCGTCGACTGCGAGCTCGAGATCGGTGAAGTCCTTTTCTGGCTCGTGAATCTCCGCTTCGGCGCCCGATGCGAGCAACGTCGCGCGGTCGGAGGGTGCGAGCGAGTCGAGGTCGCCGACGACGCGGTCGACACGGATACCTGCGGCGACCGCCTTCGCCCAGGCACCGTCGGTCGCCACGATCCGATCGGCGCGGTTGGCGAGGCGAGGCAGGCGCGCGGTGTCCCCCCACGTGCCGTTGGCAAGGATCAGGATGGTGTCAACAGGCATTCCTGCATCGCTCCTTGAACGGAGGAGGCAGGGTCGGACGGCGGACTCGGCGAAGCGCCGATCGGCTCAATCGATGGACGTGCTGTCGTTCGTTCATGGTTCCCTACGCTGGCATTACCCAGTTCAGGTTCTGCGGGTCGAGGGTGCCTCCTCCTCTCAGCCCAAGCTATTGGGCTCCCCGAACGGCGCTACTCTACCGAACCGACTGCGGCAAGGCAAGAGGCGCGCACGAATGGTGTGGACCGTTCGCGAAGGAGAGCGCAGCGACATCATCGCATCGACGCCCCATGTCGGTTCACGGGAGAACTCGACGCGGTCGCCAAGTAGAGCGCGGTAGGCACACAAGTGCCCACCGCGTATCGAGGTCAGCTTCGGGTTCTCCTAGGAAGGGAGGAAGCTGGTACTCTCGTCGATCCCGGCGATCGTCTCGGCGATCAGTTTCGCGCAGTTCTCGACATCGTCGAGGTGGATGATTTCGCTCGGCGAGTGCATGTACCGGCTCGGCACGGCGATCAGTCCGGTGGCGACGCCCGCGCGGGTGACCTGCATTGCCCGTGCATCGGTGCCCGTCGGTCGCGGCCAGGCATGGCGCTGGATCGGTATGTCCTTGTTCTCGGCCGTGTCGACGATTCGGTCGAACAGCGGCGTGTTGATGTTCGGACCTCGGGTCACGATCGGGCCGGCGCCCATCTTGATGTCGCCCGATTGCCTCTTCTCCTTGCTCATGCCGGGCATGTCGGTGCAGTGGCCGACATCGACGGCGATGCCGACCTGCGGGTCGATCCCGAACGCACTTGTCGTCGCGCCGCGGGTGCCGATCTCCTCCTGGACGGTCGCGACCGCGTAGATCGCCGCTTTCGGGTTCATCTCCGCCGCAAGGCGGGCCGCCTCGAGAACGACGAACGCGCCGATCCGGTCGTCAAACCCGCGCGCTACGGCCAAGCCGTTTCGCAGCTCGGCGAACTCGTAATCGAGGACGCCCGCATCGCCGATAGTGATGATCGTCTCGGCCTCCTCGCGATCCTTGGCGCCGATGTCGATCCAGAGATTCTCCATCTTGACGACCTTCTTGCGGTCCTCGGGGGTCATCAGGTGGATCGGCTTCCGTCCGATGACGCCGAGGACGATCCCCTTCTTCGTCTGGATCCGAACCCGCTGACCGGGGAGGACCTGCACGTCCCAACCGCCGAGGCCGATGAAGAAGAGGTACCCCTCCTTGTCGATGTGGGTCACCATCAAGCCGATCTCGTCGGCATGGCCGGCGAGCATGATTCGCGGCGAGCCCGCTTCGTTGACGACGGCGAACGCGTTGCCGTGCTGGTCAACCCACGTCCGATCGGCGAATGCGTTGGCCTCTTCGCGCCATACGCGCGCCGCGTCCTCTTCGAAACCGGTGGGGCAGATCGTCTGCATGTAGCGCTTCAGGAAATCGAGACGCGCCTTCTCCATCAGTAGTCCTCCTCTTGCTGATCGGACCCTCAGTGTACACGGCCGTCAACGCCGGGTCCATCGATGGCTACGGGATTCTCGTCATCTCCCATTGACTGCGTGGCGGGACGCTCCTAGACTAGCCGCTGCTTCGAGTCGCCATCGGACCGGAGACTGTGGAGGGCGTTCGAGGAGGTCGGAGATGTCGCTGTACGAGTACGAACTGGGCCGCGCGGCCGACGTGTTGACCCGCGACCTGCTGAAGCTGAAGCCGGGGGAGACGTTCGTGATCACCGCCGACACGGAGTCGGACCAGCGGGTCGTCGACGCGACGGCGCGCGCGGCCTTCGCCCTCGGCGCGAAGCCGATGGTGATCTGGCTCGCCTCACCGCTCGGGGTCGGGCGAGTCGCGGACCCGATGCTCCCCATCGACGCGCTGATCGGGGCGCTACGTGGCGCCGACGCGTGGGTCGAGTTCAACAATCAGTGGCTGCTCTATTCGACCCCGCACGACGTGGCGATGCGGGAGAACGATCGGCTGCGGTATCTCTGTCTGGTCGGGATGAACCCCGACATGATGGTTCGCTGCATCGGGCGGATCGATCACGTCGCTCTTAAGGCGTTTCTCGAGAAGACCGTCGATATCGTGCGTGCCGCCGACCGAATCCGCGTCACTTCGCCGGGCGGCACCGATCTCGAGTTCCACAGCATCCCCGGCCGCGGCGCGCTGATTCGCGACGGGTACGCCGATCGACCGGGGACGTACATGATGGGCGGCTTCATCGCGTGGGCCCCCGACCTCGAGTCGATCGACGGGACTCTCGTGTTCGACGGCTCGATCTCACCGCCGTGCGGAAGGCTGGAGGAGCCGATCCGGACGACGATCGAGGCCGGGGGCATCGTCGACATCGGCGGAGGGGCCCAGGCGCGTCAGCTAGCCGCCTATCTCGATGCATTCGATCATCCGCAGATGCGGCGGATCGCCCATTCGTCGTTCGGCTTCCATCCCAACGCTCGGCTCTCGGGCGATATCGTCGAGGACGAGCGGGTGTGGGGCTGTACCGAGTGGGGCATCGGCCACGTCGGGGCGACGCTCATCCCGCCAGAAGGCATCCCGGCGCCGTCGCATTCCGACGGCCAATCGCTCGACTGCTCGGTGTGGCTTGACGAGCGGCCGATGCTGGAGACCGGCCGCGTCGTCCATCCCGAGCTCATCGAGTTGGCCCGAGCGCTCGGAAAGGCGTAGCTGGGGACCGAGGAGGCCGTTTCATGGACCGACTGGTTGCGTCATTCGTCGAGATGGTGCGGATCGACAGCGAGTCGGGGAACGAGGCGCGGTTCCTCACCTACCTCGGCGAGCGGATGGAGCGCGAGCTGGACGCGGCGTGCACGACCGACGACTACGGAAACCTCATCGCGCGCATTCCCGGCAGGAATACGGCGGCGACGCGACCGATTCTGTTCGGGACCCACGGCGACACTGTGAAGCCCGGTGTGGGGATCGAACCGGTGATCGAGGACGGCGTCATCCGATCGAGCGGCGACACGATCCTCGGCGCCGACGACAAGGCGGGGATCGCCGAGCTGATCGAGGCCGTCCTGACCGCGGAGTCCCATCCTCCGCTGGAACTGGTGGTCACGCGGGAGGAGGAGCTCGGCGCGCGCGGGGCGCGCCATCTCGACGTCGCATCGCTCGAGAGCCGGGTCGGCTTCGTCATCGATATGGATGCGCTCGACGCGGTCGTCATCGGCGGGCCATCGAAGATGTCGATCGACGTCGAGATCACCGGGCGTGCCGCCCACGCGGCGATGGAGCCGGAGAGGGGGATCTCGGCGGTGCGGGTTGCGGCGGCGGCGATCGTCTCGATCGAGGAGGGCCGGGTCGAGGCGGGGACTACCGTCAACGTCGGCACCGTCCGCGGTGGCGAGATCCGAAACGGCGTGCCCGAGAAGGCGTTCGTCGAACTCGAGTGCCGAAGCCTGTCGCACCAAACCTGCGTGGCCCGTGAGCAGACGATTCGAGAGGCGTTCGAGCAGGCGGCGGTTGCCGCCGGAGCAACCTTGTCGATCTCGACCGAGCTCTCCTATCGCGCGTCGCGCGTGCCGGACGGCTCGGCGGCGATTGCCGCCGCCGTCGCCGCAATCGAGTCCGTCGGCCTGACGTCCGACGTGCGAACGATCGTCGGCGGAACCGACGCGTCGATCCTCAATACTCATGGGGTCGAGACCGTGGTCCTCGGGGTCGGGATGTTGGAGGAGCACTCGACCCGCGAGGAGATCAACATCGAGTCGATGCAGATCGCCGTTCGGATCCTCCGCCACATCCTGGAACGACACGTGTAGGTGGCCTGGACAGCCCCGATCGTCCGTTCGAACGGCTTTCGATATATACGAAGTCGTGAAGATCCCTTCCCAAAGGCAGTTTGCCTCTCCATATCGGGTGTCTCGGGAAAGCCGTGAGCTCGCAAAGTTCCTCCCTGTATGATCTTTGCAGTGTCTCGCCCGGCGACGGTACGGCATTCGCTTGACATCGCAATTCTTGTCGATATAGTGAAATATCAATGGATAATGAAACGGTTGGCGGGACGATCCGGAAGCTTCGCCAGGAGCGGGCATGGACCCTGGAAGAGCTCTCATCTCGGTGCGGCCTCTCCGTCGGCTTCCTTTCCCAGGTCGAGCGGGGACTCTCCTCGTTGTCGGTGGCATCACTGAAGACAGTCACCGATGCGCTGGACGTGCCTCTTGCACAGTTCTTCTCGCTGCCGGACACCGACCGGCCTGCGATCACCAAGGCCGGCGAGCCGCACTATGTGATGCGGATCGGCAGCTCGGAGATCACGTACTCGATGCTGTCGGGAGCCCGACCGAACCGAACGATGGAGGCGTTCATCGCGGAATACCCGCCCGACTACGTTCCGCCGGTTCTGCCGCACGAGGGCGAGGAGTTCGCCTACGTCCTCTCCGGCAAGATCCTGTTGGTCTTCGAAGACGAGGAACATGTTCTCGAACCGGGTGACTCGTTCCAGATCGACTCCAACCGACCGCACACCGTGCGCAACCTGGAGGCCGAGCCTGCGCGCATTCTCTGGGTGCAGACACTAATGATTCTTCGCTGATTGAGGAGGAGCAACGCATGCCGAAGCGTCTGGCGATCGACATTGGGGGGACGTTCACCGATCTCGTGGCTCTCGATGAGACCACGGGAGAGATCACACTAGAGAAGGTACTCACCACGCCGGGCAACTACGCCGACGGCGTAACACACACCATCCGCAAGAGCCAACTCGATCCCAAGACGGTAGCGCAGTTCGTTCATGGAACCACAGTGGTGATCAACGCGCTCACCGAGCGCCACGGAGCAAAGGTTGCTCTGATCACGACCCGCGGATTCCGTGATGTTCTCGAGATTCAGCGTGGCAATCGAACCGATATGTACAACCTGCTCTACGAGAAGCCGAAGCCGTTCGTCCCGCGCCGCCATCGGTTTGAGGTCAGCGAGCGCGTGTCCTTCCGCGGTGACGTCCTGATCCCGCTCTCCGAGGACGAGGTGACCGAGATTGCCGGGGAGTGCCGTCGAGAAGAGATCGAGGCGATCGCTGTCTGCTACATCCATGCCTACGCGAACCATGCGCACGAGATTCGGACTCGCAAGATCATTGAGCGGATCTGTCCCGACGTGGCTGTGACGTTGTCGCACGAGATCACCCAGGAGTGGCGCGAGTACGAGCGGACCAACACCACGGTGATGAACGCGTACGTCAAGCCGGCGACGACCCGATACCTCTCGACGCTCGATCAGGAGCTTTCGACAATGGGGTTGGCCGGGCCGAAGTACGCGATGCAATCGAACGGCGGGACGACGACGTTCGCCCAGGCTCAGCGAGTTCCGATCCATCTCATCGAATCAGGACCGGTCGGGGGCGTGATCGGCGCCGGCGTGCTCTCCGAGGCGACCGGCGACACGAGCATGATCTCGTTCGACATGGGCGGGACAACCGCCAAGGTGAGCCTGATCGATCACGGGCAGATCAGGATTGACACCGACTACCACCTGGAGAAGAGCACGACGTGGGCCGGCTACCCGCTGCGGATCCCGGTCGTCGACATCGTCGAAGTCGGTGCCGGCGGCGGGTCGATCGCTTGGATCGACGCTGGCGGCGCGCTCCACGTCGGACCACGGAGTGCCGGCGCCGATCCAGGTCCCGCCTGCTATGACCTTGGCGGGATCGAGCCGACGGTGACCGACGCGAACCTAGTGACCGGACGGCTGAGCGCCGACTACTTCCTCGGAGGGCAGATGAAGCTGAACACGGCCAAGGCGGAGGCCGCGGTCCGCAAGATCGCCGAGCAGTTCGGTCTTTCGGTCACCGATGCGGCTCTCGGGATCATCCGACTGACCAACGCGAACATGCAGGCGGCCCTCGAGCGCGTCTCCATTGAGCGCGGCTACGATCCGCGCGATTTCACCCTCGTCGCCAACGGGGGAGCCGGCGGTCTGCACGGAGCGACCCTGGCGCGCGAGTTGAAGCTGCGGAAGGTGATCGTTCCGCAGGCGCCGGGCCAGTTCTCGGCCTGGGGGATGCTGATGACGAATCTGCGGCACGATTTCATCCGCACCCGCGTGTCGGACTGCTCCGCCGCCAACCTGGGGGAGATTCGCCGCACATTCGCGGAACTCGATCGGGAGCCAGCCGAGCAATTCGCCGCCGAGGAGTTCCCGAAGGACCGTGTCTGGATCGAGCGTTTTCTCGATCTGCGCTATCGGGGGCAGGAGCACACCGTGCGGACACCCATCCGGGCCGACGAACTCGACGGCGGTCAACTCGATTCGGTCATCGCCCGCTTCCACGACCTGCATGAGCAGGCCTACTCGTTCCGGCAGGACGACCCAGTGGAGATCGTCAACTTCCATGTCGTCGGGTGGGGGCGGGTCGACAGGCCCGATTTCGTGCCACGCGAGATTGAAGGAGCCAACAGGGACGCGGCCGATAAGGGAACGCGACCGGTCGTCTTCGAGGGCGAGGGAACGGTCGAGAGCCGCGTCTTCGAGCGCGGACTCCTTCCGACCGGAGAGACGATCGACGGTCCCGCAGTGATCGAAGAGCCGGCGTGCACCACCATCGTCTGCCCGTCGCAACGGGTGGAGGTCGACGAGTTCGGCAATCTCGTTATCACGGAGGTGGCGGCATGACCGCAAAGCATGCGATCGATCCCTTCACCGTCGAAGTCATCAAGCGGGCCTTGATCTCTGCCGCCGAACAGATGTTCGTCGCTCTCGGCCGCACTGCCAAGAGCTCAGTCATCTACGAGGTGCTCGACTACGGATGCGCGATTACAGACGCCGCCGGCCGGATGATCGCCCAGGCGAACGGGATCCCGGCCTTCATCGGTGTGCTGAGCGATGCGGTGCTCGACGTGATCGAGAAGTTCGGCCTCGACGGCCTCGAAGAGGGCGACATCATCATCACCAACGATCCGTACATGGGTGGAGCGACGCACCAGAACGACGCCGTGCTGATCCTTCCGATCTTCTACCAAGGCAAGCCGGTGATGTTCTCGGCGAGCAAGGCGCATTGGAACGACATCGGAGGCAAGGATCCCGGAAGCTGGTCGCCGAACGCGACCGATATCTATCAGGAAGGGCTCCAGTTCCCGGTGGTCAAGATCTTCAATGCCGGCGTGGAGAACCGCGACATCGTCGACATCCTCTCCCGCAACGGACGGATCCCGGAGATGACGCTCGGCGACATGCGAGCCCAGGCCGCCTCCCTGCGCGTCGCGGCGAAACGGGCTCAGCAGATCTGCGACAAGTACGGGCTCGACACGGTCCTAGAGTCGGTTGAGGTCTATCTCAAGCAGGGGCGGCAAGAAGCGCTGGCCGAACTGAAGAAGTTCCCGAAGGGTGAGTACACCGCCGAGGAGCACATCGACGACGACGGACTCGGCGGCGACCCAGTATTGGTGAAGGTCAAGGTGACGATCAGCGAAGACGAGTTCGTCATCGACTACACTGGAACCGGCGGGACCTGCCGCGGGCCGATCAACAGCCCTCTCTCGGTGCTGATGTCGACGGCCAAGTTCGCCTTCCAGTCGGTCCTCGCCCCGCACGCCGACCCGAACGAGGGATTCTTCTCGCCGCTGAGGGTGATCGTCCCCGAGGACACGGTGTTCAACCCAAAGCGGCCGGCGCCGGTCAGCACCTACTGGGAGTCGGACGCCTACGCAGGCGACGTGGTCTGGCGAGCGCTCGCCGACGCGATCCCGGACCGGATCACGGCCGGACACTTCCTGAGTGTCTGCGGCACGATCGTCAGCGGGATCGATGACGAGTCCGGCGAGTGGTTCTTCTCGGTCGAACCGAACGCCGGTGGCTGGGGTGCCGGACGCGGCAAATCGGGCGAGAGCGGCCTGGTCTGCTCGGGCGACGGGGAGACCTACATCCTGTCGATCGAAGTGGCCGAGACTCGCTACCCGATGATCGTCGATCAGTTCTCACTCAACATCGCCGACGGCGGACACGGGGAATGGCCCGGCGGCCACGGCCTGATCAAAGACTACCGGATCACCAATTCGCAGGCCCTGGTCACCGCGAGCTTCGGACGGAGCACGTTCCCGCCTTGGGGGCTGGCTGGTGGACAGGACGGGACCCCGAACGACGTCGAGATCCGAAAGGTCGATGGGAGCGTCGAGCGACGAGGTCGCTTCTCGAGCGAAGTGCTCGGGGACGGCGACATCGTCCGGTTCATCACCGGCACCGGCGGAGGCTACGGCGATCCGCGCGAACGGGATCCGAAACTCGTCCTCAGCGACGTACTGGACGGCTACGTCTCGGTCGAGGCAGCCCGCGACGTCTACGGCGTCGTCCTCGAAGGCGACCCGCTCCGGGTTGACGACGACAAGACCACGGCGGCCAGGGGAGGATAGCGCGACGATGGAACTCCACGAGGCGATCCGCGGCAGACGGAGTGTGCGACGGTTCCTGCAGGAGCCGATTGAACGACCGATTCTCGACCGGCTCATCGAGGCGGCGATGTGGGCTCCGTCCGGCGGGAATGCGCAAACGTGGCGTTTCGTCGTGGTCACCGAGCCGGAGAGGATCGCAAAGCTTCGGACGGTGAGTCCGGGCCTGCTTGGCGATCCCCCCGTGGTGATTGCTGTCTGTCAGGATCTTGCCGAAGCCAGGGCCAAGGGGAGTACGCTCGGAGAGACGTTCCTCGCCCCGCTCGACTCGGCGATGGCGACGCAGAACCTTCTTCTGGCGGCACACGCCGAGGGGCTTGGTACGTGCGTGATCGCGTCGTTCCACAAGCGAGCGGTCGGCCGTCTGCTCGAGCTCCCGGATCGGGTCGAGGTGGTGCTGCTCGTCTCCGTCGGACGACCGGCCGAGTCACCGAACCCGCCGTCGCGAAGGACCGAGGGGATCGTCCATTATGAGGCGTTCCATGGATAGAGGTTCGCTTGAGCGCAAGGTCTTTGATCTGATCGGCTACATGGCGACCAGCGGGCGGAACCTGATCGACGAGACGCCGCTCTACGGTCCGTTTCGTTTGGTCGACGCGGCGAGTCGACTGATCGAGATTCTCGAAGGTGAAGGCATCGGAAGCTCCCGCCTCTCCACGCTGCGCGAGCGAATCGATGCAGGGAAGTACTCCGTGATGGTCGACGCGGAGGAATACAAGGACTACCTCGATGGCGTCGTCGACGCGGTCGTCGACCACATGGACAGTGACACGAGCAAAGGAGGTGAAGCTTCGCCCACAGGCACGTGAAGAAGGGAGGGAACGACAGCACAAGCGCACGGGAGGTGCAGGAAGTGAAGAGAATACTGATTGTTGCACTGGCAGCAGTGATGGCATTTGGCGTGATCGGACTTGCGGATGGCGCCCTTCGGGTGACGTTCGCCTGGCCGACGCACATCGATCCGGCGGTCGGATCGGACTTCTCCAGTTCGTCGGCGTTCGTCAACCTGTACGATACGCTCGTCTATCCGACGTCGAGCGGCGATCCGGTTTCGCACGTCGCCACGAGCTGGGACGTCACCGAGGACTCGCTCCAATGGACGTTCCACCTTCGCGACGACGTCTACTTCCACGACGGCACGAAGCTGACGGCGAACGACGTGAAGTACTCGATGGACCGCCTAACGACGATCGGTGAGGGCTACGGCTTCCTGTTTATCGGCCGCATTGCCAGCACCGAAGTCATCGACGAAACCACGGTCCGGTTCAACCTAGCGGCCCCATTCGGCCCGTTCCTCTCAACCCTCTATCGTCTGTACATCGTCAACATGGCCCTGGTCGAGGCGAACACGGTCACGCCGGGTGCTTACGGTGACTTCGGTGATTACGGGAAGACGTTCCTCGTCGACAACGACGCCGGGAGCGGACCGTATATCGTCGAGGAGTTCCGCGTCGAGGAAGAGCTGGTGATGACCAAGAACTCAAGCTACTGGCTCGACATCGACGCCGATGCGCCGGACGAGGTTCGCTTCATCGGCACGACCGAGACGGCCACCGTCCGAACGATGATGGCCCGCGGAGAACTGGAGATCTCCGACCAGTGGCAGACGAGCGAGGCGATTCAGGCACTCGACGCGATGGACGGGATCGACATCGCCGCGTTCTCGCCGGGGACGATCTTCTACATGATGATCAACATGAAGATCGCGCCGACCGACGACATCCACTTCCGCAAGGCGATGGCCTACGCGACCGACTACGACACCGTCATCACCCACATCTTCCCCGACACGTACCAGGCCCGCGGTCCGGTCCCGCAGAACATCCCGGGCGCCGATCCAACGGTCTTCCAGTATTCGCTCGATTTGGACAAGGCGCGCGAGGAGCTGGCGTTGTCGAAGTATGATCCGGCCGACTACGAAGTCGAACTCCACTGGATCGCCGAAGTGCCGGACGAGGAGAAGGTGGCGCTGATGTTCTTGGCGAACATGGCCGAGATCGGGATCAACGTCAAGGTCGTGAAGGTGCCGTGGATGTCGGTCGTCGAGGAGATGGGCGCGCTCGAGACGAGCCCGCACATCGTGACGATCTTCGACTCCTCGCACTACCCGGAGGCCGGTTCGCTGATCGAATCCCGCTACCATTCCAGCTCCGCCCCCACGTGGGAGCAGAACGAGTGGCTGCTCGACGAGGCACTTGATGCGATGATCGAATCCGCGATCAACACGGTCGATCAGGCAGAGCGGTTCGCGAGGTACGCCGGATTGCAGCACATGATCACGGCCCTTTGCCCGACGATCTTCCTGTTCGAGCAAGTGGAGAAGCACGCCTATCTGGCGGACAAGATCGATTGGCCGACCGCTCGCGGCGAGGTCAATCCGGTCATGGGCTACAACATGGCGGCTCGCTTCATCAAGATCAAGTAGCGGCAGACCGCAGGACTGACGGGCGGGCGGGCCGCGAGCCCGCTCGCCCACTGATCATCGAAACGAGGGCAGACGCTCATGAGCATTGTCAGGTTCCTTGTCAAGCGCCTGGTCTTCTCCGTCTTCGTCCTCCTCGGCTTGTCGATTCTCATCTTCACGATCTCCCGCGTTCTTCCGGGAGATCCGGTGCGAATGGCCTTGGGATCGCGAGCACCGGAGTGGGCCGTGGAGAACATGCGGCGGGAGATGCATCTCGACGAGCCGCTCTACAAACAGTACGCCTTCTGGCTCTCCGGGGCCGTGCGCGGCGATCTGGGAACCTCGCTGGTGACCCGTCGTGCGGTGAGCACCGACGTGAGAGAATTCCTTCCCGCAACGCTCGAGCTGGCGTTGTTCGCGGCGGTGATCATGGCCGTCTTCGGCATCCTGTTCGGGGCGATCGCGGGACGGTTCCGGAATACGTGGGTCGACAACGTGATCCGCGTCTTCTCCTACATCGGAGTCGTCACCCCGTCGTTCGTCTTCGCGATCCTGTTCGTGCTCCTGTTTGGCTACCTGTTGAGGATCCTGCCGACGATCGGGCGTCTGAGCCCGTGGATCTCGCGACCGCCGACAGTGACCGGGCTGATGACGATCGACTCGCTGATCGCGGGGGACTTCGCCGCATTTGGAGACGCATTTCAGCACATGATCCTCCCCGCGCTCAGTCTGTCGCTCGGTTCGCTGGCACAGCAGGCACGGATCGCGCGTTCTTCGATCAGTGACAATCTCGGTAAGGACTACATTCTCTCGGCCAAGGGGTTCGGGATCCCGGGGCGCGTAGTGATGTTCAAGTACCTGTTGAAGCCATCCCTGATCCCGACCGTGTCGATCATGGGACTCGATTTCGCCGGGATCGTTGCCAACGCCTTCCTGGTCGAGTTGATCTTCAATTGGCCGGGTTTTTCCCGTTATGGGATCAACGCGATGCTCAACAAGGACCTCAACGCCATCGCCGCCGTCGTGATGGTCCTCGGCCTGATCTTCATCACCGTCAACATCATCGTCGACTTGGTCGTGGCGTGGCTCGACCCGCGAATCCGGCTCGGCGCGGAAAGGGGGAAGTAGGATGCCTGAAGGACCTAAGTACAGCGGGCTCCAGCGCCGGTGGGAGGCGCTCCGGAAGGGATGGTACAAGTTCTCCCGCAATCCGGTCTCCGTCATCGGACTCGTGTTCGTCTTCGGCGTCGCCTTCCTCGCGATCTTCGCATCCTATGTCGCACCTTATCCCACTCACGCCGGGAGGTTTGTCGACTTCGCTACGGGATCGCAGCCCCCGAGCCTTCAGCACATCTTCGGAACCGACGTCTTCGGGCGTGACATCCTGTCGCGCGTCTTCTTCGGGTTCCGCTATTCGCTGATGATGGGCGCTGTCGTCCTCTCGCTGGTCGTGATCCCTGGAGTGGTCCTAGGACTGATCGCGGGATACTACCGCGGCACGTGGATCGACACGGTGATCATGCGGATCACCGATGTCTTCATTGCAGTCCCGGCCTTGATCCTGGCGCTTGCCGTATGCTCGGTTCTGACGCCGAACATCTTCAACGCGATGATGGCCGTCTCCTTGATGTGGTGGCCGTGGTACACGCGGCTCGTCTACGGTCTCGCGTCGTCGCTGCGGAACGAGTTCTTCGTCCAGTCGGCAGAGGTGACCGGAGCGAGCCGACGTCACATTCTGTTCCGCGAGCTCCTCCCGAACTGCGTCTCGAGCATCTTCACCAAGATGAGCCTCGACATGGGCTGGGTCATCCTCATCGGATCCGCGCTGAGCTTCGTGGGTTTGGGAGCGCAGCCGCCGATCCCCGATCTTGGGACGATGGTTGCGGATGGTGCGAAGTACGTTCCGGATCAGTGGTGGATCGCGATCTTCCCCGCCTTTGCGATCATGATCGTCGTGCTCGGTTTCAACCTGCTCGGCGACGGATTCCGTGACCTGTTCGCGCTCGAGGAGATCTAACATGACCGAACACGTGCTCCAAATCAGCGATCTCCACGTCGAGTTCAAGGTCTACGAGGGTCGGCTCAAGGTCCTCAACGGCGTTGACATGGACGTCGAGCCCGGGGCCCGCGTTGGCCTTGTCGGGGAGGCCGGCTGCGGCAAGACGACGACGATGCGCTGCGTGCTCGGGATTCTGCAATCCCCGCCGGGGAGGATCACCGACGGGACGATCCTGTTCCACGGTCGGGACATCCTCAAGATGTCGCAGGCGAATCTGCAGCGGATCCGCGGCGGCGGAGTCTCGATGATCTTCCAGGATCCGGTCGCGGCGCTGAATCCCGTCTTCACCGTGGGCGACCAATTGACGTCCGTCATTCGCTACGCCGCGTCGAAGAAGATGGACAAGAAAGAGATCCGGCGGCGTGCGGTCAAGGCCCTCGCCGACGTCCAGCTTCCCGATCCGGATCGGATGTACACCAGCTACCCGGTGCAGCTGTCGGGGGGGATGAGGCAGCGGGTCTGCATCGCGATGGCCCTGGCGACCGAGCCGGAGTTGATGATCGCCGACGAGCCGACCACCGCCCTCGACGTGACGATCCAGGCGCAAGTGCTTCGGCTGCTCAGCGAGCTCGTCGAGGAGCGATCGACCTCGGTCATCTTCATCACTCACAGCCTCGGCGTCGTCAAGGAGATGGCCGACTGGGTCTACGTGATGTACGCGGGGAACATCGTCGAGGGGGCGAAGAAGGAGATTCTGTTCGAGAAGCCGCTCCACCCCTACACGCTCGGCCTGATGGGCGCGCTCCCGAAGCTGACCGGCGGCGGAATCGCCGAGGGGATCCAGGGTCGGATTCCGGACTACCTCAATCCGCCGGCCGGATGTCGATTCAATCCCCGGTGTTCCCGGGTGATGGGGAAATGCGGAGGCGAGCGGCCGGGATTCCTCGAAGTCGAGCCCGATCACCGCGTTGCCTGCTACCTCTACGGGGAGGGTGACGATGTCGAGTGATCTGCTGATCGTCGAGAACCTGAAGAAGCACTTCGTGACGTCACGCGGCACCGTCCGTGCGGTCGACGATGTGTCGTTCACCGCAGTGGAAGGTGAGACCCTCGGTATCGTCGGTGAATCGGGCTCCGGGAAGAGCACGATCGCTTACACGATCATCGGCCTTCACGCGCCGACCGACGGGAAGATCACGTTCGACGGCAAGGACATGTCGACCGGGGTCAGCAAGCGGCCGCGATCGCTGAAGCGTTCGATGCAGATCGTCTTCCAGGATCCGGGGACGTCGCTCAATCCGCGTCGGACGATCGAGCAGATCCTCGCGCTCCCGCTCCAAGTGCACGGGATTGGTACGCGCCGGGATCGTCGAACCAGGATCAGCGAGCTGCTCAAGCGGGTCGAGCTGCCGACCGACTACTTGTTCAAGTCGCCGCACATGCTCGGCGGCGGGGAGCGGCAGATGGTCGCGATCGCCCGTGCACTCGCGACGGACCCGCAATTGGTGATCCTCGATGAGCCGACATCGGCTCTCGACGTGTCGATTCAGGCGAAGATCATCAACATGCTCTGCCGTTTCCAGGATGACATGAATCTGACCTACCTGTTCATCACTCACGATCTGAGCCTGATGCGGAACGTGGCGTCGCGGGTAGCGATCATGTATCTCGGCAAGGTCTACGAGCTGGCGCCGACCGACGAGTTCTTCGAGCGGCCGCTCCAGCCGTACACGAAGATGCTCTTGTCCTCGATTCCGGTCGTCCTGCCCGAAGAAGAGGCCATCAAACCGTCGCGCATTGTTCCCGAGGGCGAGATCCCGAGTCCGGTCAACGTGCCGCCCGGGTGCGGTTTCCACACCCGCTGTCCCGAGATGGGCGAGGACTGCGACGCGGACGAACCGCGGCTGGTCGAAGTCAAGGAAGGACACTTCGTTCGGTGTCACAAGTGTGCCGAGCCGATTGTGGCGGAGACCGCCGACGCAGGAAAGGAGTAGACGATGAGGAAGATTCTCTGGATCGATCCGGTCGGGACCAATCTTTTCGACGAGCCGATCAAGGCGTTCCTCGACACCGCGAAGGATGGCGACACGCAGCTTGACATCTGCTCGCTCGAGCGCGGGCCGATGCATCTCGAGTACCACTACTACGAGGCGCTCATCCTTGCCGACACGTTGCACGTGGTGAAGAAGGCCGAGAACGACGGCTACGACGCGGCTGTAATCGGCTGTTTCTACGATCCGGGACTCCACGAAGCGCGCGAGATCTGCGACCGGATGGTCGTCACCGCACCGGCCGAGTCGGCGATGCACATCGCCACCACGCTCGGCCATTCCTTCTCGATTCTCGTCGGGCGCAAGAAGTGGATTCCCAAGATGCACCAGAACGTCGTCAAGTACGGGTTCGAAGGCCAACTAGCCTCGTTCAAGTCGCTTGAGATGGGCGTCTACGACTTCCAGAAGGACCCGGCCGAGACCGAGCGACGGATGACGGACGCTTCGCGCGAAGCAGTGGAGGAGGACGGCGCCGAGTCGATCGTCCTCGGATGCACGATCGAATTCGGCTTCTACGAGAAGCTGCAGAGGGAGATCGGCGTCCCAGTCATCGATGCGACGATCGCCCCGCTCAAGTATGCCGAGTTCCTGGTCGGCCTCCGCGATCGATTCTCGTGGGGGCACAGCAAGGTCTACGGCTACGAGTCGCCGCCTGGCTCGGAGATCGTCGACTGGAAGCTTGCATCGCAGTACGACATCGAAGGGCTATGGGGGACGACGGAATGAGCAACACCGCACAACTGCGAGTCGGGTTCGACGTTGGCGGGACGTTCACCGACGGCGTGTTGATGATGGGGCGCGAGGTCATCGCTAAGGCGAAGTCGCTCACCACCCAAGACGTCACCTCGGGGATCGTCGAGGCGCTCGACCGCGTTCTCGAGGGATCGGCCGTCGACCTGAGCCGGATCTCGATGGTCTCGCTCGGAACGACGCACACGACCAACGCACTCATCGAGCGCCGAAACCTGAACAAGGTCGGCATCTTCCGGCTCGGCGCGCCCGCAACGACCGCGATCCCGCCCTTGACCGGGTGGCCGGACGACCTGAAGGAGGCGATCGGCGGGCAGGAAGTTGTCTATGTCATCCGAGGCGGATCGGAGTACGACGGCCGCGACATCGTGCCGCTCGACAAGCAGGCGATCGCGAATGCGTGCGCGGCGATGAGGGGGAAGGTCGACTCGGTAGCGATCACCGGCGTCTTCTCGCCGATCATCTCCGATCACGAGGAATGGGCCGAGGAGGTCGTACGAAGCGTGCTCGGGGACGAGATCCACGTCACGCTGTCCCATCGAATCGCGACGATCTCGCTCCTCGAGCGGGAGAACTCGACGATCCTCAATGCCGCGGTGATCACGGTGATGCAACGTGCCGTTCAGTCGCTGAAAGCGGCGGTCGCCGAGCGTGGGATCGAGGCGCCGCTGTTCATCGTCCAGAACGATGGGAGCGTGATGTCGGCCGATTACGCCGTCGACTACCCGATCTTCACCGTCGCTTCCGGCCCGGCGGCCAGTGTGCGGGGATCGGTCTATCTCTCAGGTATTGAAGACGGCGTTGTCGCCGACATCGGCGGGACATCGACCGACGTCGCCTACATCGTCAAGGGATTCCCGCGTGAGTCGTCGATCACCGTCAACATCGGTGGTGTGAAGACGAACATCCGCTGTCCCGACCTCCTGTCGATCGCGCTCGGCGGCGGGACGATCGTCAAGCACGAAGGGGACGACGTCACCGGCCTCGGGCCGGAGAGCGTCGGCTACAACCTCGTCCGGCTCGGCACGTCGTTCGGCGGGCCGCTGCTGACCGTCCACGATACCGCCGTCGCCCTCGGCAAGCTCGACACGCGGCTCGACGTCTTCACAACGGACTTCGTCACTGCGCCGGAGAAGATCGCGGCCGTGCCTCGCTCGCTGATCGAAAGCGCGTGGGAGGCGATCCGGAAGACGATCGAGGAAGCGATCGACAAGATGAAGACGACGGCCGAGCCGGTCCCCGCCATCTTCATCGGCGGCGGAGCGCTCGTCGTTCCCAAGACGGGCCTCTCCGGCGTGAGCGAGGCGATCAGTCCCGATCACTTCGAGGTGGGAGGCGCGGTCGGGACGACGATCGCCGAGATCGGGGCCTACGCCGAAGGCGTTGTGGATCTCGACGTGGAGGACCGCGACGAAGCGATCGAGCGAGTCACTGAGCACGCGATCGACAACGCCGTCAAGGCGGGCGCGATCCGCGAGACGGCCGAGGTGATCGACATCGAGGAGATTCCGTTCACCTACATGCCCGGCAAACGCGAGAAGATCCGGATCCGCGTGAAAGGGAAGGTGCTGCAGTGAGCGATCGACGGACCGACCCGCGCAGGATTCTTGCCGACTGGGGTGTCACCGGTTTCCGCGTGATTGACAAGGAAGCGATCAGCGAGATCACCCTCGGGGCGTCGATCCTCGCCACCGGCGGCGGAGGCGATCCGGAGATCGGCCTCCTCTGGACATATAAGGTGATCGACGAGGGGAAAGAGATCCTGATGGTCGACCCGATGGACGTTCCAGACGAGGTGCAAACGGCCAGTGCGGCCTGCCTCGGCGCGGCGATCGTACTGACCGAGAAGCCGCCGAGCAGCTCGGTGATCAACCTGGCGATCCGGAAGCTGGAAACGTACATGGACTGCTCGATCGAGGCGATGATTCCGCTCGAATGCGGCGGCGTGAATTCGCCTGTCTCCTACGCGGCAGCCGGCGAGTTCGGAATCCCCGTCATCGATGTCGACGGGATGAACCGTGCCTTCCCGGAACTCCAGATGACATCGTGGGTAACGCACGGCTGTCACTCGTCTCCGACCGTCTCGGTCGACGACCGGCAGAACATCTCCGTGATTGACACCGGCGACGACGACATGCTGGCCGAGACACTGGCGCGGCGGGTAGCCATGGCCTACGGAGGAATCTCGTGGATCGCCACCTATCCGCTGACCGGAGCGCAGATGAAACGAACGTCGATTCTCGGCTCGCAGAGCATCGCCTGGGCCGTCGGTCGCGCCGTGATGCGGGCTCGACGGGAGCACCTCGACCCGATCGCCGAACTGCTGGGCAGCCTGAAGGAAGAGCGAAATGTCGAGGGCTATCGGGTCTTCCGCGGGAAGATCGTCGATATCCGTCGCGACTTCGGATCCGAGACGAACAAGGGTTTCACCCTCGGATCGATCGTGATGGAGGGGATCGACGACTACAAGGAGCAGACGGCGAGGCTCGACTTCCAGAACGAGTGGCTCAACCTACGAGTCAACGACGAGATCCTCTGTCTCCCGCCTGACCTGATAGCGATCCTCGATTCGGAGACGGGCGAGCCGATCCGAACCGACATCATGAAGTACGGATACCGGGGGACAATCGTCCTCATCCCGGCACACGAGCGGATGAGAACGCCCAAGGGGATCGAGATGTTCGGTCCGCGCCACTTCGGTTATGACCTTGACTACGCAACGGTCGAGGAGCTGAACGAACACAGGAGGTGATGGGGGAGTGGACTACGAGGGATTGTTCGCAGGCGACGCTCGTCATCGCGAGGTCTTGAAGGCGATCCTCGAGTCGCCGTTCATCGAGCGCCAGGCGCTTGGCGAGAAGCTGGCCGTTCCGAGCGACGAGCTCGATCCTCTCCTCGCGGCGTTGGTGGAGAAGATGCTGGTGCTCGAGCTGGCGAGCCAGGCCGATTCCAGCATCGAGGCTCGCGTCCCGAAGACGGTGTACATGATCAACCCCGAGGAGGAAGCAGGCGTCCGTGAGCACGTGTAAGCCGATCGATCATGAGAAGCGAATCGTTGCGTTGCAGCGCGAGATAGCGACCGCATCGGTCGACCTCGTCCTCCTCTTCCATCGCGACAACATCCGCTATTTCACCGGGTTTCGGATCAACAAAGTCATCTCGTCGGTCCTCGCTGTTCCGCGGAGCGGGCCGCCGACGTACGTTGTGGCACGGCTCGACATGGAGCGCGCCAAGCGCGACTGCTGGATCGAGCAGCTGATCGCGTTTCCGGAGGACACGCCAGACCCTCTCTCCGCCCTGGATCCGCTCCTTCCGGCGCCGGTGAAGCGGATCGGCGTCGAGCATGGAACGATCACGCTCGAGCAGGCCGAGTTCATCAAGGGTCGGCGAGCAGCGGAGACCGTGTTGCTCGATGCCCAGCCGCTCGTCGATCGCCTCCGCGTGATCAAGAGCGTGGCCGAGATCGAGCGGCTGCGTGAATCGGCGCGGATCGCGAGTCGGGTCATGCAGCGGATTCAGGCCGAGCTCCGGCCCGGGCTGATCGAGGCGGAATTGGCGGCGTGGACCGAGCACCTGCTGGTCAAGGAAGGGGCCGAGGGCTCGTCGTTCGAGGCATTCATGACCTCGGGCGCCAACGCGTGGCTCCCACAACGTGTCCCGGTGCGCAAGCCGATCCGAGACGGGGAAATGATCCTCCTCGACATGGGTGGGGTCTACGACGGCTACTGCTCCGACATCACGAGAACGCTTTCGACCAACGGCCTCTCACCCGACCAACGGCGGCTATTCGACAGCGTTCGGCGGGCGTATGAGCGCGCGCTTGACGCAGTGCGGTCGGGTGTGACGGCTGAGGAGGTCGATGCCGCGGCCCGAGACCTGCTGCGCGCCGAGGGGTACGGCGAGTACTTCACCCACCTCACCGGACACGGGATCGGCCTGTCGACGCACGAGGGCCCGATCGTCGACGAGCACGTCGAGACCGTCCTCGCACCGGGGATGGTCTTCACGGTCGAGCCCGGGGCGTACGTACCGGGTGTCGGCGCGGCGCGGATCGAGGACATGGTGTTGGTCACCGAAACGGGGTACGAGATCCTGACCGACGCCCCACGCGAGATCGAGTAGGACGGGCAGGCGAGGAAGGAGCGATCGTGGGCGTGAGGGAGATCCTTGGAGAATGGCAGGTCACCGACTACCGCGTGATCGACAGGGAGGCGCTGGCTGAGATTACGCTCGGGGCGTCGGTCCTAGCGACGGGAGGTGGAGGGGACCCCGAGATCGGCCTGCTGTGGGCCTACAATGTCGTCGATCAGGGAAACGAGATTCTTCTGATCGACCCCGACGCGATCCCCGACGAGGCGCTGGCGACGATTGCGGGCTGCCTCGGTGCGGCGCTCGTTCTGACCGAGAAGCCCCCGAACGGCCAGGAACTGTTCTGGTGCTACGATCGCCTTCGCCGCTACATGGGAAGGTCGGTGCAGGCGGTGATCCCGGCCGAGGCTGGAGGCGTCAACACGCCGGTCCCGATGGCTGTCGCCGGTGCGGTCGGCGTGCCGGTGATCGACGCCGACGGAATGGGGCGAGCCTTTCCCGAGCTTCAGATGACTTCGTTCTACACCCACGGCTGCCAGCCGGCTCCGGTGGCACTGGCCAACGAGAAGGGGCACGTCACGATCTGCGATTCCGAGGACGGTCTGCTGACTGAGCGGATCGCCCGAGCCGCGGCGATGGCCTATGGCGGGATCTCATGGATCGCCGGCTATCCGTTGACCGGGCGGCAGATTCGGGAGACCGCGATCTTGCGTTCGGTCACCCTGGCGTGGAATCTCGGCAGACGGATCTTCGAGGCGCGCCGGAAGCACCTCGATCCGATCGAGGAGACGCTGAATCTCACCAACGGCTACTGCGCCTTCACCGGGAAGATCGTCGACATCAACCGCGAATTCGGGGCCGAAAAGACGAAGGGATTCTCCCTCGGCGAGATCACGATGGAGGGGATTGACGCGGACAAAGGGCGGACAGCCCGGATCGGGTTCCAGAACGAGTGGCTGACCTTCGACGTCGATGGCCGAATCCTCTGTCTGCCGCCGGATCTGATCTGCATCCTCGATCCGGCGACCGGCGAGCCGATCCGCACCGACATCGTCAAGTACGGCTACCGCGGCTCGGTGATCCTGATCCCGGCTCATGAGCGGATGCGGACGCCGAAGGGCATCGAAACGTTCGGTCCGCGCTACTTCGGTTACGAGTACGACTACGTCCCGGTCGAGCAGCTACGGGAGGGCATCGCCTGATGAGGAACCGCAGGACGCTTCCGTTCGTCGACACGCACACCGCTGGTGAGCCGACTCGAATCGTCCTCGACGGGTTTCCGCAGCCACCCGGCGCGACGATGGAGGAGCGTAGGCAGTGGCTGAGCGTGCACGCTGACGGTCTACGACGGCTCGTTCTCCAAGAGCCCCGCGGGCACCGTGACATGTTCGGCGCTGTGGTCTCCGAACCGGTCGACCCGACGTGTGATGCCGGCGTGTTCTTCATCGAGAGCGGCGGGTATCTCAGAATGTGTGGGCACGGAACGATCGGCGTCGTCACGGCACTTGTCGCGTTGGGACGGTGCAGCGGGCCCGACGTAGTCCTCGACACGCCGGCCGGCCGAATCGCTTGCCGCGTCCACGGCGGCGGCGTGCCGCCGGAGGCGGTCACCATGCGGAATGTGCCCTCCTTCTACCTCGGAGACGTCGATGTCGAAGGGACCACGGTGTCCCTCGCATTCGGAGGCAACCTCTTCGGACTGGTCGACGTCGCGGCGGCCGGTCATCGGGTCGACCGAACCGAGATTGTCCCGCTCGTTCAAACGGCGCTCGAGCTGCGAGCGCGCGTGAACGAGCTCGGACCTTGGATGCATCCGGCCAGCGGAGAGGAGATGTGCGTTGAGCTGATCGAGTTCTTCGGGGAGGGGAACCCACCGCGAAACCTGGTTGTCTTCGGGCACGGCCAGGTCGACCGCTCCCCATGCGGGACCGGAACGAGCGCCAAGATGGCGACCCTCCACGCCCGCGGCACGTTGGGTGTGGGAGAACCGTATCCCTACCGAAGCGTCCTCGACACGGAGTTCGTCGGACGAATCGTCGAAGAGACAGACGTCGGAGACCATCGCGGGATCGTTCCTGAGATCACCGGAACAGCGCACATCATCGCGACGGGGGACCTGATCCTCGACGAGGACGATCCGTTCCCCGAAGGGTTTGAGCTGATGCCCGGGGCAGATCGCGGACTATTTTGAAGAGGCCGCAAGTATATTGAAACGCCGACGGTCATCACCTACCCTCTTCGCATCATGAACGAGATCGGCGTTCGCCTTCGAGAGGCGCGGCTCCAGCATGGCTGGACGCTCGATGGACTCTCCGAACGTTGCGGTCTGTCGCAGAGCTTCCTATCGCAGGTCGAGCGGGGTCTATCGACCTTGTCCATCGTATCGCTATCCGCGATCTGCAAGGCCCTTGAGCTCCCGATCGAAACGCTCTTCTCGAGCAGCGCGCCCCTCGATCAGCGGTCGCCCCGGGTCACTACGGCCGATCGGCAGCTACTGATCCGGATTGGGGACTCCCCCGTGTCGTATCGCTATCTGAGCGGGCAACTTCCCTCGTCGCCGATCGCTGAGCTGCTGATCGCGGAGTTCCCTGTTGGTTGCGACCAGCGCGACAGCACGCATGAGGGACAGGAGCTGGGCTACATCCTCGAGGGCGCACTCGACTTGCGTGTTGGGGAGGAGGAGCATCGCCTGGCTGTCGGTGACAGCTATCGGATCGATGCGTCCGAGCCGCACGACTACCGGACGTCGGCCGATCTTGGCGCGAGGGTCTTGATGGCGGTGACTCAACGGTTCATCGAGGTCCCCCGCGAGGACGCATTGGGACGGGAGAGCCCTGCCCCCAACGGGGCCACGTGAGGAGAGAACAACGACGATGGGACGAATCGAACAGCACCCGATCGTACGCAAGGAATGGAAGAATCCGTTTTCGTTCTCGTTCGACGGGAAGGAGATCGAAGCGTATCCCGATGAGATGATCTCCTCGGCGCTCTTCGCCGCGGGGATCCGCGTCTTCGGGCATCACCATCGCGATGGTGCGCCGCAGGGGATCTACTGCGCCAATGGCCAGTGCGCCCAGTGTCTCGTCTTGGCGGACGGCATCCCCGTGAAGGCATGCATGACGCCGACGGCGCCCGGCATGTGCGTCGAGCCGGTCGACGGGTTGCCGGTGCTGCCGGCGCTCGATCGGGTTCCGGAGATGTCCGAGGCCGAAACGATCTCCGTGCCGGTCCTCATCCTCGGTGGCGGCCCGGCGGGAATGTCGGCGGCGCTCGAGATCGGCGGTCGCGGCGTCGAAACGATTCTCGTCGACGACAAGGACAGGCTCGGCGGGAAGCTCGTCCTCCAGACGCACCGCTTCTTCGGATCGATCAACGCGGTGCATGCAGGGACGCGGGGCATCGACATCGGCACGCGCCTCGCGCGTGAGGTCGAGGCGCTCGACTCGGTTGACGTCTGGCTGAACGCCACCGCCCTTGCCGTCTTCGCCGACAGGAAGGTCGGGATCTTGCGTGGCGACAGGGTTGTCCACGTGGAGCCGGAGATTCTCCTCGTCGCCACCGGCGCGCGGGAGAAGTCGCTCGTCTTCAACGGCAACACCCTTCCCGGTGTCTACGGGGCGGGCGCGTTCCAAACGCTCGTCAACCGGGACCTCGTCCGCGCCGCCGACCGCCTGTTCATCGTCGGTGGCGGGAATGTCGGGCTGATCGCCGGGTATCACGCGCTCCAGGCGGGCATCGACGTGGTCGGACTCGTCGAGGCGCTGCCCGAGTGCGGCGGCTACAAGGTGCACAAGGACAAGCTCGCACGGATGGGTGTGCCGATCTACACCTCACATACGATCGTCTCCGCCAACGGATCGGATCGGGTCGAGTCGGTGACGATCGCGGAGGTGGACGGATCCTTCCGGCCGGACGCTGGTTCGGAGCGATCGTTCGACTGCGACACGGTGTTGGTCGCCGTCGGACTCGATCCGGTCGATGAGTTCCTCGATGCCGCGCGCCGTTTCGACCTGCCGGTGTTCGCCGCCGGCGATGCCGAGGAGATCGCCGAGGCGTCGGCCGCGATCTTCTCCGGACGGATCCAAGGCGTCGAGATCGCCCGCCATCTCGGCGTGTCCGGCGACGCGATCCCGGACGATTGGCGGTCGATGTCCGAGATCCTCCGCTCGAAGCCGGGAAGCATCGTGGAGCGTCCGGGGCCGGAGAGCGTGGCGGGAGTCCGACCCGTCTTTCACTGCACACAGGAGATCCCGTGCAACCCGTGCTCGTCGGTCTGCCCGCAGGGGCTGATCCGGATCGACGAGGAGGACATCCGCGCGCTTCCGCAATACGTCGCCGACGAAGTCGAGAAGGCATGCCTTGGGTGCGAACGGTGCATCACGATCTGCCCCGGCCTCGCGATCACGCTTCTGGACGGCCGCGACGATCCGGCGAACCCGCTGGTCACGATTCCGTTCGAGTACGAGCCGGACCGACTGGCCGTTGGCGATGATGTCGAGGTCCTCGATGCGGTCGGGGAGCTGCTTGGCTCCGTGCCCGTCGTCGAACGGAAAGCAATCCCGGCGAACGACCGAACCGTCCTGATCGCGTTCCGCGCGCCGGCCGAGATCGCCGCGCGAATCGCCGGGATCCGCCTGCAAGAGCCGTGGGTCGGGGATTCTCGCGCCGAAGCGATTGAGCCGCTTCGGGACACTGACATCGTCTGTCGATGCGAGCGGGTGACCGCCGGGGAGATCCGCGAACTGATCCGCGCCGGCATCCGAGACGTGAACGAGATCAAGACGATCACGCGAGCAGGCATGGGCGCCTGTGGGGGAAAGACGTGCCAGTCGTTGATCGGGCGCCTCTTTCGTGAGGAGGGGGTGTCCCTCGATGAGGTGACGGACCAGGTTCCTCGACCGCTGTTCGTCGAGGTCCCGCTCGGTTCGTTCGCCGGGATCGTCTCGAGCGTCGAATCGGTGCGCTCGTTCGAATCGGGCGGGGATCGTCTTGAGCCGCGAATGGGTCCGTCCGGCTCGAGCCGGGCAGGGAGCCCTGCGAACTCCCTGCGCTGGAGGTGCTCTCGTGACTAGGACCTACGATGTGATTAGCGTCTCGAACGCCGGATGGGACGATGCGTTCGAGCCGGGCAGGGAATCGCTTGGATTCCCTGCGTCGGGAGGGCTAGCGTGAGTCGGACGTACGATGTCGTGGTTGTGGGGGCGGGGAGTGTGGGGGTTCCGGCCGCGTGGGCGATGGCGCGATCGGGGCTGGAAGTCCTCGTCGTTGACCGGCTCGCCAGCCCCGGCCAGGGGTCGAACAAGACCGCCATCGGCGGGATGCGCGCCACCCACTCCGAGCCGGCCAAGATTCGCGTCTGCCTTCGATCGCTCGAGATCGCATCGACGTGGCGCGACACGTACGGAGACGACATCGACTGGCGAAGCGGCGGGTACTCGTTCGTCGCGTACGGGGACCGCGAGGCCCGCATCCTCGAGGGATTGATCGAGACGCAACAGGCGAGCGGCCTGGACATCGACTGGCACGATCGCGACGACCTGCTCGGGAAGATCCCTGCGCTGGCTCGTGATGGGCTGCTCGGTGGGACGTTCTCCCCCGGAGACGGGATGTGCTCACCGCTCCTTCTCGGCCACGCGATGTACCAGCAGGCGTGCCGCGCGGGCGCTGACTTCCGCTTCCACGAGGGCGTGACCGGGATCGAGGTAGAAGGGGAACGCGTCCGCGCAGTCGTGACCGACAGCGCTCGATACGAGGCGCCGGTCGTCGTGAATGCGGCCGGTGCGTGGGCGAACGAGATCGGGGCGCTGGCCGGGCTGGAGCATCCGATCGAACCCGACTCGCACGAGGGCGGGATCACCGAGCCCGTGGCGCCGTTCCTCGGACCGATGATCGTCGACATCCGGCCGAGCGAGCACGCGGCGAACTGCTACTTCTTCCAGCTGGCGACCGGGCAGATCGTCTTCGCGCTCACGCCGAAGCCGATCGTCCCCGGATTCGACTGCGACGAGACGAGCGACTTCCTACCGATCGTCGCACGCCGGATGATCCAGCTGGTTCCGCGGCTCGCCGGTCTGCGTGTCCGGCGGACGTGGCGCGGTCTCTACCCGATGTCGCCCGACGGCGCTCCGCTCGTCGGTCTCTCGAAGGACATCGGAGGCTACGTGATGGCGATCGGAATGTGCGGTCACGGCTTCATGCTCGGGCCGGGTCTCGGCGAGATCCTCGATCGACTCGTCCGCGACGATCTGACGGACGACGATCGAGCCATCCTCGACGGCCTTTCACCGATCCGGTCGTTCGAGGGTCAGGCGGCACTGAAGTGAGTCCGGACGGAATGAATGAGGAGATCGCCATGAAGCGATTGACTGGAGAAGCGCTCGAACGAGCGCAGCGCTTCCTGGAGAGCGAGGCACGTCCGTTGGAGCGCGCACTGTTCGCATCCCGCTTCGCCGGGGAATCCTCCGACCGTGTTCTCGACGAACTCGCTCGGTTCGCCAACGCGGACGGTGGCTTCGGCAACGGGCTGGAGCCCGACGTCCGCACACCGAGCTCCTCGGCGCTGGCGACGGCGCTCGGGCTGAGGACCCTCGAGGAGTTCGACTGTCGACCGGATCATCCGCTCGTCCGCGGCGCGATCGACTGGCTTCGGTCGACCTTCGACGCCGAGGCTCAGGCCTGGCGCGTCGTCCCCCACGACACGAACGATCATCCGCACGCTCCGTGGTGGCACGACAACGACGGGAGCCTGGCGAGAACCTTCGGCGACTTCGAGATCGTCCCCGGGGCGCTGATTGCCGGGCTGTTGCAGCGGTTCGGGGCCGACCTGCCGGCCGACTGGCTGAGGGCCGTCACCGAAGCCACCGTTCGTCGTGTCGAGAGCCTCGACGTGCTCGGCGAAGGCGGCGGGAGCGACCTCGAATACGTCGTGCATCTTGCTCGAACCGATGAGCTGCCGGAGTCGTACCGGAACCGGCTGATCGTGCGGATCCGGGAGGCGATCCCGCAGGTCGTCATCCGCGATCCGGCGAGATGGTCGACGTACTGCATCACGCCGCTGCGCGCCGTCTCTTCACCGGATTCGATCGGTGCGGATCTCATCGCGGACGAGATCCAGCAGAACCTCGACGTCCTGATCGACCAGCAGTCCGCCGATGGCGCCTGGGACCCGACGTGGGACTACGCCTATCCGGCGGAGATGGCCGCCGCACGGCCGGAATGGCGGGGGATCCTCACGCTCGACGCGCTGGCCACACTGAGAGCATTTGGACGACTCTGAGTCGCAGTTCGTCAACGTCGGCGGATGGCTTTGCCGCAGCGGACGACACCGAGTACGGTCTGCCCGGGAGCTGGTTTGATGAGGATCGTCGTCATCACAGGCAGCACGCGTGGGATTGGCCTTGGACTCGCGCGCGGGCTTCTCGACGAGGGCTGTTCCGTCGTGGTCAGCGGACGGGACGTACAGCGATGTGAGCAGGTTCGCGCTGAGCTGGCCGAGGAGCACGGCGAGAGTAGGGTCCTTGGTGTTGCTTGCGACGTCAGGCAATGCGATGCGGTGCAACGGCTGTGGGACGAGAGCGTTGCGCGCTACGGCTCGGTCGACATCTGGATCAACAACGCCGGGATCAGCCACCCGCAGGTCGAGGCGTGGGCGCAGACGGTCGATCGCACACAGGCGATCATCGACACCAACATCCTCGGCACGATCTACGGCGCACGCGTGGCGATCGCCGGCATGAGATCGCAGGGGTTCGGCGCGATCTACAACCTGGAAGGGCTTGGAAGCGCCGGCCGACACGTGCCCGGCACGTCGCTCTACGCAACGACCAAAGCGGCGGTCCGCTACTTCACCGATGCCCTGATCCTCGAGACGAAGGGCACACCGCTCGTCGTCGGAGCGATCCGACCGGGGATGGTGATGACCGACCTCGTACTCGAAGGTCTCGATCGCGAGTCGCCCGATTGGCCGAGGGCGGAGCGGATCTTCAACATCCTTGCCGATCGAGTCGAAACGGTCACGCCGTGGATCGCGCGGCGCGTAGTGGAGAACGACAGGGCCGGCGTGCGGATCGACTGGCTCACTCGCCGCCGGGTCTTCTCACGCTTCCTCCTCGCGCCGTTTCGCAGTCGGAACGTGTTCGACTGACACGCCCGGGGTCACGGGCACCTCCGTACAGCGGAAAGGAGGCAAAGACCGCATGACCACCGAAGACCGCGAATCCGAGAAGCAGGCGATCCGCAACGCGATCATGGCGAGCTACCACGAGGGGCACATCCAGAACGATCCCGAGCTCTTCCAGCGGATCCTCCATCCCGAATGGAGGTTCTTCCGTATGGATGCAGCCGGCAAGCTCCGGATCCAGGATCGCGACGCGTACGTCTCCCAGTACGATCCGGCCCACGCCGGCCCGCCGTTGGATTGGGAGACCGAGATCTACTCGATCGATGTCACCGGGAGCTTCGCGTCCGTGAAGTTGCGAATCGAGTGCAGCTTGGTGAAGTGCATCGACTACTTCAACATGATGAAGCTCGACGGGCGATGGTGGATCGTCCACAAGATCTCGCATGGAGAGCCGAAGCAGGCCACCCGGTAGGCCGGGACCGAAACGGCCGTCGCCTGCGATCCTTGAAGCCGCTATCCACATTCTCTACCGAGCTGTAGCCCGGTTCTGCTGGTCCGATCATCTCGACCGAATGGCTTCCACCTGCTCTACGAACTCGGCCACCGGAAGCGCCGCGATCGCCTCCCCGATCAGTTCGAGCGGGAGATCGGCCAGCGACCGGAAGCGGACGCACGACTTCCCCGTGTCGTATCGCTTCCCGGTTGCCCTGTACGCCGCCTCGAAGTCGGCCTGCGCCCCCTCCGACATGTGGATCGACGTCAAATGGACGGCCGATGTTCGCTTTGCTCACTGACAGGAGAATGCGCTTCGCGCATTCTCCCAAGATGTCGGAGCACGCTATCCGGCGACGACATCCGATCATGACCCCCAGTTCATCGCCTCTTCGTAGCCATCGGGCAAACTCTCGAGGATGACTGCGCGAACGGCCTTGATCGTCTGTCTCCGGTCCTCCGGGAGTTCGGCGAGGTACTCATCCACGGTCGCAGCGTCGGATCTCATGATCGTCCTCCTCGGCAGCCAGCGTGGTGCTGCGCTCTGAATGGGATGTGAGCAGCCCGGGGAGCTGCCGCGTGGAATCTGGGCAACCGGGGGCCCGGTCCGAGCTACTTCCGGCCCAATCCCATCACGACGTCGAGGACCTCGTAGTCGGCGATTTCCGTTTCGTCGGGGGCGCACTGAACGAACAACCTCAGATGAGCGGCGCCGAGATCCACGGGCATCGTCGCCGAGCCGATCCAATACCGTCGATCGATGTGGGCGCGGACGCGTCGCGTCTCCGGCTCGTAGATGAGGCCGAGGATGTGGGGTTCATCCTGCCACCAGGCGGGATCCCCCCAGGTTCGGTACCCTGCGTTCTTGCAGTTCCCGTCGCCGTAGCAGTCGGTACAGCAGGTGTAGAGGAAGCCGGATTCGCGGTCACAGCCGAGTGTCGCGTGAGCATACTGGTCGCTGCTGTGCAATTCGATGCGGAAGCCGGCCGTCGCGTTGTGCTGCCGGAACAGGACCGCAATCTCGAAGCCTTCGTCTGCGTCGAACCGGAACGAATTGAAGCCGGTTTGCGTTCCGAAACACTCTCCAGGCCGTTCACAGATTCGCCTGCCGGTGCTTGTCCCGATGAGTCGGAAGCCACCGCTCTCCGTGACGGTGACTGCGATGCCCGAATCCTCGATGTCGGGGATGCGAACCCACGGGGTTGTCGAGGCCGAAGGAACGTCTGCCCACGTGTCGAACGCTTCGGTGCGAAGGTCCGGGCGGACGACGAGTTCGTACGAGTGGGTCAGCTCCAGGGTTTGGTGTGCTGTGCCGATGATCGCACAGCCGACGATTAGGGCCAGAACCGCGCTACCGATGGCCCGGTTCATGCGTCCTCCCTCCGGTGAATCCTCCCACTGGCTCGAATCCAGCCGATGGTGCCGTCGTCGTTGCGGATGATGTCGGCCATCGTGTTGGCGAACGGGCCGTCCATCACCAGGAGACGGTCCTCCTCGCAGCGCGTGAGGCTGAACGGTGGGCTCGGCGGCGGGAGCGGCGAGTCGGCGGTCGGGAAGGCCTGCTTGTAGGTGATCTGCCCGATCAAGCGGCCGCCGAGCAGGCCAAGCTCGATGTCCGCGAACGGGCGGCCGTAGACGCCAACGTACGGCGCGAGATCGGCCTCGGTCGATTCGATCGGCATCGGCTTCTCGACCTGAACGTCGAAATACTCCTTGAGAGCCCGCTCGGTGACGTCACGGGTCAGGACCGAGCCACGATCGGCGTTAGACAGCACGGCAACTGCGAATCCGCGCTCCGGCACGAGCGTGAGCAGCGAGACCTGCCCGACGGTTCCGCCGCCGTGCGAGATCCGGCGTACAGGGCTTGTTTCGTCGACCGACCAGGTCAGTCCCCAGTGCGCTTTTCCCCAGACGGGCGCGTGCGGCGCGTGCATCTGCGCCAGGCTCTCTGACGTCAGGAGCCGCTCACCGTCTGCAGTCACTCCGTCGCCGAGATGGAATCGCGCGTACTCGAGGAGATCCTTCACCGAACAGACGATCGCGCCCATCGGGCGGACGTAGCCGGGCAGCACCCACGACGGGATGACCCGAGCGCCGTCCGGCGTGACGCGGTGCCC
Organism: uncultured Thermotogae bacterium; assembly: GCA_964608345.1. Classification (GTDB taxonomy): domain Bacteria; phylum Bipolaricaulota; class Bipolaricaulia; order UBA7950; family UBA9294; genus JANQEA01. Next base: position 53,200 of record CAZSNG010000006.1, read on the forward strand.
GACGGTGAACCGCCCAGTGACCACCGGATCGATGTCGAGGTGCGTCGCGTTCAGCCCGAGCGGGTCGAGCACCAGCTCGCGGAGGACCTCGGAGTAGCGCTTCTCGGTGACGACCTCGACGATCCGCCCGAGGACGGCGAAGCCTGCGTTGTTGTACGACCAGACAGTGCCGATTGGGGCGAGCTGCCGGAGATCGGCCATCTTGGCGATGTACTTCGGCAGGGCATCATCGCCTGCCCCGGTGTCCTCGAACAGGTCTCCTGCCCACCCGCCGGTGTGGGTCATCAGGTGCCGGATCGTAGCCCGCCCGCTCGCATCCTCGTCGGCGACCCGAAACTCAGGGAGGTACGTCCGAACCGTCGCGTCGAGGTCCAGCTTCCCGTCCTCGACGAGGCGCATCGCCAGCGTCCCGGTGAACGTCTTGGTGATCGAGCCGATCTGATGCAGCGTGTCGTCGGTGACTTCCAGCGGATGGTTCGCGTTGGTTACGCCGAAGCCGCCGGTGCGGATCTCGCCGTCCTGCAGGACACCGACCGACGCCCCGGGGACCCCGGTTGCTCTCATCGCCTGTTCGACGAATTCGGTCAGCCGATGCCAGTGGCTACTGTGCGATCCTGCCATGGATTGCCTCCGTTCCGCACCGGAGTGGGCCGTTTCCCTATCCTGCCCCGCCTACTCCAATAACAGAAGCAGCAGCGCTGCAGCGAGAAGCCCGCCGAGGATCAACGGCAGCAACGCCAGACGGATCGCGGGGCCTTCCTGCTTGGCCGGCTCGCTCCCGGCAAGTCGCTGGAGGCTCGGCCCGGTGATTCCTTCCTCGTTCAGCGGGAAGAGGTATTGTGTGCCGAAGCCGCGATGTGTCTCGATCGTTCGTTCGGTCATGGAGATCTTCCAGATGTGATCGTAGTCCCGCTCGAGCGCGATGTAGATCTCGAGCGCCTCGGGATCGAGGACGAGCGAGTAGCGGGTCTTGAAGCCACCGGTCGACATCGAGGTTCTGCGCAGGGCCTCGAACGCGTGATCGACGTCGAACCCGTCGAGATTCTCTTGGATGTAGCGAGTGGCGACCCGATACCGCTCCGCGCCGTCGCCGACGATGTCGCGCAGGTTGAGACCGCCGAAGTCCCCGTTGTGGAAGTTGGTCATGACGAGGAACGGCCCCTCGATCGGGGTGATCACGTTCCCCGCGATGCCGGCTTCGACGACTGCGGCGTTCCCGGTCGGGTCGGCGTACAGGTTGTGCAGCTGCAGGGATGGGTACTGAACGAGCCGCCGGCCGCCGATCCAATCGAGGACCTCGTCGACCGATGCAGACTGGCTCAGTCCGTCGTAGAACGCGTTCCAGACGTAGAGCTCATCTTCGGTGGGCTCCTCGGCCATCGCCCGTGGCGGCGAGACCATCTGGTCCGACGCGAACAGGCCGTGCTCGTTCATGCCGACGGTGCGCGCGTAGTGCTCGTCCATCCAGAAGCTGCCGATGAAGACGGCGCCTGCTTCGTGCTCCTCGATCGAGAATCGGATCTCGTTCGGCGGGTAGTCGAAGTTCATCCCGTAGAGGGTCCTGCCGGAGTAGACGGCGAATCCGGTACACGCCAGGCTCGCGTGGGCGAGCCCACCCACGAGCGCTGCTGCCAACACCACTGCCACGATCGTTCGTCGTTTCATGGTGTCGCTGATTATATCGTGAAGAGCCGGTGGCTCTTCACGGACGAGAACGCCTGCGTCGTTCTCGTGTTGGATAGGTGATGCAGTCTGGCCTAGTGCAGGCTGTGCTCTTCCTCCCATTCGACGAACAGCTCCCCGATGTCCGGAAGGGAGGTCCATTGGATGTACCCTTCAGCGACGAGGGGATCGATGAGTTCGATCAGCGTCTCCTCCCAGTAGCCGACGTCCTGGGTGAACGCGTCGTGAAGCGTGATTCGGCCGGTTGTCTCGTCGTACTCGATGTACGGTTCGCCGTTCTCCGCCTTGTAGTGGTCGACGTGCGTGACGATGTAGAACGCGTTGACTCGATCGGGATCGGCGTAGCATAGAATCCGAGCGAGCATCGCGGCGAGCCGCTCGTGCAGTCGCTCCGGATGGCGTGTGATCGCCTGTCCCCATCCGGGCACGAAGATCACGTCGCTCGTCGGATCATGCGTTTGGAAGGTCTCAGGGGACTCAACCGCATCGCACGCGGTCGGTCGCCACGGATTGGTGAACAGCCGGTCGAACGTCGATTGCGTGTTGTGATCCTTGAACGCGGACCACGTCGTGATGCCGACATCGGCGAGCGCGGACGGGTTGCCGTAGTGGAAGTTGCCGTTGTGATCTGTTACGTCCGTCCCCGACACCTCCGTGATCAGCTCACGCAACGCGCCGACGTACTCCGGGGTGTGCGGGTCGGTGTCCGTTTCGATTCGCGTCCATCCGGGGCAGGTGCGGCAGTCGTTGCAGTCCTGGTTGCTGCGGAGCCGGCTGTCCGGATCGATGCACGCAGGCCCGTGGGTATGGGTCGAATACACGACGCCGAACTGCTGCGCCAGGTCGGACAACGTGGTCGGGGCGTACGCGAGCGACGCCATCGGCCAGTCCTCCTCCGGCTGGATCGTCAGGAAGCCGCCGTGCTCGTGCAACACGCGGGCGAGCTCGGTGAACACGGCCGTCTTCTGGCGGAAGTACGCTTCGTTCCGCGTGATCAGACGCGGGTCCTCGATGTGGATGAGGACGTTGAAGTGGACGGGTGCCTGGGGCTTGAACGGTACCGGAATGCCGCCGACATCTCGTTCCAGCCGGCAAACTGCGGGAAGCGCCCACTGCTCCGCTTCGATCGAGGCGTCGTCGATGTCGATCGTGCGGTTCGGGCCGACGTCGATCGCGAACAGCGCGTACTCGACGCCGCGGGTGTTCCCGAACGTGAACTGCACTTGAGTCCACTCGGCTCCGAGTTCGAACCCGGCTTCCGGCTTGTGGAGCACACGGGGCTCGGTCTTGCCGCCTTCCACTCCGAGGACCTCGATCTTCAGTTCCGCCGGCCCCCGAAGCGAGCGTGCCCAGAGAGTGCAGCGGGTCGCCTCACCCTTCTCGATCTCGGATCGGAGTGCGAACAGGACTCCTTCGCCCGGTCCGGACTCGATTCTCATCCCGTAGTTGCCGGATCTCGCGGCATCCGTCAGCCGATCAACCAACGCGGGCGGCAACTGCGCCGCGGGATGAGCGAGTAGCACGACGGCGTCCGTCCCACGCTCGAATCCGCCGTCGACGAGCCAGTCCTTCCACTCGAGCAGATCCTCGGAGACAACCGCCCGGAGCGGATTGGGGACAACATCGCTGGATGCCGATCCGCAGTCCTCCGGGCAGTTGGCGGGGTTCTCCGGGCCGTCACAGGCGCCGTCGCCGCAGGGGTCCGCGGCGGCGGTGAGGTACAGGAGAACCAGCAGGATCGCAAACAGCCCGAGCTTCGGGCGGGGAATCCAAACTCGTTGCGAGGCAGACACGTGAGAGCCCTCCTTCATCGCAGTGTGTCGCTTGAGCATACAGGCCAGGAGGCGATTCGTGTCTTGCGCGCTGCCGGAGAGTGCCGGTCGAGCTTGCCCCGCGTGAGCGGTCGTTGGTAGAGTTGTCCGCTGAAACGGAATGATCGGACTGATCGGACGATGAGGACAAGGAGGGAAAGATGCATCGAAGAACTTGGCTGATCCTGCTTCTGGTGGGGCTGCTGGCCTGCGCGTTGGTGGCCTGCTCGTCGAGTGACAGAACGACGGGCCCATCGGAAGAGACGACGACCACACCCGAGGACACAGCGAGCACACCCGAGGACACGCCGAGCACCTCGAACGAGGAGACGGCGGCCGAGCCGGCCGACGTGCCTGAGCCGGTTGACGAACCAGGGCAGGTCGAGCCCGAGCCGCAGGAACGGACGGAACCGGATCCGCCTGAGCCCGCGACGCCTGACGAGGCCGCAGTGGCGCCGCCGGAGGGCGCATTCTCCGATGCAGCGACGGCGCTCGACAACCTGGACAGCTACCGATACTCGACGCTCTTCACCTTCGTCGGTGAGGAAGGCGGCGAGATCGAAGCTGGCTCGATCGAGCTGATGGGCATCGTCGCCGGACCGGACGAGAAGCACCTGATCTGGATGAACCTTGAGGACGAGGAACGATTCGAGGTGATTCGGCTCGGCGATCAGGCGTGGGTCTACGGTGACGGCGACTGGACCGAAACACCGATCTTGGTGGCGGAGGGGATGACGAACGCGATCCTGATCTTCGCGCCGTCGGTCGTCTGGAACGGCATCTTCGGCGAGCTGGAGGCGACGGCCTCGTATGTGGGGATGGAGACGGTGAACGGTACCTCCGCGCGTCACTACACCGCGACCTACGAGCAGTGGGCGGGGTACTGGGAGGGCGAGTTGGAGAATGCCACGGGAGACGTCTGGATCGCCGAGGCCGGCTACCCGGTCAAGTACCACTTCGCGGCCAGCGGAATCGACAAGGACGGCGGGCGCGGCACCGTGACCTGGCGGATGGATCTCGCCGACGTCAACGAGGAGATCACAATCGAGGCGCCTATCGCGAACGGATCCTAGAGGATCCGTTCGCGCAGCAGTCTCAACGATGATGGGGGGCTGCTGTCGGCCTGCTGTCCTGTCTCGCCTGCGAGCAGGTTGCCGGCTGCAGGAGTTCCCCCAGTGATCGGCTAGGTCGGACTTCTCTTGTGTAGGCTTCGTCCGAGAATCCAGAACAACACCGAGGTGACGACGCACAGGCCGGCGAACATCCAGACCCACCACGGGAATCCGAGCAGCGAGACGCGGCTGTCGCCCCAATTCCAGACGTCGATTCCGACGAGGAACAGCGCTGCGAAGGCGGCGCCCCAGCCGAGAACCGCGCGCCGGGTGAGCGCGCGAGGTTCTCGCGTCGACTCGCGCAGTAGCTCGGCCCGATGGATGAAGCTTCCGACGACGAGAACGAGGGTCGTCACGACGACGATCGGGACGACCGGCAGCGTTCCGAGCCGCGGGAGGAGCTTCAAGTAGTAGGCGACCACGAGCCCCTCACCGGCGACGATCGACGCAATCGCGGCGGCTGGGCTCATCCGCTTCCAGTAGAGGGCGCCGATGACGGTCGGGAAGAGGACCGCGAGGCCGGTGAACGTCTGCGTGGCGAGGATTCGGAACGTCGCCGGCGGCTGGTAGGCGATCGCCAGCCCGACGAGGGCCAGCCCGACCACGAACGCCTTCGACATCCATTGGGGCGCTTCGGGCGATTGCGTGACCCGGTCTTGGACCGTGCCCGGCAGCTCACCAGACAGCGGAACGGGACCTTTCCTGCCGTTCCGCTCCGCGCGGTATCGCAGTAACGGTGCTGCGATATCGCGCGAAAACATAGACGACAGCGTCAGCAGCTGTGAATCGAGCGTCGACATCAGCGCCGCCAGGGCGGCCGTCAGCACGAGCGCCTCGATCGCCGGCGGCGCGTGTTCCGCCAGCATCATCGGAAGGATTCGATCGGCGGCGACGCCTTCCGGCAGGGTCGGGTAGGTCAGCCTCCCGAGAACGCCGATCGTCACCGGGAGCAAGAACAGGAACCCGGTGAGCAACGGGTAGAGCGACATCGTCGTCGCGAGCCCGCGCGGGCTCTTCGCGGCGTAGAACCGCTGGAACAGCTGAGGGAACATCGGATCGCACAGGAACCAGAGAAGCATGTATCCGAACCAGACGCCCGGCGTGTAGATCCCGCCCAGGCCGGGCCGCGCGAACAGCTCGGGGAAGTCGCCGAGGACGGTCCGATTCGCCGCAGACAGGCCGCCGAACCGCGCGGCGATGATGCCCACCGCGACGACGAGGAGAACGATCATCATCCCGCCCTGGAAAACGTCGGTCCGGGTCACGCCGCGGAAGCCGCCACGGAAGGTATACAGCAGCATGACAGCGGTGATCAGCGCCGCGCCGGCGAAGTACGGGATCCCGAGCAGCGACTGAAGCGCGTACCCGGCGGCCATCGGTTGCATCGCGAGGTACGGGACGGTGAAGACGGTCATCACCAGGAAGAAGAGGAAGCGAAGGATCGGGCTGCCGGTCAGCCGATAGACGAGCTCCGGCGGTGTGATGAGTCCGTACTTCTTGCCCAGCTGCCACGCCGGGCGCCCGATCAGGACGAACGTGAGCGCCATGAACCCGGTCCCGAACCCCATGATCGGGTAGTAAGCGTAGCCGCTCTCCCATCCGGCGCCGGCGAATCCGAAGACGGTGAACGCACTGAAGTTCGTCGCCGCCATCGTGAGGAACAGGACGAGCGGCGTCGTCGTGCGTGACGCGATGAAGTAGTCCTCGCTCGTCCCGCGTGCCCGGCGCATTGCCCAGAAGCCGATCCCAAGCAGGATCGCGAAGTACCCGACAACGACTGCGATTCGTACGGCCATGCATCCTCCTGACAATGAGAAACGCCGCCCAGCCGAGGCTGGGTGGCGCGGGCCTGGTCATACCTCGACTGACACGGTAGCACGGGTTGGCATGGAATGCCAACCCAACGTGTCAGGGGCCGGTTTGCCGACGAACGGCAAACTGGCGTGGATGACGAACTGTCGGACGGACGGTCGTGCAACGCGCGCCAAGCCGTGGGTGTCTCAGGCCAGTCTTGCCGACGGACGGCAGACTGGCGTCGGGAGCAAATCGGACGTGGGCAGGGACGCGAGCGAATGCCAACCCACCGTGTCAGGGGCCGGTTTGCTGTCGAACCGCAAACTGGCGCGGATGACGTACTGCCGGACGGGCGGTTGTGCAACGTGCGCGAAGCCGTGGGTGTCGCAGGCCAGTTTGCCGACGGACGGCAAGCTGGCGTCGGGAACAGATCGGACGTGGGCAGGGACGCGAGCGACTGCCAACCCGCCGTGTCAGCGGCCAGTCTGCCGACGGACGGCAAACTGGCGTGTGCAAATCGGACGTGGGTAGGGACGCGAACAGCTGCCAATCCGCCGTGTCAGCGGACAGCTTGCCGACGGACGGGAAACTGGCGTCGGGAACAGATCGGACGTGAGCAGGGACGCGAGCGAATGCCAACCCACCGTGTCCGGAGGGAGTTCGTGCCTGCTGTTGTTTGTGGCGCCTGGCTCGCGCGGTTGGAAGGGCTCGTGTACATTCTTCACAGGGGTTGATATGCCGAAGCTCGAAGGGATCTTCCCACCAATACCGACGCCGTTCGCCACGGACGGAGAACTCGATGTCGACGCACTCGCGGAGAACCTGCGCTGGTGGAATCGATTCGACCTGACGGGAGTCGTTGTCCTCGGATCGAACGGCGAGGCCGTCCTGCTCGACGAGAGCGAGAAGCTTCGCCTAGTCGAGACGGCGCGTGCGGAGCTCCCGAAAGGGCGCACGCTGATCGCCGGGACCGGGCTCCAGTCGACCGCGGCGACGATCCGGCTGACGCGGGCCGCCGCCGAGGCCGGCGCCGGCGCCGCGCTCGTTCTCTCCCCGTTCTACTACAAGGGGTTGATGACCGCGGATGTCCTCGAGCGGCACTTCCGGGATGTCGCCGACGCCTCGCCGATCCCCGTCATCCTCTACAACATGCCCGCCTGCACCGGACTCGATCTCGACGCGGAGCTGATCGTGCGGCTTGCGGGACACGAGAACGTCGTCGGGCTGAAGGACTCGAGCGGCAATGTCGCCAAGCTCGGCCGACTCCACGACGAGCTTGGCGACCGCTTCTCGATTCTCGCCGGATCGGCGGGATTCCTGCTACCGGCCCTCGCTGTCGGCGCAGTCGGCGGCGTTCTCGCGCTGGCGAACATCGCGCCGCGCGAGTGCCTCGAGGTCCGGCGGCTCGCATTGGCGGAGGACATCCGGGCGGCAAGAACGCTTCAGATCCGGCTGGTGCGCCCGAACACCGCGGTGACGCGGCGCTGGGGTGTGCCCGGTCTGAAGGCGGCGATGGAGATGCTCGGTCTTCGCGGTGGTCCGGTGCGCCCGCCGCTCCGGCCGCTGGGTCCCGCCGAGTGCGACGAATTGCGATCGATCCTGCGCGACGCAAGGATCCTCGAAGTCGACGAGAAGGAGACGACCACATGAAGGACCGCACGCTGCTGATGATCCCGGGGCCGATCGAGTTCGAGCCGGCCGTATTGCAGGCGCTCGGCGCCCCGACGACCAGTCATGTCTCGCCCGACTTCATCGACGTCTTCGGACGGGCGATCGAGCGGATGCGCGAGGTGTGGCAGGCCCCGACGGGCCAGCCGTTCGTCCTCGCCGGCTCCGGCACTCTGGCGATGGACTGCGCCGGAGCAAACCTGGTCGAGCCGGGCGACCGCGCGCTCGTCCTGAGTACCGGTGTGTTTGGCGACCGGTTCGAGGATCTGCTGACGCGCTACGGCGCCGAGGTGGACGTGATCCGTGCACCGATTGGGGAGACGATCGACTTCGACGCCGTCGCGGCGGCCCTCCGCGAGAATCCGTACAAGCTGATGACGGCGACCCACGTGGATACGTCGACGGCGGTTCGGATCGACGCGGAGCGGTTCGGTGCGCTCGGCCTGGTGCACGATGTGCTCACCGTCCTCGATGGAGTCTGTTCCGTCGCCGGAGAGGAGATCTGCCAGGAGGCGTGGGGAGTCGACGTCGTGCTGACCGCATCGCAGAAGGCGGTCGGCGTGCCTCCCGGGCTGGCGCTGCTCGTCGTCAGCCAGCGCGTGCTGTGCGCGTGGGGCAAGCGCCGGACCCGGGTTGCGAACTATTACGCCGACTGGGACAAGTGGCTGCCGATCATGGCGTCGTACGAGAAGCGCGTGCCGAGCTACTTCGGGACTCCGGCGGTCAATCTGGTGTCCGCGCTCGATGTCAGCTTGGGGCAGATCCTCGAAGAGGGGATGGAAGCCCGGTTCGCGCGGCATCGTCGATTCGGCGACGCCTGCCGTGCGTCGCTTCGCGCCCTCGGGCTTGGGCAGGTGCCGACCGACGACGACCACGCGGCAAACACGCTCAGTGCGCCGCGGTTTCCGGTCGGCGTGACGAAGGCGGATCTGCTGCCGGCGATCCGACACGCCGGGGCCATCCTTGCGGGCGGGCTGCATCCGGAGATCAAGGCCGAGTACTTCCGAATCGGCCACATGGGGGCGACGAAGCCGGGAGACCTCTTGGCGACGATCGGGGCGATCGAGGCGGGGCTGCGGTCGAGCGGCCACGCGTTCGACGGCGGGTCCGGCCTCGCGGCTGCACAGGCTGTGCTGTTCGGATAGGATCGGCGGCGAAGGGCGGAGAGGGAGGGTTCGATGATACGGAGACGGAAGAAGAAGGAGAAGAAGCCAGCATGGATTCTCCGCCTCGTCTGGCGGTTCGGATACAAACCGGGCCGCGTCATGCGCGAGGTTCTCGAGTGGACCGAAGTGCTCGTCGTGGCCGGGGCACTGGCGGCAATCATCATGATCTTCGTCACCGTCCGGATGCACGTACCGACCGGCTCGATGATCCCGACGATCGACCCGAAGGACTCGTTCTTCGTCGATCGGATCACCTACTACTTCCGCGACCCGAAACCGGGGGACATCGTCGTCTTCCGGCACACCGAACAGGTTCTCGCTCGCTCGGTTGCGGACGGATCGACCGCCGATCTCGCCGGTGTCGAGGCCGGCGATCAGCTGCTGTACCTGAACAGCGAGCCGATCTATGCCACCGAGGATGCGGACGCGTACCTCGCGACGCTCGACGAGGGGGCGTTTCTTCGCCTGACGGTCGTCGGCGGCGTGCAGTACGAGCTGGGGAATCGTGAAGCGGGCCTCGGCTCGCTCGAGGACCTCGGCATCGTGACGCGTGAGAAGCGGATGCGCTACGTCAAGCGGCTCGTCGCCATCGGCGGGCAGACGGTCGAGATCCGCGGCGGTGACCTGTACGTCGACGGGGAGATGCTGACCGACCCGCGCTTCGATCGGTACTACTACTCGAACGACCCGCGTTTCCAGTACGGCGTCGAACCGACACTCGTCCCCGAGGGTCACTACTTCGTGCTCGGCGACAACTCACAGAACTCGTTCGACTCGCGATTCTGGGGGTTCGTCGACGAGCGGGACTTCATCGGAGAGCCGTACCTTCGTGTATGGCCGTTCAATCGGTTCGGCCTGATGCGCTAGGGCGCTTCCTCGAACCGGAGATTCGGCGACGCGAAGATAGCGGCCGGCGCCGGCGCACCGTCGAGGATCGCCTCGATCGCTTCGGCGAGGACCGGGTGTGTATGCATGTCCACGTGATCCATCCCGATACACGCCACGTTCTCCGCTTCGGGGAGATACGCCGAGGCCATCAGTACGACCAAATCCGATCCCTGCCACGCGAGTCCGGCGTCGACGCACTCGCGCAGGCACCTCTCCTCGTCGAGGCGAATGCCACAGCCAAAGCAGGTCTGTCCGGCCATCGACACGTAGCGGACGCCGGGTCGAAGCGATGTCAGGCGGCCGTCGATCACGCGGTCCCGATTCAGCAGGTCGAGGAACTGGCCCTCCGGACTGAGCTGGCGCCCGAGGCGGCTCAGCCACTGGCCGAACGACGCGAGGAACGCGCCGTGGTGTGGCGCGGCGACGGAGACCAAGGTCCGCACGTCACTCTGGTAGTCGGTGGCGTGGTCGGGGAAGTCGTCGGTTCCGATGACGTCATCGAAGTCGTCCGCCTCGACGTAGGCGCGGGCGACCAGCGCGCCCATGCTGTGGGCGACAATGTCGACGGCGGGAACGGCGAACGTCTCCGTGATCCAGGCGATTTCGTCGGCCAGACGGGCGGCGTAGAAGCGCAGGTCGCGAACCGTAGGCTCGTACGGGAGGGCATAGTCGGAGAGGAAGACGTCCCGGTGCTCCGGATCCGCGGCCGGCAGAAGGTAGAGGTCGTGCCCGGACTCGATTTCGATCGCGAGCATGTCCGCGATTGGACGGCCCGAGAGGTGGCCAGCGACGTCCGCCCAGAGCTCCGTCACCCGGAACCCGGGGATCGGCTGGAAGCCGTAGACGAGGAGGGCCGGCGGAGCGGCGGCCGCGGTTGTTGGGGCGACGATCGCGAGCAGGACAACCATGAGAAGGACGGCGGGGAGGTCAGCACGAAGTGTCCGCATGAACTCCCATCCTCGCATCGCCGGCCCTCCCGGCCGCATTCTACACGTGCTTGCCTGTGTCATCCGATCGCATGGTCTCTATCGAGCGCTCTTGGAGTCGCTGGAGGGCAATGCGACCCGGTCGGCTCCCGATCATCGGCCGCCCGATCGGTACTGGGATATCGGAGTCAACACGCCGACCGTCAGGCGGATTGCCGCGCGGCACGCGAAGGCGTACGCGGCGTGACGGCCCGAGGGCCGTCACGGACGAGAACGCAAGCGCGCTCTCGTGTGGGATCGATTGGCGAGCCCAGTCCTACGGCGCGGTTCCTCGATCACGGATGCGAGGCGGCCCATCTTGGCGTGTTCCTGCTCGGGCGAACGATCGATCGGTTCGACGCCCCACCGCTCGCGGAGATTGGCCGCCTGGTCGAGTCGTTCCTTGGCTGGGCGGCAACCGACGCGTTCCGCATCGAGGTCCTGCAACCGCTCCTGCGCCGATGGCGCGCTCCGACGAGCCGAACCCTCGAGGCGTGGGCGTCGTCGTCGTGCCGGTGGAAACGCAGGGCGAGCGCGGTTGTCTTCACGCGCAGGCTAGGCGCCTCGGGCCGATTCACGGATCTCGGACTGTCGGCGTGCGAACGCTTGGTCTGGGACGATGACGATCTCGTCCGCACGGGCGTCGGGTGGGCGTTGAAGGACCGGATGAAGGGCGACAAGGCGGAGGTGCTTCGTTTCGTCGAAGACCTGCGACGTCGTGGCGTCTCCTCAACGATCACTCTCTACGCGATTCGAGACCTCGTCGGCGAGGAGCGTTGTCGCCTCCTGTCCATCAAGCCGACCCGGGCGTACCTTCCCGGGATACGAACGAGATTGCCCCCGTCTGGCAACTGCTGACGCACAGACCGCAGCCGAAGCACTTGTCCTGGTCCAGGGAGGGCTTCTCGCCGTTCTGCGGCGCGGCCCACGCGTCGAACGGGCACCGTGAGACGCACGCTCCGCAGGCAATGCACGTGCCGATGTCGTGCTCGGCGACGTGGGTCGCCTCGACGATCGCGTCGTGGTAGTCGTACTGTCTCAGCGCGTTCAGAAACCAACAGCAGCAGGAGCAGCAGGAACAGAAGATAGTCGTCTCCTCGCCCGGCTTACGATACGTGAGATGCACGAGGCCCGCCTCGTGCGACCTGCGCAACGCTGCGAGCGCCTCGTCGACGGAGACGTGGCGGAACCCCTCCCACGTCTCGATCGCGTGATCGCTGTCGTCATCCAGGGTCAAGCAGACGTCCAGCGGACCGTCGCAGTTGCCCTTCTCCTTCCGACAGCCGCATGGCCCCAGGGCGATCGACTCGGCGTTGCGCAGGATCGACTCTGCCTCCGCAAGGTTCAGGACGGCCTGCTTCACATCGACCTCGACGTGCACCGGGATGGTCGTCGCCGTGTAGTGGTCGACCGCCTCTGCGACGTCCTGCGTACGGCTCTTCTCGGGTTCGCTGCTCATTCGGCATCCTCCTTGCGAGACGCAGGGCAGTGTAGCGGATCGTCTCGAGAGGCGCACCGGCTCCCGTTCGACGTGACAGGGTTGGGTATGATTCGACGAACGGTCTTCAAAGGAGGAAGCCCATGAAGCGCGACATCGGTTGGGACGAGGGAGCCGGGCGACTGCGGGAAGCGCTCGGACAGGGCGGAGCGTTCATCGTGGCGGTCGACGCGAACGGGAAGGCGAATCCGATGACGATCGGCTGGGGGCAGGTGGGCGTCGTCTGGAGCCGCCCGATGTTCACCGCCTACGTGCGCGTCAGCCGCTACACGTTCGAGTGTCTTCAGCAGGCGGAGTCGTACACGATCAATGTGCCGCGTCCCGGCGAGTTGAAGGATGAACTGATCCTCTGTGGCACGAAGTCGGGGCGGGATCTCGACAAGGCGGCCGAATGCGGACTGACGATGGTTCGCGGCAAGGTGGTCGAGACCCCGGTTATCGAGCAGTGCGCGTTGCACTACGAGTGCCGCATTGCCGCTCGGACGCAGCAGGAACGGGCCGACTTCAGCGCAAACGACGTCCTGGATCAGTACTACGCGAACGGGGACTACCACCTGATCGTCTTCGGCGAAATCGTTGCGACCTACGCCGCCGACTGACGGTCCGCCGCTTGCCCGCTTCGCGAACGGGCCTACACTGGCTGCCGGAGGCGACGGTGACCCACGTGCGGCTCGACGGATTGACGAAGCGGTTCCGCGATGTCGTCGCGGTCGATCGGCTGACGCTCGAGATTCCGTCCGGGGAGTTGCTCGCAGTGGTCGGCCCTACCGGATGCGGGAAGACGACCCTCCTGAAGATGATCGCGGGCCTCGTGGAGCCGAGCGAGGGATCCGTCCTGTTCGATGGTGAGCCGGTCGATCGCATCTCGCCGAGCAATCGGCGGGTACGGATGGTGTTCCAGGACTACGCCCTCTATCCTCACCTGAGGGTGTTCAAGGAACGAGGCGCCTCGAACCTGGCATTTCCGCTGAACCTTCGGCGAACGAAGCCGGAGCGGCTTCACGAGATCGTCGAGCGAGTTGCGCGGCGGATCGGGATCCCAAAGCGGCTCTTCCCTCGCCGCCCGAGGGAGCTCTCCGAGGGAGAGAAGCAGCGCGTCGCGTTCGGCCGCGCCGTTGCTCTTCCGCCGCGGCTGCTTCTCCTCGACGAGCCGTTCTCGAATCTCGACGCGATCAGTCGTGCCACCGCTCGAAGGGAGTTGCGGGCCAGGCACGACGAGGACCGGATCACGATGCTCCTCGTCACCCACAACCTCGCCGACGCATTCGCTCTTGCCGATCGCGTCGCGGTCATGGACGAGGGCCGATTCGTCCAGGTTGGCGGCGTGGACGACATCCGCGACCGGCCGGCGACCGAGCTGGTTCGCGCCCTCATCGAGAGCGGCTGAGGTGCCGCTCAGCTCGTGCCTGAGACCGTCCGCTCGTCCTCGTGCAGGACCGAGATCACGACCTCCTCCCGAACCGATGCGCCAGGTGGGATCGATTCGCGCAACGTCACACACGCTCCGATTCGCGCGTCGTCGCCGATCGTGATCGGGCCGAGGAGGGTTGCGTTCGAGCCGAGCAGGACGCGATCTCCGATCGTCGGATGCCGCTTGCCTCCGTTGCGCTTCAAGCCGCCGAGCGTTACGCCCTGGTAGATCAACACGTCATCGCCGATGACGGCCGTCTCGCCGATGACGACGCCCATCCCATGGTCGACGACCACCCGCCTGCCGAGGCGGGCAGCGGGGTGGATCTCGATCCCGGTCCGGCGGCGGACGACGTGAGACAGGTACCGGGCAAGCAGCCTGGCGCCGTGCAGCCAGAGCCAGTGGCTGACGCGGTGGCTCCAGATCGCCCACACGCCCGGGGTCGCGAGGACGATCTCCAGCGTGCCGCGAGCGGCCGGATCCTTCTCCTTCACCGCGCGCAGGTCCTCTTGGATTCGGCTAGGCATCGCGCACCTCCCAGACGTCGCTGGACAGGTATTTCTCACCGCCGTC